>DASZER010000014.1:0-58325 GCA_035940575.1 Frankiaceae bacterium | reverse complement strand
TCCCGCTCGTGGAAGGGCGAACGCTCATGGCAGGCGACACGACCATCACGATCATCGGCAACCTGACCGACGACCCCGAGCTGCGGTACACGCCGAACGGCGCCGCCGTGGCCAACTTCACCGTCGCATCCACCCCGCGGTTCCTCGACAAGGCCACGAACGAGTGGAAGGACGGCGACGCGCTGTTCCTGCGCTGCTCGATCTGGCGCCAGGCGGCGGAGAACGTCGCCGAGTCGCTGACCCGCGGCGCCCGCGTCATCGTGCAGGGGCGGCTCAAGCAGCGCTCGTACGAGACCAAGGAAGGCGAGAAGCGCACGGTGTACGAGGTCGAGGTCGACGAGATCGGCCCGTCGCTGAAGTACGCCACGGCCAAGGTCAACAAGACGACGCGCTCCGGCGCGGGCGGCGGCGGCTTCGGCGGCGGCACCCCGGCGGACGACCCCTGGGGGTCCCCGGCCCCGGCGCGCGTCGGCGCGGCGGCGGACGAGCCTCCGTTCTAACCCTTCCCCATACCCGAAAGAGATCCCCGAGAGATGGCCAAGCCTCCCGCGCGCAAGCCGAAGAAGAAGGTCTGCGCGTTCTGCAAGGACAAGGTCACGTACGTCGACTACAAGGACACCGGACTGCTGCGGAAGTTCATCTCCGACCGCGGCAAGATCCGCGCGCGCCGGGTGAGCGGCAACTGCTCGCAGCACCAGCGCGACGTCGCGACGGCCGTGAAGAACAGCCGCGAGATGGCGTTGCTCCCCTACACCAGCACCGCGCGGTAGGGGGAGAGACGTGAAGCTCATCCTCAAGCAGGAGGTCGCCGGTCTCGGCGGCCCCGGTGACCTCGTCGAGGTGGCGGACGGCTACGGCCGCAACTTCCTCCTCCCGCAGGGCAAGGCGATGCTCGCCACGAGGGGCGCGGAGAAGCAGATCGCGGCCATCCGGCGGGCGCGCGAGGTGCGCGAGGTCCGCGACCTCGGCGGCGCCCGCGAGATCGCGGCGCAGCTCGGCGGTCTCACCGTCACGCTGTCCGCGCGCGCGGGCGAGGGCGGCCGGCTGTTCGGCTCGGTGACGACGGCGGACGTCGTCGACGCGGTGAGCCGCGCCGGCGGGCCGAAGCTCGACAAGCGCCGCATCGTCCTCGACCAGCCCATCAAGGCGGTCGGCACCCACACCGTCACGGTGAAGGTGCACCCGGAGGTCGACGCGACCGTCTCGCTCGAGGTCGTCGCCCAGTAGCAGTCCCCGTACGCGTGTCCGGCCCGGCCCCGTCTCGACGGCGCCGGGCCGTTCGCGTTGTGGATATCTCAGGCGCATCCGCGCCATTCCCGCGCCGCCGACCGCCCCCGCGCCCGCCGCGCGCGGCTCCGGCCGCGCCCCGCGACACGCGGCGATCCCCACTCGGCCGTGCTTTCTCGGCCCACACCCCTTGTGCACATCCGGAGCGTGGTTCCCGCACGAACTCGCGGGTTTCCACAGTCCCTCCACATCGGCGCGCCGGTTTGCCCACGGGGCCTGTGGACGGCACCGGCCCCGAAGATGTTCCCCCGCGCGCCCTCGCCCCCTAGCGTCCCTCCTGGCCACTCCGCCGATGTCCACAGCCTGTTCATGGATTGTGGACAACTTTTCCTCGCTACACTCCCTTCGAACACACGTTCGAAGCCACAGAGGACGACGTTGACCGCAGTCGAGTTCCCCCGCCAGGCCGCCCCGCCGGTCGAGTACGACCGCACGCCGCCCCAGAACATCGAGGCCGAGCAGAGCGTCCTCGGCGGCATGCTGCTGTCCAAGGACGCCATCGCCGACGTGATCGAGGTGCTCCGCCCCGGGGACTTCTACCGACCCGCGCACCAGATCATCTACGAGGCCGCCGTCGACCTGTACGGCCGCGGCGAGCCCGTCGACCAGATCACCGTCGCCGCCGAGCTCACCCGGCTCGGCGAGCTGCAGCGGGTGGGCGGCGCGCCGTACCTCATCGAGCTGGCCGGGTTCGTGCCGACCGCCGCCAGCGCCGGCTACTACGCCAAGATCGTCGCCGAGCAGGCGATCCTGCGCCGCCTCGTCGAGGCCGGCACGCGCATCGTGCAGCTCGGCTACGCCGGCGTCGGCGGCGACGTCGACTCGACGGTCGACCGCGCGCAGCAGGCGATCTTCGACGTCACCGAGCGCCGCACGTCCGAGGACTACGTCCGCCTGGAGGACCTGCTCCAGCCGACGCTCGACGAGATCGAGACCATCGGCTCCCGCGACGGCGACCTGCACGGCGTCCCGACCGGCTTCAAGGACCTCGACGCCCTGACGAACGGCCTCCACCCCGGCCAGCTCGTCATCGTCGCCGCCCGCCCGGCGATCGGTAAGTCGACGCTCGGTCTGGACTTCGCCCGCGCGGCGTCGATCAAGAGCCACAAGGCGTCGGTGATCTTCTCGCTCGAGATGAGCAAGCACGAGATCACCATGCGCCTGCTGTCGGCGGAGGCGCGGGTGCCGTTGCAGAACATGCGCAACGGCCGCATGACCGACGACGACTGGAGCCGCCTGGCCCGCCGCATGGGCGAGGTCGCCAACGCGCCGCTGTTCATCGACGACTCCCCGAACCTCACGATGATGGAGATCCGCGCCAAGGCCCGGCGGCTCAAGCAGCGCAACGACCTCCAGCTCGTGATCGTCGACTACATGCAGCTCATGTCCTCGCCCAAGCGGGTCGAGAACCGCCAGCAGGAGGTCTCGGAGATCTCCCGCTCGATGAAGCTGCTCGCCAAGGAGCTCGAGGTCCCGGTCGTCGCGATCAGCCAGCTCAACCGCGGCCCCGAGTCCCGCACCGACAAGAAGCCGCAGCTCTCCGACCTTCGCGAGTCGGGCTCGCTGGAGCAGGACGCCGACATGGTCGTGCTGCTCTACCGCGAGGACGCGTTCGAGAAGGAGTCGCCCCGCGCGGGCGAGGCCGACTTCATCGTCGCCAAGCACCGCAACGGCCCCACCGGCACGATCACGGTGGCGTTCCAGGGTCACTACTCGCGGTTCATCGACATGACCCCCACGGGCCCGTGACGCCGGTCTACGAGATCGTCCTCGCGCCGAAGGAGGGCGACGGCTTCCTCATGGCGGCCGACGTCGCGGCGAGCGTCTGCACGCTCCCGCCCGGCGCGCGGGTGCTGGTGCGGTTCGAGTTCTGCGAGGACTACGAGCCCGCCGCGCCCGGACTGCTCGCCCGCCACCTCACGGGGTGCCTCGTGGAGCACCACTTCGGCAACGCCGCCTGGCGCGTCGCCGAGTGGTGGATGGACGCGTACGAGCGCGAGGCGCGTGCCTACGTCACCACCGAGGCCGACCACCTCCGCCGCGGAGCCTGACCGATGCGCGAGCGCGCCGTCGGCGCCGCCGTGGCGGGCCTGCTCACCGCGGGCCTCGTGACGCTCGCCGCACGCCTCGACGCCGCGCCCCCGCTCGCCGTGCACGGGATGGAGCCGAGCTTCTCGCTGGGGGAGAAGGTGCGCCACGAGCACGTGCTGGTCCGCCGGCCCTGCGGGATCGACGCGATCCTCGGCGCGACCCCCGACAACGCCGAGGGCTGGGCGCGCCCCTTCGGCCCGCGCCTCGACCTCACGCTCTACGCCGTCCCCCACGCGGGGGACCGCGTCGCGGCGGCCGAGCGGGCGCTGACCGGCTGCACCGACCCCGGCTACCCCGGCACCGTCGGGCGCGTCCGGCGGGTCGGGGGCTACGTCGTCTACACCGGCGGCGACGCCCCCGACGCCGAGGCGCTGGCCGGCGACGTCGAGCGCGCGCTGCGCGAGAAAGGGCTGGCGTAGCGGCGCGGGCAGGACTAGGGTCGCCCGCTCGTGCGGCGTTGCCCGCACCCCGTCGAGCCGGGCCGCGAGGCCGAGGGCAGTGGGCGACAGCGAGGGGGTGCCGTGACGATCGACGTCCGCGACGAGCTCCAGGCCGAATGCCGCCACATGGTGGCCAGCCGGGAGGCGCTGGCCCGCATGCGCGACCGCGCCGCGGCGATCGGCGACTTCGCCGTCGACGCCCTCGCCAGCGAGGCGCTCGGCAAGGCCCGCGCGCGGCGCCTCAAGGCGCTCGCCGACGACGGTACGACGCCGCTGTTCTTCGGCCGCGTGGACCAGGCGGAGACCGACGAGACGTTCCACATCGGGCGCAGGCACATCCTCGACACCAAGGGCGACCCCATGGTGATCGACTGGCGCGCGCCGATCGCGCTGCCGTTCTACCGGGCCACCGCCCGCACGCCGATGGGGGTGGAGCTGCGCCGCCGCTTCGGCTTCCACCATGGCGAGCTGACGAGCTTCGAGGACGAGCACCTCACCCACGGCGAGGAGACGGGGCTCGGCTCCCGGATCCTGACCGACGAGATCGAACGTCCCCGCGTCGGCCCGATGCGCGACATCGTCGCGACGATCCAGCCGGACCAGGACGAGCTGGTCCGTGCCGACCTCGCGGAGACGATCGCGGTGCAGGGCGCGCCCGGCACCGGCAAGACCGCCGTCGGCCTGCACCGCGCGGCGTACCTGCTCTACACCTACCGCGACCGTCTCAAGCGCGGCGGCGTCCTGATCCTCGGCCCCAACCGCGCGTTCCTCTCCTACATCGGCGACGTCCTCCCCGCGCTCGGCGAGGTCGACGTGACGCAGGCGACGGTCGACGACCTCGGCGCCCTGCCGGTCAAGGCCGGCGAGGACCCGGCGAGGGCGACGCTGAAGGGCGACGCGCGGATGGCGCAGGTGCTCAAGAAGGCCGTCTACGGCGGCATCGTGCGCCCCACCGAGCCGCTCGTCCTCGACGTCGGCGGCCGCCGCAGGCGCCTCGACGCCGACACGATGCGCGGCCTCGTCCGCGACCTGCTCCACGCCGACGCCCGCTACGCCACCGCGCGCGAACGCCTCCGTACCCATGTCGCCGAGGTCGTCCGCCGCGAGATCGAGGCGGCAGGCGGGACCCCCACCGACGCGGCCGTGCAGCGCCTCGCGAACAGCCCCGACGTCCGCGCCTACGTCGACCGCCACTGGCCGCACGTCGACCCGCCGGGCCTGCTGTACCGGCTGTTCACCGACGCCGGGGCGCTCGCCAAGGCGGCCGGCGGCATCCTCACCGACGAGGAGCAGGCGCTCCTGCTCTGGGGCGAGACGCCCCGCAGCCCGAGGTCCGCGCCGTGGACGCGGGCCGACGCGTTCCTCGCCGACGAGGTCGCCGACCTCCTCGAACGCATCCCCTCCTACGGCCACGTGATCCTCGACGAGGCGCAGGACCTCTCGCCGATGCAGTGCCGCGCCGTCGGCCGCCGCTGCTCGACCGGCTCGGCGACGCTGCTCGGCGACGTCGCTCAGGGCACGACCCCCTGGGCCACCGACGACTGGCGCACGACGCTCGCGCACCTCGGCAAGCCCGGCGGCCACGTCGAGGCGCTCACCCGCGGCTACCGCGTGCCGCAGCAGGTCCTCGACTTCGCCAACCGCCTGCTCCCCGCCATCGCGGCCGACGTGCACCCGGCGACCTCGGTACGCCGCGGCGACGGCTCGCTGCGCCTGCGTACCGCCGCCGACGCGGCCCGCGAGGCCGTGGTCGCGGTCGCCGACGCGCTCCAGGCGGAGGGCAGCATCGGCGTGATCGTCGCCGACGCGGCCGTCGCCGACGTCACGGACGCCCTGACCCGGGCCGGAATCGCGCACGACCGCCTCGACGCCGACGCCACCGACCTCGACGCCCGCGTCGAGGTGGTCCCCGCGACGCTCGCGAAGGGCCTGGAGTACGACCACGTCGTCGTCGTCGAGCCGCGCGCGATCGTCGACGCCGAGCCGAGGGGCCTGCGCCGCCTCTACGTCGTCCTGACCCGCGCGGTCACGAGCCTCACGGTCGTGCACGCCCAGCCGCTCCCCGAGCCGCTCGCCGCCGCATAGGCTCCACCCCAATGCGTCTCGTCATCGCGAAGTGCTCCGTCGACTACGTCGGCCGCCTCACCGCGCACCTGCCGCCCGCCACCCGGCTGCTCCTCGTCAAGGCCGACGGGTCGGTCTCGATCCACGCCGACGACCGCGCGTACAAGCCGCTGAACTGGATGAGCCCGCCCTGCTTCCTCCAGGAGGCCGAGGGCGTCTGGCGCGTGACGAACAAGGCCGGCGAGGAGCTCGTCGTCACGATCGAGGAGATCCTGCACGACACGAGCCACGAGCTCGGCGTCGACCCCGGCCTGGTCAAGGACGGCGTGGAGGCGCACCTCCAGGAGCTCCTGGCCGACCACCCGGAGTGCTTCGGCGACGACCTGACGCTCGTACGACGCGAGTACCCGACGGCGATCGGGCCGGTGGACCTGCTCTTCCGCGACCCGTCCTGCGGCACCGTGGCCGTCGAGGTCAAGCGGAGGGGCGAGATCGACGGCGTCGAGCAGCTCACCCGCTACCTCGAGCTGCTCAACCGCGACCCGCTGCTCGCGCCCGTTCGGGGCGTGTTCGCGGCGCAGGAGATCAAGCCGCAGGCGCGGGTGCTCGCCACCGACCGCGGGATCGCGTGCGTGACCGTGGACTACGACGAGCTGCGCGGCCTGGACCCGACGGTCCCCCGGCTGTTCTAGGAGGCGACGCAGGCCGAGGGCGTGATGCGGTTGGCGTTCGGGCCCGTGCTCGCCATGTACAGGTCGTCGGCGCCGCCGGCCTCGGCGCGCAGGCAGTAGCCGCCGCCGTTCGCGTCCATCCGGTCGTCCACGACCGTGAGCGTGACGCCGTCGGTCTCGTTGAACCCCTGCGACGCGAGCACCGCGAGCCCGGCCGGACCGGCGGGCGCGAACGAGAGCCCCTGGGCGACGAGCGTCTCCTCGGCGAGGCCCGCCGCGTGCAGGCTGGACTTCATCGCGGCGACGCGGGCCTTGGTCTTCTGCGAGGCCAGCGCGGGGAACGCCATCCCGGCCAGGATGCCGATGATGACCATGACGGTCATCAGCTCGATCAGCGTGAAGCCGTCCTCGGGCCCCCGGTCGCGTCTCATGGGGCAAGGATCGCCCGCGCCGGCGCCCAACGACGTCACCCGGTCGGGTGATCAGTCCGGGGACCTACGTCCTGCGCAGGTGCCAGTCGACGGTGACGGTGGCGCACGTCTCGCCCGACTCGTCGGTCAGCTCCACGACGACGGGGAAGCGCACCTTGCCGACCTGCTCCAGCGTCTCGAGCACAGGGCCCGCGCCGCCCTCGATGCGCGCGGTGGCCGTGACGTCGCCCCTGGCGACCTTCGCGTACGTGATCTCCGCCTTCGCCGCGAGCGGCGTCACGCCGGCGAGCTTGTCGGCGATCGCCGCGATGACGACGACGCCCGACGCCGACTCCGCGAGCGAGAACAGCGCGCCTGCGTGCAACGTGCCGATGTGGTTGTGCTTGGCCGGGTCGTCGGCGAGCCGCAGCACCGCCCGGTCCGGGCCGACCGAGTCGTACTCGATGCCGAGGAACCCGGCGAACGGCACCGCCGCCCTGAACAGCCCGGGCACCGCGTCGTAGTCGATGGTCATGCCGGGATCCTCTCGCGGGCGAGGAGCGGGACGCGCAGCTCGTACTCGCCGCTGCCCAGCCGCCACTCGGCGTCCGGGAACGCCTTGCGCAGCATCCGGATCGCGGGCGCGTTGTCGGCGAGCACGACCGCGGTCAGCGTCGTGTACCCGTGCAGCCGCGCCAGCGCGGCGGCCACCGCGAGCAGCCGCGCGCCGAGGCCGTGCCCCTGCCACGCGTCGTCCACGACCACCGCCACCTCGGCGGCGCCGGGCTCGCGGGAGTCGGCGGCGTAGCGGCCCACGCCGACGATCTCGTCGCCCACGACCGCGACGGCGGCGTCGCGGGTGTCGTGGTCGACCTCGATCAGCCGGCACATCACGCCGGGCGGCGGCGTCGTGTAGAGCGTGAAGAACCTGCGGTACACCGACTCCGGCGACAGCCGGTAGAACAGCCGCTCCAGGCGGGCCGCGTCGTCCGGTCGGATCACCCGGATCGCGACGTTCTCGGTCACGTGCCGAGTCTGACCGAACGCCGTTCGGTTCACAACGGCCGGCGGCTGTGACGTGCGTCACCCGTGCGAGGATTCGGGCGTGATCCCGGTCCCCGTCATCCTCGTGGAGTTCATGGTGGCGTTCGGGCTCGCGCTGATCGTGGCGAACGCGCTGGCGTTCGTGCGGCTGCGCCGCGACGGCAACTGGCCCCCGGCCCGCGCGGCGGCGGGACCGTCACCGTCGGCCACGCGCATCGTTGGTGGGTTCGTCGTCGGCCTCGTGGTGACGCTGTGGGCGCTCGCCACCTGGTTCATGAACGACTACCACTTCTGACCCTGCCACACGGCCCTTGCGGCGTGTGCCCGAAGTGCTACAGTTCGCTACACAACGTGACTACGCGGGTACAGTCCGTTGAGGTCGCTGCCGAAGAGGAGGCAGTAACCACACCACCCGGGGAGGTGACAGCGGTGACTCGTCCGAAGGCGCAGCGTGGGTCGCTGCTGTCCAGCGTCGTCATGGTCATGCTGGCGACGGTGGCGACGGCGATGCTGGCGTTCATCGGGTTCCAGGCGCTGCCGGACAGCGTGATCCCGACGACGTTCGGCGGCGAGGACCGCACCAACCGCCACGTCAACGTCACCGACTCGCCCACGCCCGAGAACGTCGCGAAGCCGACCGTCGCACCCTCGACGCGCCCGCCGCTGCCCACCGCGACCGCGAACCCGAACGCCACCGGCCACGCCACGCAGGGCCCGAAGCCGACGAAGAACACCGCGACCGCGGGGAAGCCGACGTCCGGGCCGCAGCCCGTCACCACGACGACCGCGCCGCCGAAGCCGAAGCCGAGCACCACGACGACCGCGCCCAAGCCGACGCCGACCGCGACGCAGACGACGCAGACCGCGAGCCCGGCCCCGACCTGCGGCACCGGCCGCAAGCCGCGCTGCCCGCGCAGCGCCGAGCCGGCCTCGACCACGTCGGCGCCGCGCGCGACGGCGTACTCGGGGTCGTCCTACGACGAGTCCGCGGTGCCCACGAAGTCCTCGACGGACGCCGCGAAGGGCACGAAGAAGGCGGCGCCGAAGAAGCGCGTCGCGCCCGCCCGCGGCCACGGCCGCAGGTAGCGCGCTCCGCCCGCTCGGCCGGGCCTCCGGCGGCCGCCTCGCGCCCGTTGCCGATGATGCGTCACAATGACCGCTGCCCTCACCCGCGCGACCCGCGGCGCGGGCAGCAGGACCCTCGCGACCACGCCCACCGGCGCCCGGCGCCGGTGGCGACGCGATGCCCGAGCCGGGCTGGCGGAGACCCCGCACGCCGGCGCGCGACCTGAGGAGAACGACGCATGGACGACGGCGCGGAGCTCGTACAGCTGCTCACGCCCGAGGGTGAGCGCGTCAGCCACCCCGACTACGACATCTCGCTGAGCGACGACGAGTACCGCGGCCTCTACCGCGACCTCGTCCTCACGCGCCGCATCGACGTGGAGGCCACGGCCCTCCAGCGCCAGGGCGAGCTCGGCATCTGGGCGTCTCTCCTCGGCCAGGAGGCCGCGCAGGTCGGCTCGGGCCGCGCGATGCGGCGCGACGACTTCGCGTTCCCGACCTACCGCGAGCACGGCGTCGCGCTCACCCGCGACGTCGACCCGCTGAAGCTGCTCGCGCTGTTCCGCGGCGCCAGCCACGGCGGCTGGGACCCGAACGAGAAGAACTTCGCGCTCTACACGATCGTCATCGGCTCCCAGACCCTGCACGCCACCGGCTACGCCATGGGCGTGGCCAAGGACGGCGGCGACCAGGCCGTCATCGCGTACTTCGGCGACGGCGCCTCCTCGCAGGGCGACGTCAACGAGGCGTTCGTCTGGTCCGCGGTGTTCAACGCGCCGATCGTGTTCTTCTGCCAGAACAACCAGTGGGCGATCTCCGAGCCGCTGGAGCGCCAGACCCGCATCCCGCTGTACCGCCGCGCGCAGGGATTCGGCTTCCCCGGCGTGCGGGTCGACGGGAACGACGTGCTGGCGACGCTCGCGGTCACCAAGGCCGCGCTGGACAACGCGCGCGAGGGCAACGGCCCGACGCTGATCGAGGCGTTCACGTACCGGATGGGCGCCCACACGACCTCCGACGACCCGACGCGCTACCGCCTCTCGTCCGACCTCGAGGCGTGGAAGCTCAAGGACCCCCTCGAGCGCATGCGCTCGTTCCTCATCAGGAACACCCTCGCCGACAAGGACTTCTTCGACGCCCTCGACAAGGAGGCGGAGGACCTCGCGGTCTACCTCCGCGAGGGCTGCAGGTCGATGCCGAGCCCGGCGCCGATCGCGATGTTCGACAACGTCTACACGGAGGAGCACCCGCGCCTCGCGGAGCAGCGCGAGGCGTTCGCGGAGTACCTCTCGTCGTTCGAAGGGGCCCACTGACCATGGCGCAGGTGACTCTCGGCAAGGCCCTCAACGAAGGCCTGCGCAAGGCGATGGAGAACGACCCCAAGGTCCTCGTCATGGGCGAGGACGTCGGCAAGCTCGGCGGCGTGTTCCGCATCACCGACGGCCTCCAGAAGGACTTCGGCGAGGACCGCGTCATCGACACGCCGCTGGCCGAGTCGGGCATCATCGGCACCGCCGTCGGCCTCGCGATGCGCGGCTTCCGGCCGGTCTGCGAGATCCAATTCGACGGGTTCGTGTACCCGGGCTTCGACCAGATCGTGAGCCAGGTCGCCAAGCTGCACTACCGCAGCCAGGGTGACGTGAAGATGCCCATCACGATCCGCATCCCGTTCGGCGGCGGCATCGGCGCGGTCGAGCACCACAGCGAGTCACCCGAGGCGTACTTCGCGCACACCGCGGGCCTGCGGGTCGTCGCGTGCTCGAACCCCGTGGACGCGTACTTCATGATCCAGCAGGCCGTCGCGTGCGACGACCCGGTCGTGTTCTTCGAGCCGAAGCGGCGCTACTGGGAGAAGGCCGAGCTCGACACGTCGATCACGCCGGACCCGCTGTTCGCCTCGCGCGTCGTCCGCGAGGGCAGCGACGTCACCGTGCTGGCGTACGGCCCGATGGTGCGCGTGGCGCTCGACGCCGCCACGGCCGCCGAGAAGTCCGAGGGCCGCTCGATCGAGGTCATCGACCTGCGCACGCTCTCGCCGTTCGACCTGCCGCCGGTCCTCGCGTCGGTCGAGAAGACCGGCCGCGCGGTCGTCGTCACCGAGGCGCCGCGCGAGGCGTCGCTGGCCTCGGAGCTCGCCGCCGAGATCACCGAGCGCGCGTTTTACTCGCTGGAGGCGCCCGTCGGGCGCGTCACGGGCTTCGACCTGCCGTACCCGCCGAGCCGCGTCGAGGAGGAGTACCTCCCCGACCTGGACCGGCTGCTCGAGGCCGTCGACCGCACGTTCGAGTACTAGGAGACCGCCGACGTGTCGCGCATCCGCGAGTTCAAGCTCCCCGACCTCGGCGAGGGTCTGACCGAGGGCGAGATCCTCAAGTGGCTCGTCGCCCCCGGCGACGAGGTCCGCGACGGGCAGCCGATCGTCGAGGTCGAGACGGCGAAGGCCGCCGTCGAGGTGCCGTCGCCGTACACCGGCGTCGTCACCAAGCTGTTCTACGACGAGGGCACCACGGTCGACGTGGGCCAGCCGATCATCGCCGTGGACACCGACCCCGGCGCGGGCGACCTGCCCGCCGAGGAGCCGTCGGCCGCCGACCACGCGCGCGCGGCGGTCCAGGCGGAGCTCACCGGCGGCGCCGGCGCGCCCGCCGAGGAGGAGGTCGAGGAAGGCAAGATCGGCGGCAAGACGTCGACGGGCCGTACCGCCGTCCTCGTCGGCTACGGCATCAAGGAGACGACCGCCGAGCGGCGTCCCCGCAAGGGCGCGGCCGCGTCCGCCGCTCCCGTTCCGCCGGCGCGCGTGTCCGCGGCGACGGTGGCCGAGCACGCGTCGGTCGTCGCCCCCTCGGGCGGCCGCGCCAAGGCGAAGCCGCCGGTCCGCAAGCTCGCCAAGGACCTCGGCGTCGACCTCTCGCTGCTGCACGGCACCGGCCCCGGCGGCTCCATCACCCGCGACGACGTGCAGGCCGCGTCGAACGGCTCCGGCTCCGGCTCCGGCGCCGGCTCGTCCGCCGCCGCCCCCGCGCGTCCGCGGGCCGCCGCGATCCCGCCGGGCGAGCGCGAGACGCGCATCCCGATCAAGGGCGTCGTCAAGCTGATGGCGCAGAACATGGTGCAGTCGGCGTTCACCGCGCCGCACGTCACGGAGTTCATCACCGTCGACGTCACGCCGATGATGGAGCTGCGCAAGCAGCTCGCGACGCTGCCGGAGTTCGCGGGCGTCAAGATCACGCCGCTCGCGCTCGTCGCCCGTGCCGCCGTCATCGCGGCGGGGCGCAACCCCGGCATCAACGCGTCCTGGGACGAGGCGTCGCAGGAGATCGTGCTCAAGCACTACGTGAACCTCGGCATCGCCGCGGCCACGCCGCGCGGGCTCGTCGTCCCGAACATCAAGGACGCCGACCGGATGTCGCTGGCCGAGCTGACCCGCGCGCTGAACGACCTCACCGCCGTCGCCAAGGAGGGCAAGACGCCTCCCGCCGACATGCAGGGCGGGACGTTGACGATCACCAACGTCGGCGTGTTCGGCGTCGACAACGGCACGCCGATCATCAACGGCAACGAGGCCGCGATCCTGTGCTTCGGCGCGGTGCGCGAGATGCCGTGGGTGCACGAGGGCGCCATCGCGATCCGTCAGGTCACGCAGCTCTCGCTGTCGTTCGACCACCGGCTCGTCGACGGCGCCCTCGGCTCGCAGTTCCTCGCGGACGTGGCCCGGTGTCTCTCGGACCCCGCCGCGTTCGTCGCCTGGAGCTAGCGACAGGCGCCCGCGCGGGCGGACGCCGATCGCGGGGCGTCTACCCGAAGCAGCCGCTCTGCTGGCCGTCGACGACGTCGACCCAGACGACGCAGAGGACCTCGAGGCAGTTGCGGGTGCAGGTCCACGTGTAGCACTGCGTGTCGTAGGTCCCGCTGCACTGGTGCTTGACCGCCGCCGAGGCGGTGGGCACGGCGACGAACATCGCGGGGACGGCGAGGGCGAGCGCCAGGATCTTGCGGTACATGCGGTTCCTCCAAGGGGGTGAGGGGACGTGCCGCGAACGGTACCCGCTACGTCGGCCGCGCAGCCCTCGCCCGCGTCGCCCGGTACGCGGCCGCTCGCGCCTCCGTGTCGGCGACGGTCTCGGCGGCCAGCCGCGCCGCCCGCGCCTCGCGACGCCTCCGGGCCTCCTCGTACTCGTCGATCAACCGCTGCCGCATCCCCCTCTTGATCCTGCGGTCGGTCCTGCGGTCGTACGAGAAGTCGATCAGGTGGAACTTCTTCAGCAGCGGGATGACCTCGGCGTACGGGTCCGGGTCGGGGAGCTTCGTGGACATGGTCACCTTCCGAGGTCCGCACGACGGCGATCGTCGTGCCGAGGGTGATCGTCCCCAGCGAGGCGGCGACGAGGAGGAGAGCGGCGCGGAAACGCCACAACTTGCGCTGCGTGACGTCGCGGAGCCCGGGGTGCGCGGACACCATCAGCCGCACGAGGTCGGTGCGGATGTCCGGGACGCCCTGCCGGCAGACGTCCTCGAGCCGGACGTTGTGCTGGGAGTTCACCGCGACCGTCGCGAGCGCCATGACGGTCGCGGCGATCGCGAGGAGGCGGGCGAGCAGCGCGAGGGGCTGCCACAGCGTCTCCGGCGTCAGGGCGACGAGCGCGCCGGCGAAGCCGAGGACGAGCCCGGCCTTGGTGTCGAGCGCGGCGGCACGGTGCTCCTGCGCGTCGTACTCGCGACGCACGACGTCCTCGAGGACGTCCAGGCTCGGCGGCATGCCGACGACGCTACGGGCGCGCGCCTGTGGGTAACGGGCGGACGCGGGATCTGTGGATTACCGCTCGCGCGCGTAGTAGATGTCGCTGTTGAGGCCCTCGAAGCCGAGGTCGGTGTCCATCGACGTCCACGCGATGTTCAGCTTCGAGTCGGGGCCGAACGCGCACTGGAAGAAGTCGCCGAACGGCGACGAGAACAGGCTCGTGGCGACCGGCTTCGACGAGACCTGCGCGGCGACGAACGGCTTGCCCGGGCGCGCCGTGGCGGCCATCAGGTGCCAGTCCGACGTCGTGTTGGGCCGGTGGTAGTACGCGATGCCGAGGGTGCCGTTCGGGGCGACGTCGATCCACGAGTAGCGGACGAGGCCCTTGTTCGGCGTGACCTCCTGCCGCGTCCACGTGCGGCCCTGGGTGCGGGACGTGTACAGGATCAGGTGCGAGGACTTGATGTTGTCGTCGCAGGTGAACGTGTTCTGCTTGACCACGTTGCACTCGCCCTGGTGCGTGTTGTCGTTGTAGAGCGCGTACACGGTGCCGTCGCGGCCGATGGCGACCGACGGGTACGTCGACCACGGGTCACCGGCGGAGTACGTCCCCATCTGGTAGCGCGTCCACGTGCGGCCGTCGTCGGCGGAGACGTACGACCAGAGAGTGCCCTTCTCGAAGCCGGGCTCGCCGGGGTTGGTCGTGACGTCGTTGGCGCCGCCGTCGTTCGTGCAGACGACGTAGAGCATCTTGGAGCCGCGGCGCTTGTCGGCGGTCGGGCGGCACCAGCCGGAGTCGTTCAGCGTGACGCCGAGCGGGTCGAACGTGTCGCCGTGGTCGTACGACATGTAGACGGTGTAGCGACCGGGCCCGTACGCGGGGCCGTCCCCGGCCTGCACCTGGCCGCCGGGGTAGGTCATCTTGTCGCCCTGGTTGCCGAGGTACATGACGACGCCGTCGCCGTGCGCGGCGATCCAAGGACGGTCGTCCACCGGCTCCCCGAACGGCCCGACGGGGCGAACGGTCTCCAGGACGAGCTTGCCGTTGCCGCTCGCCTTCCACCGCGAGAACGAGTTGTCGACGACGCTCGTGTCGACGAAGTAGACGTGCCCGGTGTCGTCGGTCGCGAGGTCGCCCTCGTCGCCGAAGACGTGGTTCTGCTCCTGCGCGGGCGTGAGGCCCGGCATGTTCGAGAACGCCTTGTGGTCCTTCGACCACCAGATCCACGACATGTTGCGCACCTTCGTCGTGGCCCTGCTGTCGGGGGAGACGACGAGGTTGTGGTTCTGCTTGTGCGCGGTGACGACCACGTTGTTCCAGCGGTCGACCACGATGCTCGGCTCGTAGCCGCCGAACGCCTCGTCGGTCGTCAGCAGCACGGGCTCGCCGAAGCGCGGCCCGCGCGCGGGCGCGGCGGACGTCGGAGCCGCGAGCGCGGCGGCGGCGGCGGTGAGGGCACAGGCGGCGACGAGGACACGCTTCATGGCGGAGTCTTCGCCGCCGCCGTGGCGTTCTCCTACGACTCGGTGCCGGGGTCCGGGCGCCGCGGGCCGAGGCACGTGCCGGTGTTGTAGCCCTGGGCCGGGTCGAGGAACACGACGCAGTCGGTCGTGGTGCAGCTCGCGATGCCGCAGAACTGGTAGTAGCACATCCGGTCGAACGCGCCGGTGCAGCGGCGCTCGAAGCGCACGGGCGCCGCGCCCGCGGGCGTGGTGGTGACGAGGGCGACGCCGGCGAGGGCCAGCGCGAGGAGGGTACGGCGCATGAGGAGGCTCCGTTCGTACGAGGGGCGCCCAGGCTAGCGCGCGGCGGCCTCGGCCTTCTCCTCCTCCTCGACGTCGAGCTCGAGCACCGGCGGCGTCGGCGCGACGCGCCAGAAGCGGCCCGATTCGACGGCCCAGTCGGCGAGCAGCGCCGCGGCCCGCCGCGAGCCGGTCAGCGCCAGGTGCTCCTCGACCAGCGCCTTCACGCGCGGCGCGTCCTCGGCCGGCAGCGGCCCGACCTGGACCATCGCCGTGTTGACCTTGGCGGGCGCGCCCGCGTCCCACACGAACACCTCGCCGCCGCTCATGCCCGCGCCGACGTTGCGGCCGGTCGGCCCGAGCACGATGACGGTGCCCCCGGTCATGTACTCCGCGAGGTGGTCGCCCACGCCCTCGACGACGGAGACGGCGCCGGAGTTGCGGACCGCGTAGCGCTCGCCGGCCCGGCCCGCGATGAACACGCGGCCGCCGGTGGCGCCGTAGAGGACGGTGTTGCCGGCGAGCACGGCGTCGCCGGCGTCGTTGGCCGGCGGCGCGACGGAGACGACGCCGCCGCCCATGGACTTGCCGACGTAGTCGTTCGCCTCGCCGGTCAGCTCGACGCGGATGCCGTCGGTGAGGAACGCCCCCAGCGACTGGCCCGCGACGCCGCGCAGCCGAACCGTGACGGAGCCGGGCGGGGCGGTGGCGCCGTAGCGGTGCCCGACCGCGCCGCCGAGCCGCGCCCCGAACGAGCGGTCGCCGTTGCGGATCGTCCAGTCCAGCTCCAGCGAGCCGCCGGTCGACAGGACCGGCCACGCCTCGTCGTAGAGCCGGTCGCCCAGCGCCGCGTGCTGCCGCTGGATCGACACGGTCGACACGAAGCGGCGCGGCCCGTCCGACGAGACGGCCAGCAACGGCCGCAGGTCGAGCAGCTCCGCGCGCGGGTCCGTCGTACGCCGCTGCCGCAGCGCCTCCGTACGCCCGATCGCCTCGTCCAGCGACCGGAAGCCCGCCACCGCAAGCAGCTCGCGCACCTCCTCGGCGACGAACCGGAGGTACTGCGCCACCTCCTCGGCCGTGCCGGCGAACTTCGCCCGCAGCTCCGGGTCCTGCGTCGCGATGCCGACGGGACAGGTGTTGCGGTGGCAGGCGCGGACCATGATGCAGCCCTCGGCCAGCAGCGCCGCCGTCCCGAACGAGTACTCGTCCGCCCCCATCAGCGCCGCGACCACGACGTCGTGGCCGGTCTTGAAGCCGCCGTCCACGCGCAGGCGCACGCGCGAGCGCAGACCGTTGGCCATCAACGACTGCTGCGCCTCCGCGAGCCCGAACTCCCAGTCGAGCCCGGCGTTCTTGATGGACGACAGCGCCGACGCGCCGGTGCCGCCGTCGGTGCCGGAGACGTGCACGACCTCGGCGAACGCCTTCGCCACGCCCGCCGCGATCGTGCCGACGCCGGCGGAGGCGACGAGCTTCACCGAGACGTCCGCGCGGGGGTTGACCTGCTTGAGGTCGAAGATGAGCTGCGACAGGTCCTCGATCGAGTAGATGTCGTGGTGCGGCGGCGGCGAGATGAGGCCGACGCCGGGCGTCGTGTGCCGCAGCCGCGCGATCTCCTCGCTCACCTTGTGGCCGGGGATCTGGCCGCCCTCGCCGGGCTTCGAGCCCTGGGCCACCTTGATCTGCAGCTCCGAGGCGAACGACGCGTACTCCGGCGTGACCCCGAAGCGCCCGCTCGCGATCTGCTTGATCGCGCTGTTGCGGTCGTTGCGGAACCGCGCGGGGTCCTCGCCGCCCTCGCCGCAGTTGCTCTTGGCGCCCAGCAGGTTCATCGCTCGGGCCAGCGTCTCGTGCGCCTCGGCGCCGATCGAGCCGTGCGACATCGCGCCCGTCGAGAACCGCTTCACGATCGACTCGACCGGCTCGACCTCGTCCAGCGGCACCGGCTCGCTCGCGGGGATCAGCTCGAGGAGGTCGCGCGGGTTGGTCGGCGGGCGCTCGTTGACCAGCGCGGCGAAGCGGTCGTACGCCTCGCGCTTGCCGTCCTGCACGGCCCGCCTGAGGTTGTGCGCGGCGACGAGCTCCTTGTCCGCGCCGGGCACGGGCGGCGCGTCGGGCGCGGTGACGTTCTGGAGCGCCTGGATCACGTCGGGGTTGTTGTGGTGGTACTCGCCGCCGCGCCGCCACTTCACGAAGCCGGGGTTGTCCAGGACGGGCTTGGCGGCGTAGGCGGTGGCGTGCCTGCGCAGCACGTCGTCGGCGATCTCCGCGAAGCCGATGCCGCCGATCGGCGAGACCGTCCCGCGGAAGCAGCGCTCGACCACCGCCGCCGACAGGCCGACCGCGTCGAAGATCTGCGCGGCGCGGTACGAGTCGAGACACGAGATGCCCATCTTCGACATCACCTTGAGCACGCCGTCCTCGACCGCGTGCCGGTACGCCTCCTGCGCCGGCCCGGCGGCGTCGGGGCCGCCGGTCTTGATGGCGAGAGCGGCCACGGTCTCCAGCGCGAGGCGCGGGCAGATGGCCTCGGCGCCGTAGCCGAGCAGCGTCGCGAAGTGGTGCACCTCGCGCGGCTCGCCGGAGTCCACGACGATCGACGCGAGCGAGCGGAGCTGCCCGTCGACCAGGTGCTGGTGCACCGCGCCGACCGCGAGCAGCATCGGCACCGGAGCGCGGTCGGGCGTCACGCCCGAGTCGTCCAGCACGAGGATCTCCGAGCCGGCGAGGATCGCGGCCTCGGCGGCGTACGACAGCCTGATCAGCGCCGACTCGAGGCCCGCCTCGCCCTCCTCCACGGGGAACGTGCAGTCGAGCCGCGTCCACCGGCCGAGCACCTCGGAGCCGCCGACCAGCGCGTCGAGCCCCGACGGCGTCAGCAGGAACGTCGAGAGCTCCACGCCGCGCGCGGCCTCGGGGCGCTCGGTGAGGATCGGCTCCAGCATGCCGAGCCGCGTCCGCAACGACATCACGGTCCGCTCGCGCAGGTGGTCGAGCGCGGGGTTGGTGACCTGCGCGAAGCGCTGCTTGAGGTACGCCGCGACCGGGCGCCCGGTGCCCGACATGACGGCCATCGCGGTGTCGTCGCCCATGGACGACACCGGCTCCTTGCCGGTCGTGCCCATCGAGCGCAGGACGGTCGTGAGCTCCTCGCGCGTGTAGCCGTACGCCGCCTGCCGCAGCGCCAGCGCGGGTCCCGGCTCGGCGACGGGAGTGCCGGTGGGAAGGCGGCGCAGGCCGTTGCGCAGCCACTCGCCGTACGGGCGCCGCGCGGCCAGCCACGCCTTGATCTCGGCGTTGGTCTGCAGGCCCATCCGCGGGTCGACGCAGATCATCTGGCCGGGCCCGAGGCGCCCGCGCGTGACGGTGCCCGACAGGTCCACGACGCCCGCCTCCGACGAGCAGACGACGAGGCCGTCGGAGGAGACGGCGTAGCGCAGGGGGCGCAGGCCGTTGCGGTCGAGGCAGGCGCCGACGCGCTCGCCGTCGGTGAACACCAGGCCCGCCGGGCCGTCCCACGGCTCGGTGAGGCCCGCGTGGTACTCGTAGAACTCGCGGACCGGCTCGGGCAGGTCGTCGTCGGAGTCCTCCCACGCCTCGGGCACGAGCATCGCCATCACGTGCCGCACGTCGCGGCCGGCGCGCACGAGCAGCTCGACGGCGTTGTCGAGCATCGCCGAGTCCGAGCCGTCCGGCTCGATGACCGGGCGGACCAGCTCCTCCTCGATGAGGTCGCCGGTGCCGAGCGAGCCCTCGCGCGCCGACATCCAGTTGACGTTGCCCTGGATGGTGTTGATCTCGCCGTTGTGGCAGAGGAAGCGGAACGGCTGCGCGCGCGTCCACGTCGGCGTCGTGTTGGTGGAGTAGCGCTGGTGGAACACAGCGAACGGGGCCACCATCTCCGGGTCGCGCAGGTCGAGGTAGAACGCGCCGAGCTGCTCCGCCGCGCACAGCGCCTTGTACGTCACCGTGCGGAACGACATCGACGCGAGGTACGCCGGGATGCCGCGCGCCGCGACCGTGCGCGCGAAGCGCTTGCGCGCCCGGAACGCCCGGCGCTCCGCCTCCTCCACGGGCACCGACGTCGAGCGCAGCAGGATCGCCTGCTCGATGCGCGGAGCCTGCCTGCGCGCGAACTCCCCCAGGGCGTTCGGGTCCACGGGCACCACGCGCCAGCCCGAGACGCCGAGGCCCTCGTGCAGGCACGCGTCCTCCAGCGCCCGCCGCGCCGCCGCCTGGATCGGCTCGCCGCCCTCGACGTCGGCGGGGAGGAACGCCATCGCGAGGCCGAGCAGCTCCGCGTCGCCGGGCTGCAGGCCTGGCGTACGCGCCGCGAAGAAGTCCCTGTCCACCGGCACGAGCAGGCCCGCGCCGTCGCCGGCCTGCGGGTCGTCCGCGATCGCGCCGCGGTGCTCCACGCGGCCGAGCGCGGCCAGCGCCTGCGCGACGGGAGTGTGCGAACGCCGCCCCTTCACGTCCGCGACGAAGCCGATGCCGCAGGCGTCGCGCTCGGGGTCCAGGTGGTACGGAGTCATGCCGGCGGGCTCCATCGGGTGCGAGTACGGGCTCGTACGGGGGGAGGCCAGCGCCGTTGCTGCCGTGGCCCGCAGTCTGTCACGCCGCGAACCCGTACGGCGAAGGTTGCGCGTTTCGGCCCGAAAAGCGGGCAGGATCGCGCCGTGGGGACCCAGACACCCGCCCGTCGCAGCGAGGGCGTCGCCGACGTCGCGGGCATCCTGGTCTCCTCGATCGGGGCGGTCGTGCTCGTCGGCTGGCTCACCCACCGCCGCGGGCTGATCCAGCTCAACCCGACGCAGGTCCCGATGCAGTTCAACACCGCGATCGCGTTGCTGCTGCTCGGCCTGACGCTGCTCGCCGCGCGGACGCGCTGGCGCACGCTCGGCATCGTCACGGGCGCGCTCGTCGTGACCCTCGCCGGGCTCACCGTCGCGCAGTACGCGCTCGACCGCCCGCTCGGCGTCGACACGCTGTTCTTCGACCCGTGGATCACGTTCGGCACCGACGTGCCCGGACGCATGGCGCGCAACACCGCCCTGTGCTTCGTCGCCCTCGGCGCCTGCGGCGCCGCGATGCTGGTAGCCGGGCTGCGGCAGGGCCGCGTTCCACTCGTCGTCGGTGTCGTCTCGTCGGGCGTCGCGGGGCTCGTGCTCGTGGCCCTGTTCGGCTACGTCTCCGGCGTCTCGACGGCGTACACGTGGCGCACCAGCACCGCGATGGCGCCGATGACCGCCATCGCGCTGCTCGCCGCGTCGCTCGGCTTCGGCGCGCGCGCGTGGCGTGCCGCCGTGCCCTCGGGAGCGCCGCGGTGGCTGCCCGTCCCCGTGGCGGTGCTGACGCTCGCGGTGACGCTGTTCCTGTGGCAGGCGCTGACGACGTTCGGCGAGGACAACGTCCTCACGTTCGACCGCGCGGCCGGCGTGATCCTCGGCCTCGGGCTCGTGCTCGCGGTGGTCCTGGCCGCCGCGACCGCGGCGATCCAGTCGGCGGTCGAGGCGCGGCGGGCCGCCGAGATGCGGCACACGCGCGACGTCGCGCTGCGCGAGGCGTACGCCGCCGTCGCGCTCGCCGAGGACCTGGCGAGCGGGTTCGAGGCGTTCGCGCGCGCGGCGGCCGACGTGGTGCCGTTCGACCGCGCCGCGCTCACGCTCGTCGAGGAGTCCGCCGCGACCGTGGCCGCGGCCGTCGGCACCGGCTCGGACACCGTTCCGGCGGGGACGTCGATGCCGCTGACCGAGCCGATCCTCGCCGAGCTGCTGTCGTCGCGGTCCGCGGTGCTGGTCGAGGACATCGCGACGCGCTACGCCACCAGCCCCGCCGCGCGCGCAGGGATGCGGTCGTTCGTCGCGACGCCCATCGTCATCGGCGGCAGCGCGCGGGCGATGCTGACGATCGCCTCGGCGCGCGAGGGCTCCTACGACGCCGAGACCGTCGCGCGCATCGACGAGCTGACGGCCCTCACCGGCGGCGCGCTGTACACGCTCGCGCGGCTCGACGGCGAGCGCTCCACGACCGCGCGCCTGCGCGAGCTCGACCAGCTCAAGAACGAGTTCGTCGGCGTCGTGGCCCACGACCTGCGCTCGCCGATGACCGTCATCGCCGGCTACGTCGACACGATCCTGCAGCGGTGGGACGCCATCGAGGACCCGATGAAGAAGGACCTCCTCGCGGTCGTCTCGCGCAACACCAAGCGCCTGTCGACGATGGTCGAGGACGTCCTCCAGGTCGCGCGCATCGAGTCGGGCGACTTCCCGTACGAGATCCAGCCGTTCGACCTGCGCGCGCTCGTCCTGCGCACCGCCGCCGAGATGAACACCGCGACGCCCGACAAGCACGTGTGCGCCGAGGTCCCCGCGTCGCTGCCCGCCGCGCTCGGCGACGAGGACCGCTACTGGCGCGTGCTCACCAACCTGCTGTCGAACGCGCAGAAGTTCTCCCCGCCCGACGCCGCCGTCGAGGTGCGCGTCGCGCCTCGCGGCCGCGAGATCGAGGTGTCGGTGGCCGACCGCGGCCCCGGCATCCCCGAGGACCAGCTCCCGCGGCTGTTCGGGAAGTTCGCGCGCCTCGCCGGCCCGCCCGACGGCCAGAAGGGCACGGGCCTCGGGCTCTACATCTGCAAGGCGCTGGTCGAGGCGCAGGGCGGCCGCATCTGGGCGCGCAGCGCCGTCGGCGCGGGTACGACCGTGACGTTCACCGTGCCGAGGGCGGGAGAGGCATGAGCGACCCGATCCGCGTCCTCGTCGTCATCGAGGACGACGCCGACTTCCGGAGGCTGATCAGGATCACGCTGTCCGGCGAGTCGCGCCTGCTGGTCGAGGGGGAGGCGGCGAGCGCCGACGAGGCGTTGCCGCTGGCCCGCGAGACGCAGCCGCAGCTCGTCGTGCTCGACCACTTCATCGAGGGCCCGATCATGGGGCTCGCGCTGGCGCCGTTGATCAAGGAGGTCGCGCCCGACGCGAAGATCCTGCTGTTCACGACGCACGACCTCGCGACCGAGGTCTCGCGCACGCCCGCGATCGACCGCTACCTCCGCAAGCACGACCTCGCCGACCTGCTCCCGACCGTTCGCCAGATGCTCGGGTTCGGGTAGGCGCGACGACGTCGTAGCGCGAGGCATCACGCGTGTGGACACTCCTGTTCGTGACGCGCGCTGCCGCACCGACGCCGACGTGTCCGATCTGCCTCACCGTCGGACCGTTGACCGACGAGGACATCGTTCCGACGTGGATGCGACGCTTCCTCGTCAGCAGGTACGCGGTCCCCGGCGAGCAGGCACCGCCTCGAAGCAAGATGCGCATCTGTCGGCGGTGCAACGAGACGCTGGGACGTCGGTACGAGAACGACGCGCGCGAGAACCTGATGCCGCTGTTGAACGGCGACCCGGCGACGCTCCCACCCCGCCAGCAGAGTGCCGCGGGTCGGTGGATGATCAAGACGACGATGCTCGGGTGCTTCGCGGGCGCCCTTCCCGACAGGTGGGGGTACGAGCTCTGCCGGACACTGTTGCTGAGTCTGAGGGACACGGGAGGCATGCCGGGGTACACCTCGGTCCGGATCGCCGCGCGCGACACCCGCGACGACCCCCCGAGCGGTGAGGCCGACGTCACGCGATTTCTGCCGGTGAACCAGATGCCGCGCTACGCGTTCTTCGGCATCAACTGCATCGGGGGCTTCGTGTGGGAGATGGTCACCGGAGGCACGACCGACATCCTCGAGTACACCTCCTGGACCGACGCGCACGCGGACGAGTTCGTGCGGATCTGGCCGCCGAACCGCACGGAGGTCGCGTGGCCCCCGGGGCCACCGCTCTCGATGGCCGCCGTTCACGCGATGCGCGAGGTGTTCGTGGCCGCACAGAAGCCAGGCGTGCCGCTCTCGCCGCCATGGCGCGGGTCCCGCGCCATGCACAAGGAGCGCCGGGGACAATGACGGCGTGGACACGAGCACGCGCGTACGCGCTCCCGAGCTGGCCGGCGCGGGCGGCTGGATCAACACGCCAGGCCCGCTCTCCCTCGACTTGCTGCGCGGCAAGGTCGTGCTGCTCGACTTCTGGACGTTCTGCTGCGCGAACTGCCTGCACGTCCTCGACGAGCTGCGCGACCTGGAGCACCGCTACGCCGACGTCCTCGTCGTCGTCGGCGTGCACTCGCCGAAGTTCGCGCACGAGGCCGAGCACGACGCCGTCGTCGCGGCGGTCGAGCGCTACGAGGTCAACCACCCCGTCCTCGACGACCCCAAGCTGACGACGTGGCGGCAGTACGCCGTCCGCGCCTGGCCGACGCTCGTCGTCGTCGATCCCGAGGGCTACGTCGTCGCGCAGGCCTCGGGCGAGGGCCACGCGGCGGGCCTGGAGGAGGTCGTACGGCGCCTCGTCGCCGAGCACGAGGCCAAGGGCACGCTCGTACGCGGCGAGCCCCCGCTCGCGATCCCCGCTCCCGAGCCGACGCCGCTGCGCTTCCCCGGCAAGGTCGTGAGCACGCCGCACGGCCTCCTGGTCTCCGACACCGGTCACCACTCGCTCGTGCTCCTCGACGCCGGGGGCAACGTCACGCGCCGCGTCGGCGACGGCATGCGCGGCTGGGCCGACGGCCCGGCGGAGACCGCGCGCTTCTCCGAGCCGAACGGCCTGTGCCTGCTCCCCGACGGCCGCGTCGCGGTGGCCGACACGGTCAACCACCTCGTCCGCGCGGTCGACCTCGACACCGGCGAGGTGACCACGCTCGCGGGCACGGGCGAGCAGCTCCGGGGCGCGCCGTTCTCCGGCCCCGCGCGCACGCAGCCGTTGAGCTCGCCGTGGGACGTCGCCTGGTACGGCGGCCGCCTCGTGATCGCGATGGCCGGCATCCACCAGCTCTGGGCGTACGACGGCGAGGCCGTCGGCGTCGTCGCGGGCACCGCCGCCGAGGGGCTGCGCGACGGCGACGCGACCGACGCCTGGCTCGCGCAGCCGAGCGGCCTCGCGGTCGCCGGGGACCGGCTCTGGTTCGCCGACGCCGAGACGAGTGCGCTGCGCTGGTACGACGGCACGGCGGTCGGCACGGCCGTCGGCACGGGGCTGTTCGACTTCGGGCACGTGGACGGCGCGGCCAAGGAGGCGTTGCTCCAGCACCCTCTCGGCGTCGCGCCGCGCGCCGACGGCACGCTCGTCGTCTGCGACACGTACAACGGCGCCCTGCGCGCCTACGACCCCGCCACCGACACGGTCACGACGCTCGCCACGGGCCTGAAGGAGCCGAGCGGCGCGGTCGAGGTGGACGGCACGCTCTACGTCGTCGAGTCCGCCGCCCACGCCGTCACGACGCCGGCGCTGGAGCCGCGCACCGTCGAGGGCGAGGCCCGGCAGACGCAGCGGCCTGCGACCGACGTGCGGCCCGGACGGGTGTCGCTGGAGGTGGTCTTCGAGGCGCCGGGCGGGCAGCACCTGGACGAGCAGTTCGGGCCGCCGACCCGCCTCGCGGTCTCCGCGACGCCCGCGAGCCTGCTCCTGGAAGGCGGCGGCACGGACACCGGGCTGACCCGCGAGCTGACCCTCGCCGACCTCTACGTCGACGGCGTGCTGCACGTCACGGCATGGGCCGCGACCTGCGACGACGAGGGCGAGCACCCCGCCTGCCACCTCACGACGCAGGACTGGGGCATCCCCGTCCGGCTCGTGCCGGAGGGAACAAATCGGTTGACACTGATGCTCCGGGGCGTCTCCGACTGAACCTTTGCCCCCGCCACCACCCTCTCAGCGGTGTGTGGAACGAACGGGGTGGCCCGCTGCGCGAGCTGACGCCGTACCCGGGTCAGGCCGAGCAGGCGTTGCGGCTGGTCCACGTACGGCGCCGCCGCGCGCTCGCGTTCGTCGCCTCGCTGGCCGGGCTCGTCGTCCTCGCGTCGCTGGTGCTGACCGCCCGCGGCGGCGGCCTGGCGATGCTCGAGCCGGTCGAGCCGGCCGTGGCGCGAACGGCCACGCCCGTGCCGGGCGGCGAGCACGCCGACCCCGGCGGCCGCCGGGGCCACGGCGACGCCGCCGCGGACGCCGCCGCGCCGGGCCGAGCCCTTCCACACACCCAGTACTCCGCCGCGGCGACAGCCCCCCGCGTTGCCGCCGCGGCGGGCCCCACCCCCGCGCCGCCCGCGCCCGCAGGCCCCGCCCCCGTCCGCGACGCGATCAGGCGCACGCAGGCGCAGGAGCCGTTCGCGTGCGTCGGGACGGGCGAGTGGTGCGGCACGGCGACGGCCACCGACGCGGGCAACGGCACCGCGGAGCTGGCGGCGCAGGTCTGCCGCCCGGCCGTGCGCGACCCCGCGCGGCTGCGGTTCGCCGCCAAGCAGGAGGTGGAGTTCCTCCTGTACTCGCGCGAGACCGGCGAGGAGGTGTGGCGCTGGTCGACGGCGCCGGCGCCGCCGAGGCCGCACGCGGTGGTCGTGCAGAGCGGCTCGTGCGTCACGTGGACGACGCAGTGGACCGGTCTGGGCGACGACGGGAGGCCGCTGCCGGCCGGCGACTACGTCCTGCACGCCGTCCTGCTCTCGCAGGAGCGGGTGGCGTTGAGCCCCGGCTCCTGGCAGGCCGTCTGAACCTTTTGAGGCGCCCGCACGCTCTATCAGACGTGAGCGTAGAAGCGGTCGACGTGGACCAATCCCACGCGGCCGACCGCGACGCCCAGTTCAAGGCGTTCTTCACCACGGAGTTCCCCCGGCTCGCCGGGTACTGCCTGCGGCTGCTCTCCGACGAGCAGCTCGCGCGCGACACCGCCCAGGAGGCCCTCGTCCGCGTGTGGTCCCGCTGGCTCGGCGTCCGCGACCCGCACGCGTACGTCTACCTCGTCGCCACGAACCTCGTGCGCGGCGAGTGGCGCGAGCGGGCCCGCCGCGCCGAGGCGTGGCAGCGCGCCGCCGAGCAGACGGCGACCGAGTACGAGGAGGACGACCGCGGCCTGCGCGACGCGGTCGAGCGCCTCCCCGACCGGCTGCGCGTGCCGATGCTCCTGCACTACTACGCCGACCTCCCCGTCGCCGAGGTCGCGCGGCTCATCCACCGCCCCGTCGGGACCGTGAAGCAGCGCCTCCACGAGGCCCGCACGCGCCTGGCCGCCGAGCTCGGGGAGGAGGCGTGACCGACTTCGACCGCCTCCGCCGCCTGCCCGAGCTGGCGCCGCTGCCCGGCCAGGCCGACGCCGCGCTCGCGGTCGTCCGCGAACGCCGCCGCCGCGGCCTGGTCAGGACCGGCGCGGTCGCCGCCACCGCCGCGCTGGTCGCGACCGTGATGTCGACCGTGGGCCCGAGCACCTCCGTGCTCGACCAGGTCGACAAGGGGGTGGAGAAGACGGCGACCGCGGTTCCGTCACCGACTGGTCATGGAGGGGAGACCGAGAGCGTGACGGGACCGCGGTCCGCCACACCCACCACGGGTGCGACGTCCACGCGCGGGCCCGCGTACACCGGCACGGGCGGGACCTCCGGCGCGTCGCCGGCGGGCGGCGCCAGGCCCCCGCGGTCCGACGCGCCGCCGCGGCCGCGGCCCGAGGTGCGGCGCAAGATCCAGAACGCCGTCGAGGCACGGCTCGACGAGGAGGGCCCGACGCCCGGCTGCACGCCGACCCCCGGCGGGACCGGCAAGTGCGGCTCCGTCACGTACGAGCGCGACGGCGACGAGCAGGTGACGGTCAGGCTCACGATCTGCACGGGCACCGGCCTCGAGATCGACTTCCCCGGCGAGCAGGAGATCGACCTCGTCGTGCGCACCGAGCCGGGCGCCGAGGTGTGGCGCTGGGGCAGGGGCGTACGGTTCGCCGCCGAGCCGCACACGATCACCCTCGACGCCGAGGAGTGCGTGTCGTGGTTCCTCACGTGGGACTACGGCGACGAGGCGGGCGACCGGGTCGCCCCGGGCCGTTACCGCGTCGAGGTGCCCGTGCTGTCGAAGCCGGACGAGATGTACGGCTTCACGCTCGACGTGGCCTAGAACGCCTCCGCGGGCAGGTCCATCAGCGACAGGTCGGTCGTCTCCAGCACGCGCCGGCGCGCGGACAGCTCCGGCAGGACGCTCTGCGCGAAGAAGCGCGCGGCCGCGACCTTGCCCTCGTAGAACGCCGTGTCCCCCGCCGACAGCCCGCCCTCGCCGAGGCGGCGCAGCGCGACCTCGGCCTGGCGCAGCAGCAGCCAGCCGATGACGAGGTCGCCGAGCGACATGAGGAAGCGCGTCGTGTTGAGGCCGACCTTGTAGACGTTGCGGCGCTCCTCCTGCGCGGACATGAGGTAGCCGACGATCGTGCCGACCATCGCCTGGAAGTCCTCCAGCGCCGTCGCGAGCAGCCCGCGCTCGGTGGCGAGGGCGCCGTTGCCCGCGTCGCCCTTGGCGAGCTCCTGGACCTCGGTCAGCAACGCCGTCAGCGCCGCGCCCTGGTCGCGCACGACCTTGCGGAAGAACAGGTCCATGCCCTGGATCGACGTCGTGCCCTCGTAGAGCGTGTCGATCTTCGCGTCGCGGATGTACTGCTCGATCGGGTAGTCCTGCAGGTAGCCGGAGCCGCCGAGCACCTGGAGCGAGTCGGCGAGCAGCCGGTACGACGTCTCGGAGCCGTAGCCCTTCACGATCGGCAGCAGCAGGTCGTTGAGCGCGTCGGCGGACGCGTCGCCCATCTCGATGCGGTCCTGGATGGTCGCCGTGTAGAGCACGAGCGCGCGCATGCCCTCGGCGTGCGCCTTCTGCACCATGAGCATCCGGCGTACGTCGGGGTGGTTGATGATCTCGACGCGCGGCGCGGCCTTGTCGAGCATCTGCGTGAGGTCGGCGCCCTGCACGCGGCTCTTGGCGTACTCCAGCGCGTTGAGGTAGCCGGTCGACAGCGTCGCGATGGCCTTCGTGCCGACCATCATGCGGGCGTACTCGATGACCTTGAACATCTGCGCGATGCCGTCGTGCACCTCGCCGACGAGGTAGCCGCGCGCGGGGTGCCTGTCGCCGAACGTGATCTCGCACGTGGCCGACGCCTTGAGGCCCATCTTGTGCTCGACGTTGGTGACGTAGACGCCGTTGCGCTCGCCGAGCGAGCCGTCCTCGTTGACCCAGAGCTTCGGCACGATGAACAGCGACAGGCCCTTGGTCCCCGGGCCGTGGCCCTCGGGGCGGGCGAGGACGAGGTGGACAATGTTCTCGGGCCAGTCGAAGTCGCCGCTGGTGATGAACCGCTTCACGCCCTCGACGTGCCACGTGCCGTCGGGCTGCTGGATCGCGCGCGTACGCCCGGCGCCCACGTCGGAGCCGGCGTCCGGCTCGGTCAGGACCATCGTCGCGCCCCAGTGGCGGTCGATCATCGGCTTGACGAAGCGCTCCTTCTGCTCGTCGGTCGCGATGCCGTCGAGGATCTTCGCGAACAGCGGGCCGACGGCGTACATGAACGCCGGGGCGTTCGCGCCGCAGAGCAGCTCGGCGCAGGCCCAGCGCAGGCTGGCCGGCGCGCCGTAGCCACCGAGGTGCTCGGGCAGGTCGAGGCGGAACCACTCGCCCTGGAAGAACGCGTCGAGGCTCTTGCGCAGGCCCGGCGGGAGCGTGACGGAGCCGGTCGCGACGTCGAACGTCGGCGGCGTCCTGTCGCCCTCCTCGAACGACGCGGCGAAGTCCTCCGTCGCGAGCCGCTCGACCTCGCGCAGCACGTTGCGCGCGGTGTCCATGTCCATGTCCGCGTACGGGCCCACGCCGAGCCGCTCGTTGGTGCCGAGCACCTCGTAGAGGTTGAACTCGATGTCGCGGAGGTTGCTCTTGTAGTGGCCCACGGCGGCGCTCCTCGCGTTGTTACCGGCGAGTAACCAGAGTACCGGACTAGTCCTGGCGTCGCAGCAGCCTCGTCGCGCCCCAGGCGGTCGCCCCCGCGACCGCGAGCCCGATGAGCAGCCCGGGCCAGTCGACGACCCGCAACGACTCGGGCCCGGCCGGGTCGTGGAACGCCACCGTCACGAGCCGCAACGCCATCAGCGCGCCGAGCGCGACGAGCACCCACCAGTGCCACGGCTTGATCGGCAGGCCGCCGGGGATCGTCGGCGTCGCCGCGGCAGGGGTCGGCGGCCGCGCTCCGGCGGCCACCGCCTCCGCGATCGCGAGGGCGCGGCCCTGCCGCTCCGGGTCGCCCTCGCCGCGCGGGACGTAGCGGTCGCGCGGGGCGAGCGCGTCGATGCGCGCCACGGCCCCTGCGCCGTCGAACCACTCGTCCGGCATGACCGCGACCTGGAAGCCGTCGGCGCCCACGACCACGCGCGCGCCGTCGCGCCACCACAGCACCGCGACCGCGTCGGCCCACCTGACCGTCACGGTGCCGTCGGCGACGGTCATCGTCACGCCGTCGGGGCCGATGACGAGCGACTGCTCGTACGACGTGCCGTCGGCCAGCGGCACGGGCCGCCACAGGTCGCCCGCGACCTGCACGGTCGACCAGCGCGGCAGCATCGTGTAGCGGCCCGAGGGGAGGTCGAGGCCCTTCGGCAGCAGGTAGATCGCGGAGTTCGCGATCGCGCGGAACGCCGCCGTCATCGACGCCGGGTCGACGTCGCGTACGGCCGCCTCGGCCTCCGCCACCGTCCGCCGGGGCAGCCCGCACAGGTGCTCGATGGCGAGCAGGTCGAGGACGTCGTGCGCCTGCGTCTCGCGCTCCGAGACGCGCAGGAGGAACGGCCGTGCGGTCTCCTCGGTGATGCCCTCGGTCGCGAGGCGCTCGATCGTCGCGACGAGCTCGTCGCGCAGCCTGGCGTGCTTCTCCGGCACGCCGGCCGACACCACGAGGTGGTACGTCGCGCCGTCGAGCCTGCGGACGTCGCCCTTCACGCCGTACGTCAGGCCGGCCTCGAACCGCAGCCGCCGGTTCAGCTCCTCGAGCAGGTAGACCGACGCCGCGCGGCCTGCCTCGGCGGCGGGCAGCAGCGCCGACAGCGCGACGACGTCGTCGCCCTCGCGGACGAACCACGCCGGCGTCGCGCGGGGGAGCGGCTGCACGGGCGGGGGCAGGTGGTGCGGCGCGTCGCCGAGCGGCAGCCGCAGCCCCTCGGGCGGCGGGCCGGTCAGCCAGAGGATCGCGTTGGCGCGGCCGTAGCGGTGGCCGGTCCACCAGGCGAGCGTCCGCTCGTCGAGCCAGTCGACGCCGAGCTCCGGCGCGTCGCAGAGGCCGTACTGGCGGACGCCGAAGCGCTTCGCCATCAGCACCTCGCCCGCGCTCCTGCCGCGCTCCGCCTCCTCCGCGCGCAGCACGCGTCGCTCGACCTCGAGGCGTTCGGTGGGCAGGCCGCCGGACAGGCGGCCGCAGACGTGGCCGAGGAAGCGGACGACCTCCTCCGGCGAGCCGTCGCAGTGGAACACCGTGCGCGTCAGGTCGACGAAGCCGTTGTGGTCGAAGCGGTGCTCGTGCAGGCCGTGGAGGACGAGGTGCTCGGTGAGGTGGCTGATCCCGCGGATCGGCGCCGTCTCGTCGGCCGTGCCCGTGCGGAACGACAGCGCCGCGCGCAGCGGCCCGTCCCCCGGCGCCCACACGACGGGAACGCCGTCGACCTCGGTCCACGTCTCGTACACCCGTCCAGTCTCCCGAATGCGGCGCCTCCGCGTGCCCCGTTCGTGGCGATCGGTGCGACCATGGGGGGATGAACCGTCGCGCCCCAGCCCTTCTCGTCGCCGCGGTGCTCGCCGCAGCACCCGCCCTGCTGCCCGACGCGGGCGCCGCGCCCGCCACGGTCGCCGCCTCGAACGCCCTCTCGTTCGGCCCGTCGCAGCCCGCCGACCCGCAGCGCGACCAGAGCGAGCCGAACATCGAGATCGACCGCGAGGGGCGCATCTACACGTGCGGCCCCACGGGCTTCACGACCGGCGCCGACTACGCGCAGGTGTCGACCGACGGCGGCGACCAGTACCCCCTGCTCGGCACGCCGCCGCGCGGCCAGCTCGCCGACCGCGGCGGCGGCGACTGCTACCTCGCGACGGGCAAGGAGAAGAACGCCCAGGACACCTACACGCTGTCCTACATCGGCCTCGCCGACGCCGACTTCACGACGGCCGTGAGCACCGACTACGGCGCGTCGTTCGCCGCGACGCCGACGACCTGCTCGGGCGTGACCGACCGGCAGTGGACGACGTTCCTCGACGACAAGACGGTCTTCCTCATCTACAACGACCTCGAGCCGCGCGCGACGGTCGTGCAGAAGTCCACCGACGGCGGCCTCACCTGGACCGGCTACGGCCCCTGCGGCCCCGCGGCGAAGAAGACCGCGGCCGAGAACCCCGACTTCCCCGGCCCGATCAGGTCGATCCCGGAGAAGGGCTACGTCTACTTCGGCTACAACCGCGGCAACAACGTCTACCTCGCCCTCTCGCTCGACAAGGGCGACACCTGGCAGAGCTGCCTCATCGCCGAGACCGAGAACGACCCCTCGAACGGCTTCGTCGTCGCCGACCACGACCGCGACGGCAACGTCTACGCGAGCTGGGGGGAGAAGCACGAGAGCGAGCCCGACGGCTTCCGCGTCATGTACTCCTGGCTCGACGCGTCGAAGCTGACCGCGTGCGAGGCCGAGGACACGAACCCCGGCTGGGCCGCGCCGGTCCGCGTCGACGCGCCGCCGGTCAACACGATCGTGTTCCCGTGGCTCGTAGCGTCCGGCAAGCCCGGCCACGTCGCGATCGCGTGGTACGGCTCGACGTCCGACGGCGTCGCCGACTCCGCCGACTTCAAGGGCCCGTGGGACGTCTACGTCGCGCAGGCCACCGACGCGATGAGCGCGTCTCCGTCGTTCGAGCAGGTCAAGGCGACGACCCACCCGCTGCACTACGACCAGGTCTGCCTGTCGGGCCTCGCCTGCGTCGCGGGCGGCGACCGCAGCCTCGCCGACTTCTTCGCGATGGCGCTCGACCCGACGAACGGCCGCCTCGTCATCGTCTACGACGAGACCGCCAAGACGCCCGACTCGGCCGGCGGCCCCGTCGCGATCCCGCACGTGCTCGTGCAGAACTCCGGCGTCTCCAACCTCGGCACGGCGCTCGCGCCGCGCCGCCTGGTCGTGCGCACGTCCTCCGACGACCCGGAGGACGACGCGCAGGCGCCGTACTCCATCTCGTCGCTGACCGTCCCCGCCGCGCCGCCGCCCGCGTCGCGGACCAACCGCGCGGCGCTCGACGTCACGTCGGTCACCGTCGGCCCGCAGGTCGACCACGAGACCGGCGAGAAGGTCGACAACGGCGGCTTCACGGTCGACATCCACGTGCGCGACCTGTCGGCGGCGGCGTTGCAGGACGCGCTGACCGGCGCGGGCGCGCAGTCGCTCGTCTGGGCGTTCCGGTGGGTCAACGGCTACCAGCCCGCGTCGCTGTCGGTGAACTGGGACCCGGCCCGCGGCTTCCGCGGCGGCTTCGACGACTTCGTCGGCGCGTCGGTGACCTGCCTCGGCACGAGCGTCGAGCCGAAGTGCATCACCTACCCCGGCACCAACGAGGTGCCGATCACCGTCAACGCCGACGCCGGCGTCATCCGCATGAGCGCCCCGCGCGACGTGCTCAAGGGCCTGGGACCGCTCGACGAGCACGGCCGCCCGACGCTGGTCGAGGCGACCGACGGCGCGCGCTTCTTCGGCGGCACGGTGTTCACGATGGCGAACGTCTCGGCGAACGAGCTGCAGGGCTTCCTGTACCCGGTCGACGGGACGGCGGCGTTCGACTTCACGCTCGGCTCCGGCACGCCGCTGCCCGGCCTGCCCAATCCCGGCAAGGGCTCGGGCGGCGGCAACGGCCCCGGCGGTGGCGGCGGCAACGGCCCCGGCCGCACGCCGGCCACCGGTGGTCTCGGCTGGCCGCTCGCGGCCGTCGCGGCCGCGACGCTCGCGGTGCTGCTACGCCGTCACACGCACCGGCGTGCCGCCGGTCACGCGTAGCAGCTCGGCGCCGCTCGTCGGGAACACCGTGTGCGGCGTTCCCGCGGCGGCCCAGATGGCGTCGTAGCCGAGCAGGTCCTCGTCGACGAGGACGCGCAGCGGCGTCGTGTGCCCGACCGGCGCGACGCCGCCGATGGGGAAGCCGGTCGCGGCCCGTACGGCGTCCGCGTCGGCGCGCGCGATCGTGGCGCCGAGTCGTTCGCCGAGGGCGGCGGTGTCGACGCGGTTCGCGCCGCTCGTCATCACGAGGATCGGCTCGCCGTCGGCGGTGAAGACCAGGCTGTTCGCGATCTGGCCGACCGTCACGCCGACGAGCGCCGCCGCCTCGGCCGCCGTGCGCGCCGGCTCGGTCAGCTCGACCACCTCGGCGTCGCACCCGGCGGCGCGCAGCGCGGCGACGACGCGTTGCGTGTTCGGGTGCATCAGCGGGCCCGCATCCGCGCGCGCAGCGGGACCCACGCGTGGTAGAGCCCCGTCGGCAGGAACAGCCCCGCCAGGACGAGCAGCCCGCGGCGCTCGGGCGAGAGACCGGAGAGTGCCGCGCCGATCCCGACGGCCGCGAACGCCCCGCCGAACGCCTCCCACGCCTGGCCCGACACCGCCGCGATCGCGAGCAGCAGCCCGGCGGCGAACGCCACCACGTCGACGCCCGACCGCGCGGTCGTCATCCCGTAGAAGCTGAAGGCCAGCAGCACGAACGACACCACCGCAAGGATCTGCGGCACCCGCGACGCGTCCGGGTCCTCGGCCGTCATGCCGTCGGCGCGTTGATGATGTCGGACGTCCTCCGCGCGAACTCGTCCGCGCTGATCTTGCCGGTGAGCCGCAGCTCGTTGAGCGTGTTCAGCTCGCGCACGACGTCCATCGACGGCATCGCGGTCGGCTGCGCGCCCTGCTTCGCCGCCTCGACGATCCGCCGTAGCGGGCTCTGGCTCGCCGACGCGGCGGCGCCCTGCCCGGTCGCGAACACGAAGTCCTGCGGGTCGTCGCGGTCGAACCACACCGGGTAGCTGTCGCCGACCTTCGGCACGTCGAACCGGTTGACCGTCGCGGTCTTCGTCGCCTCGAACGGCGCCATCACCTCGCCGACCGGGTCGATGCGGAAGCGCATCCGCACGCGCGGGTTGTTGTTGATCAGCATGCCGGTGCCCTCGATGGACAGCAGCGTGCCGACGCCCTGCATGCCGTTCTCCATGAGCTGCCTCGCCCGCATCCTGCGGAGGCCGACGAACGGCAGCGACACGATGCCGATGGCCGGCGTCAGCAGGAAGCACGCGCCGAAGAAGATGAACCACCTCTGCCCGCCCTGCTCGACCGGCTGGAGCCCCGCGAGGACGCCGCCGAGCCCGATGCCCGTGAACAGCGCCCCGAACGCGAGCCACGACCCGCCGAGCGCGGTGCCGACGATGCCGCCGATGATGCCGCCGGTCATGTAGAGGGCGTGCTGGATCATCTCCGGCGGGCAGGCGACCTCACCCGGCCCCGGCGGCGTCGAGCACGAGCCGGTGAGCAGCATGTGGTAGATCGCGGTGCCCACGGCCCATCCGGAGACGATGCCGACGAGCGAACCGAACAGGCGCGGGGAGCGGTTCATGGCGCCGTACGGTAGCGGGGAACGTTCTGTCACGTATCGAGCGGGTATCTCCCTGGCCACACGGACTCTCGCGGAGGCACTCGATGGCGAACCTGGCACAGCAGCGGGCGAAGACTCCCGCCTCGGTCGCGGCAGGCCCCTACGGCCACCCGTTCCACGCGACCGTCGTCCCCGTCCCGATCGGCGCGTGGATCGGCGCGCTCGTCCTCGACGTCGTGTCGCGGACGGCGGAGAACGGCGCCGGCTACGCGCGCGCGGCCACCGTCATGTACGGCCTCGGCCTCGCGGGCGCGCTGGTCGCGGCGGTCTTCGGCTTCATGGACTACGGCCAGATCGCGAAGCGCACCAAGGCCAACCGCGTCGCGACGACGCACATGGTCCTGAACCTGCTCGTCGTGCTGACCCTCGGCGCGTCGTTCCTCGCGCGGCTCGGCAGCGACGACCCCGAGGTCCCGACCGGCCTCATCGCCGTCTCCGTCGTCGCCCTCGCGGTGCTCGGCGTCTCCGGGTGGCTCGGCGGCAAGATGTCGTACCACTACGGCATCCGCGTCGCGGACGAGGCGACGCAGGCCGAGGCGTTCCAGGACGAGGGCGGCCTCACGTCGGAGCGCGTCAGCAGCGCCGGCCGCGTCGACCGCATCCCCGGCACCAACATCCCGAACGACGAGCGCCGCTAGCCCCACGACGAAGCCCCCGCTCGCCTGAGCGGGGGCTTCGTCATGGGACGAGCGCCGCTAGCCCCACGACGAAGCCCCCGCTCGCCTGAGCGGGGGCTTCGTCATGTGCGGGTCAGGCGCCGCGGCCGGTCTTCTCCTGGAGCTCGTCGATCAGCCTGCTGGCGTCGGCCTTGGACAGGCCCTCGGGCACCTCGACGCCCGCCTCCTGCGCGAGCGTGCCGAGGTACGACGCCTGCGGGCCCGTCATCGGCTCGTCGCCGGTGACCCAGTCGTCGGGGTCCTTCTCCGGGTTCGGGGTGACGCCGGCCTCGGTCACGAACGCTCCTTGTCCGGGTAGTTCTTCGCCGGGCCGTCCGAGCGCGCCATCCAGCCGGGCTGGTTGCCCTCGGGAACGGAGCCGCCGATCTCGTTGGTGCCGGGCGTGCCCTCGAGGTCGGGCTTGATCTTGGCGCTGTCCTGGTCGGTCGCGCCCTTGCCGCTGCGGCGCAGCTCGTTCTGCTGCGGCTTCGTCATCTCAGTCCTCCAACGGGAGCGGGTGGGGTGTTCGGGGTCTTGCGGTTGATCTCGCGCACCTGCGCGAGGATCTGCTCGCCGATCTCCACGAGCCGGCGCTGGAGCCGTAGCGACTCCTCGGTGAGCCCGAGCTGGCGCCGCGCGATGTCGCGCTGCTCCTTCGCGGTCGCGAGCTGGTCCTTCGACACGGCGAGCTGCTCGCGCTGCGCCGCGAGCTGCGTCTCCACGACGCCGAGCTGGCGCTCGATCAGCGCGCGCTGCGCCGCGACGTCGTCCTGCATCGCGGCGACGTCCCCGCGCGCGCCCCGCGCGGGGCCCGCGAGCAACGCGCCCGCCCCGACGAGCCCCACGGCCACGAGGACGACCGCGATCCACGGCACGGCACGCCGCAACGCTCAGCCGCCCCGGTTGTTGACGGCGGTCTCGACGCCGCGCACCGCGGCGAGCAGGCGCTCGTCGTCGGCGTTCTCCCAGTCCTCCGGCAGCGCGGACACCGGCAGCGGCTCCAGCCAGCACACCTCGCCGCCCTCGTCGCGGCCGACGCGCACGACGTCGCCGTCGGGCTCGAGGACGTAGTCGCCAACCCGCTTCGTCACGGACACCTCCGCAGTCGTCGGTACGCGAGCACGCCCGCGCCGGTCACGAGCGCCCTGGTCACCCAGGGCCGCTGGCCCACCAGGGCCGTGTACGCGCTCGTGGAGGAGACATGCCCACGCCAGCCGCCGCGTACCGCCCCCACGCCGTCGAACGGCTCGTCGAGCGAGTCGTGCCCGGTGGCGGGCCTCTCGTCGCGCTGCATCGCCGCGAGCGGCTTCGCGAGCAGGTCCGAGACCGCCGGGGCGAACCGCTGCAACGCCACCAGGCCGACGCCCGCGGCGCCCACGACGACCTCGCGCGTCGGCCGCCTGGCGGCGCGCACGATCGCGGCGGCGACGGCGTCCGGGTCGTAGACGGGCGGGATCGGCTGCGGCCGCGTGCCGAGCCGCGAGCGCGCGTGCACGAAGAACGGCGTGTCGATCGAGGACGGCAGGATCGTGGTCACCGCGACCGGCACGCCCTCCACGCGCAGGTCCTGGCGCAGCGCGTCGTAGAAGCCGCGCAGCGCGAACTTCGACGCGCTGTACGACGTCAGCAACGGCGCCGCCCGCACGCCGAGGATCGACGAGACGCCGATCAGCGTGCCCGCCGACTCGCGCAGGTACGGCAGCGCCGCGTGCGCCGCCCACACGTGCGAGGTGAAGTTCACCCGCATGACGCGCTCGAAGTCCTCGACCGGCGTCTGCTCGAACGTCCCGTAGGTCGCGATGCCGACGACGTTGCACCACACGTCGATGCGGCCGTACGTCTCCACCGCCTGCCGCGCGAGGCCCTCGACGTCCTCGCGCACGCCTGCGTCGCACAGGACCGCGGTCGCGGTGCCGCCGTCCCGGGCGATGTCGGAGACGACCGTGTCGAGCGCGGTCTTGCCGCGCGCCGCGACGACGACGCGGGCGCCCTCGCGGGCGAACCGCATCGCCGCCGCGCGGCCGATGCCGGAGGACGCGCCGAGGAGGACCACGACGCGCCCGTCGAGCGGACGGCTCATTCCTTGCCACGCCCCTGCACGATGTCGCGCGCCTTGTCCACGATCATCGCGCCGGCGCCGGCGAGGACGTTGCCGGGAGGGGTGTTCGGGGCGTTCGGGTGTGGGCGGGTCGGCGCCATCGCCTCGGCGGCCTCGAGCTGCGGGCCGAGCGCGTCGAGCGTCTTCTGGTCCACGTGCTGCTTCAGCAGCGGGAGGAGCTCGCCCTCCTCCTCCTCGATGTGCTCGCGGACGTTCGCCGTCAGCGTCCGCAGCTCGGACTCGAAGTCGAGGTTGTCGCCGCTCATCTTCTCCAGCCGCGCGAGCGCCTCCTTGACGGTCTGGTGCTCGTCGAGCGCGTGCTCGACCAGCGCGTCGCCGTCCGGGATCTCGCGGCGCATCAGCGGGTAGAGCAGCTCCTCCTCGGCGATCGCGTGGACCGACAGCGCGGTCGACACCTGCTCGAACACCGCCTTGCGCCTGTCGCCGTCGGCGATCGGCGTCTCCTCGATCTGCTGGAACAGCTCGATCATCCGGCGGTGCTCGTCCTTGAGGACCTCGATGCCGTCGCGGTTGGCCATGGTCGTCCGTCTCCCTCGGGTGCTCTCTCGTCGTCCCTGTTGCGGGTGCCCGGGGGCGTGGGCGTGAAACGCTGTGGCGCGTGCGCGACGTCCTCCTCGAGGTGACCGGGCGCGAGCCCGTCTCGTGGACGCCGGTGGACGAGGGCGGCTACTCGCCGGGGCGGCGCTTCCTGGTCCGCTTCGCCGACGGCGGCACGGCGTTCGTCAAGACGGGGTGGTCGGTCGCCGACGAGGTACTGGTCTACTCGACCGTCTCGGCGAGGTGCCTGCCGCGGCTGCTCGCGCACGCCGCCGACGTGCTCGTCATCGAGGATCTGTCGCACGCGCGCTGGGGCACGCCCGTCACCGACGCCGACTGCGACCTGCTGGTCGCGGCGTTCGACGAGCTCGAAGCCGCCCCCGTGCCCGAGGGTCTCGGGTCGTTGGAGATGACGCACCGCTGGGCGGTGCTCGCGGCCGATCCCGGGCGGCTGCTGCGTACCGGGCTCGTGGACGAGGCGTGGCTGCGCCACCTCCCCGCGCTCGTCGAGGCCGACGTCGCCGACCTCGCGGGCGACGCGCTCGTGCACCCCGACCTGTGGCTGCAGAACTGGTGCCGCGACGACGACCGCGGCGCGGTGATCGTGGACTGGTGGGGCGCCGCGCGCGCCAACGCGACGTTCCTGCGCGCGCACGGCGAGGCCGGCGTCCGCTCGGCCGGACACCCGGGCGGCCGGGTGCTGCGGGACGCGCCGGAGTGGGCGGCGTTGCTCGCGGGCTTCGCCACGTGGCACGTCGTCAACGACCCGCCGGAGTCCATGCCGCGCCTGGTCGAGACGCTGCGCCGCGAGGCGTGGGCGACGCTGCGCTGGGCCTGCGACGACCTCGGACTGCCGTACCCCACGCCAGGGCCCGAGATCGCGTCCCTTGGCCCCTGGCGGCCGTAGCCGCCGTGCCTGCTAGCGGAGGGTGATGGTGCCGTTCGCGGTCTCGACGTCGACGGCGAGGACGCCGGGCGGGCCCGCGACGTAGTCCAGCGGAAGGTCGTGCGGGCCGAGCCAGGCCTCGAGCTCGGCGCGGTCGTTGCCGACCTCGATGCGCGTGAAGCCGCCGGGCATGTTGGTGTGGCCGATGCCCTCGTACGCCGCCTGCCACCGCCCGCGACGCGAGCCGTCCGGGTCGTCGTACGCGATCAGCACGGGCACGTCGAGGTCGCGCGTCACCGTGAACCACCGCCGCACGGCGCCGCTCACGACGGTCGTCGCGCCCTCGAACACCGGGATGCCCACGCGTGCCGACGCCGCCTCGACGTCGTCCACGAGCACGGTCCACGCCGTCAGCCCGCCGCCGCGCTCGACCCACTCCAGCGCGCGCCGTCCTGTGGGGATGCGCGCCGCGATCGACGGGTCGTCGATCTGCAGCCACTCGACGTACTGCGGCGGCCGCAACGGCGCCGACCACGACCGCGCGCCCAGGTGCGGCAGGTACCCCCCGGCGAACGACGAGAGCCCGTGCTCGTCGCGGAAGCGTGCCGCCGTCTCCTCGCCGTCGAGGACGACGTACGTGACGTGGTCGACGATCACACGGTCAGCGTATGCCCGCGCCCGCCTCGCCCTCGCCGCGCGGGATCCAGACGTTCTCGGGCTCGCCGTGCAGCACGGCGTTGACGAACTCCACGCCCTGCATGGCCGAGTGGTCCATGTTGCCGATCTCGTAGAGCCACCCGCCGAAGCGCCCGCGCGACCAGATGTCCTGCGAACGCAGCCACGGCTGGATGGTCCCGAGCGCCTCGTCCCGCCCGACCGACGGCACGGGGTAGCTCATGTCCGGCGAGCACAGCCAGCGGTCCACGACGAGGTCGCGGTCCGACTCCTCCATGAGCCCGGTCGAGCAGAGGCCGTCGATGACGCGGTCGACGATGGTGTCCGCCGCCTCCGGCTTGAACGTCGACCGCGACGTCTCCGTCAGGAAGATCGTCTGGTCCGGGTTGGCGGTGAGGTAGGGCGAGTAGTTCGACAGGTACGTGACCCGGTAGAACGGCACGTCCGGCTCGGGGAAGTAGATCCAGTTCTTGTTCGACATCGCGGGGCGGTCGACGCCGATGCCGACGATGTGCGAGCCGCTCCACACGAGGTCGCCGACCGCCGACTGCACCGCGGACGGCACCGACTCCATGTGCTGGACGAGGCGGTTCAACGGCATGGTGTTGAGCAGCACGTCGTACGGCCACTCGCGGCCGTCGGTCGTCCGCACGACCTTCGCGACGGGGTCGACCGAGGCGACGGTGGTGTTGAGCTCTAGCTTGTGCTCGACGAACCTCTTCATGCCCTCGTAGAGGAAGCCGGTGCCGCCGCGCAGCGGGTACTTGAACGTGGAGTTGGGCCCCCACGTCGTCTCGGGCTTCTCGAAGAGCACGTTCTTGAGCAGGTCCTCGACGTCCACGACGGCGACGCGCTCGCCGATCCAGACGAAGTTCATGAGCTCCGGCGGCGTGGCCCAGACCTTGAAGTTGTACGGCAGCATGAAGTGCTTCGCGATGCCCTCGCCCATGGTGGCGAGGACCCACTCGCGGAAGTTCGAAGGCGACGCGCCCGACGCCTCGTACCGCGCCTTGATCGCGCCGACCAGGCACTCGAACGTCGTCTCCGGCGACAGCCCGCCGATGTTGTTCTGGAACGGGTACGGGATGAAGCGGTCCTCCATCCACACCCACGCCTCGCGCTTGAGCTCGGTGTACTCCGAGCCCATCAGCCGCTCGACGAGGTCGTCGTAGTACTTGTAGTGGCTGAACATGACGTGGCCGCCCACGTCGTAGGTGAAGCCGTTCTCCGAGGTGAACGACGTCGCGAGGCCGCCGACGCAGTCGTTCGCCTCGAGGATCACCCAGTCGTCGTAGCCGAGCTCGTTGAGCCGGTACCCGGCGCCGAGGCCGGTCGGGCCGGCCCCGATGACGACGATGCGGGGGTTGTCCATGGTCACGCCGTCTCCTGCTCGACCGCAGCCGCGCCCGAGAGCACGTCCTCCATGTGCCGCTGCATCCGGTCGGCGATCCAGTCCCAGCGGTAGCGCGCCAGCACCGGCGCGAGCCGCGCGTCGCGCGCGGCGACGTCGTGGCGGCGCACGTTGCGGCACGCCCGCGCGAAGCCCTCGCCGTCGTCCTCGAGCTGCACGAACGCACTGAAGTCCGACACGACGTCGGGCACCCGCGTCGACACGACAGGGAGGCCGGCGGCGAGGTACTCCAGCGTCTTCGTCGGGCTGATCGAGCGGGTCGCGTCGTTCAGCGCGAACGGCATCAGCGCGACGTCGAAGCCGGCCATGACGTCGGGCAGCTTCTCGTACGGCTGCTTGCCGAGGTAGGCGATGTTCGGCGCCTGCGGCAGCCACGACTCGTCGATCTTGCAGACGGGCCCGACCATCTGGATCTCCCAGCCGGGCAGCGCGCGGGCGAGGTCGCGGACGAGGCCGAGGTCGATGCGCTCGTCGATGACGCCGACGTAGCCCGCGACGTGGCGCTCGCGGTGGGACGGGCGCAGCGTGCGGGCGGGCGCGTAGTGCTCGACGTCCACGCCGCTCGGGAACAGGTACGTCCGCGGGTTGTGGCCCTCGACGCCCCGGTGGATCGAACGTCCGCCGGTGAACACCACCGACGCCTCCTGCAGCGACTGGCGCTCGCGCAGCAGCAGCTCCGGCGGCGCGCCCGCGAACGACGACAGGTCGTCCATGACGTCGTACACGAACAGCCGCGGCATCAGCGCGAGCGCGAGGTCGAGCGCCATCGGCGTGTACAGCCACACGTCGCGCGCGTCCGACGGCAGGCCGATCAGCCCGGTCAGCCGCTCGAAGTACGACGCTGCGCGCGGGTCGTTGAAGCCGACGTGCGTGCCGGGCTCGCCCGGCACCTCGAGCCAGACGCGCGTCACGACGTCCGCGTCGACGGTGACGAGGCGCGGCTCCTCGATGCCGGCGGTCGGCACCGGCTCCTCCACGAACCACGTACGGCGCCCGCGACCGATCCGGGAGATCAGGTGCTGCGGGCGCTGGAAGACCCAGTCCCAGCGGAGGTGGGACAGGACGACGAGCTCATCCAACGCAGGATCCTTCGATGTCGAAGAGGACCCGCCGGGATGCTGAGGCGGATCCGTACTGCATTCCGCCCTACCCGCAACGAAGATTCCCTAACGTTCCAGCAACGCCGGCCGTTGGCGCCCTTGCGCCACCACCGTGGGCCAGCGCTCGTCGACGGTGAGCACGTCGAGCCCGTCAGGCGTGGCCAGCACGGTGTCCTCGATCTTGAGCGAGGGGATCGACGGGTTCCACGCGAACGCCTGCCACGGCTCCACCAGCTCGTCGCAGGCGGCCGTCGCGAGGTGGTCGCGGGACTCGTAGCCGGTGGGGCCGCCCTGGTGGTGCAGGGTCCACTCGTCGTCGCCGTACGCCGCCGTCCCCGCGCTGAACACGTCGCCCACCCGCGCGCCCGGCACCGTCGCGTCGAGGAACGCCGCCTCGACGCCGAGCAGCCGGTCGTAGCCGGGCGGGACGCGGCCGAAGGAGACGAAGCGGGTGAGGTTCGCGATCAGGCCGTGTCCCCGCGCGCAGGCGACGAGCATCACGAGGTCGCCGACGGGCGCGTCCGTCGGCAGCGGGTGGCGGTGCACGCCCACGCGCGAGCCGCCGGAGACGAGCAGGACGACGGGGTCGAGGCCGCGTCCGAGCAGCGCCCCGCCGACCGCGGCGGCGGCCGCGTGCTCGGTCATGGCCGGGGTGAGGGACAGGGCGGCGTCGGTCATCGCCTCGGCGGCGCGGCGGCCGACCGAGCGGTACTGCTCGACGGCATGCGATGACAGCGAGCGGCGCGCGGCCTCGACCTCGGCCGACACGTCGCGGGCGCCGGGCAGGGGGCCGTCGGCGCCTATGCGGTCGCCGGTGGGGAGGGCGAGCGGGTCCGCCCACGGGAGGACGGTCCAGGTGACGGTGCCGCCGCCGAGCCGGGCGAGCAGCGCGTCGTCGGGCAGCTCCTCCGCGCGCAGGCGCGGCGCCTCGTTGACCGCCGTCACGACCTCGACGCCGTCGCGGCGGATCACCAGCGCGGCGACGCCGACCTCGGGCGTGGCGAGGATGTGCGTACGCCCTCCGCCGGACCACCACGCGACGTTGCCGGGACGCCGCAGGACGAGGGCGTCGAGGTCGAGCGCGTCGAGGATCACTCGGGCCCTTCGAGCCCCGCGAGCGCCCGGCGCAGCTCGGCCGCGGTGTCCTCGGGGACGGTGTCGTTGATGAACGCGCCGCCGCCCAGCTCGGACCCGGCGAGGTACTTGAGCTTCGTGGCCGTGCGGTGCGGGGGCGTCAGCTCCAGGTGCAGGTGCGACACGTGCTGCCACTCGCCGTCGTCGGTCGGCGCCTGGTGCATCGACATGACGTACGGCATCGGGAAGCCGAAGAGGCCGTCGTACGCGCGCAGCACGGCCTTGAGCACCTCCGCCAGCGCGACGCGCTCCGGCGCGGTGACGTCGAGCAGCGACGCGGCGTGCCTGCGCATCGTGACGTGGACCTCGTACGGGTAGCGCGCCCAGTACGGCACGAACGCCACCACGCTCTCGTTGGCGACGACGACCCGCACGCCGTCGACGCGCTCGCGCGCGACGACGTCGCACCACACGCACGTCTCGTGCCTCGCGAAGTGGTCGAGCGCGGCGGTCAGCTCGCGCATCGGCCGGGGCGGGATCTCGGGGTAGGCGTACACCTGCCCGTGCGGGTGGTGCAGCGTGACGCCCATCGCCTCGCCCTTGTTCTCGAACACGAAGACGTACTTGACCTCCTCGCGCTTGCCGAGCTCGGCGTAGCGGTCGGCCCACACGTCGACCAGGCGCGCGATCCGCTCGACCGGCATGTCCGCGACCTTCAGGTCGTGGTCGTCGGAGTAGACGACGACCTCGGTCGCGCCGGCGGCGGGCGCGACGTCGTACACGCCGCCCGCCGGCGTGGACGGCATCGGCGCGTCGGGGACGAGCGAGGGGAACTTGTTGTCGAAGACGACGAAGTCGTAGGACTCGCGCGGGATCTCCGTCGGGTGCTCGGGGTCGCGCGTCGGGCAGAGCGGGCAGTGCTCGGCGGGCGGCAGGAACGTCCTGTCCTGCCGGTGCGTCGCGAACGTCGTCCACTCGTCGGCCGTGGGGTTGCGCCGCCGCTCGCCGCTCGTCGCGCCGCTCACACCGTCTCCCACGAGTAGAACGTCACGTTGCGGCCGTCCTCCTTGGTGACGCGCTCGTGCGTCATCCGCGGCGGCGGGTCGGCGGCCAGGCGTACGAGGTCGCCGAGGACCGCGCACGCCGCCGCGTCGCCGCGCAGCGCGGGCTCGACCAGGCGGTACTGGCACACGATGAGCCGGCCCGGCCCGACGCGGTGCGAGCCGACGATGCGGCCGGTGACGGCGTTCGGCGCGGGCTTGTACGCGATGACCTCCGGAACGTCGGGCCACGCCTCGCCGCCGAGGCGCACGACGATCGCGTTGGCCTGGATCGTGGAGTCCTCCGCGACGAGGACGGCACGCCGGGGCAGCGACGGCAGCGACCCCATGTCGGTCGTGAAGTGGAACACCGTCGAGCCCCACACGGTCTCGACGTCCACGATCTCGGCGGGCACCGGGTAGTGCGGCCCCGCGTCGGCGCGCTGCGCCAGGACGACGACGGTCTCGCCGTCGTGGAGGCGGGCCAGCAGGTCCTCGGTCAGGTCAGGCGTCAGGCCGAGCTCCGGCACGAACGTCGGCCCGGTCGCGCCGACCCGCGCGCCCACGGCGGCGAGCGCGCCGGCCGTCGCCCCCTCGCCGGCGACGCGGACGTCGTACGGCGCGGGCTCGGCGACGACGACGTGGATGGGGTAGCGGTTCTCGCTGACGAGCCGCCCGCCCGAGCGCAGCCGCACGACGAGGTCGTGGCTGCCGCGCACCTCGGGCGCGGCGATCGTCACCTCGCCGTGGCGCGCCGCGCGGTAGCCCTCGACGGTGCCGATGCGCGTGCCCCACGACGACTCGTCGAAGCGCGCGAGCAGCTTGCCCTCCGACAGGTCCGTCGCGTCGTGCGCGGCGAGGTCCTCGGACGGGATCGAGCCGGGCGTGTCGCCGAAACGCACCTCGACCGTCACGTCGTCCAGCGCCGGCCCGTCGTTGCTCACGTGCAGCGGCGCGGTCAGGAACTCGCCCGCGCGCACCACGAGCGAGTCCAGCTCCAGCATCGGGAGGACCGTCTGGTTGGACCGCGCGACCTCGGCGATCGCGAGTGGCTTGGGGTTGCGGTAGAGGTCGAGCAGGCCGTTGAGCTCGTGCGGCACGTCGGTCAGCTCGGTGAGGCAGTAGCCGCCGATGTGGTCGTGCCTGCGGAACACCTCGGTCTGCAGCCGGTCGGACAGGCCCTGGTAGCGCTGCGTCTCCGTCACGAACCGCGCGATGCTGCTGGGCCACAGCGACGCCGCGAGCCCGGTGGCGTAGACGTCGTGGGTGTCCCAGAACGGCGCGTCCGGCAGGTACGGCATCTGCGGCAGGCCCCAGTCGCCGTACTCGCTGATGTAGAGCGGCTTGCCGACGTCGCGCCAGCGCGCGGACTCCCGCTCGATCTTGTCGAGGTAGTCGGCGTGCAGCCGGCCGTACCAGTGCGCGGTGAGGATCGGCGAGCAGAAGACGCGCTCGGGCTCGGGCTCGACCCACTCGTTCTCGATGCACGGCCGGGTCGGGTCCATCTCCACGACGGCGGCGTAGAGCGTGCGCGCGAACTCCTCGTAGTTGTCCCAGTAGTGCGCGCCCTCGCGGTCGAGCGTCAGCTCGTTCATCGCGGACCACAGGATGATCGACGGGTGGTTGCGGTCGCGCCGCACCTGCTCCCTGATGGCGCGCAGGCAGGCGCGCGCGGTCTCGGTGTCCGAGCCCATGTCCTCGTGGTCGATCGGCTCGGCGACCGGCAGGTCGCACTCGAGCAGCATGCCGAGCTCGTCGCAGACGTCGAGGTACACGGGGTCGAACGCCTTGATGTGCAGCCGCAGCGTGTTGAAGCCCATCGCGGCGGCGGCGCGTACCTCCGCCTCGATCTCCTCGCGGGTGCCCTCGGCGTAGAGCCGGTCGGCCGTGAAGCCCTGCACGAGCACCGACTTCATCCGGTACGGCTCGTCGTTGACGAGCAGCGTCGTGCCCTCGATGCGGATGGTCCGCAGGCCGAACCGCACGCGCTTCGCGTCGCTCAGCTCGCCGTCGATGGTGGCGTCGACCAGGGCCGTGTAGAGGTTGGGGGAGCCGGGGTGCCAGCGCTTCGCGGCGACCGCGCCGAACGCCACCTCCACGACCTCCGACGCGCCAGCCGCGAGGGTGACCTCGCGGTCGTTCGCGCGGTTGACGACGCGAGTGCCGAGACGCGTCGTGACCGGCGCGTCCGTGCGGTTGACCAGCTCGACGCGCACCCGCAGGTCGTCCGGGTCGCCGTTGACGAACACGTCCTCCACGACGACGGGACCGTGCCGCCGCAGCGTCACGGGCAGCCAGATGCCGCCGTAGGTCATGTAGAGGCTGGGGCGGCTCGGGAAGTGGTTGTTGGCCCAGCCCTGCTTCCCGTGCGGGAGGCGGATGTGCTCGGGGTCGTCCAGCGCGGGGTCGTAGACGCGGACCTTGAGCTCGTTGTCGGCGCGCACGTCGACGGGGAACGAGAACGGCGTGAACGGGCTGTCGTGCATGCCGAGGTGCGTGCCGTTGAGCCACACCTCGGCGATGTCCATGACCGCGCCGAACGTCAGCGTCCAGTGCCCGCCGGTGTCCTCGACGGCGAAGCGGCGGCAGTACGTCGCCACGCCGTCGAGCTCGAGGTGGCCCTGCGCCTCCCAGAGCCCGGGAACGGTGATCGGCTGCGGGTCCTGCGCGTCGCCCGCGTGGAAGTCCCACACGCCGTCGAGCGACGCCACCCCGTACTCGTCGAAGGAGAGCGGGGTCACTGCGTCACTGCCACCTTGCCTGCCACGCCGCTGTCGGCCACCTCGTACGCCTCCGCCACTCGGTCGAGCGGGAACTGATGGGTCACGAGCACCTCGGGGTGCAGGCGCCACCTTACGAGGCGTTCGAGCAGCTCGGCGGTACGCCACCGGCTCGTGACCCACGAGCCGAGGATCGTGAGGTTGCGGTGGATCACCTGGTGGCTCACGTCGACGTCCAGACGGCCGCCCTCGCCGACCATCGCGACGCGCCCCCAGCGGCGGGCGCCGTCGATCGCGGTGACCCGTCCCTGCGGCGACCCCGAGCAGTCGATCGCGGTCTCGCAGCCGTGGCCTTGCGTGAGCCGCTTGATCTCGGCGACGGCGTCCTCGGCAGGGATCGCCTCGTCCACGGCGCCGACCTCGCGGGCCAGCGCGCGGCGTTCCTCGGCGATGTCCACGCCGATGACGCACGTCGCGCCCATCTTCTTGGCGAGCAGCCCGGCGGCGAGGCCGACCGGCCCGAGCCCGGTGACGAGCGTGGTGTCGCGGCCGCCGACGTCGACGCGGCACAGCGCCTCGTACGCCGTGCCGACGCTGCACGCGACGCTCGCCCCGTCGAGGTACGACAGGTCGTCGGGCAGCGGGACGAGGCTGCGTTCCTCGACCAGGATGTACTCCGCGTGGCCGCCGTCGCGCTGCCAGCCGTAGGCGGCGCGTTCGGGGCGCTGGCAGGAGATGTCGTAGCCGGCCATGCAGTCGGGGCACGAGCCGCAGCCTGCGATGTGGTAGACGACGACGCGGTCGCCCTCGGCGAACGCCGTCACGCCGGGACCGCGGCGTACGACCTGCCCGCACGGCTCGTGGCCGCCGATCACGCCCTGGTACGCCTCCGCGCCGACGCCGAGGTGCTCGCGGTAGATCGCGCGCAGGTCGGAGCCGCAGATCGTGGACGCGCCCATCTTCAGCAGGAGCTGGCCCGGGCCGGGCTCGGGGACGGGGACGTCGCGGAGGTCCACCCGCCTGCCTCCGGGGAGGTAGGCGGCGCGCATCGTCGTCACGAGTGCGCCGTCGTACGGGGGTCGGCGGGGCCGCTGCCCGCACCGGTGCGCTTCACCGCCTCGGTCAGCTCGTCGAGGTCGCGCGCGGTCAGCGCGAGGTCGGCACCGTCGATCCAGCCGTCGACCTGCTCGGGAGTGCGCGCGCCGACGATCGCGCCGGTGACGCCGCGCCAGGCGAGCGTCCACGCGACCGCGACGGCCGCGCACGACACGTCGTGCCGGTCCGCGACCGGGCGCAGCGCCTCGGCGAGCGCGAGGTTGCGCCTGCCGCCCTCGCCGGTGAAGTCGGGGTTGGACTTGCGCCAGTCGTCGTCGGGGAGGTTGTCGATCCGCTCCTGCGTCATCGCGCCGGAGAGCAGGCCCGACTGCATCGGGCTGTAGACGATGACGCCGGTGCCGTTCTCCTGGCACCACGGGATCAGGTCCGCGGCGGCGTCGCGCGAGACGAGGCTGAACGGCGGCTGCAGCGAGTCGACGTGCGCGACCTGCTCGGCCTGCTCGAGCTGCTTCACGTCGTGGTTGGACAGGCCGATCGCGCGCACCTTGCCGCTGTCGCGCAGCTCGGCCATCACCGCCCAGTACTCCTCCAGCGGCGTGCCGTCGGTCGGCGGCCAGTGCACCTGGTAGAGGTCGATGACGTCGACGCCGAGGCGACGCAAGGACGCCTCGCACTCCTCGCGCACCGAGTCCGGCGCCATGCGGTTGTGCGGGTCGCCGTTGTCGTCCCAGCGCAGGCCGCACTTCGTGAAGACGAGGGGCCGGTCGTTGCCCATCTCCTTGAGCGCGCGGCCGACGACCTCCTCCGAGTGGCCGTAGCCGTAGAACGCGGCGGTGTCGACCCAGTTCACGCCGCGGTCGACGGCGTGGCGGATCGCCCGGACGGAGTCGTCGTCCTCCTGGCTCCCCCAGCCGAAGCGGGAGCCGCCGCCCCCGACGGCCCAGGCGCCGAAGCCGACGCGCGAGATCGAGAGGCCGGAGGTGCCGAGGGAAGCCGCGGGGAACGTCATGGCGCCCACGTACCCCACAAGGGCGACTACTACGCGACGCTCTCCAGCGGCGTCTCCCGCGGGATCGCGCTCGCGGGGACCGACGAGACGTGGAGGGTCCACGGGGAGCCCTCGCCGTCGCGGTGCTGGAAGTACAGGTAGACGCGCCCCTCGTGCACGACGACGCAGCCGTGGCCGTTCTCGCCGGGCCTGCCGTAGGCCCTCGGCTCGATCGCGGGCCCGAGGAAGTCGTACGGGCCCTCGGGGTGGTCGGCGACGGCGAGGATCGCGCGCTGGCGGCTGCCGTGCTCGCCGTCGGGCAGGAAGCAGACGCCGAGCAGCAGCGTGCGCCCGTCGGGCAGCTCGGCGATCTGGCCGCCCTCGAGGCCCCACTCGTACGCGTCGCAGCCGCGCGGGTTGTGGCACGGCACGTCGTCGTGGCCGAGGATCACGCCGCGGCGCTCCCACACGCCGTCCCAGGTGGCGGCGCGGGCGAGGTGGAGGTCCGGCTCGCCGACGCTCGCGAAGCCGGCGTAGACGAGGTACCTGGTGCCGCCGACCTCGCCGGGGTGCGCGTCGTAGACGCCCGCCTCGGTCGTGCCCGCGTGGCTGCGCAGCGCGGTGCCGCGCGAGACGAACGTCGCGCCGTCGTCGTCGGAGACGAGGTGCGTGATGTCGCCGCCGAGCTCGTTGTAGGCCTGCTGGAGGTACAGGTGCAGGCGGTCGCCGTCGGAGACGACACCGGGCGCGCAGGCGCTCGGCCCGTCGCCGCCGTCGAGGACGGACGGCGCGAGCCAGGTCCACGGGCCTTCGGGGCGGGGGGCGGTCGCGTGGACGACGTCGTAGCAGAAGCCGTCCTTGCAGCCGGTGGCGAACAGGTGCCACACGCCGCGGTGCAGGACCACGCAGGGGTCCTTGAGGCCGCCGTACGGAGGGACGAGCGGGAGCACGGGACTCGGCTGCCGCCAGGCGAGGAAGGGTCGTTCCGCCATGATCGCCGTCTACCCTCGCTTCCTCGCGCGAACCGCGTTCGGTGTGACTCCTGGGGGTAGAGCGACAGCGTGGACGAGACGGTCAGGGCCTTCGCGCCGGGGCGCGTGAACCTCATCGGCGACCACACCGACTACGCCGGCGGGCTCGCGTGCCCCATGGCCATCGACCTTGGCACGTCCGTCGTCCTGCGCCGCGGAGGCGACGTCGTGTCCCTCGTGTCGGAGGGGCACCCCGAGCCCGCGTCGGTGCCGTTGGCCTGCGCCGACCCGGCGTCCGTGACACCGTCGTGGGCGCGCTACGTCGCCGGCGTCGTGTCCGTGCTGCGGCCTCCGGCGGGCGGCGTGGGGACGGTCTCGACGACGTTGCCGGTGGGGGCGGGGCTGTCGTCGTCGGCGGCGTTGGAGCTCTCGCTCGCGCTGGCCCTGGGCTTCTCGGGGACGCCGATGGAGCTGGCCGCGCTGTGCCAGCGGGCCGAGCACGCCGCCGTAGGGCTGCCGTCCGGGCTGCTCGACCAGATGTCGTCCGCGCTCGGCAGGGCGGGGCACGCGATGGTCGTGGACTTCGCGACCCTCGGGGTGTCGTACGTCCCCCTGCCGCCCGACGCCGAGGTCGTGGTGGTCGACTCGCGGCAGCCGCGCGAGCTGGCCGGGTCGGAGTACGCCGACCGCCGCGAGGACACCGTGCGCGCCGCCGCCGTCATCGGGCCTTTGGGGTCGGCGACGCTCGACGACGTCGAGAGGCTGGACGACTCGTTGCTCCGCCGCCGCGCCCGGCACGTCGTGACGGAGAACGAGCGCGTGCGGTCGTTCGCGGCGGCGCTGGCCGCGGGCGACCTGCCGCTCGCCGGGCGGCTCATGCGCGAGAGCCACGCGTCGCTCGCGGAGGACTTCGACGTCTCGACGCCCGCGATCGACCGGCTGGTCGAGAAGATCGGGGAGACCGAGGGCGTGTACGGCGTGCGGATGACCGGCGGCGGCTTCGGCGGCTGCCTCGTCGCGCTGACCGCGCCGGGCGTGCTGACGACCGGCTGGAAGGTGCGTGCCGTGGACGGCGCCCACCTGTCGTAGCGGCGCTCGGCGTGGAGCGGGTGACGGGAATCGAACCCGCGTTGCAAGCTTGGGAAGCTCGTGTTCTGCCTCTGAACTACACCCGCATGATGCGTCGGCAATCCTAGCCGAGCGCGTCTATACACTCCCGCCCATGCTGCTCTCCGACCGCGACCTGCGGGCCGAGATCGACGCCGGTCGCGTCGTGCTCGACCCGTTCGACGACGTGCTCGTGCAGCCGTCGAGCATCGACGTGCGGCTCGACAGGTACTTCCGGATCTTCGAGAACCACAGGTACCCGCACATCGACCCTGCGGAGCAGCAGGACGACCTCACGACGCTGGTCGAGCCCGACGGCGAGGAGGCGTTCATCCTGCACCCGGGCGAGTTCGTCCTCGGGTCGACCCTGGAGGTCGTGACGTTGCCCGACGACGTCGCGGGGCGCCTGGAGGGCAAGTCGTCGCTCGGCCGGCTCGGGCTGCTCACGCACTCGACCGCGGGCTTCATCGACCCCGGCTTCACGGGCCACGTGACGCTGGAGCTGTCGAACGTCGCGAACCTCCCGATCAAGCTCTGGCCCGGCATGAAGATCGGGCAGCTCTGCCTGTTCCGGCTGTCGTCGCCGGCCGAGAAGCCGTACGGCTCGGGCGCCACCGGCTCCCGCTATCAGGGCCAGCGCGGGCCGACGCCGTCGCGGTCGTACCGCGACTTCACCCGCGCCAGGACCGGCGGCTAGGGCTTCGGCCGCGCGGAGGCGGGGCGCAGGCGAGGCCGGTACGACGGCGGCCCCGGCGGCGTGCGGAACTCCGCGACGCCCGGCACGGGCATGACCGCGATCGACGTCACGAGCATGACGCCCGCGGCGACGGCCATGACCGCCGGGCGGCCGAACGCCTCGGCGGCGGGCCCGGCGAGCGCCTGCCCTACCGGCAGCAGGCCGAGCGACATGAGCCAGTCGAGCGAGATGACGCGCGCGAGCAACTCCGGCGGGATCTCGCGCTGCAGCGCCGAGGACCACCAGATCTGGAACGGCTCGAGCCCGATCCCGGACACGAACGACAGCCCCGCGACGAGCCAGAACGACCTGCTGTAGCCGAGCGCGATCAGCAGCGGCGTGTGCGGCAGCAGGCCCGCCAGCGCCCACAGCCCCGGGTGCCGCGGCTTGAACCGCGTGCAGAGGAGCGCCCCGACGAGGCCGCCGGCGGCGTAGACGGTGACGATGGCGGCGTAGGCGCTCCTGCCGCCGAGGCGCTCCACGGCGATGAACGGCTGGAGCACGACCATCGGCGCGACGGCGAGCATGAGGTGCAGCGTCGCCATGACGAGGATCGCGGCCACCCACGGCCGCTCGCGGACGGCGCGCACGCCTTCGAGCGCCTCGTGGATGCCGGACTTGCGCTCGCCGCGCGCGGCCAGCGGCGGCTCGGCGATGCGCAGCAGCGTGAGCATGCTGACGAGGAACGTCGCCGCGTCGATGCCGAGCGCCCACCGCGCGCCGCCGATGCCGACCACGGCGGCGCCGAGCGCGGGTCCGAGCAGCATCGAGGTCTTGAGCGACACGGACGTGAGCGCGTTGGCGTTGGTGAGCCTGTCCTTCGGGACGACGCTCGGCACGACGGCGCCGTACGCGGGCCGGAAGAACGCCTCGCCGCCGCCCACCCCGAACGTCAGCGCCACGAGCACCCACAGCGGCACGTCGCCCGGCGTCATCGCGAGCCCCGCCACGGCGACGAACCGCAGGAGGTCCGAGCCGATCATGATCCGGGTGCGCGGGAGCCGGTCGGCGTAGACGCCGCCGACGGTGAGGAACAGCACCATGCCGAGCGAGCGGCCCATGAGGACGAGGCCGAGGTCGGCGGGCCTGCCACCGGACGTGATGATCTTGAGCGCGACCGCGATCGGGAAGATCTGGTCGCCGACCGCCGACACGGTCTGTCCTATCCACAGGAGCCGGAAGTCGCGCAGCCCGAGGACCGAGGCGCGGGCGCGCGCGACCGGCGGGAGGACGTAGGCCTCCGGCTGCTGCTGGCTCACCGCGCCGAGTCAACCATCGCGGGGCGTACGCGCCACCCGGTTTCGCGCTGGGCGAACCGTGCCGCTACCGCGGCACCTCCAGGTCGTCCTCGTCGGGCGCGACGACCTCGACCGTCTGGCGGGCCACCTCGACCGCGCTCCCGGTCGGCGGCAGCTCGTACATCGTCACGACGTGCTCGCCGAGCGGGACGGGCAGGTTGAGCACGCCGCTGCGCCGGCAGCCGGTCATCGGCTCGTCGCCCACGTAGACGACCTGGTCGCGCGGGCGGCCCGGCAGGGTCACGGGGCGCCACGCGCCGCCGGCGTCGCGGACGAAGCCGGAGGTGTTGAGCGCGAGCATGTACCGCTTCTCCTCGGGCCCGACCATCGTGTACGCGAGCGGCCTGCTCTGCTTCGCGGGCGACGCGAGGGCGAACGACGGCCGGTCGCAGCTCGCCGGCAGGGCCGGCGGCCTGGGCTGCCGCGCGAGCGCCGCGGTGCCGAGCGCGAGCAGCGCCACGAGCCCGATGCCGACCTTGGCGAGGACGTTGCGCTTCGGCCGCCGGTCGCCGCGCAGGACGGCGCGCTCCGCCTTCTCGGCCGCCGCGTCATCCTCGCGGCGCGCCGCCATGCGCGCCGCGGCGGCCTCGAACGGGTCGCGCAGCTCTCGCAGCCCCTCCGGTTCCTCGTCCGGAGGAGGCGTCGGTCGTCCGCGCCGGACGATCAGCCCACCTCGGGCGCGCTCGGCGAGCCGCCCGCGGGGGCCTCGCCGGCCGCCGCCAGCTCGGGCGCGGCGGGCGCCGCGGCCGCCGCGTCGGGCGACGGCTCGACCGGCGCGGTCAGCGCCCGGACGGCAGGCTCCTCGCGGACGAGCGAGCGGGCGAGGATCTGGGCGACGTCGAGCACCTCGACGTGCTCCGCCGCCTGGCCCTCCGCCTTCTTGGCCTGGACAGCGTCGGAGAGCATGACCATGCAGTACGGGCACGCCGTCGACACGATGTCCGCGCCGGTGGCGAGGGCCTCCTCGGTGCGCTCGACGTTGACCTGCTTGCCGATGCGCTCCTCCATCCACATGCGCGCGCCGCCCGCGCCGCAGCAGAAGCCGCGCTCCTTGCAGCGGTGCATCTCGGTGTTCTTGAGGCCCTGGATCGCGTCGAGGACCTCGCGCGGCGGCGTGTAGACCTGGTTGTGCCGGCCGAGGTAGCACGGGTCGTGGTACGTCACGTCGGCGTCGACGCGGCTCACTGGCACGAGGCGCCCCTCGTCGATGAGGCGGCCGAGGAGCTGCGTGTGGTGGATGACCTCGTAGTCGCCGCCGAGCTGCGGGTACTCGCGGGCGATCGTGTTGAAGCAGTGCGGGCAGCTCGCGACGATCTTCTTGGCGTTCTTCGAGTTGAGCAGCTCGACGTTGGCCTTGCCGAGCTCGGTGAACAGGTACTCGTTGCCCAGGCGGCGCGCCGGGTCGCCGGTGCAGCCCTCCTGCGAGCCGAGCACCGCGAACGCCACGCCCGCCGTGTGCAGCAGCTCGGCCACCGCGCGGGTGACCTTCTTGGAGCGGTCCTCCAGCGCGCCGGCGCAGCCGACCCAGAACAGCCACTCGACGTCGTCGGGGATGCGCCCCTCGGCGACGTAGACAGGGAAGGAGAGGTCCTCCATCCAGTCGTTGCGGGCGTTCGGGGAGAGGCCCCACGGGTTGCCCTGCTGCTCGAGGTTGCGCAGCATCACGCCGGCCTCGCTCGGGAACGACGACTCGATCAGCACCTGGTAGCGGCGCATGTCGAGGATCGTGTCGACGTGCTCGATGTCGACCGGGCACTGCTCCACGCAGGCGCCGCACGTCGTGCACGACCACAGGACGTCCGGGTCGATGACGCCGCCCTGCTCGTACGTCCCCACGAGCGGTCGCTCCGCCTCGGCCGCGGCCTCGGGGGAGGCGGTCGCGGGGTCGAGGAGGTACGGCGCCTTCGCGAACAGGTGGTCGCGCAGCGACAGGATCACGAGCTTGGGCGAGAGCGGCTTGCCGGTGTTCCACGCGGGGCACTGCGACTGGCAGCGGCCGCACTCGGTGCACGTCGGCAGGTCGAGAAGCTGCTTCCAGCTCAGGTCCTCGACCTTGCCCGCGCCGTAGACGTCGTCGTCCCGCGGGTCCTCGAAGTTCACGTCCAGCGGGCGCAGCGGGCCGAGCGCGACCTTGCCGTTGGAGAACCGCTTGAACGCGATGTTGAACGGCGCGGTGAACCGGTGCCACGCGACGCCCATCGTGATGTTCGAGGCGATCACGATGAACCACACCATCGAGATCGCGATCTTGAACGTCGCGGCGGCGTAGAGCCAGTTGTGCAGCGCGTGCTCGGAGAGGCCGCCGAAGACCTTCTCGCCGACGAAGTAGGAGACGACGTTGGCGCGGCCGTAGGGGAACGTGCCGAGCGCGACGCGCAGGCCGCGCAGCGTGAACACCGCGAGGGCGACGCCGACGATCGTCCATTCGACGTAGTACGCCTGCCACTGCGTCGAGCCGAGGAAGCGCGACCTGCGCCCGGCCACCGAGGGGCGGCGGGTGAGCCGGATGCCCATCAGCACGAGGATGCCGAGCAGCGTGAGCGCGGCGATGACCTCGACGACGAGGCCGTAGGCCTCGATGCGGTCGGTCAGCGGCAGGTGGAAGCCGTCGTCGAACAGCTCGCCGTACGCCTCGACGAGGCTCCCGAACAGCACGATGAAGCCGAGGAACACGGCCCAGTGCGCCATTCCCGGCACGGACCACTTGAGCATCCGCGTGTGCCCGAACGTCTCCACGAGGACGTTGCGCAGGCGGGAGCCGGGCTGGTCGAACCGCTCGGGGTCGGGCCGGCCGAGCTTGACGATGCGGGTCATGCGCGCCGCGGTGCGCAGCACCATGGCGACGGCGATGACCGTGATCGTCAGCGAGACCGCGATCGCGAACGTCTGCATCGGGCGAGAGCCCCTTCGGGAGGCGAGTTGTGCGCGGGCGAAGCCTACGGCGCGGTCGGGACACGGTCGAACCGGCTCGCTCGGGCTGTGGACGAGGGGGCCGAAACGGGGCTCCCGCCTGTGGACGGTGCACGGACGCGGGGGCGCGGGCGCCGTACGCTGCCGCCGTGCGCCTCCGACCGTTGCTCGCCGCCCTCGCGCTCGTCGCCTGCTCCGGCGGCGCCGACCCCGAGGCCGGGCTGCCGCCCGCGCCGGCGAGCGGGTTCGACCCGGCGGTGACGGTGACGTTCGAGGGGGCCCCGCCGCTGACGGTGGAGGTCGCGCGCACGCGCGAGCAGCGCGCGCGGGGGCTGATGCAGCGCGGCGACCTGCCGGAGGGGACGGGGATGATCTTCCTGTTCCCGGGCCGGACGACCGTCGGCTTCTGGATGAAGGGGACGCTGGTCCCCCTGTCGATCGCCTACGTGGACGGCGACCGGGTGGTCAGCACGGCGGAGATGACGCCGTGCACTAGCGACCCCTGCCGGTCCTACCCGCCCGCCGGGCCGTACACGGCCGCGGTCGAGGCGCCTTCCGGCTTCTTCCCAGGCCATGGCGTCGGCCCCGGCACGAGGATGACCCTGGCCGGTACGACGGCCGCTCCCGAGTAGGCGAGTCGACGATCGCCGGGCCCGCGCCGGGGAGGTCTGGAGCGGGGCGGGGGCGCACCGCGGGGTCGTCCGGGCCGGCGTCGCTCGGCGCGGCGGGCGGCACGGCGACGGGGCCCGCGGGCGTTCGCGGCCGCACGTCGGGACCGGCGACCGGACCGGCCACGGGACCCGCGACGGGCCCGGCCACCGGGCCAACCACGGGACCGGCCACGGGGCCGGCGACAGGACCGGCCACGGGGCCGCCCGCCACGGGACGGGCGACGGGGCCGTTCACGGGACGCGCGACGGGCGCGGCGGGAGCGTTCGGGCGTGAGGCCGGAGGCGCGGTCTCGTCCGACGGAACGACCACCGGCGGCGCCGGCGCGACCGGGCGCGTGGCGAGCGGGGCCGCGGTCGGCGCGATCGACAACGGCGCCCGCAACGGCGCCGCGGAGTCCGACGAGTACGCGAACAGCGCGACCAGCACCGCCACCGGCGCCACGAGCCCGAGGGCGCGGCGGGCGTGGGCGGCGCCGTGCGGCTGCGTGACCTCCGACCCCGCGACGGAGGCGACGCCGAGCCCGAGGGCGACGGCGCCGGAGAGCGCGAGCGGCAGGAGGACGGCGTCGTGGTCGCCGCCGGCGAGCGCGCCGCCGACGGTCGACGCGACCCCGAACGCGATCGCGGCCGCGGCGACGCCGAGCCCGATCGCGAGCAGCCGCCCGCTCAGGGGCGACGCCTGTCCGGTTTTCGCCACGGTGTCATTGTTCGGTAACGGTGCGTGCTCTCCTGCGTACGACTCGCCGCGCAGGAAAAGTGAGCCGACAAGACGCAACTCGGCTTGACGTCGGCGAGCCCGCCCCGCATCATTGAGTCACTTCCCATCAACTTCGAGATCCACAGGTGAGTGACATGGCACGAGCGGTCGGCATCGACCTCGGTACCACCAACTCCGTCGTCTCCGTCCTGGAGGGCGGCGAGCCGACGGTCATCGCGAACGCCGAGGGCAGCCGTACGACGCCGTCCGTCGTGGCGTTCGCCAAGAACGGCGAGGTGCTCGTCGGCGAGGTCGCCAAGCGCCAGGCGGTGACGAACGTCGACCGGACGATCCGGTCCGTGAAGCGCCACATGGGCACCGACTGGACGATCGGCGTCGACGGCAAGGACTTCACGCCGCAGCAGATCAGCGCGTTCGTGCTGCAGAAGCTCAAGCGCGACGCGGAGGCGTACCTCGGCGACACCGTGACCGACGCCGTCATCACGGTCCCCGCGTACTTCGACGACGCGCAGCGCCAGGCGACGACCGAGGCGGGCAAGATCGCCGGCCTCAACGT
>DASZER010000013.1:0-4926 GCA_035940575.1 Frankiaceae bacterium | reverse complement strand
CGTACCTGGAGGACGCGCGGGTCGGGTTCTTCGTCGCCGAGACCGGGTCCTCGCTCGGTCTCGGCGGCATGATCCTGGCGCGTACCGAGGTCGACTTCGTCCGCCCGATCCTGTTCGGCACCGGTCCTGTCCGGACGACGGCGTGGGTCGAGCACGTCGGGACGAAGTCGTTCCGGATGGGCTACACGATGGAGCAGGACGGCGAGGTCGTGGCGCGGGCGACGTCGGTGCAGGTGGCGTACGACTACGCCGCCGGCGCGTCACGGCCGCTGTCCGACACCGAGCGCGCGGCGCTGGAGCCGCACGTGAAGGCGGAGCCGTGAGCGAGCAGGTCGTCCGCGACTACTGGCGCCGCGTCTGGACGACGGCGACGGCGCCGCCGCGCTCGACCTGTACGCCGACGGCGCGCTGACGGACGGCGAGCCGCTGGGCCGCGAGGCGTTCGACCGCGAGGCGTTCGCGGCCGCGGTCGAGCGGTGGTTCGGGGTCGTCCCGGGGTAGACGCGGCGGTACCGTCGCGCGCATGGCGATCCACCCGGGCAGGTTCTCGGCCGAGATCGAGGGCGACTTCGTCGTCCTGCTGATCGGCATGCGCTTCAACAAGCCGTGGCTCGTGCACCGGTGGCTGCCGGTCGCGCGGGCGATGACCGACATGCTGCGCTGGCTCGGCAAGCACCCCGAGGCGGGGCTGCTCGGCTACCACCAGTACCCCGGTCGCACGACGCTGATGGTGCAGTACTGGCGCGACTTCGAGTCGTTGAACCGGTTCGCGCGCGACGGGTCCATGCCGCACCTGGGGCCGTGGCGGAAGTTCAACAAGGCCGTTCGCGACAGCGGCGACGTCGGCATCTACCACGAGACGTACCAGGTGCGGGCCGGGGAGTACGAGGCCATCTACGGCAACATGCCGGTCTTCGGCCTCGCCGCCGCGTCCGCGCACGTCCCCATCGCGAAGCGCGGGCAGTCGGCGGCGGGCCGCCTCGGCCTCCTCGATGAGCCCCTGGACGAGGTCTACTAATCCGTGATGTTCATTTCGGCGTGAGGTCGTAAGAGCGCCCGACGAGGGACTCTTGGCCGAGTTCCTTGCGGGCGCTGTCCCTGAAGTCGTCGATGAACTGCCGAAAGCGTTGCGATACGGGAAGCCACTCAGCTGCAGTCAACGTTCGAACCTCATGACAGTTGAGCTCGAGAGCGGCGAAGTTCCACACCTTGTGCGCGCACTGGGCGACTGCTGCCGAACCAAACATGTCCACGACCGCACCTGTCCGGGTGGCCTCGCGAAGGCAGTCGTCAACGCGGGTTTCGGAGAAGTCCTCGGTGGTCTGGCTCATCTCAATGTAGACCGCTTCGATCGCGGCGATGAACGCCGCGTACGCTTGGGCGCGCTGCTCGCGGTGCCACCGCGAGTCAGCCATGAGGTGGTCCCAGAACTTTCCAAGGGATACTCCGGCCAGCGCCGCGGCGGCCGGAACGATTAACGATGCGAGGCTTGGTCCGTCGGCCATAGCCGTGAAAATATCGGCCATTGAGGTATCAAACAAGAAATAGATCCACCGCCGCGTACGGGCCATGTAGTGCCGGTACGTGTCGCGGAACTCGTGTTCGAGGTAGTGCTCCTCAGGCACGACCACGCGCCGGTCCACCACGATGAGCTCGGCCGCGATCGTGGCGAGCGCCCACCACGTGCCGGTCGCGACCGCGATGCTGGAGAAGAGCAGCGCCACGCCGACGTAGCCGGGGTTGCGGGTGTAGGCGTAGACGCCGGTCGTGACCAGCGTCGTCGCCCGCTTGAGTCGAACGACGTGCGCGCCCGCAGGAACGCCGCGAGGAACGACGCCGCCAGCGCGCCGCCGACCGCCACCATCACCGCTGACCGCGCGGCCCGCGTCCGACGGGTCGCGGTCGTGGCCGAGCAGCACGTGGACGCCGTAGCCGAGGAACAGCGCGACGCCGAGGATCAGCGGCGGCGGCGACGAGGACGTGCGGCCGGTCCTCCCGCCCGTCGCTCCGCCCGTCGGGCTCGGTCACGAGACCGTCAGACCCGCGCTCTCGCAGCCCTCGCGGAGCAGGTCGAGCCCGTACGCCTCGACCGGGCCGAGCGCGCCGGTCCCGGTGATCCGGTCGGCGTTCATCGCGCCCCAGGCGAGGATCTCGCCGGTGAACGTGTAGCCGTCCACGCCGACGGCACGCGCGGTCGCGAGCTCGTTGCCCTCGGCGTCGTACGCGATCGCCACGACGTGGCTGCCGCCCTGCTTGCGCGTCTCGGCGTCGGGGCCGCTGCCGGGCTTCGGCTTCGGGATCGCCTTGAGGAACGCGCGCATCGCGGCCTCGACGCCCGGCACCGCGTCGGCGACCGCGCTGCCGGCCTGGACGGCGCGGGAGAGGTTGCCGAACCAGCCGAGGTACGCGTTGACCTCGCGCAGGTGCGGCGCGATGCGGGGGAGCGCGAAGTGCTCCGACGCGCCGACCGAGACGGCGTCGCGGCTGTCGCCGTCGACGTCGAACGACCGCACGTGCTGTGCCCCGCGCTGGTCGACGACCGCGCCGTCGCGGAACGCGAAGCCCTCCGGCTTGACCGTCGTCAGCGACGCGAACGTCCCGGCGCTGAACCCCGCCTTGCCCGTCGCGTAGTACCCGACGTCGACCCGCACCGCCGCCTCGCCGGCCCTCTCCAGGGCGACGGCGGCGGCGAGGTTGCCGGGGACGTAGTCGTAGCCGAACGCCGTCAGCATCGCGCCGCGCGCGCGAGGGCCGTACTCCTCGAACACCCGCCGGATGAACGCCGGCTCGCCCGTGCTGTCGAGGTACGTCACGCCGTTCGCGATCGCCGCCTCGACGGCGGGCTCGCCGTACTGCGTGAACGGCCCCACGGTCGTCACGAGCACGCCGCCGTCGCGGGTGAGCGCGTCGACCGTCTCCGGCCGCGCGACGTCGGCGACCGCGACCTCGCACGTGCCGCCGAGGTCGGCGTTCAGGGCTTCGAGGGCGGCGGCGTTGCGGCCCGCGAGGACCGGCCGCGCGCCGCGGCGTACGAGCGCCTCGGCGGTGAGGCGGCCGGTGTAGCCGGTGGCGCCGAACAGCACGATGCGGCTCATGAGAGCTCCAGTCCGAGGTGGGCGGCGAGGAACGACATCGTGTCGACGGACAGCTCGACGCTGCGGGTGACCGACCGCGCGCCGTGGCCCACGTCCTTCTCGCGGCGGATGAGGACGGGCGCGTCGCCCGTGGTGGCGTACTGCATGGCGGCGCACGTCTTGCGCGCGTGCAGCGGGTCGACGCGGGTGTCGCTGTCGAACACCGTGAACAGCGTCGCCGGGTACGCCGTGTCCTCGCGGACGTGGTGGTACGGCGAGTACCCGAGCAGCCACGACAGCTCCGTCGGGTCGGACGCGGTGCCGTACTCGTCGGCCCACGTCGTGCCGAGGCCGAACCGCTCGTAGCGGACCATGTCGAGCAACGGCGCCGAGCAGACGACGGCGTCGTAGAGGTCGGGCCGCTGCGTCACGGCGGCGCCGACGAGCAGGCCGCCGTTGCTGCCGCCCGAGATGCCGAGACGGGAGGCGAAACCGTTGGCGCGCAGCCACTCCGCGGCCGCATGGAAGTCGTCGAACACGTTCTGCTTCGACCCGCGCATCCCCGCGCGGTGCCACTCCTCGCCCTCCTCGGAGCCACCGCGCAGGCAGGCGACGGCGTACGTCCCGCCGGCCTCCACCCACGCGGCGATGCCCGCGCTGTAGCCGGGCGTCATGGGGACGTTGAAGCCGCCGTAGCCGTAGAGGATCGTCGGCCGCGGAGCCACGTCGCCGGGCGGGGTGAGGACGAACATCGGGACGACCGTGCCGTCGTACGACGTGTAGAACACCTGCCGCGCCTCGACCTCGGGCACGTCGACCGCGCCCGGCGAGTCGGCCCAGAGGGTCACCTCGCCGGTACGCGTGTCGAGGGCGTGGACGACCGGCGGCCGCGTGAAGCCCGTCCACCCGAACCACACCTCGTCGCCGCCGTCGGGGTCGGCGACGGGACCCGACAGCGCGCCGACGCCGAGGGCGCCGGTCACGCCGGCGGTGCGTACCTCGCCGGTCTCGCGGTCGTGGATCGCGAGCTCGCTCGTCGCGTGGCGGGTGTGCGCGACGACGAGCGCGTCCTCGATGAGGGCGTAGCCGTCGAACACCGCCTCCGGGTCCTCCGGCACGAGGTCGCGCCAGTGCTCGTAGCCGGGCTTGTCGGGGGTCGTGACACAAAGGCGGCCGCGCGGCGCGTCGCGGTCGGTGGCGACGTAGAGCAGCCCGTCGCGGACGTGCAACGACGTCTGCGCGTCGACGCCGACCTGCACGGGCCGCAGCGTCGCGTCGCCGTCGAGGTCGGCGAGCCACACGTCGTCGCGCGGCGCCGTTCCCGCGCTCGCGGAGACGACGAGCCAGCGGCCGTCCATCGACACCGAGACGCCGTAGTAGTTGGTCTTGTCGAGGCCGGTGCCGTGGACCTCGACGTCGTCGTCGTGGCTCGTGCCCACGGAGTGCAGGTAGACGCGCCGGTGGAGCTGCTCCTCGCCCGGCGGGACGTCGGCGGGGGCTAGGCGGCGGACGTAGTAGTACGACCCGCCGCCCGGCAGCCACGCGACGGGGGAGTAGCGCGTGCGGTCGACGGGGCCGTCGACGACCTCGCCGGTCGCGACGTCCATCACCCGCAGCAGGCTCTCCTCGGTGCCGCCGGAGGAGAGCTGGTACGCCAGCAGCGTGCCCTCCTTCGACGGCTGCCAGGCGTCGAGGGTGGTGGTGCCCTCCGGGTCGACCTCCATCGGGTCGACGAGCACGCGCTCGGTGCCGTCGGGCTCGCGGACGAGCAGGACGGCGTGCTCCTGGTCGGGCAGCCGGCGCGTGAAGAACGCGCGGCCCTTGCGCCAGGCGGGCGCGCCGACGCTGCCGG
>DASZER010000012.1:0-78264 GCA_035940575.1 Frankiaceae bacterium | reverse complement strand
GCAGGAGCTCGTCTACGTCGGCTACGAGCTCGACGCGCTCGGCTCCGACCTCGACGCCAAGCGCCCGACGTCGCGCGACTCCGTACGCCGCGTGCGCGAGCACGTCACCCGCATCATCAGCGAGCTGCGGCTGTCCATCTTCACGCTGCGCACCGCGCCCGAGCACGGCCTCGGCGCGGCGCTCGGCGAGTACGTGCGCTCGGTCGCGACGCAGGCGGGCATCGCGGTCCACCTGTCGCTGTCGGAGGACGCGACGCGGCTGCCCGCCGACGCCGAGGCCGAGCTGCTGCGGATCGCGCAGGAGGCGGTGTCGAACGCCCGCAAGCACGCGAGCCCACGTAACCTCTGGATCACGCTGCACGTCGACCCGCCGCGCGCCCTGCTGCGGGTCGAGGACGACGGCTCCGGGATCGACGGCGGGGGGCGCCGCGGCTTCGGGTTGGAGATCATGAAGGAACGGGCCGAACGGCTCGGCGCCGCGCTGCGCGTGACGCCGCGCGAGCCGAGCGGCACGTCGGTCGAGGTCGAGATCGGAGGCGCCGGGTGACGACGAAGGTCCTGCTCGTGGACGACCACGCGCTGATCCGCGACGGGCTGCGGCGCGCGTTCGAGAACGACGGGGGCTTCGAGGTCGTCGCCGAGGCCGGCAGCGTCGCGGAGGCGGTGGCCGCCGACGCGTCGCACGACCCCGACGTGGTCGTGATGGACGTGCGCCTGCCCGACGGCAGCGGCCTCGACGCGACGCGGCAGATCCGGGCGAGGCGGCCCGACGTCGGGATCGTCGTGCTGACGATGTACGCGGGCGACCAGCAGCTCTTCGACGCGCTCGAGTCGGGCGCGTCGGCGTTCGTCGCGAAGTCCGCGCCCGCCGAGGAGGTCGTCAACGCCGCCCGCCACGCCGCCGCCGCGCCGACGAACTTCAGCGCCGCCGACCTCGCCGGCGCGATGCGCCGCCGCCTCGACCCCGAGGGCCCGCGGCTGACCGGCCGGGAGCGCGAGATCCTCCAGCTCCTCTCCGACGGCCTCGCCATCCCGGCCATCGCGAAGCAGCTCTACATCAGCGAGTCCACGGCGAAGACGCACGTGTCCAAGGTGTACGAGAAGCTCGGCGCCGCGAACCGCGCGCAGGCCATCATGGCGGCCGTTCGCGGGGGCCTGATCCGCGACCCCGCCGCGGGCTGATACGCCACCTCCGACCGGCTGTCAATCGTACGGTCGGTCATCACGCTCCGTACTTCCTGCCGATGGTTACGCCCGGCTTGGCGCGGTTTGCTTGCCTCAACGTCGAGACCAGGAGGCAGCAGTGCTCCAGTACATCCGCAACGTCATGAAGGCCCGCAACGAGGACGGTGCGTCGGCGGTGGAGTACGGCCTGCTCGTCGCCGCCATCGCCGCGCTGATCGTCGTGGTGGTGTTCGTCCTCGGCGGCATCATCCAGAAGGTCTTCAAGGACACCTGCGACGAGATCTCGGACCACGTGACCGGCGCCGAGACCTGCGTCACGCAGGACTAGCGACACTCACTCGACCCGACGGCGGCGGGTGCCCCGCGCCCCGCCGCCGTCGTGTCCGCCCTGGAGGGCCCGTGCGACGACCAGCAGGTGACGACGGCGCCTCCTCCGTCGAGTACGCGCTCGTCGTGACGGCGATCGCGGGCGTGCTCGTCGTCGTGCTGTTCCTGCTCGGCGGGGCGGTGACCCGCCTGTTCGGCACCACCTGCGAGTCGGTGGCCGACAAGGCGGACCCGACCGCCACCTGCTGACGGTGCGCAGGCGCAGCCCTGTCGCGCTGTTCGCGGCGCTGTTCTTCCCGCTGTTCCTGCTCTACAGCGCCACGGCGTCGTACTCCGGCGCGCAGGTCAACGACGCCATCGCCGCCGCGATCTCCGCGTGGACGCTCGCGAACGACGGCACCCTGACCGTCCCCGAGTCGGCGCCCAGGAACGTGTGGTTCGTCGAGGCGCGGGGCCGCCGCGTCTCCAACCGCTTCCCCGGCGTCATCGGATTCGCGGTGCCGTTCTACGCGCTCACGCGCGGCAGCGCGCCGCGGCCGACGGTCCCCGAGGCGAGCGTCGCGGCGGCGTTCGCGGCCGCGATGGCGGTGTCGCTCATGGCGTTCGCGCTGCGCCGCGTCGTGCCGACGCGGACGGCCGTCGCGGGCGCGGTCCTGCTCGGCCTCGGCACGACGACGTGGACGGTGTCGGCGGCGTCGCTGTGGTCGCACGGACCCGCGCAGCTCTGGCTCGCGCTCGGCCTCGTCGCGGCCGCGTCGTCGCGGTGGTGGCTGACCGTCCCGGCGAACGCGTTCGCGGTCCTGACGCGCCCGCACCTCGCGGTCGCGCCCGCCGTCGCGGCGGCGTGGCACGGCGTCCGCGACCGGTCGGTGCGCGCCGCGCTGTGGCTCTCGGCCGGCATCGCCGTCGGGCTCGCGCTGCTGCTCGCGTACAACCACCACGTCTACGGCGCCTGGTCGCTGCGCGGCGGCTACGGCGTCACGGTCGGCGGCGCGCTCTGGCGCTCCCCCGGGGCGCTCGCGGTCAACGTCGCGGGCGCGCTGCTGTCACCGTCGCGGGGGCTGCTCGGGTTCTCGCCGTTCGTGCTGATGCTGCTGCCCGGCGTGCCGCGCGCGTGGCGGGCGGCGCCGTCGTGGGCGCGCGGCGCGGCGCTCGGGGGGCTCGCGTACCTGCTGCTGCAGATGCAGGCGAACAGGTTCTCCGGCGGCTCGGGCTTCTACGGCTACCGGCTGCCGCTGGAGTCGCTGACGCTGGCGACGCCGCTGCTCGCGCTGACGTACACGGAGTGGGTGGCGCCGTCGCGGTGGCGGCGGCGGACGTTCGCGGCGCTGGCGGCGTACAGCGTGGCCGTGCAGGTGCTCGGGGCGGTGTGGTTCCGTTCCGGGCTCTCGGGCGGCAGGCGCGCGTGGCTCGGGCTCTCGCAGTGGCGGACCCTCGTGCACGCGGGCCCGCTCGGCCTCGTCGTGTCGGCCGGCGCGGGGTACCTCGTGGTGTGGCTGCTGGCCCGCGCTACCCGCCCGCGAGCAGCGACCGCAGTCGCGTAGCGAGCACGTCCCAGCGCCACTCGGACTCGACCCACGCGCGGCCCTTCGCGCCCATCGCGGCGGCGCGCCTGGGGTCGGCGAGCAGCGACCCCACCTCGCGCGCGACGCGCTCGACGTCGCGGCCGTCGACGACGACGCCGGTCTCCCCGTCGCGCACGGTGTCCGGCGCTCCCCCGCTGCCGCCGGCGACGACGGGCAGCCCCGTCGCGGCGGCCTCGAGGAACACGATCCCGAGCCCCTCGACGTCGATGCCGCCGAGGCGCGTGCGGCACGGCATCGCGAACACGTCGCCCGCCGCGTAGTGCGCGGGCAGCTCCGACCACGGGACGGAGCCGGTGAAGCGGACGTGGTCGGCGACGCCGTGCTCGACGGCGAGGCGTTGCAGGCGCGGCATGTCGGGGCCGCCGCCCACGACGAGCAAGGCGGCGCCGGGCACGGCGTTGCGGATCGCGGGCAGCGCGCGGATCAGGACGTCCTGGCCCTTGCGCGGCACGAGCCTGCTGACGCAGACGACGACGGGGCGGTCGGCGAGGGCGAGCGCGCGGCGTACGTCCTCGCGGCCCGCGCCGGGGTGGAACACGTCGGTGTCCACGCCGCTCGGGAGGCGTTCGAGCCGCGCCTTCTTCCCGAACGCCGGCTGGAGGCGCACGCGCGTGTAGTCGGCGAGGTAGGTGACGACGTCGACGGTGCTGCCGATGCGGTGCAGGAGCTGGCGCGCGACGGGGACGCGCGCCCACCCGACCTCGTGGCCGTGGGTGGAGGCGACGGAGCGTTCGAGGCGCAGGGGCCTGGCGAGCAGCGCGAGCGGTGCGGCGGCGCCGAACCACACGGTGTCGCAGCCCTCGGCCCTCGCGACCTCGCGGGCGCGGCGCAGGACGCTCGACACGGGCAGCATCAGCGACGTCGGGTGGCGGACGACGGGGAACGGCTGCTCCGCGTCGAAGAGCGCGTCGCGCTTCCACCTCGGCGCGTAGACGACGACCTCGTCGGACGGCAGCCGCGAGGCCAGCGCGTGGACGAACTGCTGGATGCCGCCGGGTCGGGGCGGGAAGTCGTTCGTGACGACGAGCGTCCTCACGGCCGCTCCTCGCGCTGGAGGGCGCGCGCGCGGGCGAGGGCGAGGCGTTCGGGGCTCGTCGGGTGCGAGGCGAACCACGCGTACGCGAGCGGGTGCGGGTCGAGGTCGGAGAGGTTCGTGACGGCGAGGGTCTTCTCCGACTCGACGAACGCGTCGAGGTCGCCGGTCAGGTCGATCGAGTGCACGTCGGCGCGCGCCTCGACGCGGCGCGAGACGAGGCTCTGGACCGGGCTGGTGAGGAAGCCGGTCGCGGCGATCGCGAAGACGACGAGGCCGAGGACGCGCGGGTCGCCGGCGCCGTCCGCGCCCGCGCGTGCCAGGACCCTGGGGCTCGTGAGGAGCAGGAACAGGCCGGCTACGGCCGCCGCGGCGCCGAGCGCGCCGACGAGGGTGCCGTTGCGGACGTCGTCGTTCTTCACGTGGCCGAGCTCGTGCGCGACGACGAGCGCGACCTCGTCGTCGCTGCCCTTCGCGAGCAGCGTGTCGTAGACGACGATGCGGCGGGTCGAGCCGTAGCCGGAGACGTAGGCGTTGAGGGCGGTGGTGCGCCGCGACGCGTCGGCGACGAGCACGTCGTCCACCTCGATGCCGTCGCGCTCGGCGAGGTCGAGCAGGCGCGAGCGCAACGGCTCCTGCGCGAGCGGACGGAAGTCGTTGAACAGCGGCTCGACGGCGACCGGGTAGACGTAGCTGACGAGCGCGACGAGGACGGCGGCGCCGACGCCGCCCCACGCCCACCAGGTGGCCGGCGCCTTGCGCGCGAGCGCGACCAGGCCGGTCGTCGCGACGACGAGGATCACGCCTCCGACGAGCGCGGACCTCGCCTGGTCGCCGAGCCAGCCGCCCCACGTTCGCGTCGACAGGTCGTAGCGGCGCAGCACGACCTCGGCCCGCGCCGACAGCGGCAGGGTGAGCAGCGTCGGGACGAGCGCGAGGGCGAGCGCGCCGCCCGCGGCCTTGACCGGCCACGGGCCGGGCACGCGCTCGACCAGCCGCGCTCCCGTCCGGGTGAGGCCCAGGGCGCCCGCGACCGCGAGGCCGAGGAACAGCGACGCGTACGCGGCCGGGCGCAGCGCGCGGTGGAACGCCACCTCGCGCGCGACCTGCTCGGGCGTGAAGTCGCGGGCGGGGTCGACGGGGACGTGCGGCGCGCCGGCACCGAGCGGGCTCCACGGCGTCGTGAGCGCGATGACCACGACGAGCAGGCCGCCGAGGACGAGGAACGCGACGAGCGCGGGCGTGCGGCTCATCCGAGGGTGGTCCGCAGGTAGTTACGCCACGCGCGGACGAACGTGTCGGGCGTCGTGCCGAGCGCCTCGCGCATCGCGGTCTCGGCGCCGTCGCGGCCGGCGGCGTCGTAGAAGCGGACGAGGCCCTGCTCGCCGACGCGCTCGGCGATCATGCGCACGGCGAGCCAGGACGACTCGTACGCCTGCGCGAGGTGGTCGTTGGCGCCGGAGAAGGCGTCGTCGGCGGGGAGGTTGACGGGCGCCCGCCCGGCGCGGACGTCGGCGGCGAGCTCCTGGCAGATCGCGCGCGGCGACAGCCCCGTGCCGAGGTAGCCGACGTAGTCGGCGAAGCCCTCGACCAGCCAGGTCGGGATGCCGGGGCGGCTCGCGTCGCGGGTGGCGACGTGGGCCGTCTCGTGGGTGAGGACGACGCGGCGGCCGTTGGTGCCGAGGCGGCGGAACGTCTGCGGGTTGACGATGATCCGGTTGCCGACGGCGCGCTCGCCGGTGTCGCCAGGCAGCTCCGCGACCGCGACCGCCGCGATGCGGCTGAGGTCGGTGTCGTCGCCGAGGATCCGCGAGACCTCGCGCTGGCTCGACGGCACGAGGATCACGACGCGCTGCGACCAGCGGGTGCCCCAGACCTTGGTGACGCGCGGGACGGCGGCGTCGGCGAGCCGCGCGACGTCGCGCAGCAGCGTCGCCTGGCCTGGGCGGCCGAGGACGAGCGAACGGCTCCCGCGCGCGACCGCGACCGGGCCGAAGTCCCAGAGCTCGCGCCCGGTCCGCCGGTGCGGGTCGGTGTCGTAGTCGCTGTCGCTGGCCGTCACCCAGCCGCCGTCGCGGCGGGTGAACGTGAAGAACTGCGGCACCGCGGGCGGCTCGTCGTCGAAGCCGGTGAGCCGGTACCGCAGCGTCACGCGCGGCGCCCACGCCTCGACGCCGTACGTCGTCGGCGTCACGTCGCCGTCGTCGTGCAGGTCGTAGTGCCAGGCCGAGACCGGCACGGCGGCGAGCGCGTCGAACATCGCGAGCTGGCTCTGCACGAACCGCGGCCTCGTCCGGTCCAGCGTGCGCGCGAACGTGTGCCGGTCCCGCCGCGTGATCGCGCGGGCGCGGGTGTCGAGGAGGCGGCGGACCGCGTCGGCGCGCTCGCGTACGGCGTCCGCGCGCGGCGCCTCGGCGCGGGGGCGGGCGGCGGCGGGGCGGGGTGCGGGCGGGGCGGTGCCGTCGGTCCTGTCCTTGCCGCCGAGCAGGACGGCCGCCGCGACGAGCTCGAACGCGAGGAACGCGCCGACCGCCGCCTTCAGCCAGGCGGGGCGGCGGGGCCGGCCGGCCTCGGCCTCTCCGCCGGGCTGCACGCCCGCGATCGTACGGTCGGTCACGGCAGGAGCGACGCGAGCACCGCGCGCACCCTGTCGTACGTCGCGGCCGTGGTCCGCGCGGTGCCGACGCGGCGGGCGTCGGCGGTGGCGAACGTGCGCCGCGCCGTCGCGAGCCTCTGCCGCTCGGTGAGGACGACGTAGGCGCCGGCGGACTCGTTCTGCGTGCGGTACCAGCCGTTGGAGGCGCGGGCGACCCAGAGCTTCTGGTCGGCGTCGAGCTTCTCGTAGCGCGGCCAGGCCGACGCGACGGCGGCGGCGTAGCGCTTGAGCTCGGTGACCTCGCCGCGCCCGGCCTGCACGGCGTCGCCGAGCGCGGCGAGCTGCTCGCGCGTCAGGCCCGGCGCCTCGGCCGCGTCGAGGGCGGCGACGGCGCGCTCGTACGCGCGCACGTGATCGTTGAGCCTGCGCGCGATCGGCGCGGCGGCCTGGACCGCCTTGGCGGCGGCGGGCCTGCGCTTGCGCGCGGCGGCCCTGTCGCCGTTCACCGCCACCTCGTCGACGTCGTCGAGTGCCTGGGCGGCGGCGCCGAGGACGTTGCCGTCCGTCGCCAGGCGGCCGCGGGCGTCGTTGACCGCCTTGATCGCGCCGGAGAGGCGGTCGAGGAACCGCGTCTCCACGACCTGCTTCGGCGGCGGCGCGTCGCCCTTGGTGCAGGCGGGGGCGACGAGCGCGAGCGCGACCGCGAGGACGGCCGCGCGGGTGGCGCCGCGGCTCATCGCGCCTTCTTGGCCGGCGCCTTGCGGGCGGGCTTCACGGGCTTGTCGACGAAGCCGAGGAGGGCGGCGTACGCGTCGAGCGCCGTGAGGCTGCGGGTGCGCGGGTCCCAGCACCACTCGGCGCGGCGCGCCTTGGTGCGGCCCGCGACGGTGAGGGCGACGACCCACGCGCCGTCGGCGCGGCGGGACGCGGTCCAGTCGGCCTGGTCGGCGGCGAGGCCCTTGGCGGCGAGGTTCGCGGTGACGCTCGCGCCGAGCGGCGCGGCGCTGTCGCCGCGCCGGGCGCGGGAGAGGGTGGCGTCGCGGGCGGCGTCGAGGACGAGCGCGCGTTCGGACAGGACGGGTCCCTGGAAGCGCGTGATCCGGTCCACCGGGACTCCGGCGGCGCGGGCGACGCGTTCGGGCGTGTGGCCTGCCCGCAGCCGCGCCTGGATCTCGCGCGGGGTGAGGCGGCTCTCGGCGGCGGGCTTGGCGGCCCTGGCGTCGGCCTGCGCGGCCTGCGCGGCCTGCGCCGCCTCGTCGGGCTCGGCGGGGGCGGGCTTGGGCTTCGGGTTGAGCTCGCCGTTGAGCGCCTTGCGGAGGCGGGCGTTGACCGGGATCAGGTACGCGCCGCGCAGCGACCCCTTGGTCGGCGTGACGATCAGGTGCTTGCCGTCGGAGCTGAGCGCGACGACGTGGAGCTCGCGCACGACCCCTCGCCCTCACGTTCGCCGGATGGTGCCGGCACACGACGTTCCGGCGACGGCATGATCCCCCGCCGCGCGTGCCTCCGACAAGGCGACGCGGCGGTGCCGCGCCGCCCTCGTGCCGTACCGGCTACCCGGCGAGGCGCGTCGCGCCCGCCCAGTCGCCGCGGTTGACGTTGCGGAAGCCGACCACGTCGCCCGTGTGCGGCGCGGCGATGTACTGGCCGTTGCCGACGTAGATGCCCACGTGGTGGATCGGGCTGCCGAAGAAGACGAGGTCGCCCGGGAGCAGCTCGCTCTTGGAGACGCGGCGGCCGTAGCCGATCTGCGCGCGGCTCGAGTGCGGCAGCGACACGCCCGCCTTCCCCCAGACCCACATCGTGAGGCCGGAGCAGTCGAACGAGTTCGGGCCCGACGCGCCCCAGCGGTACGGCTTGCCGAGCTGGCGGTACGCCTCGGCGACGGCGATCCTGGCGCGGCCCGAGGCCGTGCCGGAGTACGCGCGGCCGGTGCTCGACGACGAGCGGCTCGCGCGCTGGCGGCGGGCCGCCGCCGCGTCGCGCGCGGCGCGGGCGTCGCGGGCGGCGCGGGACTCGACGATGTCGAGGAGCTGCTGCTGGCGGGCCAGGCGGGACTCGACGTTGGCGCGCGCGGCGGCCATGCGGCGCTCGACCGCCTTGGTCGCCTCGACGGCGGCCTTCGCCTCCTCCTGCTGCGCGCGCAGGCGCCGGGCGGCGGCCTTGAGCTCGCGGAGCTGGCCGGCCTGGTCGCGCGCGATCTGGTCGAGCGCGGCGGCCTGGTCGAGGAACGTCGTCGGCTCCGCCTCGGTCATCAGCGTCACGAACGAGTCGATGCCGCCCGACTTGTACGCGGCCGAGATGAACCCGCCCATGCGGCGGCGGTGCGCGGCCAGCGCGGCCTCGGCGCGCTCGACGCGGCCCTGGACGGCGGCGGCGTGGCGCTGCGCCTTCGCGAGGTCGATGCGCGCCTCGTTGTACTCCTCGACGGCGTTGTCGACCTCGGCGTCGATGCGCGCCAGCTCGCGGCGCGCGGCGGCCGGGGAGACCGGCGGCTCGGCGCCGACGTTCGCGGCGGGCACGACGACGAGTCCGGCCAGCGCGAGCAGCAGCGCGAGCAGCACGGCGGGACCCCGGGTCAGGCTCCGGGGAAGGCGGGCGGCGCTGCTGGTGCGGGGAGTGTGGGCGGTGCGGGCCGTACGGGCCGTGCTGGGGGTCGCCAAGACGGCGGCTCTCCGTTTCTTCCACGACCGCCTACCGGGTGAGCTGACGGGTTCGGGCCGGAAGATGGCCCTACGGGCGTCGCGACGCGTCGCGGGTGGGAGCCCGCGGGCGGCGTTCGGCCCGATTCACCCCGAGGAACCTGGTTCCCCGGCTCCCGCTGCGCGCGCCGGAACGACGCGCCCTAGGGACTCGGCGGTGTCCCGCACCGCCACCCCGTGTGGGCGGCAAGTCGTACGGAACCGGTACGAGGCTACCGAGTGACGCGCACCGGGATCAACCGGGCGCGAGGCCCAGGCGTCATCCGGCCGTTACCGCGTCGTGACCCGGGAGCCGTCCCCCAGCCTAACGCGGCGGCGCGGGCCCGGTGACGCCGGCACTCCTGGACTACCCCTGCCGAGGCGGCCCCGGCGCCTGCGGCGGGCCCGGCGTGTGCGCCTCCGGCGGGACCGGCGGCGGCGTCATCTGCAGGGGCGGTACGAGGCCGGCCCCCGCCAGCACGTCGAGCGCGCGCTGCTCCTCGGCGGCCACGACGTCGGGCGGGCCGCCGAGCATGACGCTGACGACGCAGTCGTGGCAGGCGTCGCCGCGCACCGTGCAGGTGTCGCAGTCGATCACGCAGCCCGAGTCGTCGGGCAGGGAACGCAGCGGCGTGATGCGCAGGTAGTCGCTGCTCATCGGGGCCTCCAGGAGGTCGGTTCGGTCACTGGGACGACCGTAGGACCCCCCTGTGACAAAAAACGGCGGCGGCTTGGACCGCACGGCCTCGTTCAGCGGGTGAGCAGGGCCAGGAGGGTGGCGGACGGCACGGCGACGGCGCCGTTGCGCTCGGCGGCGTCCTGCACCTCGCGGTCGGCCGAGACGACGACGAGGGGGCGTCCCGGCGGCTCGGCGGCGACGAACGTCGCGATCGCCTCGTCGGCCGTACGCCCCTCCGGCGTGAAGTGCACGCGGACCTGCCGCGTGCCCGGCACCGGCGCGCCGGCGACGTTGGAGCCGTCGAACACGCACGTCACCTCGCACCCCGTCCGCGCAGCCAGCGCGCGCAGGGACGCGACGAGCCGCGCGCGCTGCTCCTCCAGGGACAGCGAGGGGTAGCCGGTCTTGGTGACGTTGTAGCCGTCCACGACGAGGTGGCAGGTCGGCACGGCGAGCAGCGCGTCGAGGTACGCCGCGTCGCCGGGGCCGAGGCCGCGCGCCTGCCGCGCGACCGCGGCGGGACCGGCGCCGGCGTCGACGAGGTCGGCCGGGCGCTCGGTGGTCGGCGGGAGGGCGAGCTCGCGGCGCAGGCCGGCGGCGGCGTTGACGACGGCGTCGAGGAGGACGCGCAGCCGTACGACGTCGCCGGAGCGCTCGTCCCGTGCCGCGCGCCGCGCCGACTCGACCTGCGCCTCGAGCTCGGCGATGCGGGTACGCGCGCGGCGGGCCTGCGCGTCGGCGGTCGCGGCGTCGCGCGCGGCGGCGTCGCGGGCGGCGGCGAGGTCGCGCTCGGCCGCGGCGGTGGCGGTCTCGGCGCGGCGTACGGCGTCGGCGGCGGTGCGCGCCGCGCGGCGGGCGGCGTCGAGCTCGGACTTCAGCGACGCGATCTCGGCGCGGAGGCGGTCCTGCTCGGCCTTCGCGGCGCGGCGGGCGGCGTCGAGGTCGGCGCGGAGGCGTTCGACCTCGGCGGCCTCCTCCTCGGCGCGGGCGCCGGTGGCGGACTCGGCGAGCGTCGCGACGCAGCGGGCGACGATCCCCTCCCACCCGTCGGGACGGAACAGGTAGGCGAACGCCGCGACCTCGACCGGGTCGGCGGCCGCCGGCGCGGTCCCCGAGTCGACCGCGCGCGCGAGCTCGGGGTGCGTGAGGCGCGCGACCGTCGCGGTGGCGTGGCGGAACGCCGGCATCGCCTCCAGCGTCGCCGCGATCGCGGGCCCGGCCAGGCGGGCCCGCTTGGCGGGCTGGAACGACGCGAAGCGCTTCAACGGCGCCGGCACGTCGGCGGCGTCGAGGGCGCCGAGCGCGCTGGAGGCGTAGCCGAGGACGCGCTGGCGCACGGCGTCAGGCAGCGGGACCGCGCGCGCCTCGCCGGCCTCGCCGGGCTCGCCGGGCTCTCCGGGCGGGACGCCGGGCGCGTCGGCGGCGTCGGGCGCGTCGGCGGCGTCGGGCGCGTCGTCGCTCACACCGCACCCGCCTCGCGCAGCGCCGCGACCTCGCCGGCCGTGCAGCCGAGGCCGGCCAGCACCGCGTCGGTGTCGGCGCCGAGCGCGGACGCGACGCCGCCGACGCGCCCCGGCGTCGCGGCGAGCCGCGGCACCACCCCGACCTGCGGGAACGCCGTGCCGTCCGCGAGCGCCTGCGGCACCACCATGCCGCGCGCGACGACCTGCGGGTCGGCGAACGCCTCCGCGAGGTCGTTGACGGGCCCGACGCAGCAGTCGGCGGGCACCAGCACCTCGAGCCACTCGTCGCGTGTGCGCGTGGCGAACGCCTCCTCCAGGCGCGCGCGCAGCTCGCGCTGGCGCGCCGGGTCGAGGTGCCACGGCACGAGCTCGTCGAGGCCGAGCGCGCGGCACAGCGCCGCGAAGAACTGCGGCTCCAACGCGCCCACGGTGACGTAGCGGCCGTCGGCGCAGCGGTAGACGCCGTAGCAGGCGAGCCCGCCGTTGAGCGTCTCCGTGCCGACGCGCGGCGGCGTGCCGGTCGCGGCGAACGCTCCGGCCGCGAGCGTCAGCCACGACACGACGCCGTCCGTCATCGAGACGTCGCAGTACTGCCCCGTTCCCGTCGTCGCGCGCACGTGGAGCGCGGCGAGGATCGCGACGGCCGCCGTCAGACCGCCACCACCGAGATCACCGATCTGCAGCCCCGGCTGCCACGGACCGGTGTCGGGGTGGCCGTTGAACGACAGCGCGCCGGCGTACCCGAGGTAGTTGATGTCGTGCCCGGCGCGTTCGGCGTACGGACCGTCGGCGCCGTAACCAGAGATGGCGGCGTAGATCAGCCGCGGGTTCTCGGTCGATAGCACCTCCCATCCCACTCCGAGCCGGTCCATGACCCCGGGCCGGAACGACTCCACGAGCACGTCCGCCTCCCGGACGAGCCTCCTGAGCAGATCACGGCCCTGTGACACCTTGAGGTTGAGGGTCATCGAGCGCTTGCCGCGGTTGAGGGCGAGGTGCATCGCGCCCTCACCGGTGGAGGCGTACGGCGGCATCCAGCGGAGGTAGTCGCCCTTGCCGGGCTCCTCGACCTTGAGGACGTCGGCGCCGAGGTCGGCGAGGAGGAGGGTGCAGTAGCCACCGGGCAGGAGCCGGGAGAGGTCGAGCACGCGGAGGCCGGCGAGCGGCCCGGGGTGGGGCGCCTCGGTCACGGCGCGGCGGGCGCGGGCGCGGCGTCGGCCGGCGCGGCGGGCGAGGCCGGCGCGGGCGCGGCGTCGGCCCGCGCCTCGGAGGCGCCCGGGCGCGGCACCAGCTCGACCTGGTCGACGGCGCCGCACCACCGGCACGTCACGTGCTCGACGGTCTCGCCGAGCGTCTCCGACTCCTCGACGGCGGTCGCGCCGGTGAGGTCGGCGTGCACGTACTCGCGCAGGCGCAGCGACCGTACGACGTCGAAGCGCGTGAGGTTCCCGCAGGCCGCGCAACGCCAGCGGGTGTCGTTCGTGGGCGGGGCGACGGGCACGCCGCCGAGCCTAGACCGGCTCGCGCCCGCGCCACCACGCGATCGAGATGAACGCCGCGAGCCCCACGCCGGCCCACAGCGTCCACGCCACGAGCGGGCTCTCCCACATCGTCGGCGACGCCACGCGCCGCAACGACGGCGACGCCGCGGACCCCGCGGGCGCGCCCGACGGGGCACCGGCCGACGGCGCGAGGACCGACGGCGAGGGGGCGGCGGCGGACTGCGCCACGCGCGGCAGCGCGGGGGCGGGGGCGGCGCCCGACGCGGGCGGCAACGCCGCCGACGCCGGCAGCACCTGGAGCGTTCCGGTCATCTGCGGGTGGAAGGCGCAGACGTAGGAGAACGTCCCCGTCCGGCGCACGACCGTCCGGTACGTCGCGCCCGCCGCGAGCATCGACGTCCCGAACGGCGCGCCGCCGCTCGGCGTCACGGTGTGCGGCGCCGCGCCGGTGTTGACCCAGGAGACGGTGTCGCCTGCGTGCACCGACAGCCGCGCTGGCGCGAAGGCGAAGTCGACCACGGTCACCCGCGCCGACCCCGGGCGCGACGGCGGCAGCGCGGGACCCGCGCCGCCCGCGCCGCCCGCGCCGGAGCCGCCGGAGCCGGCGCCGGTGGGCGGCCTGGGCGCGGCGGGCGCGGGGGCGGGCACGGAGCCGGACGCGGTCGGGACGACGACCGTCCCCGTCATGTCGGTGTGGATGGCGCAGAAGTAGCGGAACGTCCCCGCCGCCGCGAAGCGACGCGACCAGCGCCCGCCGGCGTTCAGGACGCCGGAGTCGAACGACCCGTCGGAGGCGGTCACGGTGTGGGCGCGGTCGTCGTCGTTCGAGAACGTGATCGTCCCGCCCGCCGCGACGCGGACCGACGACGGCGAGAACGCGCGCCCGGCCATCGTCACCGTCCCGCTCGACGGCGGCGCGGGCGTGCCGCCGGTCCCGCCGGTCCCCCCGCCCGTTCCGCCGCCAGTCCCCCCGCCTGGCGGCGGCGACGACGTGCCCGACGAGACGGTCACGGTGCCCCAGTACGCGGAGTCGTCCTCGTCGCGGTGGTCGACGTAGCGGTACGTCCCGACCGTACGGAACGTGAACGACCACGACTCGCCCGGCTCCAGGTCGTTCGAGTCGAGCTCCACCGGCGCGGAGGTCGTACGGACGCGGTGCCTGTCGGAGTCGGCGTTGCGCCACGTCACCGTCGTGCCCGGCGCGACGGTCAGCGACCTCGGGCTCAGCGACGAGCCGATCGTCACGGTCGCCGTCGCCGCCGAGGCGGGCGCGACCGGCAGGCACACCGACAGGAACACCAGGAACAGCACGGCACCGATGCGTCGCGTCATGCCCCCTCCATCGCGCCGGGGGCGGCGGGCGTTACAGCAGCGCCGCGCGCGCCGCCGCGACCTCGGTCCACATCCGCGAGACGGGGTACTCGTCGGTGTAGCCGTAGCCGCCGTGGACCTGCAACGCCGCCTCCGCCGCCGCCCACGCGGCGTCCAGCGCGACCGGCAGCACCGCCGCCTCCTCGACGGGGTCGGCGCCCCCGTCGCCGCCGCCGGCGTCGAGCGCGAGCGCGACGCGCCGCACCAGCGCCACCGCCGCCTCGACCGACGCCGCCACCGTCGCGAACGCGTGGCGCTGCACCGGCATCCGGGCCAGCGGGCGCCCGAACACCACGCGGTCCCGCGCGTACGCCATCCCGGTCTCGGCCGCCGTCTCCCCCGCGCCGCACAGCACCGCCGCCGCGAGCAGCGGCCCGGAGGAGCCGAACGCCGCGAGCCCCGCCGAGCACGACCCGCGCCCCGCCTCCCGCGCGACCTCGACGCGCACCGCCCACGGCAACGTCTCGTCGAGCAGCCCCACGCCGGCGAGCGTCTCGGCCAGCGTCGGGCCCACCGCGCCGCCGCCCGCGACGACCGACCGCGCGAGACCCGCCGCGGCGCGCGCGTCCTCCTGTACCGGCTCGGGGACCACGCGCGCCATGATGCACCCGTGCCCGATCTCTCGACCTACGTCGGCATCGTCGCGACGTCCTGGGACGGCGCGTTCGGCCGCGACGCCGTACGCCTCCACGCCGGCCGCGACCACGACGTCGTGCTCGTCGGGACGCGGGCGGCGTTCCGGTTCCCGAAGCACGAGCGCGCCCTGCGCGCGCTCCCCCGCGAGGCCGCCGCGATCGCCGCGCTGCACGTCGACCGGGTCGCGCTGCCGCGGGTGTTCCTCGACTGCTCGGCGGCGCCGCTCGGCCGCGCGTTCGTGGGGCAGGAGCACCTGCCGGGCGAGCCGCTGGCGCCGGCCAGCGTCGACGCGGTGGGGCCGATGGCGTACCGCTTCGCCGCCGAGATCGCGCGCGTCCTCGACGCGCTGGCCGCGGTCCCCGTGGACGGCGCGCTCGCGGCGACGCTGCACACGGCGCCGTTGCGCGCGACGTTCCCCGACCTCGCCGGCGCGATCCGCGAGACCCTCCACGACCGCCTCTCCCCCGGCGCGCGCGACCGCGCCGCCCGCGCGCTCGACGCCGCCGTCGCGGCCGCCACGACCGCGCCCCGCGGCCTCGTCCACGGCGACCTCACCGGCGCCAACCTCCTGTGGGACGCCGACGACACGCGCCTCACCGGCGTCCTCGACTGGGCGCAGGTGCACGTCGGCGACCCGGCGTACGACGTCGCGTCGATCGCGGCGACGTACGGCTGGGACCTCGCCGCGACGGTCGACGCCGCGACCGACCGCGACGACCCCACGCTGCTCGAACGCGCGCGGGCGTACGCCGCGACGTTCGCCCTGCAGACCGCCTACGGAGCCCTCACCGCCGGCGACGACGCGGCGGCCGAGGACGCGCTGCGGGAGCACTCGTGACGGGGCACCCGGACCAGCGCTGGGCGCGCCAGGACGCCAACCTCGTCGGCGTCATGGTCATCGTGCTGCTGGGCAGCCTCCTCGTGCCGGCGCTGTTCTACGTCTCCGTCGGCATCGCCGCCCTCGCCGCCGTCGTCCTGCTCGTGCGGTACCTGCGGCGGCGCCGCCGCTGGCGTACGCAGCCGCCCGGCGAGTTCTGGGCGGACCGCGTCAAGGAGTGATGCAACCCGCCGGGCCGCTACGGCGTCGTCCGGGCATGCGTACCTCCCTTGCGATCCTCGCCGTCAGCGCCGCCGCGTACGGCATGCCGGCCGTCCCGGCCACCACGCTCGCCACGAGCACCACGCCCGCGCCGCTCGCGCCCGTCGCCGAGTGGACGGGGCCGACGTTCGACCCGCCGGACGGGACCTCGCGCCACGGCTTCGTGCTGCTCCCCGCGACGGCGCCGCGGGAGGAGCCCGCGCACGTCCACGACCACGCCACCCACTCGCACGCGCCCGCCGCCGCGCCGCCCGCGGCTCCCGAAGCGGCTCCCGGCGCGACCCCGCGGCGGCTGACGTACGGCCGCTGGCGCACGCCCGAGGCGGCCATGCGCTTCCTCGCCCGCGCCTACAACGCCAAGGACGCCGAGGCGCTCAAGGACGTCACCACGCCGGCCGCGCGCGAGATGCTGAACCCGATGCGCGAGTGGGCCGCGAACCTCCGCCTCGTCAAGTGCACCGACACCACGGCGGGCAGCTTCGACTGCACGTTCACGCACTCCATCAAGGGCAGCACCGAGACCGGTCACGCGACGCTGCGCGTCAACCCCGCGCGCAAGCAGGGCTGGTACGCCACCCTCGTCGCCGAGTGCGGCTAGAGGTCGCGCAGGAACGCCCTGATCTCCCTGTGCGTCCGGTCGGGCAGCTCGAACTGCGGCACGTGCCCGCAGTCCTCGAACACCACCGACCTCGCGCGCGGCACGGCCTCGACGACGTGCCGCGCGAACCCGGCCGGGACGAGCCGGTCGCGCGCCCCCCAGATGAACAGCGCCGGCGGCCGTAGCGCCGGCAGCCGCTTCCAGAAGCCGCGCTGCTCGCCGAACGCGTCGTCGAGGTAGATCTGCCGCAACGACGCGAAGAACGCGATGCGGTGCGACGCCCGCTTGTAGACGCGGACGAACTCCCCCGCCGCCGCGTCGTACGACTGGGCCGTCAGCCGCGACGGCTTCGACAGCATCGCGCGCAGCGTCGCCCGCGCCATCCCCCGCGTCATCGGCAACGGCAGCGCCGCCGCCTCGGGACGCAGCAGCCGGACGAACGGCACGAACTGGCGCAGCCGACGGAACGCCACCGCCGGCGCGAGCAGCACGAGCGCCGACACGCGGTCGGGCTCCAGCAGCGCGATCTCCAGCGAGATGCGCCCGCCGAGGCTGTTGCCGAGCAGCACGCACCGGTCGATGCCGACCTCGTCGAGGTACGCCGCGAGCCACTTGGCGAAGAACGCCGCGTCGTAGCGCCCGATCGGCGCCGACGACGCGCCGTGGCCGGGCAGGTCGGGCGCGAGCACGCGGTAGTCCGTCGCGAGGTCCCACAGCGTCGGGAGCAGCGACGCGTTCGTCGCGCCGAGCCCGTGCAGCATCACGACCGGCGGCGCGTCCGGAGGACCCGCCTCCAGCGAGAACGTCCGCACCCGCCCGGCCTTCACCATCGCCGCGCGCGGGAACCTGTCGGGCCGCTCGGTGTCGCCGGCAAAGACGCCGTCGAGCCGCAGCGACAGCGAGAGGTCGCCGTCGACGCGCAGCCGCCCGTCGAGGAACGCCTCGATGCCGCTCGTGCGCCCCTCGACCACGTCGAGCAACGTCACCGGGTCCGCCGAGACCGTCGTCGTCACCGACTCCGCGCCGTCCACGACGCGCACGAGCCCCTTCGACAGCGCGACGACCGCCTGCGCGCCAGGGCCGCCGTCGAACCGCACGACCGCCTCGACGTCGGCCAGCGACACGACCTCGTCGGCGACGCGGCGGCGTACCGCGTCGAGCAGCGCCTCGCGGCGCGGCGCGGGAGCCGCCGCACGGCCCATCTAGAGGAACGCCTTCTCGAGCGCGGCGAGCGACTCCTCGAGACCGTTCAGCAGGCGCTGCATGTGAGGCAGCGTACGTCGGCATCCGGTCAGCCCGAACTGGGCGCGCCCGGCATAGCTCGTCACGGTGATGTTCAGCGCCTGGCCGTTGATCGGGATCGACAGCGGGTACATGCCGTCGAGCCGCGCGCCGTTCCAGTACAGCGGGTCCTTGGGGCCTGGGATGTTCGAGATGACGATGTTGAACGCCGGTCGCACCAGCCCGCTCACGGGCGTCTGCTCCAGCAGCAACGGCGCCATCATCGCCGCCGACAGCGCCGTCGCCTGGAGCTGCGACAGGCCCGCCATCGCGGCCTTCGCGTCGCGCGCCGAGCGGCGGATCGCGAGCAGCCGCTCGGCCGGGTCGGCCACGTCGGTGGCGAGGCTGACGAGGATCGCGCCGACGCTGACGCTGCCGGTCTCGTCGTCGTCGTCGCCGCGCAGCGACACCGGCGTCATCGCGACGAGCGGCGCGTCGGGCAGCGCGTCCTGCGACAGCAGGTACTGGCGCAGCGCTCCCGACGACATCGCGAGGACGACGTCGTTCAACGTCGCGTCGGCCGCCCTGCCGACGTCCTTCATCCGCCGGAGGTCCCACGCGTCCGCGGCGAAGCGCCGCGAGCCGGTGATGGGGACGTTGAGCATCGAGCGCGGCGCCTGGCCTGGCACGACCGCGCCGCCGTCGCCGAACGCCTCGTACGCGAGCTTCAGCAGCCGCGGCGTGAGCCCGACCGCGTCGGTGATCGCGCTCGCACCGGCCTTCGCGACCTTGGACGCGAGGTTCTCGCCGTCGCCGTCCTCGCGCCTGCGCTTGCGGTGCATGCGGCTGGAGAACGGCATCGGCACGTCGCGGTCGTCGGGGTCGGTGGAGAGCGTGCGTTCGAGCAGCCGCAGCGCGGACACGCCGTCGATCAGCGAGTGGTGGATCTTCGAGTAGACCGCGAACCGCCCGTCCTCGAGCCCCTCGATGAGGTGGGTCTCCCAGAGCGGGTGGTGGCGGTCGAGCAGCGACGAGTGCAGCCGCGACGCCAGCGCGAGCAGCTCGCGTACGCGCCCCGGGCGCGGCAGCGCGGAGTGCCGGATGTGGTGCTCGAGGTCGATGTCGGCCTCGTCCTCCCACGCCCACTGGCCCGCGGTGCGCCAGCCGCGGTACGGCCTGCGGCGGAACAGCGGCGCGACGTCGTCGGCATGGGTCAGCGCCTCGCGGTAGAGGTCGCCGAGGTAGTCCGGGCCCGCGCCGTCGGGCGGCCGGAAGAGCTGGAGGCCGCCGACGTGCATCGGCTGGTCCCGCGACTCGGGGACGAGGAACAGCGACGACGTCGGCGACATCAGCGTGGGCATGCCCGGATCATCTCCCTCTCGGGCCGCGCCTACACGGGCGAGACGCCGCGCTTGCGCCTCGGCCGCGACACGGTCTTGCCCGCCGCGACCTCCAGCGCGTGGCAGATGTGCCTGCGCGTGTCGGCCGGGTCGATGAGGTCGTCGACGAACGCCATGCGCGCGGCGAGGTACGGGTCGATCGACTGCTTGATCCCCGCGACGAGCTGCGCGCGCAGCGCCTCCCGCGCCTCGTCGTCCTCGGCCGCCGCGAGCTGCTTGCGGAACAGGATGTTCACCGCGCCCTCGGGACCCATCACCGACAACTCCGCCGTCGGCCACGCGACGAGGTGGTCGGACTCGTACGCGCGGCCCGCCATCACGAAGTAGCCGGCGCCGTACGCCTTGCGCAGCACGACCGTCACCTTCGGGACGGTGGCCTCCGAGACGTTGTAGAGCATCTTCGCGCCGTGCCTGATGATCCCGTCGTGCTCGACCTTCTTCCCGACGAGGAAGCCGGGCACGTCGACGAGGAACACCAGCGGGATCTCGAACGAGTCGCAGAGGTTGACGAAGCGCGCCGCCTTGTCGGCGCTGTGCATGTCGAGCGCGCCGCCCATCTGCATCGGCTGGCTCGCGACGACGCCCGCGGTGCGGCCGCCGAAGCGCGCGAAGCCCGTGATGATGCTCTTGGCCCAGTCCGGCTTCATCGGGAAGAACACGCCGTCGTCGGCGATCACCTTGAGGACGCGGCGCATGTCGTACGCCTGCCGGTTGTTGGCGGGGACGATGTCGTAGAGCTCCTCGCACCGCCGGTCGCTCGGGTCGTCGGTGGCTCGCGGCGGTACGGCGTCGCCGTAGCGGCTCGGCATGAACGACAGGTAGTCGCGCACCGTACGGAGGCAGTCGGCGTCGTCGGCGGCCTCGCGGTCGGCGACGCCCGAGACCTTGTTGTGGACGGCGCTGCCGCCCATCTCCTCCTCGGTGACCTCCTCGCCCGTCGCGGCGCGGACGAGGTGCACGCCGGCCAGCGCCATCGAGGACGTCCCCTTGACCATCGGGACGAAGTCGCACAGCGCCGGGATGTACGCGGTGCCCGCCGAGCACGGCCCCATCATCGCGGCGACCTGCGGCACCGCGCCGCTCATCGCCGTCAGCTCGCGGAACAGGTCGCCGGCCCCCGCGAACGCCGCCCCCACCGACTCCGTCACGCGGGCGCCCGCCGAGTCGAGCAGGTAGACGATCGGCATGCCGTGCTTCACCGCGAGGTCGCGGGCGCGGGTCGCCTTGCGCTCGCCGTGCAGGCCGATGCTGCCGGCCAGCACCGTGAAGTCGTACGCGACGACCATCACCTTGCGGCCGTCGACCTCGCCCACGCCCGTGACGCAGCCGTCGGCCGGCGTGCGCTTGCCCTGCGACTGCGGCGAGTCGACCGCTCCCGCGAAGACCCCCGACTCGACGAACGTCCCCGGGTCGAACAGCAGGTCGAGGCGTTCGCGCACGGTCAGCTTGCCCAGCGAGTGCTGCCGCTCGACGAGGTCGTCGCCGCCCATCCGCAACGCGTCCGCGCGGCGTTCCTCCAGGCGGGCCGTCACGTCCCGCAACGTCTCGTCGCTCATGCCGCGCAGCCTCTCACCCCGGTCGCTGTGACCGACGTCACGCCGCCGCCGCGCAGGGACGCGCGCCGCGCGGGCAGAACGGCACCGGCGAGGAGGTGACCGACGATGACGTTGCACGAGGGTCGCACCGCGGGCGCCGTCGCGGCCGCGGCGGCGCTGGCGACCGCGACGGTGGTCGCCGCCGGCGACAGCCCGGTGGCGGGCGTGCTCGCGGGCCTGACGGTGTTCGGCGCCGTCGTGACGACCGTGCGCGTGACGCTGACGAGGCGCTAGGCGTACGACACCCAGACCGACACGTACTCCTGCCGCGTCACCGCGCCCTCGACGGCGAGGGTCGCGCTCAGCGTGACGGCGCTCGGCGGCACCCGCGGGTAGGCCTGCACGAACAGCAGTGGGCGCTTCGGCAGGTACGGCAGCCGGTGCTCGTCGACGTCCTGCTGGCTGCCGCCGGTGCAGGCCTGCGCCTCGCTCCGCACGTCGCGGCCGTAGCACAGCGCGACCTGCCAGGCCGCGGCCACGGGCGCGACGTCGGAGCGGAGCAGGTGCACGACGAACGTCGTGCGCGACACCTCGCGCGTGACGCTCGCGTGCATCGGGTTCGTGCCGATCACGACGCCGCCGTCGACCGCGCCCACCGCGCGGCGCGTGAGGTCGTACGCCGCCCGCCCGTTCAGCCCGTGGAGCGTCAGCGTGACCTCGGCGGCGCCGCCGTCCGGGACGAGGTAGAGCCGGTACGCCCCGGCCCGCACGCGCGTGACGTCGCCGTAGGTCTTGACGGTCTCGTACGACCCGCCGCCGAGGACGGCGTTCGCCGGCTTCGGGACGAGGAACGTCGCGCCGTCGAGCCACGACGCGCCGCCGTACAGCGTGTCCCCCGCCCGCGCGCCCTGGCCGACCATGGCGAACGTCGTCACCCGGCCGGTCCCGCGCACCTTCAGGTCGGGGCTGTCCCCGAACGGCGTCGCGACCGTCGCGTCGGCCGGCACCCGCACGTCCACCCACGCCGGGTACGCCGAGCGGAACGTCGTCGTCCCCGCCATCGTCACGGCCGGGGCCGCCGCCGGGGGCGCCGCGCCCGCGGTCCCCGCCGTCCCCGCCGTCCCCGTCGTCCCCGCGAGCAGCGCCGCCGCGAGCAGCGCCCGTACCCGTGACCGCGCCATCGCGCCCCCTCCAGGTCGCCTTTGCGCCGGATTGTCCGCCGCTCCCCCCGCCCCGCAAGGGGGGTCGCCCCGGCGCGTCGCCCCGAACTTGTCACACCCCCGTCCTAGCGTCCCCAGCCATGACGGTGACGGCGGTCCAGGGCTCGTTCGACGAGCTCGGCACGCCCCTGCGCGAGACGGCGTTCGTGGTCGTCGACCTCGAGACGACCGGCGGCTCCCCGGCGACCTCCGCGATCACCGAGGTCGGCGCCGTACGCGTCCGCGGCGGCGTCGTCGAGGGCGAGTTCCAGACGCTCGTCGACCCCGGCGGGCCGATCCCGCCGTTCATCGCGGTGCTGACCGGGATCACCGACGCGATGGTCGCGTCCGCGCCGCGGATCGAGCAGGTGGTCCCGGCGTTCCTGGAGTTCGCGCGCGGGTCGGTGCTCGTCGCGCACAACGCCGGCTTCGACCTGTCGTTCCTCAAGGCCGCGTGCGAGGCGACGGGGCACGAGTGGCCCGGCTTCGACCACCTCGACACCGTCACGCTCGCGCGGCGCATCCTCACCCGCGACGAGGCGCCGGACGTGAAGCTCTCGACGCTGGCGCGCGTGTTCCGCACGTCGGTCACGCCGTGCCACCGCGCGCTCGCCGACGCCCAGGCGACGACCGACGTGCTGCACGCGCTCATGGAGCGGCTCGGCAACCTCGGCGTCCACTCGCTGGAGGAGCTGCGGACGTTCTCCTCGCTCGTCTCGCCCGAGCAGCGGCGCAAGCGCCACCTCGCCGACGCGCTTCCGCACAGGCCGGGCGTCTACCTGTTCCGCGACGCGCGCGGCCGCGTCCTCTACGTCGGCAAGTCCAAGGACCTGCGCGCCCGCGTCCGCAACTACTTCGTCGCCTCCGAGCCGCGCACGCGGATGGCGGAGATGGTCGGCTGCGCCGAGCGGGTCGACCACGTCGAGTGCGCGCACGGCCTGGAGGCGGAGGTGCGCGAGCTGCGGCTGATCGCGGAGCACAAGCCGCGCTACAACCGCCGCTCCCGCTTCCCCGAGCGCGCCGTCTGGCTGAAGCTCACCCAGGAGCGCTTCCCCCGCCTGTCCGTCGTGCGCCGCGTCGCCGACGACGGCGCGACGTACCTCGGCCCGTTCGGCTCCACGCGCACCGCGGAGCTCGCGAAGATCGCGGCGCACGAGGCGTTCCGGCTGCGGCAGTGCACGATGCGCATCGGCCGCTCCACCCGCGTGGCGCCGTGCGCGCTGCGGGAGATGGGCCGCTGCGGCGCGCCGTGCAACGCCGAGGAGTCCGAGGAGGCGTACGCCGCCCACGCCGACGCGTTCGCGACCGCCGTCAACGGCGACCCGGAGGCGTTGCGGGCGGCGCTGGCCCGGCGGATGGAGGCGCTCGCGGCGCAGCACCGCTACGAGGACGCGGCCGCGCAGCGCGACCGGATGGCGGCGTTCGTCCGTACGGCCGCGCGCTACCAGCAGCTCACCGCGCTCGCGGCCGTCCCGCTGCTCGTCGCGGCGCAGCCCGACACGCGCGGCGGCTGGCACCTCGCCGTCGTCAAGCACGGGCGGCTCGCGGCGGCGGGGGCGGTGGCGTTCGGGGTTGACCCGCGCCCGCACGTCGAGGCGCTCGTGGAGACCGCCGAGACCGTCGTGCCCGGGCCGTCGCCGACGTCGTGCGCGTCGAGCGAGGAGATGCAGTGCGTCCTGCGCTGGCTCGGCATCCCCGGCACCAGGCTCGTCCGCGTCGAGGGCGAGTGGGCGTCGCCGGCGTTCGGCGCGCCGCGGCTGCTCGCGACGCTGGAGACGGCGTACGACGGCGCGGCGCCGTTCCCCGAGAGGAGGTCGATGCGGACCGTGACCCAGCCCGTGCGGTCGTTCGCCTGACCGCCGCTACCTCACGCGGGGTCGGGCAGGCACTTCACGATCTCGATGACCACGACGCCCAGCGGCGACTGCGCGGCCTCGAGGCAGTCGTCGATGAGCCCCGCCGAGGCAGGGGCGGCGGTGACGAGCGGGAGGGCGACGAGGGCGGCGACGGCGACGGCACGCAGGGCGAGACGCATGAGGGGCTCCCGGAGAGGGGTGCGCCACGGCACGGCGGCCGCGGTCGCGAGGGGTGGTGCGTCCGACTGTACGGGCGCTCGCGACGCCCCGTCCACGGTCGCGCGCGGAACGCGTTCGGTCGTAGCGTCGGCGCGTGATCCGTCCACTCCTCGCCGGCGACGCGCCCGCCGCCACCGCGATCTACAACCACTACGTGGCGACGACGACGGCGACGTTCCAGACGGAGCCGCTGACGACGGACGCGTGGCTGGCCGAGGCGACCGCGGGCGAGCCGGGCAGGCACGGCGCCTGGGCGGTCACCGACGACGCGGCGGGAGGCGTCGTCGGCTACGTCCTCGTGTCGCCGTTCAAGGGCCGCTGCGCGTACCGCGACACCGCCGAGGTCACCGTCTACCTCGACGCCGCCGCCCACGGCCGGGGGCTCGGCCGCGCCGCGCTCGCGTTCGCCGAGGAGCACGCGCGCGCCGTCGGGCTGCACGCGCTCCTGGCCGTCGTCTGCGCCGAGAACGACGCGAGCCTGCGCGCGTTCGGCCGGCACGGCTACGAGGAGGTCGGCAGGCTGCGCGAGGTCGGCACGAAGTTCGGCCGCCTGCTCGACGTCGTCTACCTGGAGAGGCTGCTGCCATGACCCGACCCGCCGCCGCGACCGCGCTCGCCCTGCTCCTGGCCGCTTCGGCGTGCGGCGGCTACGACCACCTGCTCGGCGACCCGTCCGCCACGCCGACCGGCTCCGCGACCAGCACCGCCCCGAGCGCGACCGGAGGCGCGGGCGACGGCGCGACGGTCCGCTACGCCCTCCGCATCCGCGACGGCGGCACGACCCGCGCCACCGTCGCGTACCTCCTGCCGAGCGGCGAGCGCCGCGAGGAGACCGTGGCGGTGCCGTGGAGCAGCGCCGACCTGGCCTTCCCCGCCGGGGCGACGCTGTTCGTCACCGCCTCGACGACCGACGCGCTGTCCTCCCCGTTGCTGTGCGTGCTGCAGGGCGCGCGGGCCGCCGACGGCGCGTACGTCAACGGCCGCGTCACGAAGCCGACCGCCTCCGCGCCGCAAGGGCAGCTCTCGGCCTGCGCGACCGAGTACGTCCTCGGCGCCTGGCCGCCGCCCGAGGACGACCCCGAGACCGGCAACCTCCTCATCCGCGTCGGCTGACGGCGCGCCCGCGACGCTAGGGTCGGGGAGACCATTTCCGCGGCGCGACGGGGAGACGAGATGGCGGAAGAGACCTGGCACGTCGCACGGCTCATCCCGACCTCCGGCATCAACGGGGCGGACGAGCAGGAGCGGCGGGCGACGTCGGCGCTGCTGGCCGTGATGATGAGCGTGCGGGAGTTCGGGCGTTCGCTCACGACGCGGTTCGGCGCTCCGGCCGGTGTCGTGGAGACGTACATCGAGGTGCCGTTCCAGCTCGGTGAGCAGCGCTACTACCCCGACGGGCTGATCCGCGTCACGCGCGGCTCCCGCGTGTGGACCGCGCTGGTCGAGGTGAAGACGGCGACGAACGACCTCGCGACGCCGCAGTTGGAGGCCTACCTCGACATCGCCCGCGAGCAGGGCTTCGACGCGGTGCTCACGATCTCGAACCAGATCGCGGCCGTGGCCGGCACGCACCCCACGCCGGTCGACAAGCGGAAGCTGAAGCGCGTCGCGCTGCACCACCTGTCGTGGACGCAGGTGCTGACCGAAGCCGTGATCCAGAAGGTCCACCGCGGCGTCGCGGACCCGGACCAGGCGTGGATCCTCGGGGAGCTGATCCGCTACCTGGAGAACCCGAAGTCCGGCGCGATGCAGTTCGACGACATGGGTCCGAGCTGGGTCACGGTCAGGGAGGCCGTCGCCCACGGGACGCTCCGCGCCAGCGACAAGGGGCTCGCCGAGGTGGCGAGCCGATGGGACCAGCTCATCCAGTACCTCGCCCTGCGGATGGGCAGGCAGCTCGGCACCGAGGTGCAGCCCGCGCTGACCCGGCGCGAGCTGACCGAGCCGGCGTTGCGCTCGCAGGCGGTCGCCACGGGCCTCGTCACGCGGGGAACGCTCGAAGGCGGCCTCCGCATCCCCGGCGCGATCGGCACCGTCGGGCTCGTGGCCGACCTCAAGGCGGGCCGCCTGAGCTGCTCCGTCGACGTCGAGGCGCCGCGGGAGGGCCGGCCGGCGACCCGCGTGAACTGGCTGCTGCGGCAGATCAGGTCCGCGCCCGACAACCTGCGCATCGACGCGTTCGCGCAGTACGCGCGGGGCGCGAGCACGTCCGAGCTCCTGCGCGACACGCGGACGAACGCCGCGCTGCTCGTCGGCGACCCGAAGAAGGAGATCCGAACGTTCCGCCTCACGCTCTCCGCGCAGATGGGCACCAAGCGCGGGCAGGGCCGCGGCTCGTTCATCACCAGCGTCGCGGACCTCCTGGACGCGTTCTACGTGGACGTCGTGCAGGCGATGAAGCCGTGGGCACCGCCGAAGCTGCGCGACGTTCCCGTCGTGCCCGACGCCCCCGCCGACGTGGAGGGGGAGCTGGTGTCGACGGCGTTGAGCAGCCAGGACGGTCCCGAGCCGGTCGGCGCCGACGACGTCGCGTCGGAGACGCCGGCGCAGCGCGACGACGTGGACGACGAGCGCGGTCCTGTCGCCGAACCCGAGCGGACGTCACTAGGCTCGGCGCCGTGATCACCGCAGTCGTCCTGATCAACGCCGCCGTGGACGCCATCCCCGAGATCGCCGAGCGCGTCTCCGCGATCGACGGCGTCACCGAGGTCTACTCCGTCGCCGGCGACGTCGACCTCGTCGCGATGGTGCGCGTGCGCGCGCACGAGGACCTCGCCGACGTCATCGCCGGCAACGTCAACAAGGTCCCCGGCATCCTCAGCACGCAGACGCTGATCGCGTTCCGCACCTACTCCAAGCACGACCTCGAGGCCGCGTTCTCGCTCGGCTTCGACGACGCCGACTGATGCGCGTACGCCGCCTGCGCGCGGACGAGTGGGAGCGCTGGCGCGGGTTCCGCCTCGCGATGCTCGAGGAGGCGCCGTACGCGTTCGGCACGACGCTCGCCGAGGCCGCCGCCTACACCGAGGACCAGTGGCGCGAACGCGCGCGCCGCCTCGCCGAGGCCGGCGACAACGTCATGTACGTCGTCGAGGACGACGGTGAGTCGTGGCTCGCCTGCGCGGGCGGCTACGTCGAGGAGGACGGCACGCCGAACGTCTTCGGCGTCTGGACGCACCCGGACGCGCGCGGCCGCGGCGCCGCCCGGCTGGCGGTCGAGCACGTGATCGCCTGGGCGGGCACGACCGGCGCGGGCGAGGTCCGCCTCTGGGCCACCGACACCAACGTCACCGCGCGGCACCTCTACGAACGCCTCGGCTTCGCCCCCAACGGCAGCGTGCAGCCGTTGCCGAGCGACCCGAGCCTCACCGAGTCGGAGTGGTCCCGACCGCTGTAGACGCCGCGACCCACGCGTCGAGCACCCGCGCCGCCGCGCCCGAGTCGACCGCCGCCGCGGCCCTCGGCAGCTCGGCCGCGATCCGTTCGCCGACCGTGCCCGAGCCGCCCGTCACCGCGGCGAGCGCGGCGGCGGCGTTGAGCAGCACGGCGTCGCGCACCGGCCCGGGCTCCCCGCCGAGGAACGACCGCGCCACCGACGCGTTGTACGCCGCGTCCCCGCCCCGCAACGCCTCCGCCGCAGCGGCGGGCACGCCCAGCGCGGCCGGGTCGAGCGTCTCCACGGTCACCGCGCCGTCGCGCACGACCCAGACCGTCGACGTCGTCGCGGTCGTCAGCTCGTCGAGCCCGTCGTCGCCGCGGAACACCAGCGCCGACGCCCCGCGCGCCGCCAGCACGCCCGCCATCACCGGCGCCATCCGCGCGTCCGCGACGCCCACGGCCTGGAACGCGGGCCTGGCCGGGTTGGTCAGCGGCCCGAGGAAGTTGAACACCGTCCCCACGCCCAGCTCCCGCCGCGCGGCCGCCGCGTGCCGCAGCGCCGGGTGGAAGACCGGCGCGAAGCAGAACGCGATCCCCGCCCGCTCCGCGCACACCGCCACCTCGGCAGGCTCGAGGTCGATGCGGACCCCCAGAGCCTCCAGCAGGTCCGCGGACCCGCACGTGGAGGACGCGGCGCGGTTGCCGTGCTTGACCACCCGCACGCCGGCGCCCGCGACGACCAGCGCCGCCATGGTCGAGATGTTGACGGTGTGCGAACGGTCTCCCCCGGTCCCGCACGTGTCCACGACCGGGCCCGCGACGGAGACGGGGCGCGCCCGCGCGAGCATCGACGCGACGAGGCCCGCGACCTCCGACGACGTCTCGCCCTTGGCCCGCAACGCCACCGCGAAGCCGGCCACCTGCACCGGCGTCGCCGAGCCGTCCATGACCTCGCCCATGGCCCACTCGGCCTGCTCGGTCGTGAGGTCGTCCCCCGCGATCAGCGACCCGAGGACGGCGGGCCAGGTGTGCAAGGGCGTCCTAGCGCTGCAGGTGCAGGTCGAGGCTCTTCACGAGCGCGTCGCGGTCGACGTGCAGCAACGGCGCCATCTCGCCGATCCGCTGCAACGCGTCCTGGAGCTGCTGGTGCGCCTCGATCGCCGCGGACACGGCGGAGGTCACGACGGCGTTGTACTCGTGCGAGAACACGATCCCGCAGCGCGGGCAGCGCCCCCCGACGCCCTCCTCGACGACCTGCGCGAGCCGGAACGACTCGCCGCAGTGCCCGCACCAAGCCTCGGTGTTCACGTTCTCTCCTTGTCGGCGCCAACGGCGGCAGGGGACAGCAACGACACGACCGCCCGCGCGAGCTCCACGGCGTCGATCGGGTGCATGAGGACGGCGTCGGCCTGCGACCACTCGCCAAGCCACCTGTCGTCGCGCCTGCCGATCAGCACGAGCGTCGGCGGCGGCGAGGAGAGCTCGTTCTTGAGCTGCCGGCACAGGCCGAGGCCACCGGTGGGCCAGGCCTCGCCGTCGAGGATCATCAGGTCGGGCGTGCCGCGGTCGGCCTCGCGCACGACCTCGTCGGCGTCGTCGGTGTCGACCCACGAGTCGATGGTCACGCCGGCCGCGGGCGACCTGCCGATCGCCAGCCGCACCTGGTCGCGGACGACCGCGTCGGTGGCGTAGACGAGGACGACGGCCACGCTCGGACACACCTGCTCTCACGTTGTGGGGACGGCGCGGATGCTATCGCGTACGGCGCCCGCTCCCGTGTTGCGCGCGCGCGTGTGCCGACCGATACTGAGAACCGTTCTCACCACCTGACCCGGGAGGAACGATGGAGGCTCGGCTGACGCCCCAACGTCGCGCCGTCCTCGACGTCCTCCGGGCCTCGCACGACCACCCGACCGCGCAGGACGTCCTCGACCGCGTCCGACGCACCTCACCCGGGATCGGCGCCGCGACCGTGTACCGCGCGCTCAACCTGCTCGTCGACGCGGGCCAGGCGCTCGAGCTCGACCTCGGCGACGCGGCCGCCCGCTACGACGCCAACACGACCCGCCACGACCACGTCGTCTGCGTGCGCTGCGGCGCCGCCGCCGACGTCGACGCGGCGCTGCCCGCGCGAGTCGCGCGCGAGGTCGCGGAGGTGTCAGGCTTCACCGTCACCGGCCACGACCTGCGCTTCCGCGGGCTCTGCCCGTCCTGTTCGACCACGCAGCACCACGCAACGCTCTAGGAGGAGCCACCCATGCCGTCGCTCGAGGGCAGCAAGACGCACGAGAACCTCAAGGAGGCGTTCGCCGGCGAGAGCCAGGCCAACCGCCGCTACCTCTACTTCGCCCGCAAGGCCGACATCGAGGGCTACCCGGAGATCGCGGGCCTGTTCCGCGACGTCGCGGAGGGCGAGACCGGCCACGCGTTCGGCCACTTCGACTTCCTCGCCGAGGTCGGCGACCCGGTGACCGGGTCCAGGGTCGGCAAGACCGCCGACAACCTCCAGTCGTCCATCGACGGCGAGACGTACGAGTTCACCGAGATGTACCCGGGCTTCGCGCGGACCGCGCGCGACGAGGGCTTCGAGGAGATCGCGGAGTGGCTCGAGACGCTCGCGCGCGCCGAGAAGAGCCACGCGGGCCGCTTCCAGAAGGGCCTCGAGTCCGTCCAGGCGCAGGCGAACGCCTAGCCCTGGCCCCGAGACGGCGCCGGCCGCCGCGAACCCCCGCGCAGGCGGCCGGCGCCCCTCGATCGGAGACCCATGAAGAAGATCACGCTCGACGACCTCGACCTCGACCTGGCCGCGTACGGCGCCCGCCGCGCCGAGGCCCGCTCCGCCGCGATCGCGCTCAAGAAGCAGCGCCGCATCTCCCTCGGCGACGTCGTCACGCTCGTCTTCGAGAACCGCGACACCCTGCGCCACCAGGTGCAGGAGATGCTCTTCGTCGAGCAGACCACCGACCTCGCGAAGGTCGGCGAGGAGCTCGACGTCTACAACCCGCTCATGCCGACGCCGAACGAGCTCTCCGCGACGCTGTTCCTGGAGCTGCCGGACATGGCGACGCTCAAGGCCGAGCTGCCGCGCCTGGCCGGCATCGAGCACTGCTTCTCCCTCGACGTCGGCGGCTCCGTCGCCAAGGCCGTCGGCGAGGAGGGCCGCTCGCGCGAGGACTACACCGCGACCGTCCACTACCTGCGGTTCCCGCTGACCGACGAGCAGCGCGACGCGTTCCGCGACCCGAGCGTGCCCGTCGAGGTCGCCGTGGACCACCCGAACTACGCGGACTCCACCCCGATCCCCGAGGCGATGCGCCTCAGCCTGCTCGCGGACCTGGCGCTCGACTGAGCCCCGCGCACCGCTCGCTCGCCGCCCTCGCGCCGGGCGACGCGGTGCGGTGACCGGTTGTTCGCAACCGTTGCCCTAGGAGGCGGGCTTGCGCCGCCTCGCCGGCTTGGCGGGCGGCTCGGGGACCGCGCCGAGCGCGCGGCGGAGCAGCTCGCGCTGCACGCGCGCCTTGCCCTCGGGACGTACGCGCGCCTGGACCGTGAGGACCGGCTGCGCGTTGGGGTCGCGGAAGCCCGTGACGCCGAGCACCTGCGGGTCCGCGAGCAGCAGGCCGTCGACGTCGCCCGACTCCACGAGCGCGGCCATCGCCGTGCGGACGCGCTCGACGACCGCCTCGACGTCCGACGTCGCGGGGAACGGCACGGCGGCCGTCGCGACGCCGTAGCCGCGGGTGGCGTTGGAGACCACGCCGAGGTCGCCGTTGCGCAGGTGGTGGAGCACGCCGTCGTCGCCGCGGATGCGGGTGAGCCGCAACGTCATCGACTCGACCGTGCCCGTGACGCCGCCGGCCGTGACCGTGTCGCCGACGCCGTACTGGTCCTCGACCAGCACGAAGAACCCGCTGATGACGTCGCGGACGAGCTGCTGCGCGCCGAAGCCGACCGCGAGGCCGACGACGCCCGCGCCCGCGAGCAGCGGGCCGAGGTTGAGCCCGAGCTGGCCGAGGACGGTGACGAACGCCGTCGCCCACACCACGACGCCGACGACCGAGACGAGCGTCCCCGACAGCGTGCGGGTGCGCTGCTCCCACCGCACGTCGCCGCGCGAGGCGTCGGCGAGGCGGCCGACGGCGCGGGGAACGGCGCGGCGCGCCACGCGCACGGTGACGACCGCGAGCGCGAGGACGGCGAGCACCTTGAGCCCGCCGCGTACGACGTCGGACAGCGGCACGCCGAGGACGCGCCGCTCCGCGGCGAGCAGGACGCTCAGGGTGGTTACTTCGGCTTGGCCGTGGGCCCGCGCCACGGGATGCCGACGGTGTGCGTCCAGCAGTTCGGGCCGGGGTTGTACGACGAGAGCCGCTCGCCGCAGACCGGGCAGCTGCGCACGCCGGAGTGCGCCTTCGCGACCGGCTTCAGCGTCGCGCCGGTGGGACGGGTGCCCGAGGCCATGCATCCTCCACAGGTACGGAACGGCGTTCGGGATACTAGCCTACGGCGTCGCCGCCTCCCACCCCTCGTACTCCCCCGCGTGCCTGCTCGCCAGCGACGTGAGCCGCGCCCGAGCCCGCGCGACGTGCACGGCGGTCAGCAACGCCGTCTCCGTCGCGAGCAGGATCCACGTCACGCCGCCGTCGGCGGTGTCGATGCGGACGTCGTAGCGGTCCCCCCTCAGCGCCGCCGCCAGCGCCTCCGCCTGCGCCGGGTCGCGGACGAGCAGCACGTGGCGCAGCAGCACCGGCTTCGACAGGTCCGTGCCCGACGCGGCGATCGCCTCGACGGCGGCGCCGTCGCCGCTCTCGACGTCCTCGCCGGCCCCGACGGTCGTCAACGTCCCGTCGTCGGCGAGCGGCTCGACCGGCTTCGCCTTCCTCCGGCGACCGAGGATCACGCGAGCGCCGCCCGCCGCGGCGGCGGCGCCCACGACCACCCCGCGAGCAGCGCGGCGGCGACGACCGACGTCGCGGCGGCGGCGACCGCCCCGCGCACCAGCGTCTCGCCGTGCTCCTTGCAGTACGCCTGGTCCTCGGTCAGCGCGGCGTCGTTCGGCAGGCCGCGCAGCAACGCCGACGACAGCGCCGAGCCGCACGTGAGGTTGCCGGTGCCCGGGTCCACGTAGAGCGCGAGCACCGCGCCGAAGGGCCCGACGACGAGCGCGCCCGCCGCCACGCACGCGGCGACCGACCGCCGGCCGTCGCGCCGCGCGGCGAGCCGGACGCAGCCCATCGCCAGCGCCACCGCGACCAGCACGCCGAGGGCCAGCGACATGTACCACCGGCTCGTGTCGGCGATGACGCAGTTGTCGCAGGCCAGGATCATGCGCCGGACGATAGCCGCGTCAGCGGGCGCTGTGACCGGGGGTCAGGTGACGTCCCAGGTGTCCGCGCTGTGCAGCAGCGCCATCAGGTCGCCGGGGCCCTTGGTCGCCGTCGCGGCCGCCACCTGCCGGTCCATCTCCTCGCCGTACGACGTCCGCTGCACGTCGCGGAAGATGCCGATCGGCGTCGGCGACGACGGGCCGTGCGCGAGGCGCGAGAGCGCGAACGCGAGGCCGGGGTTCTCCGAGTGCTCGTCGTGGACGAGCAGCCGGTCCTCGCCGACGTCGGCGACGTTCACGATCTCGCAGTTGCCGCCGCTGCCCATGATCACGCCGCGCTCGGCGTCCTTGCCGAAGCGGATGGGCTTGCCGTGCTCGAGCCTGATCTGGAACTCGTCGCGGCTGTCGCGCCCGGTGACGTTGAGGAACGCGTTGTCGTTGAAGATGTTGCAGTTCTGGTAGATCTCGATGAGCGCGGTGCCCCGGTGCTCGTACGCGCGGCGCAGCACGTTCGTGAGGTGCGCCTTGTCGACGTCGAGCGAGCGCGCGACGAACGTCGCCTCCGCGCCGATCGCGAGCGACACCGGGTTGAACGGGTGGTCGACCGACCCGAACGGCGTCGACTTCGTGATCTTGCCGAGCTCCGACGTCGGCGAGTACTGGCCCTTCGTGAGGCCGTAGATCTGGTTGTTGAACAGCAGGATCTTGAGGTTGACGTTGCGCCGCATCAGGTGGACGAAGTGGTTGCCGCCGATCGACAGCGCGTCGCCGTCGCCGGTGATGACCCACACGTCGAGGTCGGGGCGCGAGACCGCGAGGCCCGTCGCGATCGCCGGCGCGCGGCCGTGGATCGTGTGGAAGCCGTAGGTGTTCATGTAGTACGGGAACCGCGACGAGCAGCCGATCCCGCTGACGAACACCACCTCGTGCGGCGGGCGGTGGAACTCCGGCATCAACGACTGCACCGCCGCGAGGATCGCGTAGTCGCCGCAGCCGGGGCACCAGCGGGGCTCCTGGTCGGACGTGAAGTCCTTCTTGGTCAGGGTGAGGGGAGCGCCCTCGGTGGTGGTCACTTCGCCAGCTCCTCGATCTTCTCCGCGATCTCGGCGGCCGTGAACGGCCTGCCCTGGACCTTGTTCAGCCCCTGCGCGTCGACGAGGTACCTCGCGCGGACCATGGTGAGGAGCTGGCCCATGTTCATCTCGGGGACCAGCACCGTGTCGTACGAGCGCAGCACCTCGCCGGTGTTGAGCGGGAACGGGTTGAGGTGGCGCAGGTGGGCCTGCGCGACGTTGATGCCGCGCCCGCGCGCCTTGCGGCACGCCGCGCGGATCGCGCCCCACGTCGAGCCCCAGCCGAGCACCAGCACCCGCGCCTCGCCCGAAGGGTCGTCCACCGCGAGCGGCGGGATGTCCTTGGCGATGCCCGCGACCTTGTTCGCCCGCAGCTCGGTCATGAGCTGGTGGTTGCCCGGGTCGTAGGAGATGTGCCCGCTGCCGTCGGCCTTCTCGATGCCGCCGATGCGGTGCATCAGCCCGGGCGTGCCCGGCACGGCCCACGGCCGCGCGAGCGTCTCCGGGTCGCGCAGGAACGGCCAGAACTCGTCGCCGTGGTTCGGGCCCTCGGCGAACGACACGCGCAGGTCGGGCAGGTCCTCGTCCTTGGGCAGCAGCCACGGCTCGGCGCCGTTGGCGAGGAACCCGTCCGAGAGCAGGAACACCGGCGTGCGGTACTTCGTCGCGATGCGGCACGCCTCGATGGCGGCGTCGAAGCAGTCGCTCGCGGAGTACGCCGCCACGATCGGCATCGGCGACTCGCCGTGGCGGCCGTACATCGCCTGGAACAGGTCGCTCTGCTCGGTCTTGGTCGGCAGGCCGGTGGAGGGCCCGCCGCGCTGGATGTTCACGACGACGAGGGGCAGCTCGACGGCGACCGCGAGCGAGATCGTCTCGGACTTGAGCGCCACGCCGGGGCCCGCCGTCGTGGTGACGGCGAGCGCGCCGCCGAACGCCGCGCCGAGCGCCGAGGCCGCGGCCGCGATCTCGTCCTCGGCCTGGAACGTGCGGACGCCGAAGTTCTTGTGCTTCGACAGCTCGTGGAGGATGTCCGACGCCGGCGTGATCGGGTACGAGCCGAGGAACAGCGGCAGCCCCGACAGCCGCGACGCGGCCACGAGGCCGTACGCGAGCGCGGTGTTGCCGCTGATGTTGCGGTACGTCCCCGGCGCAGCCTGCTGCGGCCGCACGACGTAGGAGCCGGCGATGATCTCGGTGGTCTCGCCGAAGTTCCAGCCCGCGCGGAACGCCTTGAGGTTGGCCTCGAGGATCGCGGGCTTGGACGCGAACTTCGACGCGACCCACGCCTCGGTCGACTCCGTCGGGCGGCTGTACATCCACGACATCAGGCCGAGCGCGAACATGTTCTTGGTCCGCTCGGCCTCCTTCTTGCTGATGCCGAGGCCCTCGACGGCCTTCATCGTCATCGACGTCAGGGCGAGCCGGTAGACCGTGTACGCCTCGAGGCTGCCGTCGTCGAGCGGGTTGGCGTCGTAGCCGACGCGTTCGAGGTTGCGCTCGGTGAACGCGTCCTCGTTGACGATCAGCGTGCCGCCCGGAGGCAGGTCGCGCAGGTTGCTCTTGAGCGCGGCCGGGTTCATCGCGACGAGGACGTCGGGCGCGTCGCCCGGCATCGTGATGTCCTCGGACGAGAAGTGGATCTGGAAGCCGGACACGCCCGCGATGGAGCCGGCTGGCGCGCGGATCTCCGCCGGGTAGTCGGGCAGCGTGGCGAGGTCGTTGCCGTACGCGGCGGTGGCGCTCGTGAAGCGGTCACCGGTCAGCTGCATGCCGTCGCCGGAGTCCCCGGCGAAGCGAATGACGACGCGGTCGAGCTCGGCGACCGCCTTGGTCGTGGTCATGACTATGGCTCCACTCGCATGGACGTGTGGTTGCACCTCATCCTCTCACCGGCAACGCGCGCGGAGGGGAAGTTCTTTCCGATTCGCCCCACTGCGCGCCGCGCCGCCTCCTAGCATCGGCGCATGCGTGTTGTGGGGGTGGTACGGACGCGCTTGCGGCCGGTGAACGACGACGTCCGGCTCGTCTGGCTCGTCGGGTGGCTCGTGCTGTGCGTGCTCGGCGCGAACTCCGCGGTGCTCGCCTCGCGGGAGGTGCCGCCGCTGGGGGTGCCGTTCTCCGTCGCGGTCGAGCAGCGCGGCGTGGTGGAGCACCCGGCCGAGAAGGCCGAGCGCGAGCGGCTGCGCCGCGACGCGCTGCGGGAGGTGTTCAAGCGGCGGTCGCAGGCCGTGCTCGAGCGCGACCGCGCGGCGTTCCTCGCCGACCTCGACGACACCGACGCGGAGTTCGTGAAGCGCCAGGAGCAGGTCTTCGACTCGCTCGGCAAGCTGGAGTTCTCCGCCTGGGAGTACCGCGTCCGCGACGACTCGTACTCCGTCGGCAGCATCGACTGGAAGCGCTACGGCCGCTTCGACGACGTCGCGCTGCCGGTGCTGACGCTGCACTACCAGCTCAAGGGCTACGACAAGCGGCCCGTCGTGCGCCGCGTCGTCTACACCGTCGTCCTCGACGGCGACCGCTGGCGCATCGCGAACGACCGCGACCTCCAGGAGTCGACGACGTCGGGCACCTCGGTGCGCCGCGACCCGTGGGAGAACGGCCCGATCACCGTCGCCAAGACGAGGAACGGGCTCGTGATCGGCCACCCCGACGACGCCGAGGCCATCGCCGGCATCCAGAAGGAGGTCGAGTCCGCGGTCAGGCACGTGTCGTCGTACGTCGGCAAGGCGTGGGGCGAGCGGACCGTCGTGATCCTGCCCGCCAACCACGAGGAGCTCCAGTACCTGCTGGAGAACCCGGACGTGCCGTTCGAGTTCGCGGCCATCGCGCACGCGGAGTTCACGACGCTGGACGAGGACTTCTTCGGCCAGTTCGCCGGCACCCGCGTCGTCATCAACCCCGAGAACTTCAACCCCTCGTCGTCGTTCAACCGGCTGCTGATCCGCCACGAGATCACGCACGTCGCGATGTTCGAGCGGACCGGGCCTCTCAGCCCGAAGTGGCTCGTCGAGGGCATCGCGGAGTGGGTCGGCAACGCCGGCTCCGACCTGCCGACGACGCGGCTCGCGGGCGCCATGGCGGACCTGGTCGAGGAGGAGGGGGTGCCGCAGCACCTCCCGCTCGACAGCGACTTCGGGCTCATCGGCGAGGCGAGCGTCGGCTACAACGCCGGGTGGCTGCTCTGCCGCTACATCGAGACGCGGTACGGCCGCGCGGCGTTGCTCCGCTTCTACGACCAGATGGGCAACCGCACCGGCCTCGACAAGCCGGGCGAGAAGCTCGGCTCCGTCCTGAACGCGGTGCTCAAGACCGACGAGACGCGGCTGCTGCGCGACTGGCGGCCGTACGTCAAGGCCGCCGTCGGCGACGTGACGACGCTGCTGCGCGTGCCGGGCAAGCCGTACCGCGAGGACGACGTCGCCAGGCTCGACGCGCGCGGCATCGCGCGGTCGCGCGAGGTGGCGGAGAAGGCGTTGCACGACGCGGGCATGGAGCGCGCGGCCGAGGGCGTCTGGTACCAGGGCTCCGACTCGTCGCCGACCAAGGTCGTGACGACGCTCGCCGTCGTCTCGCGCGACCTCGCGGGGGCGAGAAAGGTCACGGCGGCGTTCGAGGCGATGTACCGCAAGTACGACAGCGGCACGCGCGTCCCGAACGGCCGCCTCTACCTCGTCCGCGTCACGATCAACGACAAGGACTACGTCGACGCGGTCGTCGTGATGACGGCGGGCATCGTGACGTACGAGGTCGCGGTGTCCTACGAGCTCTACGGCGGCGACCCGAGCCCCGAGGCGCGGCGGGTGGCGGCGGCGCAGTACGCGGCGGCGCAGGCGGCCTGACCGCTCTGCCACGATGGCGGCGTGACCTTTCTCGACCACGCGTCGGGGGCGCCGTTGCACCCGGCGGCGCGGGCGGTGCTGCTCGCGGCGCACGACGAGGGCTGGGCCGACCCCACGCGCCTCTACGGCGCCGGGCGCCGCGCGCGGCTGCTGCTGGACGACGCGCGGGCGCGGCTCGCGGCGGCGTTCGACGCGCGGCCCGACGAGGTGCACCTGCTGCCGTCGGGAACGGCGTCCGTGCGCGCCGCCCTCGCCGGCGCGGTGGCGCGGTCGCGGCGCGGGTCGCACGTCGTCGTCTCCGCGGTCGAGCACTCGTCCGTGCTGGACGCGGCGCCCTCCGCGACGCGGGTCGCGGTGTCGCGTACGGGTCGCGTGTCGGTGGCGGACGTCGTCGCGGCCGTGACGCCGGAGACCGCGGTCGTGTCGCTGCAGCACGCGAACCACGAGGTCGGGACCGTGCAGCCGGTGGCGGACCTCGTGGCGGCGTTGCCCGAGGGGGTCGTGCTGCACGTCGACGCGTGCGCGTCGGCCGGTCGCCTGCCGCTCCCCCGGGTGCCGCTGCTGTCCGCGTCGGCGCGCAAGTGGGGCGGCCCCGCGGGCGTCGGCGTGCTCGTCGTGCGCAAGGGGACGCGGTGGCGTTCGCCCGCGCCGGAGGGACCGCCGAACGTGCCCGCCGTGGTCGCGGCGGCGGCGGCGTTGGAGGCGGTGCTCGCCACCCGCGAGGAGGAGGCGGCGCGCCAGTCCGCGCTCGTGGAGTGGGTGCGCGCGTCGATCGCGGCGCGGGTGCCCGACACCGAGGTCGTGGGCGAGCCCGAGGAACGCCTGCCGCACGTCGTGACGTTCTCCTGCCTGTACGTGGACGGGGAGGCGCTGGTGACCGAGCTCGACAGGCGAGGGTTCGCGGTGAACAGCGGCTCGTCGTGCGCGTCGCGGACCGGGCACCCGAGCCACGTGCTGGAGGCGATGGGCGTGCTGACGCACGGCAACGTCCGCGTGTCCGTCGGCGCGTCGACCACGCGGGCCGAGGTGGAGGCGTTCGTGGACGCCGTCGTGGACGTGGTGGCCGGCGTGCGGAGCCGGCTGTGAGGACGGTCGACGCGCTCGGGAAGCGCTGCCCCGTGCCGGTCATCGAGCTGTCGAAGGCGTTGCCGCTCGTGGAGGTCGGGGACGTCGTGGAGGTGCTCGCCGACGACGAGGCCGCGCGCGTCGACATCCCCGTGTGGTGCCGGATGAAGGGCCAGGAGTACGTCGGCGCCCAGCCCCGCGAGCGCGGCACGGCGTACCTGGTGAAGCGGCTCTCCTAGAAGAACGCCACGGCGATCGGGATTTGGCCCGACCGCGACGAACGCCCAGGACACCGCTCCGCTACGGTCGCCACATGACCTTGAAGTGCGGGCAGTGCCTCCGCGAGCTGTGGGCCGAGAAGCGCGACGAGTCGTCGATCGAGGAGGGGATGGCGAACGTCGGCGCGATTGAGGATGCCGTGACGGTGGTCGGCGGCGTTGCGGTGTGCTTCGCGCACGCAGTCGACGACAAGCCGGACGGCCGCGCCGGCGGCTGGATGACGAGCCTCTGACCGAACGGTAGGGCGGACGCTCCTAGAAGAACGCCTTGACCTCGTCGCGGGCGTCGGCGCCGTAGGTCTCGGCGAGGCGGGCGAGGAACGGCTCGCGGGCGACGGCGTACTCCTGCGTCCCGACGGTCTCGAGGACGTACGTCGCGAGCAGCGTGCCGACCTGGGCGGAGCGTTCGAGGCCGAGGCCCCACGCACGCGCGGCGAGGAAGCCGGCGCGGAACGCGTCGCCCACGCCCGTCGGGTCCGCCTTGCGCTCCTCGGGAACGACGGGCACCTCGATCGGCGGCTCGCCGCGCCGCTCGATGACACAGCCCTTCGCGCCGAGCGTGGTGATGCGGACGGCGACGCGCTCCAGCACCTCCGCGCCCGACCAGCCGGTCTTGGACTCGATGAGCGCGGCCTCGTAGTCGTTGGTGATCAGGTACTCCGCGCCGTCGACGAGGCGCTCGATCGCCGGGGCGTCGAGCGAGGAGAGCTGCTGCGAGGGGTCGGCGACGAACGGGATGCCGAGCGCCCGCGCCTCGTCGGTGTGGCGGTGCATCGCCTCGGGGTCGTTCGGCGAGACGACGACGAGGTCCAGGCCGCCGACGCGCGCGGCGACGGGGGCGAGCTCGATCTCGCGCGCCTCGCTCATGGCGCCCGGGTAGAACGTCGCGATCTGGCACTGGTCGACGTCGGTCGTGCAGAAGAACCGCGCGGTGTGCCGCAGCTCGCTGACGCGCACCGCGCCGGTGTCGACGCCGTGCCGCGCGAGCCACGCCTCGTAGTCGGCCCAGTCGCTGCCGACCGAGCCGACGAGGACCGGGGCGTGCCCGAGCTGCGCCATGCCGTACGCGATGTTCGCCGCGACGCCGCCGCGCCGCCGGTCGAGCTCGTCCGCGAGGAACGACAGCGACAGCCGGTGGAGCTGGTCGGGCAGGACCTGGTCGGCGAACCGGCCGTTGAACGTCATCAGGTAGTCGGTCGCGATGGACCCGGTGACGGCGATGCGCATCGGCGGAGCGTACCGGGCAGAGTGGGGGCGATGACCGATCCGTACGCCTCGCCCGAGCCGGTGCCGCCGTCGCGCGCGCCGCGCGCGATGCTGTTCGTCGGGCTGTTCCTGCTCGGCTTCGTCGGGGTGCTCGGCCTGCTGTTCCTGCGCGCGCCCCGGCCGCCGGACTTCGTGAGCCCTCCTGGCTACGTCCGCATCTCCGCCGAGCAGGCGGGCGGCGCGAACCTCAGCGAGTCGCGCACGGCGCGGCTGCTCGGGATCCCGGACGTGCCTGGCTGGGAGCACGCCGTGCTGCGCGCGTACGGGCGCCCGCCGGGCGAGCCGCCGCGGGCCGTGGTGGTGCTGGCGATCGAGTCGTCGGAGGCGCAGCGAGCGCTCGAGGTGGCCGTCGCCGCGGCCGACGCGCGGGGCGAGCGGTTCCCCACGCCGGAGGGCCTCGTCGGCTACCACGACACGCAGGACGCGCAGGGGCGGTACGTGCAGCGCGTGCTGTTCCGGCGCGGCGACGTCGTCTACTCGGTGTCGGTGCTCACGGTGCGACGCGACGAGGACACGAGCGAGGTCGTACGTCTCGCCGAGCGCCAGCGGATGGGCTAGACGCGCTCCACCAGCATGGCCGCTCCCTGGCCGACGCCGACGCACATGGTGGCGAGCCCGCGGCGGGCGTTCTCCCGCTCCATGCGCCCGAGCAGCGTCACCGTGATCCGCGCGCCGCTGCACCCGAGGGGGTGGCCGAGCGCGATCGCGCCGCCGTCGGCGTTGACCGGCTCGGGGTCGAGCCCGAGCCGCCGCAGGCACGCGAGCACCTGGACGGCGAACGCCTCGTTCAGCTCCGCCGCGTCGAGGTCGCCCACCGACCAGCCGGCGCGGGCGAGCGCCTTCTCCGTGGCGGGCACGGGACCGAGGCCCATGAGGTGCGGCTCGACACCGGCCGCCGCCGACGCGACGACGCGGGCGCGCGGCGTGAGGCCGTAACGCTCCACCGCTCGCTCGCTCACGACGAGCAGCGCGGCCGCGCCGTCGGACAGCGGCGACGACGAGCCCGCGGTGACGACGCCGCCCTCGCGGAACACCGGCTTCAACGTCGCCAGCTTCTCCAGCGACGAGCCCGGACGCGGCCCCTCGTCGGACTCGATGCCGTCCACGGCGACGATCTCGGCCGCGAAGCGCCCGGCCTTCTGCGCGTCGACCGCGCGGTCGTGCGAACGCAGCGCCCACGCGTCGGAGTCCTCGCGCGAGATGCCGTCGAGCGCGGCGACCTCCTCGGCCGTCTCGCCCATCGCCAGCGTCCGCTTCGGCACGGCGGCGTGGCGCGGGTTGACGAAGCGCCAGCCGAGCGAGGTGTCGTAGACCTCGGGCGCCTTGGCCCACGGCGTGCCCGGCTTGCTCATGACGTACGGCGCCCGCGTCATCGACTCGACGCCGCCCGCGACGATCACGTCGGCCTCGCCCGCGCGTACCTGCGCGGCGGCCGTCGAGATGGCGGTGAGGCCGCTCGCGCAGAGGCGGTTGACGGTGTAGCCGGGAACCTCGGCAGGCAGGCCGGCGAGCAGCGACGCCATGCGGGCGACGTTGCGGTTGTCCTCGCCGGACTGGTTGGCCGCGCCGAGCACGACCTCGTCGACGACGGCGGGGTCGACCCCGGCGCGCGAGAGCGCCTCGCCGACGACGAGCGCCGCGAGGTCGTCGGGCCGGTGCGCGGCGAGCTGGCCGCCGTACTTGCCCATCGGCGTGCGTACGCCGCCGACGAGGAACGCCTCTGTCATGCGAGGCAGGTTATTCGAACGCCTCCTGGACGCCCTCCTGCGCCCGCTCCGCCTCGGGCGCGTCCGGCGTCGCGCCGCCCTCGGTGCGCTGCTCGCCGGCGTCCTCGACGCGGTCGACGGTGCTGCCGTAGTCGGTGCCCTGGCTGGTCCCCTCGGGGAACGTCTCGCTCATACGGCTCACCTACCCGGAACCGAAACGATCACTCTGCCGTCCGACGCGTGTCACCATCGCCCCGGAGGGGGTTCTCCATGGACCGCTCGTCGCTGGCCCGCCGCGTCGCTCCGTTCGCCGTGTTCGCCGCCGTGCTCGGCGGCGTCGTCGCGGTGGGGAGGGGCACCGACGGCGCGCGGCGGGAGCCGCACCCGTTGCGCCTCGGCGCCGCCTCGGGGCGCAGCGCCGAGGACGCGGGCACGACCGCGCCGGGGGCGCCCGCGTACTACGGCGGCGCTCGGCACGTCCCCGACCGGCTGCTGGAGGGGCTGCCTGCGGAGGGGCCCGCGTACGCCGTCAGGGACGGCAACGCACGCCTCGACGCGCTCGCGCGGGCGCTCGGCGTAGGGGGCGAGGCGCGCCGTGTCGAGCGCGGGTGGGTCGTCGGCACCGGCGACCGGGTGCTGCAGGTGATGGAGCAGCCGGGCAGGCCGTGGTACCTCGGCGCGCGGCAGGGCGAGGGCGGCGCCGCCGTGGGCGTCGGGGTCGCGGTGCCCGGCAGCGCGCCTGGCGCGCCCGGCAGCGCCCCGGCGAAGCCCTCCGCGCCGCCCGACGCGCCGACCGGCGCTCCCGCCGGCCCGTCGTCCGGCTCCACCGACACTCCCCCCGCTCCGCCGCCGGCGAAGCCGCAGCCTTGCCCGGTCCCGACCGACGGCCGCGACGTCGCGTGCGCCGCGCCCGTGCCGTTGCTGCCGCCCACGCTGCCGCCGCAGCCGACCGACGCCGAGGCGCGCGCGGTCGCCGACCGGATCCTCGCCGCGCTCGGCCGCGGCGCCTCCGAGGTCGTCATGACGCCCGGCTACCTCGGCAAGGACGTCAGCGCGGCGCCGGTGCTCGACGGCCTGCCGACGTTCGGGTGGGAGACGCGCGTCACGGTCGACGCGCGGGGCGGGATCGTCAACGCCTCCGGCCACCTCGGCGACGCCACGCTCGACGCGCGCTACCCGCTGCTCGACCCGCGCCGGGCGCTGGAGCGCACGGGCCAGGCGCGCGACCTGCCGGCGGGCGCGGAGCCCGCGCCCGGGGCGCCCGTCGCCTCGCCCCCGGTGCGCGAGGCGACGCGGGTACGGCTCGGCCTGATGCTCGTGCCGTCGTGGGAGGAGGGCGCGTACCTCGTGCCCGCGTGGCTGGTGACGTTCTCCGGCTTCGAGGAGCCGTACCTCGCCCTGCCCGACCGCTACGTCGCCACGCCCCCGCCGCCGACCGGCGACCCCGGCGACCCGGACGAGCCGGTGTGCGACCCGGCGCCGTGCCCGGACGCCCCGGACGCCCCGCCCCCGCCGGACGCCGGCACGAGCGCGGGCGGCGCGCCCGGCTCGACCGGCGCGCCGGAGTAGGACAGCGCGAAGGGGCGGCCCCGATCCGGGACCGCCCCTTCGTCGTACGCGTCTAGTGGAACGACTCGCCGCAGGCGCAGGAGCCCTTGGCGTTCGGGTTGTCGATCGTGAAGCCCTGCTTCTCGATCGTGTCCGCGAAGTCGATCGTCGCGCCGCCGAGGTACGGGCCGCTCATGCGGTCCACGACGACCTTGACGCCGCCGAAGTCGTGGAACTCGTCGCCGTCGAGCGTGCGGTCGTCGAAGAAGAGCTGGTAGCGGAGGCCCGAGCAGCCGCCGGGCTGCACGGCGATGCGCAGCGCGAGGTCGTCGCGGCCCTCCTGCTCGAGGAGGGTCTTGACCTTCGCCGCCGCGACGTCCGTGAGGAGTACGTGGGTGGGCGTGGTCTGCGTCTCGGCGGTCATGTCTCTCCCAGTCGGTACGGCGGTCTGGTTCCATGGTCGCACAGGAACCGAAGGGGGAACGCCGTGACGCCACGACCCATTCCGACCGCGACCCGCGCGAGAGGCGCCGCGCTGGCGGTGCTGGTGGCCGCGCTGCTCGCCGGCTGCGAGAGCGGCGGCAAGCCCGCGGCCAGCCCGAGCGCGACGCAGACGACCGCCACCGCGACCGCCACCGCGACGCCGGCTCCGACCGCGGCGGCGCGGACGGCGAGCGTGTCGTTCGTCGTGGCCGGCGGCGACCCGTCCGCGGCGGCGCGGGTGCTGCACGGGCGGCTCCTGGCGTTCGGGCTGAACCCCGGCGACCCGGCGGTCGCGGGGACGTCGGTGACGTTCCAGGTCACCAGGAGGCCGACCTCGGAGGAGGCGGCGGTGCTGTCCCGGCGCGGCCACCTGACGTTCCGCGGCGTCGTGGAGGCTCACGCCGCGAACGCCGCGGCCGGCGGCGACGCGGGCGACTGCGCGGACGCGGCGTACCGCACCAGGCTCGCCACGGCGAACGGCGGCCCCGACGCCGACGCGCGCCGCGTCGTCGCCTGCGCGGCGACCGGCGACGCGAAGTACCTCCTCGGCCCCGTCGAGATGACCGGCCGCGACGTGCGGTCGGCGGAGGCGGCGGCGGAGACGTTCGGCCAGGACCCCATGAGCCGGTGGGTCGTCACCGTGACGATGACGAGCGCGTCGCGGTGGGCCGCCCTGACGGAGAAGTACGTCGGGCAGCAGCTCGCGATCGTGCTCGACGGCGTCGTGCAGTCCGCGCCGACCGTCGAGCAGCGCATCCCCGACGGCTCGGCGTCGGTCAGCGGCAGCTTCACCGAGGCGAGCGCGCGAGCGCTCGCGGCGGTGCTGCGCGGCGGGGCCCTCCCGGCGAACGCCGTCGTGACGGTGAGCAGCTAGCGCGACCACTCGCCGGCGACCGAGGCGGCGACCTCGGCGAGCCAGCCTGCCGCGTCGGCCTCGGCCTCCTCGACGGAGCCCGCGACGTCGGCGAGCGCGTACGCCGCGTCGACGCCGTGCGCGCCGAGCTCGCGCCGCCCGACGCCCACCTGCCCCGCGATCACGACGCACGCGACGCCCTCCGCGGCCGCCGCGCGGGCGACGGCGGCGGGCGCCTTGCCGCGCAGCGACTGCCAGTCGAACGACCCCTCCCCCGTCACGACGAGGTCGGCGCGCGGCACGCGCGCGGCGAGCCCGAGCAGGTCGAGCACGACGTCCGCCCCGCGAGCGAGCGTGGCGCCCGCGAACGTCGCGAGGCCGTAGCCGAGCCCACCGCCCGCCCCCGCGCCGGGCGCGTCCGGGTCGCCGCCGGCCAGGGCGGCGTAGCGGGCCAGCGCCGCCTCCAGCGCGTCGACGTCGGCGGGCGTCGCGCCCTTCTGCGGGCCGTAGCCGCGCGCCGCGCCCTCGGGCCCGAGCAGCGGCGCGTCGACGTCGCACGCGGCGACGACCGAGACCGACCCGAGTCGCGGGTCGAGGTCGGAACGCTCGACCCGCGCGAGCCGCGCGAGGGCGGCGCCGCCGGGGTCGAGCGGGTGCCCGTCCTCGCCGAGCAGCCACGCGCCGAGCGCCTGCGCGAGCCCGGCGCCGCCGTCGGTGCAGGCGGTGTTGCCGACGCCGACGACGACGCGGCGTACGTCCTCGCCGAGCGCCGCGCACACCAGCTCGCCGACGCCCGACGAGGACGCGGCCAGCGGCGAGGGGGACGGCAGCAGGTCGCGGCCGCACGCCGTCGCCGACTCCACGACGGCGGTGTCGCCGAGGCGCAGCCAGGTCGCCTCGACGCGGCGGCCGAGGGCGTCCTCGACGGCGGCGGTACGCGGGGAGCCGAGGTGCGCGAGGACGTCCACGGTGCCGAGGCCGCCGTCGGCGACCGGCAGCACGTCGAGCACGTCGCCGGGCCTGCGGTGGCGCCAGCCCGCCGCGATCGCGTCGGCGGCGGCGCGCGCGGACAGCGTCCCGCTGAACGAGTCCGGCGCGATCAGCACCCGCATGACCCGGAGTCTGGCACCGGGAAGCCTCGGGCGGAGGGGTGCGTTGCACCGTGCGTGGGAGACTCTGCGACCGTGACCACCGCCCCCGCCCCGACGCCCGTGGCCCTGCTGCTGCTCGGGCGCGAGGCGCTCGCCGACAGCGAGCGCGGCACCGTCTGCCCCGGCGACCTGCCGGCCGCCAGCGACCCGTCGCTGGTCGAGCGCGCGCGGGCCGCGAAGGAGAGGCTGGGCGACCGGCTGTTCGTGCTCGGGCACCACTACCAGCGCGACGAGGTCATCCAGTTCGCCGACGTGACCGGGGACTCGTTCAAGCTCGCGCAGGAGGCGGCGGCGCGGCCCGACGCGGAGTACGTCGTGTTCTGCGGCGTGCACTTCATGGCCGAGTCCGCCGACATCCTCACGAACGAGCGCCAGCGGGTGATCCTCCCCGACCTCGCGGCCGGCTGCTCCATGGCCGACATGGCCGCGATCGACCAGGTGGAGGACTGCTGGGACGCGCTGACCGACGCCGGCATCGCCGACGACGTGGTGCCGCTGACGTACATGAACTCCTCCGCCGACATCAAGGCGTTCACCGGCCGCCACGGCGGCGCCGTCTGCACGTCGTCCAACGCGCGCAAGGCGATGGAGTGGGCGTTCGGCGAGGGCTCGAAGATCCTCTTCCTCCCCGACCAGCACCTCGGCCGCAACACCGCCGTCCGCGAGCTCGGCCTGTCGCTGGACGACTGCGTGCTGTGGAACCCGCGCCGCGAGAACGGCGGCCTCACCGCCGAGCAGCTCCGCGCGGCGAAGGTGATCCTCTGGGCCGGCCACTGCTCGGTGCACGGGCGCTTCACGTACGAGTGCGTGACCGACGTCCGCGAGCGCGTTCCCGGCGTGACCGTCCTCGTGCACCCGGAGTGCCGCTACGAGGTCGTGCAGGCCGCGGACCTGGTGGGGTCGACGGAGTTCATCATCAAGACCGTCCGCGAGGCGCCGAGCGGGACGGCGTTCGCGATCGGCACCGAGCTCAACCTCGTCAACCGGCTCGCGCACGAGCACCCGGACAAGCCGATCACGTACCTCGACAAGACCGTGTGCTTCTGCTCGACGATGAACCGCATCGACCTCCCCCACCTCGTGTGGGCGCTCGAGAGCCTGGTCGAGGGCACCGTCGTCAACGAGATCGTGGTCGACGCGGAGACGCGGCAGTGGGCGCGGGTCGCGCTCGACCGGATGCTCGCGCTGCGCGACGCGCCGGCGATGGGTGACTGAATGACGCAGACCAAGGGCCGCCCCACGCCGAAGCGGTCCGAGCGCGAGGCGGCGCGGCGCAAGCCGCTCGTCCAGCCGCGCACCCGCGAGACGATGAAGGCGTCCCGCTCGGCCTCGGCCGACGAGCGCCGCCGCCAGCGCGAGGCGATGCGCAATGGCGACGAGCGCAACTACCCCGCGATCGCGGCGGGCCCCGAGCGCGCGCTGGTGCGCGACGTGATCGACGCGCGGCGGCCGTACTGGATGTACGCGCTGCCGGTCTGGGCCGTCGGCGCGGTCCTGTCGATCACGGCGTCGCCGGTGGCGCGGGCGTTCGGGACGCTCACGCTGCCGATCGTCGTGCTGCTGCTGCTCGGCGACCTCGTCGCGGCGCGGCGTTCCGTGCGGCGCGCGCTGCGGCAGGCGTACCCCCAGGGCACCCGCGAGGCCGAGAAGGCGCTGATCTGGTACGGCACGGCGCGCAACATGCAGTTCCGCCGAAGCCGCCTGCCGCGCCCGCGCACCGAGCCGGGCACGCGATGAGCCGCGCGGCACGCGGCGTGCTCGGCGGGGCGTTCGGCGTCGCGCTGGTCGCCCTGTCGCTGCTGGTGGCGTACGCGTTCGGCGGCGGGTGGGTCGGCTACGTCTGGCTGCCGACGCCGCTCAACGTCGTCGGCTCGCTCGCGATCGTGTGGGCGGCGGTGCACGCGTCGTACGTGCTCGCCGTGCCCCGCGAGCGGAGGACGCCGTTCACCCGCCCGTCGCGGGCCATGACCGCGCTCGGCGCGCTGCTCTGGGCGGCCGTGCTGCTCGCGGTGCTGCTGCAGCGCTAGGCCGGTTCGAGGCTCATCGGGCCGTACACGTCCCTGTCGTCCTCGCGCAGGGTCACGGCCTTGACGCCCGAGTCGAGCAGGTCGCGCCACGCCTCCCCGAGCCACGCCTCCGCGTCCGCCTGCGAGGGGAGCTCGCCGCTCTCGCCGCCGGTGTCGTACGTCCACTTCCAGGCCATACCGACGGAGGCTACGCGAGCGGTGTACTGTCGCCGCGACAACTCCACATCGCGCGTCTCCCGCGGGGGAAGCCGGTCCAAGTCCGGCGCTGACCCGCAACCGTAGGCCCCGTGTCCGTGACACGGCGGCGAGCCGGAACGCCCGCGGACGGCGCATTGGCTCCACTGACAACCGTCGTGGAATGCGGGGCAGGAGCCCGGGTCGAAAGCCCGATACCGCCCCCTCGCGCACGCGTGCGCCGGGGGCGTCGTCGTTCTCCCCGGGTCGGCTGCTCCGTACCGACTCGGAAGGGACACACGGGTGCTCCGTCGCTCGCTCCTCACCACGCTCGGCGCGGGACTCGCGCTCACGGGCATGCTCGCCGGCACCGCGCGCGCGGAGATCGCGCCGGAGACCGCAGGCACGTACGCGGCCGGCTGGCTCGGCCGCACCATGGACCCGACGGGCTACGTCCCGTCGCTCGGCGGTGCCGACTACAGCACGACGGCCTACGCCGTCCTCGCGCTCGTCGCCGCCGAGGTCGGCGAGGCGCAGGCGGCCGAGGCGACGTCGTACCTGTTCGCGCACGTCGAGGAGTTCGTGTCCCCCGACGCCGACGACGTGCCCGGCGCGCTGGCGCTGCTGATCCTCGTCGGCGAGGCGCGCGGCCTCGACACGTCGTCGCTCGTCACGCGGCTGCTCGCGACGAAGCGGACGACCGGCGACGACGCGGGGCTGTTCGGGTCGCAGGACGCGACGTACGACGGCACGTACCGCCAGGCGCTCGCCCTGCTCGCCCTCGACGCGGCGGGCACGACCGACGCCGACGCGGTGGCGTGGCTCGTCGGCGAGCAGTGCTCCGACGGCGGCTGGATGGGCAACCGCCCGGAGGGCGCGGAGTGCCCGGCGTTCGACTTCAACACGTTCGTCGGCGAGGACAGCAACGGCACCGCGCTCGCCACGCAGGCGCTCGTCGCGCTGGGCGAGACGCCGGCGCACGACGCGCTGGACTTCCTGGCCGAGGCGCAGAACGACGACGGCGGCTTCGCGTTCGTCCCGGGCTTCGACTCCGACGCCAACTCGACCGCGCTCGCGATCCAGGCGCTCATCGCGCTCGGCGAGGACCTCGGCGACTGGGCGGCTCCGGACGGCACGCCGTACGACTTCCTGCTCTCGCTCCAGCTCGGCAACCCGCCCGCAGCGACGGCGGGGGCGCTGGCGTTCCAGCCCGGGTCGCCGCTCAAGGCGAACGCGTTCGCGACCGCGCAGGCGGTCCCCGCGCTGATGGGCAAGCCGTACCCGATCCAGCAGGCGACGCTGGCGAGCACGCTTCCCCTGCTGCCCGCCGCGCCGGTCGCGACGCCGAGCGCGACGGTCGCGCCGACCGCGGCCCCGGTGCCGTCGGTCACGCCGTCCGCGGCGCCGACGCGCGTCGTACGGCCCGCGCCGGTGCCGGAGCTGCCCGCCACGGGCGGCGTCGGTGAGAAGCCGTGGGACGCGACGGGCCAGGTGGTCTTCGGGCTCGGGCTCGTCGGCTACGGCGTCCTCGCGATGGGCGGCGCGACGTGGGCGCGCCGGAGGGCGGTGCGCTAGTGCGTACGGCGTTCGGCGCGGTTCTGGCGGCGGCGGGGCTGTGGGCCCTGCCGCTGCCGGCGGCGTCGGCGGCGGAGTGCGTCAGGGTGGTCGTCGACTACGGCACCCTCGGCGGCGCGCCCTCGTCGTCGCCGAACACCACGTGCGTCTCGTCCTCGGGCACGGCCGCCGAGGTGCTGGCCGCGCGCGCGTCGGCGATCGGCGCGCCCGCGCCGCGCTACCGGGGCAACTTCCTCTGCGCGATCGACGGCTACCCCGAGTCGGGCTGCGGCGACCACGGCACGGAGCCGTACTGGTCGCTGTGGCTGTGGGTGGACGGGAGGTGGACGTACTCGTCGCTGGGCGTGGACTCCTACACCGTCCGCGACGCGGACAGGGACGGGCACCCCGACCCGATCGGGTTCAGGTACCACGAGTTCGAGACGAAGCGCGCGCCGCGCGCGAACCCGTCGTACCCCGCGCCCACGACCCGCCCGCCGACGGCACCGCCGCGCGCGACGCCCGGCGCGACGCGCACGGCGGCTCCGGCGGGGACGGCGGGGACCGGACGTGCGGGGGCGACCGGCGGCGCGACGGCCGCACCTCCGGGGGCGACGGCGACCGGGCCCGGGACGACCCCAGGAACGACGGGCCGCCCGACGGCGAGCGCGGCGGGCAGCGTGTCCGGCACCGCCACGGCCGCGTCCACCACGCCCGCCGCCTCCGGGACGGACGGGACGGACGGGCCGGATGACGTGAGCGGCGAGGGCGAGGCGCTCCCTGCGTTCCCAGGGAACGAGAGCGAGCTCCCCTGGGGTGCCGTCGCCGGCGTGCTGCTCGCGGCCGCGCTGATCGGGGCGGGCGCGTACCGCGCGAGGCGCGCCCCCTGATGCCACGCCACCTCCACCCCGGCGCGTGGTGGCTCTGGGCCGTCGGCCTCGGCGTCGCCGCGACCCGCACCACCAACCCCGTGCTGCTGCTGCTCGTCGTCGGCGTCGCGGGCTACGTCGTCGCGGCGCGCCGCGGCGACGCGCCGTGGAGCAGGGCGTACGGGACGTTCCTCAAGCTCGGCCTGTTCGTGCTCGCGATCCGCATGGCGATCCAGGTGGTGTTCGGCCAGCCGCTGCCCGGCCACGTGCTGTTCACGCTGCCGAGCGTCCCCGCGCCTCGGTGGCTCGCGGGCATCCGCCTCGGCGGCCCCGTGACGGCCGAGGCGGTCGTGGCGCAGGTGTACGACGGCCTGCGCCTGGGCGTGCTGCTCGCCTGCGTCGGCGCGGCCAACGCGCTCGCGAGCCCGTACCGCCTCCTGCGCGCGCTGCCCGGCGCGCTGTACGAGGCGGGCGTCGCGGTCACGGTGGCACTGAGCTTCGCGCCGCAGGCGCTCGTCTCGGCGCAGGCGGTACGCGAGGCGCGCCGGCTGCGCGGCCGCGCGGTGCGCGGGCCCGCGGGCCTCAAGGGCGTCGTGATCCCGGTCCTCGAAGGCGCGCTCACCCGCTCGGTCGCGCTCGCCGCGTCGATGGACGCGCGCGGCTACGGCCGCTCCACCGGCGGCGCGTCGCGGGGCGCGGCGGCGGCGATGTTCGGCGGGCTGCTCGCCGTGTCCGTGGGCACGTACGGCCTGCTCGACTCGACGGCGCCCGCGCCGCTCGGCTTCCCCGCGATGGCGCTCGGCGCGCTGCTGCTCGCCGGGTCGCTGGTGCTCGGGTCGCGGCGCAGCGGCCGCTCGCGCTACCGCCCCGACGTGTGGCGCTGGCCCGAGTGGGTGGTCGTCGCGGCGGGGCTCGTCGCGCCGGTCGTGCTGTCGCTCGCCGACGACACGGCGTTGCACCCGTCCACGAACCCGCTCGCCTGGCCGGCCGTCCCGCTGCTCGCCGTGGCGGGCATCGTCGCGGCGCTGGCGCCGGCGTTCGTCGCGCCCCGGCCGCCGGCCAGCGTGCCGCGGATGGCGTTGCGTACGGTGCCGGCGTGATCCGCTTCGACGGCGTGACGTTCGCCTACCCGGGCGCGGACGCCCCGGCGCTGCGCGACGTGGACCTCACGATCGGCGAGGGCGAGCTGTGCCTCGTCGTGGGGCGTACCGGCTCCGGCAAGTCGACGCTGCTGCGCGCGGTCAACGGCCTCGTCCCCCACTTCTCAGGAGGAACGCTCTCCGGCCGCGTCACCGTCGGCGGGCTCGACACGCGCGAGCACCGGCCGCGCGACCTGGCGGACCTGGTGGGGTTCGTGGGGCAGGACCCGGCGGCGGGGTTCGTGACGGACACCGTCGAGGACGAGCTTGCGTACGCGATGGAGAACCTCGGCCTCTCCCCCGCCACGATGCGCCGTCGCGTCGAGGACGTGCTCGACCTGCTCGGCCTCGCCGAGCTGCGCAACCGCGCGCTGTCCTCGCTGTCCGCCGGCCAGCAGCAACGCGTCGCCGTCGGCTCGGTCCTCACCGCGCACCCGCGCGTGCTCGTCCTCGACGAGCCGACGTCGGCGCTGGACCCGCCGGCCGCCGAGGACGTGCTGGCCGCGCTGCAGCGCCTCGTCCACGACCTCGGCCTCACCGTCGTCCTCGCCGAGCACCGGCTCGAACGCGTCGTGCAGTACGCCGACCGCGTCGTCCTGCTCGCGGGCCCCGGCGAGCCTGTCGTGTCGGGCCCGCCCGCCGAGGTGATGGCGACCGCGCCGGTCGCGCCGCCGGTCGTACGCCTCGGCCGCCTCGCGGGCTGGACGCCGCTGCCGCTGTCGATCCGCGACGCGCGCAGGGCCGCGACGTCGCTGCGCCTCGCGCCGCCGCCGGCGCCGCCCGAGAGGGCGCCCGGCGACGTCGTCGCGTCCACGAACGGCCTCGGCGCGCGCTACGGCGACCTCGTCGCGCTGCGCGACGTGACGCTCGACCTGCGCGCCGGAGAGGTCGTCGCGCTGATGGGCCGCAACGGCGCGGGCAAGACGACGCTGCTCTCGCACCTCGTCGGCCTGCGCAAGCCCGCGACCGGCACGGTCACCGTCGGCGGCGTCGCGCCGCACGGGCGGCCGGGCCGCGAGATGGCGCGGCTCGTCGGGCTCGTGCCGCAGGACCCCGGCCGCCTGCTCTACGGCGAGATCGTCGCCGACGAGTGCCGGGGCGCCGACCGCGAGGCGGGGCTGCCCGCGGGGTCGACCGCGAAGGTGCTCGACCGGCTCGCGCCGTGGCTGCCCGCCGGCCGGCACCCGAGCGACCTGTCCGAGGGCGAACGCCTCGCGCTCGCGCTGGCCGTCGTCCTCGGCGGCGAGCCGCCGCTGGTCCTGCTGGACGAGCCGACGCGCGGCCTCGACTACGCCGCCAAGACGCGGCTGGTGCCGTTGCTCCGCCGTCTCGCCACGTCAGGTCACGCGGTGGTGCTGTCGACGCACGACGTGGAGCTCGCGGCCGAGCTGACCGACCGCACGGTCGTCGTCGCGGACGGCGAGGTCGTGGCGGACGGGCCGACGCGCGAGGTCGTGCGCCAGTCGCCGGCGTTCGCGCCGCAGGTCGCGAAGGTGCTCGGCGGCGGGTGGCTCACCGTCGGCGAGGTCGAGGCGGCGCTGTCGTGAGCGCGCTCGCGCTGCGGCCGCGCTCGGTCGTCGCGCTGACGCTCGTGTCGCTGGTCGGCGTGGTGGCGTACGTGTGGCCGCTGTTCGGGCACCCGGCCGGCACCGAGGGCAACGCGCACGCGGGCGACGCGCCGTGGCTGTTCGTGGGGCTGCTGCCGTTGATCCTCGCGGTGCTGTTCGCGGAGCTGAGCGAGGGCGCGCTCGATGCGAAGGCCGTCGCGATGCTCGGCGTGCTGGCGGCGTTCGGGGCGGGGCTGCGGCTGCCCGGCGGCGGCGCGGGCGTGGAGCTGGTGTTCTTCCTCGTGGTGCTCGGCGGCTACGCGCTCGGGGCGGGGTTCGGCTTCGTGCTCGGGTCGGTGACGCTGTTCGCCTCGGCCCTGCTGACGGCGGGCGTCGGGCCGTGGCTGCCGTTCCAGATGCTCGGCTGCGGGTGGGTCGGGATGTTCGCGGGCTTCCTGCCGAAGCCGCGTCACCCGCGCGCCGAGATCGCCGTGCTGTGCGCGTACGGCGTCGTGTCCGCGTTCGCCTACGGACTCGTGCTCAACCTGTGGTTCTGGCCGTTCGGCATCAGCGCGTCGTCGAACCTCGCGTTCGTCGCGGGCGACTCGGTGACCGAGAACCTCACGCACTTCTGGGCGTTCCACGTGTCGTCGTCGCTCGGCTTCGACCTCGTGCGCGCGGTCTCCAACGTCGTCCTCCTGCTCGCGGTCGGACGGCCCGTCCTGGCCGCGCTGCGGCGCGCGGCGCGGCGGGCGGCGTTCGGCGAGGTGCCGGAGTACACGTGAGGGTGACGCTGCTCGGGACGGGCGCGGCGGCCGGGTGGCCGAGCGCGTTCTGCCGGTGCGCGTCGTGCGAGTGGGCGCGGTCGGCGGGCGTCGTGCGGGCGCACGCGTCGGCGCTCGTGGACGACGCGGTGCTGCTCGACTGCGGCCCCGACGTGCCGACGTCGGCGGGCCGCTACGGCGTCGCGCTGGACCGGGTGGCGTTGCTGCTGCTGACCCACGCGCACGTCGACCACGCCGCGCCCGAGGCGATGCTGTGGCGGTCGTGGGCGCGCTGCTCGTCGCCGCTGGTCGTGGCGGGACCGCCCGAGGCGGTCGCGCGCTACGAGCACTGGATCGAGCCGGGCGGGCCCGTGACGCTGCGCGCGGTGACGGCCGGCGACGCGGTGACCGTGGGCGCGTACACCGCCGTCGCGCTGCCCGCGAACCACGGCGACGCGCTCACCGGCGAGTGCGTGCTGTGGGACGTGACGGCGCCGACGGGACGGCTGCTCTACGCCGCCGACACCGGGCCGCTGCGCGTCGTGCCCGAGGGTCCGTACGACGTGGTGCTGCTCGAGGAGACGTTCGGGGACTGGCGCGGGCACCGCGGCGACCACCTCGACCTGACGACGTTCGGGGAGGCGGTCGCGGCGCTGCGGCGCAGCGGCGCGGTGCGCGAGGGCACGCGGGTCGTCGCGACGCACCTGGGCGACACCAACCCGCCCCTGCCCGAGCTCGCCCGCCGCCTCGCCCTCTACGGTGCCGAGGTGCATCCCGACGGCACCGTCCTGTCCGGCCCCGCCGTGGCACCCGAGCAGGCGCGGCGGGTGCTCGTGCTGGGCGGGGCGCGTTCGGGGAAGTCGGTGGAGGCCGAGCGCCGCCTGCTGGCCGAGCCGTCGGTCGTCTACGCCGCCACGGCGGTCGTGCGCGACGACCCGGAGTGGGGCGAGCGCGTCGCGCTGCACCGCGCGCGGCGGCCCGCGCACTGGCAGACCGTGGAGGAGCCGGACCTGGTCGCGCTGCTCGCCGAGGAGGGGCCGCCGCTGCTGGTCGACTGCCTGACGCTGTGGCTGTCGGGCGGCGGCGACGCCGAGTCGCTGGTGCGGGCGTGGCGGCGGGCGCGCCGCCGGGTGGTCGCGGTCTCCAACGAGGTCGGCTCGGGCGTCGTGCCCGCGACGGCGTCGGGGCGGTCGTTCCGCGACGCGCTCGGGCGGCTCAACGCCGCGATCGCGGCGGAGTCCGACGAGGTGTGGCTCGTGACGGCGGGCATCCCGGCGAGGCTCAGGTGAGCGTCCCGCCGCTCGACGAGCGCGCGATGGCCGCCGCGCGCGAGCGGCAGGCGTCGCTGACGAAGCCGGCCGGTGCCCTCGGGCGCCTGGAGGCGCTGTCGGTCTGGCTGTGCGGCGTGCAGGGCGAGTGCCCGCCCCGGCCGCTGGCGCGGCGGCGGCTCGTCGTGTTCGCGGGCGACCACGGCGTCGCGTCGCTCGGGGTGTCGGCGTACCCGGCCGAGGTGACCGCGCAGATGGTCGCGAACATGCGCGCCGGCGGCGCCGCGTGCTCGGTCCTCGCGCGGCTGCACGACGTCGGCGTGCGCGTCGAGCCGGTGTCGGTCGGCACGCCGTCCGCGCCGATCTCGCTCGCGCCCGCGATCCCGCGCGCCGAGGCGGAGGCGGCGCTGGCACGCGGCGCGGCGGTCGCGGACGAGGAGGTCGACGCGGGCGCCGACGTGCTCGTCGCGGGCGACATGGGCATCGGCAACAGCACCGTCGCCGCCGCCCTCGTCTGCGCCGTCACCGGCGCGTCGCCCTCCGACGCCGTGGGGCGCGGGACCGGCGTCGGCGACGAAGGGCTCGCGCGCAAGGTCTCCGTCGTGCGCGACGCGCTGGCGCGCGCGGCGTGGGGCGGCGATCCGGTGACGTTGCTGGCGGAGCTCGGCGGGGCTGACGTGGCGGCGATGGCGGGGTTCGTGGCGCAGGCGGCGCGGCGGCGTACGCCGGTGGTCCTCGACGGCGTCGTGCCCGGCGCGTGCGCGCTCGTCGCGTCGCTGGTCGAGCCCGGCCTCGCGCGCTACGTCGTCGCCGGCCACAGGTCGACGGAGCCGTCGCACACGCTCGCGCTGGCCGCGCTCGGGCTGGAGCCGCTGCTCGACCTCGGGCTGCGGCTCGGCGAGGGCACGGGCGCGCTGCTCGCGCTGCCGCTGCTCGACGCGGCGGTGGCGACGTTGCGGGAGATGGCGACGTTCGGCTCGGCCGGGGTGTCGGACCGCGCGTGAACGGTCTCCGCCTCGCGCTGTCGCTGCTCACCGTCGCGCGGCTGCACGCGGGCACGCCGTCGCGGCGCGACGGGCGCGCGGCGATGCTCTGGGCGCCCGTGGTGGGGCTGGCGGTGGGGTTCGTCGCGGCGCTCGTGGCGTTCGGCCTGCGCGTCGGGGTGCCGGGCCAGCCGTTGCTGTGGGCGGTCGGCGGCGTCGCGACGCTCGCGGTCCTCACGCGCGGGCTGCACCTCGACGGGCTCGCCGACACCGCCGACGGGCTCGGGTCGCTGCGCGCGCCCGGCGAGGCGTACGCCGTGATGCGCCGTGGCGACGTGGGGCCGCTCGGCGTCGTGACCGTCGTGCTCGTGCTGCTCGGCCAGGTCGCCGCGCTCGCCGCCTGCCTGCACGCCAACCGCGGCACGTCCGCGATGCTCGTCTCCGCCGTCGTCGGGCGGCTCGCGGCGACGCTGTCGTGCACGCCGCGCACGCCGCCGCTGGGCGACGGGCTCGGCGCGCTCGTGGTCGGTGCGGTGCCGCGCGCGGCGGCGTTCGGGCTCACGGCGCTGACGCTCGCGGGCGCGGCCGTCGGCGGCGCGCTGGACGAGGGCGCCGGCGTCAACGGCGCGCTGCACGCCGTCGCCGCCTGCGTCGTCGCGCTGGCCGTGGCGCACGCGCTCCGGGCGCGCTGCGTCCGCAGGCTCGGCGGCGCGAACGGCGACGTCCTCGGCGCGCAGGTCGAGACCGCGACGACGGTGTCGCTGCTGCTGTTCGCGATCCAGGCCTGGCGGTAGCCCGCTACACCCGCGTGACGGAGCCCTGGCAGTCGACCGCGACGTTCCGGACGGGCCCTACGGCAGCCGGCGTGAGCACGCAGGTCAGCGACCCGGTCGTGGTGCCGGGCGGGCACGTCAGCGTCAGCACCAGGCCCGTCCGCGCGGAGATCGAGTCCAGGCACCAGACGTACCCGCACGAGCCGTGCGCCTGGCCGGCCCCGGCCGCGAGGGTGCCGGCCGACTCGGCGACGTAGAGGACGCACGGGTACGACGCGAGGATGCCGTGGTTGCCGATGCCGGTGGCGTTGCCGTAGATCGACAGGCCGTGCGGCCGCGACGTCGTATCGAGCGCGACGTCGTAGACCCCCGACCCTGTGACGTAGAGGTCGTCGGTCTCGTAGGCGTGCGAGGGCGCGGCGACCGCCGCCACCGTGGCGACCGCCACGGCCAGGACACGGGCGCGGCGCATGGTCACCCCGCCCATCTGCGGGCGTTGGCGAGGTCGACCGGCTGGTCGGCGGTGTCGCCGAAGCGCCACAGCCGCGGGTTCCCCGCCGGCGGCATCACGACGGCGATCGAGCCGAGCGGGCGGCCCTCGCTGTCGCTCGCGCCGGTGTAGTGGATGCCGAGGTCGGCGTCGCTCTTGCGCGGCGTACGCCCCGACGTCGTGCGCTGCAGCCCCTCGCGCAACGCCTCCTGCGCGACCGCGTGCGGGAAGTTGTACTTGCCGCCGCCGGCCACCGACGACACGAGGCTCAGGCCCGGGCCGACCAGCTCCACGAGCTCGAGGTTGAGGCCGTGCTTGGACAGGTGGTGCGGGACCTTGAACACGTTCGCCTTGAGCGGGTCGGTGCCGTACGCCATCCGCAGCGCCTTGGCCGCCTCCGAACGCTCCCCGTGCAGCTCGGGGAAGTCGTCCATCGCGTGCGCCCACGACAGCGTCTGCGCGTCGGCGCCGAGCAGCAGCCGCTTCGGCTTGGTGCGGACGTACTCGCGCTCGCCCTCGCGCTCGACCACCCGGCTCGCGGGGAACGTCAGGCGCATCGCGATCGACGCGTTGTTGATCTCGACGCCGAACGTGTCGAACCTGTTGCGCAGCCGGATCGCCGGCGTGAGCACGGTGACCTCGACCTGGCCGATGAAGCGCGTGTAGCCGCTGGTCGGCTGCGCGTGGCGTACGCCGGCGCCGGCGTTCTCCAGGTCCTCGAGCACGCCCATGAGGTCGGAGTACGAGCCGACGGTGTGCCAGTAGCCGGGCTCCCACAGCTCGCCCACGGCGGCGCCGTACGTCCGCATGAACTCCGGCATCCCGCCGATGTGGTCGGCATGCGGGTGCGTCGCGACGACGACGTCGAACAGCGGCCGGCCCGGCGGCGGCTCGGCGAGCAGCCCCGACGACGCGAGCGCGGTGACGAGCGCGGGCAGCTTCCCCGTCGTCGCGCAGTCCACGACCATCGCGCGGCGGAAGCCGGTCCTCGACGCGGGCAGCAGAAGGAGCTGCGTGTCGCCGTCGCCGACGTTGAGCAGGAAGTAGACGAGCGCCTCGGGCGGCACGGACCTCGCGAAGTCGCCCGCCTTGAACGCCGCCGCGGGCAGCGTCTCGATGGTCATCGCCACTCCTCCGGCATCTCCACGACGAGGTGCGGCCCCGCCTCGGGGTCGCGGACGCGCGCGGCGAGCGCGGGGTCCATCGGCAGCGCGACGGCGCCGTAGAACGACGCCCGCGCGGCCTCGCGCGCATCCGCCGTGACGTCCACGACCGGGCCGACGGGGCGCGCCACGTCGCCCGAGCGCCCGAGGCGCATCGCGAACGTGTCGCCGATGCGCGGCGGGCGGTCGCGCACCGGCTCGGGGACGCGGCGGCGTTCGAGCAGCCGCATCCACTTCGTGACGGGGACGTACTGCTCGCGCGCCGCCTCCGGCGCGTGCCGCACCCGGCCCAGCACGTCGACCGTCGGCCACGGTCCTGCCACGAGCACGACGTCGCCCTCGGCGTCGTCGACGTCGTCCAGCACGACGTAGCGCAGCGTCCGCACGACCTCCGGCGGGACGTTCGCGAGGATCGGCGGTACCCACGGCACGTCCCCCGGCGGCACGTCGCCCAGGGCGCTGCGGCGTTCGATCTCGGCGAGCCACTCCATGGCTCCACCCCCCGTTTCGGACTAGGCGCCCGCCAGTGGAAGCGCGACGCGGAACGACGAACCGCCGCCCGGACGATCCTCCACCCACGCGTGGCCGCCGTGCAGCCGCGCGAACCCGACCACGAGCGAGAGCCCGATCCCGGTGCCCGGCGCGTGCTCGCGCAGGTTGTCGCCCCTGCGGAACGGCTCGAACACCGCCGCCTTCAGGTCGTCCGGAACGCCGGGGCCCCGGTCCTCCACCGCGAGCACCGCCATGTCATCGCCCTCCACGGCGAGACGCACGGTGACGCGCGAGCCGGCGGGGACGTACTTGGCGGCGTTGCCGAGGAGGTTCTCGACGATCCGCTCGACCTTGGGCGGGTCGACGCGCGCGACGCACTCGTCGAGCACGACCTCCGTCCGCGTCCCCTCCGGGTCGAAGCCGGTGACGACCGAGCGCACGAGGTCGTCCAGTCGCAGGAGGTGGCGCCTCGGCTCCACGACGCCGCGCGCGAGGCGGTCCACGTCGAGGAGGTCGGCGAGCAGGACGTTGAGCTTGGCGGCGTTGCGGACGACGCCGGAGACGCACTCGTCGCGCAGGTCCTCGTCCAGCGCGCGGGAGTGGCGCTGCAACGTCGTCGCGTGGCCGATGAGCGCGGTGAGCGGCGTACGCAGCTCGTGCGAGACGGCGGTCAGGAACACGTCCTTCATCTGCTCGACCTGCCAGCGCAGCGCGTAGTCGTCCAGGCGGTTCGCGAGGTCGTCGAGCAGGTCGCGGGCGCGCGGCGAGGGGCACGCCGTCGCGAAGTACCAGACGACGACGGCGTACGTCGCGTCGTGCGCGACGACCGGCATGGCGTACGCGCCGCGCAGGCCGCACGACGCGGCGACCGCGTCGAGGCCGGGCGCCGCGCCGGTGCCCGTGGCCGGCTCCGACGTGGACCACGCGGTGCCCGCCAGGCCCTCGCCGGGAGCGAGGCGGACGCCCAGCGTGGCGTCGCGCAGCGGGGCGTACGCCTCGCCGGTCGCGGCGTGCACGACGCTCGGTTCGAGCAGCCGCTCGCCGGGCGGGCGGTGCCACACCTCGACGTACGGCGCCTCGGCCAGCGCGGCCACGCGCGGCAGCACGGCCGCGAGCGCGGCGTCGAGCGTGCCGGCGCCGTTGAGCGCGAGCACGACCTCGTGGTCGAGGCGCAGCCGCTCGTCGTCGTAGTGCCTGTCGGTGATGTCGTTGACCATCGCGACCGCGCCGGCGAACGACCCGTCGTCGGCCCGCAGCGGGCTGGTCGACGCGATGACGTAGAGCGGGGTGCCGTCCTTCCTGCGGAAGCGCGCCTCCGGCTCGCCCGGCTCGCCGCGCCGCGCCAGCTCGATGCCGGGCAGCGCGTCGTGCCACGCGTCGTCCTCCATGAACGCGCGCAGCGGCAGGCCCAGCATCTCCTCGGCGTCGTAGCCGAGCATCGCGGCGAGCCGCCGGTTGACGAACGTCGTCACCAGCTCGGCGTCGACCATCCAGATGCCCTCTTGCGACGTCTCCACGATCGTGCGGTAGCGCCGGTCGCTCGCGCGCAGCGCGGCCTCGGCCTGCCGCGCCTCGGTGACGTCCTGCGCGGTCCCGAACAGCGTCACGCCGCGGGGACCCCGCCGCGCCTCGCCGACGTGGCGCGTCGTGACCGGGCCGCGCGGCGCGAGCAGGCGCGCCTCGAACGCGAACCGCCCGCCCTGCTCCCGCGCGCGCCGCAGCACCGTCTCGCACGCGTCGCGGTCGTCGGGGTGGACCAGCGCGAGCAGGTCGGCGCCCGTCATCCCGTCGCGCGGCGCGAGCCCCACGACCTCGACCAGCTCGCGCGACAGCGCGACGGCGTCCGTCGCGAGGTCCCAGCGCCACGTGCCCATCCGGGCGAGCAGGTGCGACTCCACGAGCTGCCGGTCGCGCAGCCTGATCGCCTCGTCGGCGTGGCCGCGCTCGACGGCGTAGCGGACGGCGCGCGCGACGAGGCGGCCGTCCACCTCGCCCTTGACCAGGAAGTCCTGCGCGCCCTCGCCGAGCGCGGCGTACGCGCCCGACTCGTCGGCGCCGGTCAGGACGACGACGGGCAGCGCGGGGTGCGTCTCGCGCAGCGCGCGCAGCCCCTCCAGCGCGTCGGCGTCGGGCAGGCTCAGGTCGAGCAGCACGCACGCGAACGACGTGGCCCGCAACGCGCGCTCGGCGTCGCGCATCGTCGTCACGTGCGTGACGTCGAACTCCCCCGAGGCGTTGCGGCGCAGCATCTCCGTCACGAGGCGCGCGTCGCCCGGGTTGTCCTCGACCAGCAGCAGCGCGCGGGCCGGGTCCACCGGCGAGGCCAGCTCCAAGGCGGCGCTCACGACGTGCCCGAGGGCAGGTTCACGACGGTGAGCCAGAAGCCCTCGAACGACCTGATGACGTCGAGGAACGCGTCCAGCGAGACGGGCTTCGAGACGAAGCAGTTCGCGCCGAGGTCGTAGGAGCGCGCCACGTCGCGGTCGGCGGACGACGTCGTGAGCACGATGACCGGGATGCTCCGCAGGTCCGGGTCCGACTTCACCTCGGCGAGCACGTCGCGGCCGTCGAGGCCCGGCAGGTTCAGGTCGAGCAGGACGAGCCCGGGGCGCGGCTTGTCGCCGTGCCGCCCCTCCCTGCGCAGGAACTCCAGCGCCTCGTCGCCGTCGCCGACGACGTGCAGCGTGTTCGCGACCCGGCCGCGGCGCAGCGCCTCGCGGGTGAGCCGCACGTCGCCGGGGTTGTCCTCCACCAGCAGGATGTCGATGGGCGCGGTCACGCGGTCACCGCCCGGGCGGCACCGGACACGTCGACCACGGCGGGCGCGGCGGCGGGGAGGTCGGCCGCGACGAGCGTCACGCGGAACACGCTGCCGCCCCCCGGCGCGTCCTCGACCCAGACCGTGCCGCCGTGCAGCTCGGCGATGCGCTTGCACATCGCGAGGCCGATGCCGTTGCCGTCGTACGCGCCGCGGCCGTGCAGCCGCTTGAACATCACGAAGATGCGCTGGCGGTGCCGCTCGGCGATGCCGATGCCGTTGTCGGCGACCGACAGCGTGACCGTCGCACCCTCGCGCTCCGCCGTCACCGCGATCCGCGGCACGGTGCCCTCCGAACGGAACTTCAGCGCGTTGCCGACGAGGTTGACCGCGAGGCGGCGGAGCTGGGCCTCGTTGCCGCGCACGGCCGGAAGCGGCCCGACGGTGACGTCCGCGCCGCAGGCCGCGATCGCCGCGCCGAGGTCGTGCACGGCGTCGGCGAGGACGTCGCCGAGGTCCACGCGCACCGCGGGCGCCGCGACGGACGACACCCGCGAGTACGCCAGCAGGTCGTCGATGAGCGTGCGCATCCGCATCGCCCCGTCGGTCGCGAACGCGAGGTACTCGTGCGCCGTCGGGTCGAGCCGCGCGCCGTACTCGTCCACGAGCAGCGCGCAGTAGCTCGTCACCATCCGCAACGGCTCCGAGAGGTCGTGCGAGGCGACGTACGCGAAGCGCTGCAGCTCCTCGTTCGAGCGGCGCAGCTCGTCGTTGATGCGCTGGAGCCGCTCGTTGATGGCGCCGAGCGCGTAGTCGGTGAGGCGGATCTCGGTGACGTCGCGCAGCGACGCGACGGCGCCGCCCTCGACCGCGCGCAGCACGACGTCGAACACGCGGTCGCGGCCGTGCGCGACGACGGTGACGTCGATCGGGTCGTGCGGCAGGCCGCCCCCCACGGCGTCGCGGTACGCGCGCAGCGCGGGGCGGTCGGCGGCGACGACGAGGTCGTCGAGCCGCACCCCCGCGGGCTCCACCCCCACCGCCTGCGCCCACGGCCCCGCCGCCGCGACGATCTCCAGGTCGGGCCCGGTCAGGCAGAGCAGCTCTCTGGCGCAGTCCGCGAGCACGCTCGCCGCGTCGGCGTTCGTCATCAGGTCCCCGTTTTCCGTCGGCACGGCAAGCCCGTGCCTCGCGGTGTCCACTCTCGCAAGCGGCGGCGGTCGCCTGCCATGGGCCGTTTCGGTCAAAAATCCCAATCGGCGCGGACCTGATCACATATGCAAGGACGACCATCGAGCTGGTCCGTACGGGCTACTCGCGGTCACCCGTTCGCGTGGCCGCCGCGAGCCGCTTCGGCGCGATCAGGCGGTACGACTCCAGCACGAGGTCCTCGACCAGCGCCCAGTCGACGCCGCTGCCCTTGAGGTCCATCGACACCCAGCCGTAGCGGCCGACGTACGCCGCCACGCTCAGCCTCGGGTGCGTCGCGACGAGCGCGTCCTGGTCGTCCTTCGTCGCCTTCACGGTGATGCCGTCGCCGGTCGCCGAGCAGATCACGAAGATCTTGTCGCGCACCCTGAACGTCGGGTGGTCCTCCCACGCGAGCCGCTCGGTCGTCTCCGGCAGCGCGAGCGCGATGCGGCGGAGCCGGTCGAGCCGGGCCGTCACTTCGGGGCGGCCTTCACGAACGGCGGCTTGACGACCTGCATGTCCACCGCGCGCCCGCGCACGTCCACCTGCACGGTGTCGCCCTCCCCGATGCCGGAGGCGAGCAGCGCGAGCCCGATCCCGACGCGCAGCGTCGGGGAGAACGTCCCGCTGGTCACGACGCCCACGTCGTCGCCGCCGGAGAGCACGCGCATGTCCGGGCGAGGGATCGCGCGGTCCGCGGCGCGCAGGCCCCACAGCAGGCGGGCGGGCCCCGCGGCCTTCTCCTCCACCAGCGCCGCGCGGCCCCAGAAGGCGGGCTTGCCCCAGCCGACCGCCCAGCCGGTGCGCGCCTGCACGGGGGTGATGTCGAGCGACAGCTCGTGGCCGTGCAGCGGGTAGCCCATCTCGGTGCGCAACGTGTCCCTGGCGCCGAGCCCGCACGGCAGCCCGTCGAGCTCGCGCACCGCCGCGAGCGCCGCGTCCCACAGCGCGTCCGCGTCGTCCCACCGCGCGAGCAGCTCGTAGCCGTGCTCGCCGGTGTAGCCCGTGCGGCACACGACGACCGCGTGCCCCTCCCAGGCGTCCTCGGCGAACGCCATGTACGCCAGGTCCTCCGTCAGCCCGAGCGCGCGGAGCACGCCGGGCGAGCGCGGTCCCTGGACGGCGAGGATCGCGTACGCCTCGTGCAGGCCCATCACGTCGATCCCGGCCGGCGCCGCGTCCGCGAGGCGCGAGACCACCCCCGCGGTGTTGGCGGCGTTGGGGACGAGCAGCACGTCGTCATCGGAACGGACGTAGGCGATCAGGTCGTCGACGACGCCGCCGGACTCGTCGCAGCAGAGCGTGTACTGCGCCTGGCCTGGCCCGATGCGGCGGAGGTCGTTGGTCAGGCACGCGTTGACGAAGTCGACCGCGCCGGTGCCGGTGACCGACGCCTTGCCGAGGTGCGAGACGTCGAAGAGCCCGACGCGCTCGCGCACGGCCGCGTGCTCGGCGAGGACGCCGCCGCCCCCGCTCTTCGCGGGGTATTCGATGGGCATCTCCCAGCCGCCGAAGTCGGCGAGCTTGGCGCCGAGGGCGACGTGGCGGTCGTGCAGGGCGGTGACGCGGAGGTCGGACACGCGCGCGACGCTACCAATACAGTGACGGGCATGACCTCGCTCGCACTCACCGGTCCCGACGTCGCCGACGCCAGGACCGACGTCCTCCTCATCGGCGCGGCCAAGGGCCCCAAGGGCGTGACCCTCGCCGCCGGCAACGCCGCCGTCGACAAGGCCCTCGGCGGCCGCCTCGCCAAGACCCTCGCCGACGTCGGCTTCACCGGCGCCGAGGACGAGGCCGTACGCCTGCCCACCATGGGCGCGACGGGCGCGACCAGCGTCGTCGTGGTCGGCCTCGGCGACCCGAAGAAGGTGACCGCGGAGACGCTGCGGCGCGCGGCCGGCACCGGCGTGCGCGCGGCGGCCGGCGTGCGCCGCCTCACGACCACGCTCGCGCTCGGCGGCGGCGACGACGCCCTGCGCGCGGTCTGCGAGGGCGCGCTGCTCGGCGCCTACGACTTCACGCGCTTCCGCAACGCGTCCCTCGAGGGCCGCAAGGAGCCCGTCCAGCAGGTGACGGTCGCCACGGCCGACCCCAAGGGCAAGGCGAGCGCCGCCGCCGCGAAGCGCGCCGAGACCGTCGCCAACGCCGTCGCGCTGGCCCGCGACCTGACCAACACCCCGCCCGGCGACCTGCACCCCGCCGACCTCGCGGACATCGCGCAGACCGAGGGCGGCAAGGCCGGCTGCCAGGTCGAGGTGATGGACGAGAAGGCGCTCAAGAAGGGCGGCTACGGCGGCATCCTCGGCGTCGGCCAGGGCAGCGCCAACCCGCCCCGCCTCGTCCGCATGACCTACCAGGGCAACCGCGCGACCCGCAGCCTCGCCTACGTCGGCAAGGGCGTGACGTTCGACTCCGGCGGCATCTCGATCAAGCCCGCCGCGTCGATGGAGTGGATGAAGTCGGACATGGCCGGCGCGGCCGCCGTCCTCGCCTCGCTCACCGCGATCGCGCGGCTCGGCCTCCCCGTCAACGTCACCGGCTGGATCCCCACCGCCGAGAACATGCCGAGCGGCAGCGCCATCCGCCCCGGCGACGTGCTGACGATGTTCGGCGGCAAGCGCGTCGAGATCCTCAACACCGACGCCGAGGGGCGCCTGATCCTCGCCGACGCGATCGTCCGCGCCGGCCAGGAGAGCCCCGACCTCATCGTCGACGCCGCCACGCTCACCGGCGCGCAGCTCGTCGCGCTCGGCCTGCGCACCGCCGGCGTGATGAGCAACGACGACGACCTGCGCGCGCGGATCATCGCGGCGAGCGAGACGGCCGGCGAGATGATGTGGCCGATGCCGCTCCCGCCGGAGCTGCGCAAGTCGATCGACTCCGACGTCGCCGACATCACGAACACCGGCGACCGCTACGGCGGCATGCTCGTCGGCGGCACGTTCCTCAAGGAGTTCGTGGCCGACGGCATCCCGTGGGCGCACCTCGACGTCGCGGGCCCGGCGTACAACACGAACGAGCCGTGGGGCTACACGCCCAAGGGCGGCACCGGCGTCCCCGTGCGGACGTTCGTGCAGCTCGCCGAGAACGAGTCCGCGTCCTGATGCAACCGACCTCGCCTCCCGCGAGTCGTCACTAGGAACGGCGGCCCGCGGAGGGGGGTGCGGTGGGCGAGCTCACGCTGGACGACGTCTACGCGACGTCGTACCGGCGCCTCGTCGCGCAGCTGCACGCCGTCACCGGCAACCGGCAGGAGGCGGAGGACGTCGTGCAGGAGGCGTTCATGCGCGCCATGCCACGGTGGGAGACCGTGAGCACGTACGACTCCCCGGAGGCCTGGCTGCGTACGGTCGCGCTCAACCTCGCCCGCTCGCGCTGGCGCCGCACGGTCCGCGGCGCCGCCGCGCTCGTGAAGCACGGCGTGCCCGCGGCGGAGCCGGAGCTCTCGCCCGACCACGTGGCGTTGATGGACGCCATGCGCGGGCTGCCGCAGGCGCAACGGGAGGCGCTCGTGCTGCACCACTTCTGCGGCCTGTCGGTCGACGAGGTCGCGGCCTCGGTCGGCGCGCCGTCGGGGACGATCAAGGCGCGGCTCTCGCGTGGCCGCGCCGCGCTCGCGGGGGTGCTCGCCGATGGCTGACTGGCAGGCGTTCCGCGACGAGCTGGAGAGCGCGCCCACGCGCCAGCCGTCGTTCGACGTGCTGCGCCGCCGCCGCCGCGAGCGCGTCAGGCGCAGGGCGGTCGCGGGCGCGCTCGCCGTGACCCTCGCGGGCGGCGCGACCGGCGTCGCGATCCTCGGCGAGGACCGTACGGCGCCGCGGCCGCTCGCCGCCGAGGCGATCCCCGAGCTGAACAGGATCGTCAACGGCAAGCAGGTCGCCCCGCCCAAGGACTACAAGGACTACGTCGTCACCGACGTCGACTTCGTCTCGCCGGTCACCGGCTGGGCGCTCGGCCTGCGCTGCGTCGGCGACGCGTGCGACGTGGCGACGTGGCGCACCGACGACGGCGGCCGTACGTGGTCCGAGCCCGTGCCCGTGGCGGCCGGCGTGCCGCGCGCGTCGTACGCCGACGAGGACCCGGCGGGCGGCGGCGTGCGGTCGCTGCGGATGGTCGACGGCCAGACCGGCTACGCGTTCAACCCCGACCTCTACGTCACCCACGACGGCGCGCGCACCTGGCGCCGCATCCCGCGCGACAGCAAGGTCACGTCGGTCTCGGTGTCGGGTGACAGCGTGTGGTTCACCCACCGGGGCTGCCCGATCGCGGTCGACTGCGACGTCGTGGTCGAGACCGCCCTGACCGGCGACCACGTGCTCCACGGCCTGAAGGTCCCCGAGACCGACGGCGCCCCCGCGCTCGTCCGGCGCGCGGGCGACGACGACGCGTACCTCGTCACGTGGGACGGCGCGTCGGCGCCGGCGGCGTTCTGGTGGACCGGCGACGCGGGGCGCACCTGGCGCGCGCGCCGCATGCCGTGCCCCGACGCGACCGCCGTGTCGATGTCCGCGCGCCCCGAGCGCCTGCTCTGGCTCGTGTGCACGACGCCGGCGAAGCGGGTGGCGTTCGCCTCCTACGACCACGGCGCGACGTGGAAGGCCAAGCCGGACCCGCCCGCCGAGGGCGTCGTCACCGACGTCGTCGCGCTGAACGACCGCGAGGCGTACCTCACGACGCAGACGCCGGGCGCGATCCACGTCTACGACGACCTCGAGGGCTGGCACAAGGCCGAGGGGACGGCGCCGGCGTACGGCTACGGCAACCTCGACGTCGTCGAGGAGAACAAGCTCTTCGCGATGGGCGACGCGGGCGAGCTGTGGGTCACGGAGGCGACGGACTGGACCCGCCTCGCGCTGCCGCCCGGCGCGCCGCGCGCGGCCGCGACGCCGCCGAGCGCCGGCGGGCTCGGCGACCCGAGCGTCGCGTGGACGGGCCTGTCGTTCGTCGACGCCCGCCGCGGCTGGGCGGTCGGCGAGCGCTGCGCCGACGGCGCGTGCCGGATCGAGCTCATGGAGACCCGCGACGGCGGCCGCGCGTGGTACCGCACGGGCGCGCCGGAGCGGACGGCGGCCGCCGGCACGCTGAGCGGCGACGGCGAGCCGACGCGGTGGTCGGTGACGTTCTCCGACGACAGGCACGGCTGGATCACGGGGCCGGAGACGTTCGTCACCGACGACGGCGGCCACCGGTGGCGCCCCGACCCCGGCGCCCGCTCGACCGGCGTCGTCGCCCACGTGACCCCGCACGGCGACGACGTGTGGGCCATCGGCTACCGCGGCTGCGACGACCCGCCGTGCGACGTCCGCGTCCTGCACGGCCCGCGCGAGGGGCACCTGATCCCCGTCGCGACGCCGCCGCTCGGCGAGGGCCCGATGGACCTCGCCGTCGCCGACGAGCGGCACGTCTACGTCCTCGCGCAGGAGAAGACCGTCTCGACCAGCGACGGCGGCCGTACGTGGACGACGTCGCCGCTGCCGGCGTGCAGCGTCGCGAGCGTGTCGGCGTTCGGGCCGACCGGGCTGTGGGCCACGTGCACCCCGAGCCTCGCGGGCGACCCGCAGAAGCAGGCGTACTCCACCGACGGCGGCAGGACGTGGCGGGTCACCGACCTGCCGGCCTCCGGCGTCGCCGGCCACGACATCGTGGCGTTCTCCCCGACGACCGCGTGGCGGGCGGGCGCGACCCGCGGAGTCCTGCTCACCCGCGACGGCGGGCTCACGTGGACCGGCGACCCGACGGTCGCGGACGCGGCGTGGGCGCTGACGTTCGTGGACGCGCGGCACGGCTGGCTGATCGCGGGCAACGTCCTCTACCGGACGACCGACGGCCTCACCTGGCAGCGGCTCGGCTGACCGTCGCCGCGACGAGCAGCGCGAGGCCGTTCGTCGTGGAGGGGTCGAGGCCGGTCAGCTCCACGACGCGGCGGAGCCGGTAGTCGAGCGTGTTCGGGTGGACGTGCAGCGCCGCCGCCGTGCGCCGCCTGTCGAGGTCGTTCTCCAGGTACGACTCCACGGTCCTGCGCAGCTCGGCGCTGAGCGGGTCGAGCAGCGACGCCAGCACGGGCAGCGCGTCGCTCGGCCTGGTGAGCTGGTAGTCGAGCAGCACGTCGCGCAGGCCGTAGAGGCCGGGCGGGCGCGACCGCGCGAGCCGCAGCACCTCCCGCGCCTGCTCCCCCGCCGCCGCGACCGCTCGGGCGTCGGCCGCCGGCGCGTACGCCGCCCACACCGGCGCCCCCGCCGCCTCGCCGAGCGCGGCCACGAGCGCGGCGTCCACGCCGGGGACGAGGACGACGCCGCCGGTCGCGTCGAGCGCGCCGAGCGTCCCCTCGCCGAGCGCGGCCGTCACGCGGCGCACCTTGCGCGAGCCCGCGACCGCGCCCGTCACGCCGCCGGCCCGCTCGTCCTCGTGCGGGCCTACGTCGACCGCGAGCACCGTCCACGGCCCGGCCAGGCTCACCGCGAGCCGCGCGGCGAGGGCGTCGGCCGGCTCGCCGTTGAGCAGCGCGGTCACGAGCGCCCTGCGCGCGTCGCGCTCCTCGCCGTGGATCGCCTGCTGCTCCTCGAGGTACGCCGTCGCGACCGTCGCCGTCACGGCCTGCACCCAGCGCTGCACGGAGTCCGCCGCGCGCAGCAGGTCGTCGGTCTCGTCCGGCCGCGCCTGCGCGCAGAGCTCCTGCCACGCCATCCGCGCGCCGAGGTGGTACGCCGTCAGCACCGCGTCGAGCGGCACGCGCTCCTGCGCCCGCCGCGCCGCCGACAGGCGCGGCTCCGCGTGTTCCTCCGGCGTCGGCTTGCGGTCCTCGATGAGCGTCGCGAAGAACGTCCGCAGGTTGTCCGCGCAGAGCTGCGCGATCTCGCCGTCGAGCTGCTCGCGCGGCAGCCGCTCGTAGAACGGCACCTCCTTGGCGAACGCCTCCACCATGCGCCGCGACAGCACGGGGACGCGGTTGCGGACGCGCTCGTAGAGGTGCACGCGCCCAGCCTGCAACGCTGTGACGCGCCACGAAAGGGGGCGAGGCGTTTCTGTCCCCCGCCGCACAGGGGTTCCGGGGGGCGAGCGCGAACGTTGGAGGATGCCCCTGACCAGGCGCGAGCTCCTGCTCGCCGCGGCCGCCACCGCGGTCACGCCCGCGCTCGCGCGCGCCGCCGGCCCCGCCGCGCCCGCGCCGGCGATCGGCGGCTGGCTCGCGGGCGACCTGCACTGCCACTCGACGTACAGCCACGACGTGTGGGGCGGCCCGGGCGACGACAACACCGGGCCCGAGGAGCTCTACACGCACGGCCACACCCCCGGCGAGCAGATCGCGCTGGCCGAGCTGCGCGGCCTGGACTTCCTCGCGATCACCGACCACAACCGCGTCGAGTCGATCCACGCGCCCGACTACGCCTCGTCCGCGCTGACCCTCGTGCCGGGCTACGAGCACTCGCTCCCCGGCTCGGACCACGCGGGCGTCTTCGTGCCCTCGGTCGACCTGCTCCCCTCGGTGATCGACGCGAGCGGCGGCACCGGCGCGTGGCTGGACGAGATCCACGCGCGCGGCGGCATGGCGATCGTCAACCACCCGTTCTACGGCAACGAGAACGACGGCGACGCCCTCGCCTGGGACCAGGCGCTCGCGGACACGACGCGCTTCGACGCCGTCGAGGTCTGGAACTCCATGTGGCTCACCCGCCACGAGGTGACGCCGGTCTACGAGCCCGACAACCACCTCGCGGTCCGCTGGTGGGAGCGCACGTTCCGCGGCCCCGCCGTCGGCGCGAGCGACAACCACTGGAAGGTCCTCGACCCGACCGCAGGCGTCGGCCAGCCGACGACGTGGGTGTTCGCGCCGTCGCCCACGGCCGCCGGCGTCATCGCGGGCGTCAAGGCGGGGCGCACGTCGGTGTCGTGGCAGCCGCCGGGCCTCGGCGGGCCGTTCCTCACGATGGACGTCGTCGAGGAGTGGAGCGGCAAGGCCGCCACGCTCGGCGGCGCCGTGCACGGCGACGGGCAGCTCCTCGCCGTGGTGACCATGCGCAACGCGACCGGGATGACGTTGCGGCTCGTCTCCGGCGGCACCGACGTCGTGCACGTCTCGCGCGTGACGTCCCCGCGCGTCGAGGTCCCCGTCGTCCTCCCGCAGGGCGGCTGGCTGCGCGCCGAGCTGCTGCTCGAGGAGCGCTACGCGCTGACCGCCCTGACGTCGTGCGTCTACGCCGTCGGCCGCGCCCCCGCCTCCGCGCGGCGCGACCCTACGAGGGGAACGCCGTTGTCCTACGACGGGAGCGGCTTCGCCGCCCTGCCGGCCCCGCCCCTGCCCTCCGGCCTGTCCTGCACCTGCGCCCACTGAGTGAGGAACCCCCGCATGCGCAACGCCCTCCGCTCGACGTTCGTCGCCGGCGTCACCGGCGCCCTCGCGCTCGGCGCGGCCTGGGCCGGCGTCGGCATCGGCCCCGTGCCGACGCCGGGCGTCCCTGCCGTTCCGGTCGCCGGCGGCGCCGTGCCCGGCGCGCCCGCGGCGCCCGTCGCCCCCGCCAAGGGCGCCGTCTCGCTCGCGGCGTCGATGCCCGCGCTCGGCTCGGGGCAGATCCTGGCCGGCGCGTCGAAGTCCTCGATCGCGCCGCGCCCGGACCTCATGAGGACCAAGGGCTTCCCCGACGCGCGGTGGGAGACCAAGCGCGAGGAGTGCGCGAAGCTCGCCCCCGAGGAGATCCAGAAGCTCCTGTCGCAGACGCAGACCGAGGTCGACCACCTCGCCGCCGCCGGCTCGCCGTGGCCGGAGAACCCGTCCTGCATCTACCAGGGCGGCTTCTCGATCGGCCCGGTCAACCCGGTGTCGTCGTTCGACGACGAGTACGGGCTCTGGGTGCGCTCGGTGGCGTTCTCCGACGGCGCCGACACGGTCGTGCTGTCCGTGGTGGACGGCGAGGGCTGGCTCTGGGACTACGCGAACAAGTGCACCGACTGCGGCGCCAAGCAGATCGCCGCCGCGCTCGCCGCCGACCCCGAGCTCGCCGCGCGCGGCGTCACCGCGAAGTCCCACGTCCTGCACGCCACGCACTCGCACGCCTCGCCGGACTTCATCGGCGGCTGGGGCTTCGTGCCGGACTGGTACATGGCGCAGGTCACCGCGACCATCAAGCAGACCGCCAAGGACGCCGTGCTCGCGATGGTGCCCGCGGTGCTCGAGACCGGCGAGCAGGACGCGCGCGCCAACAACAGCGAGCGCCGCGACACGTACCGCTCCGCCGAGGAGCAGCAGATCACCTGGCTGCGCGCGCTGACGATCCCGGCCGCCGACCCCGACGCGAAGAAGAAGGACCCGGCCCCCGCGCCCGAGGTCATCGCGACCGTCGGCGCGTTCGCCGCGCACCCGACCACGAAGGGCACCAACGGCGGCGTGGCGCACGCCGACTGGCCCGGCGTGTTCGAGAAGCGGCTCGAGACGCGCTTCGGCGGCATCGGCCTGCACTTCATGACCGGCCTCGGCAACATCTCCGCCTCCGGCGGCACGTCGATGGGCTCGCGCCTCGCCGACCTCCTCCCCGCCGTCGGCGAGGGCCGCGTCGTGGACGCGACGGACCTCGTGCTCGCGCAGACGACGTGGCACCAGCCGGTCACCAACGTCCCGCTCGACGCGCTCGGCACGCCCGGCTTCTTCGACCGGCAGTTCGACCCCGCGCCGGCCTCGGTGCGTACCGGCAAGAGCCCCGACACCGCCCCCTGCGTCTCGGCGGCGCCACAGTCGGTCGAGCTGCCCGTGACGGCCGCGCGCATCGGCGACGACGTCGTGCTGACCGTCGCGCCGGGCGAGGTGTTCTCGAACCTCACGAACACCATCAAGGAGAAGAACCCCGGCCGCGTCGTCCTCCCGATCGCGCAGGCGAACGACGCGCTCGGCTACATGCCGCAGTCGTTCGAGCTGCACCCGGTCGGCCAGCAGGGCCTCGGCTTCGTCGCGGGCGGCGCGGTCTTCGTGAACTACGAGGACTCCTACGCCGTCGACCGCTGCGTCGGCGACATGGTGCTGGAGACGACGCTGTCGCTGCTCGGCACGCTGAAGTAGCGCCGCCTAGCGCGCGACCGCCAGGACGGTGTGCTTCGCGATCGTGACGGGCCCCTCGCCCGTAACGGTCGCGGGGTCGACGCCGACGCTGGCGACGTAGGCGCGCACCGCCTCGACCGGCGCGACGAGCGTGTCCTCGTACGGGTGCAGCGTCACCTCGTCGAAGTGCTCGGCCATCGCCTCGCCGAGCCGCTCGGCGGGGAAGTGCGTGTGCACGTCCTCGCCGAGGCCGTGCATGTGGCCCCTGCCGTTGGTGGCGACCGTGACCCACCCGCGCGAGACCCGGCGCAGCTCGCGCAGCGCGTCGGCGGGGCGTTCGGCGTGGTAGAGCACGTGGTGGCAGACGGCGCCGTCGAACGCGCCGTCGGCGAACGGCAGCGCGACCACGTCGCCGCGCACGTGGTGGCGCATCGACGGCGAGCGGTCGAGCAGCGTGAGCCGCGCGCCGTGGTCGTAGTCCCACAGCAGGCCGGTCCCCGCGCCCGCGTCGAGCACGCGCTCGCCCCGCGCGAGCGGGAGGCGTTCGCGCACGAAGTCGTACCAGGACTGCGGGTTGGTGCCGTAGCGGTGGATCGCGATGCGCGCCTCGAGGCGCGACGGGTCGAGGTAGTCGTCGCCGGTCACGGGGCGCCCTTCCGCTGCTTCTCCTCCTCGGCCCTGCGGCGGGTCCACTCGCGCATGCGGGAGGGGTAGCCGGTCGCGTGCACGTCGTAGACGGGGATGCCGAGGCGCTGGCCGAGCTCGTACGCCGCCTTGGGGTCCTCGACCCTGCGGCGGGTCCACTCGCCGTCGTGCGCGACGAGCGCGACGGTCGTGTCGGTGACGGCGGTCCTGGGCTCGACGTACGCCTCCACGCCGCGCCGCGACTCCGCCCACTCGACGAGGTGCGCGACGTCGGCGGAGTCGGCGCGGCGCAGCGTCCCAGGGCGCTGCTTGCGCCGGAAGAGCCCCACGCGATCACCGTATAGCCTTACCTGGGACTGGACACCACGAACACCAGGGAGAGCAGCGTGGCTGGCGGCACGTACGACCTCGTCGTCCTCGGCGGTGGCAGCGGCGGCTACGCCGCGGCCCTGCGAGCCGCCGAGCTGGGGCTCACGGTGGCGCTCGTCGAGCGCGACAAGGTCGGCGGCACGTGCCTGCACCGCGGCTGCATCCCGACCAAGGCGCTGCTGCACGCCGGCGAGGTCGCCGACTCCGCGCGCGAGTCGGAGCAGTTCGGCGTCAAGGCGACGTTCGAGGGCATCGACGTCGCCAAGGTCCACGCCTACAAGGACAAGGTCGTCTAGAAGCTCTACAAGGGCCTCTCCGGCCTCGTGAAGTCGCGCAAGATCGAGCTCGTCGCGGGCTCCGGCCGACTCACGTCGCCGACGACCGTCGAGGTCGAGGGCCACGGCACGCTGACCGCGACCAAGGCCGTCGTCCTCGCGACCGGCTCCGTGCCGAAGTCGCTGCCCGGCCTCGAGATCGACGGCACGCAGGTCATCACGTCCGACGAGGCGTTGCGGCTCGACCGCGTGCCGAAGTCCGCGGTCATCCTCGGCGCGGGCGCGATCGGCTGCGAGTTCGCGTCGGCGTGGAAGTCGTTCGGCGCCGAGGAGATCACGATCGTCGAGGCGCTCCCCCACCTCGTCCCGCTGGAGGAGGAGTCGTCGTCCAAGCTGCTGGAGCGGGCGTTCCGCAAGCGCGGGATCTCGTTCGAGCTCGGCGCGCGGTTCGCGGGCGTCAAGGCGACCGACAGCGGCGTCACCGTCTCGCTGGAGAGCGGCAAGACGATCGAGGCCGAGCTGCTGCTCGTCGCCGTCGGCCGCGGCCCCGTCTCCGCCGGCCTCGGCTACGAGGAGGCCGGCGTCAAGATGGAGCGCGGCTACGTGCTCGTCGACGAGTACTGCCGCACCTCGGTGCAGGGCGTGTACGCCGTCGGCGACCTCGTCCCGACGCTGCAGCTCGCGCACGTGGGCTTCGCCGAGGGCATCCTCGTCGCGGAGCACGTGGCCGGCCTGTCGCCGCAGCCGATCGACTACGACGGCGTGCCGCGCGTGACGTACTCCGAGCCGGAGGTCGCGTCCGTCGGCATCACGTCGAAGGTCGCCAAGGAGCGCGGCCACGACGTCGTCACGGTGACGTACGACCTCGCGGGCAACGGCAAGAGCCAGATCCTCGGCACCGCGGGCGCCGTGACGCTCGTCGCGCAGAAGGACGGTCCCGTCCTCGGCATCCACATGGTCGGCTCCCGCGTCGGCGAGCTGATCGCGGAGGCGCAGCTCATCACCAACTGGGAGGCGTACGCCGACGACGTCGCCCACCTCATCCACCCGCACCCGACGATGTCCGAGGCCGTCGGCGAGGCGCACCTCGCGCTCGCCGGAAAGCCGCTGCACAGCCACTCGTAAGCCCGTCCGCCCGTAGGAGGCGCAACACCCATGGCCGTCTCGGTCACCATGCCCCGGCTCGGCGAGAGCGTGACGGAGGGGACCGTCACGCGCTGGCTGAAGAAGGAGGGCGAGTCGGTCCAGGCCGACGAGCCGCTGCTCGAGGTCTCCACCGACAAGGTCGACACCGAGATCCCGGCGCCCGCGTCGGGCGTTCTCACGTCGATCAAGGTGAGCGAGGACGAGACCGTCGAGGTGGGCGCCGAGCTGGCGGTCATCGACGCCGAGGGCACGGCGGCCGCGCCCGCCGAGTCGGGCGAGGCGGCCGAGCCCGCCGAGGCGGCCGCCGAGTCCGGCGCGGCGGACCCCGAGTCCGCCGAGGAGACCGAGCCCGCCGAGGCGCGTACCGAGGCTCCCCCGGCCCCCCAGAACGCGCCCGACGGCGCGGCGGCGGCCGGCGAGACGTTCGGCCAGGACGCCGGCGACGACGACGGCCCGACGCACGAGGAGGTCGCCGCGCGCGCGGAGGCGTCCGTGGACTCCGCGCCCGCGCCCGCCCCCACGCCGTCGAGCGACGACGACGGCAAGCCGTCGTACGTCACGCCGCTGGTCCGCAAGCTCGCCTCCGAGCACGGCGTCGACCTCGGCGCCGTGACGGGCACCGGCGTCGGCGGCCGCATCCGCAAGCAGGACGTCCTCGACGCCGCCAAGGGCGGCGGCTCGCGCCCCGCCACCTCGACCCCCGCTGCCGCGCCCGCGGCGAAGGCGGCGGCCCCGGCCGCCCCGGCCGCCCGCGCGGCCGCCCCCGCCCCGCGTGCCGCGGCGCCGTCGCAGTCGCACCTGCGCGGCAAGACCGAGAAGCTCTCCCGCCTCCGCACCGTCATCGCGCAGCGGATGGTCGAGTCGCTCCAGGTGTCGGCGCAGCTCACGACCGTCGTCGAGGTCGACGTCACCCGCATCGCGCGGCTGCGCGACGCGGCGAAGGCGGAGTTCGACGGGCGCGAGGGGACGAAGCTGTCGTTCCTGCCGTTCTTCGCGGTCGCCGCGATCGAGGCGCTGAAGGCGTACCCCGTCGTCAACTCCTCGATCGACCTCGCGGCCGGGACGGTGACGTACCACGACGGCGTCCACCTCGGCATCGCCGTCGACACCGACCGCGGCCTGCTCGTGCCGGTCATCCAGGACGCCGGCGACCTGAACCTCGGCGGCATCGCCCGCAAGGTCGCCGACCTCGCCGACCGCACGCGGTCCAACCGCGTGACGCCCGACGAGCTGGGCGGCGGGACGTTCACGCTGACGAACACCGGCTCGCGCGGCGCGCTGTTCGACACGCCGATCATCAACCAGCCGCAGGTCGCGATCCTCGGCACCGGCTCGGTCGTGAAGCGGCCGGTCGTCGTGGAGGACCCAGACCTGGGCGAGGTCGTGGCGGTGCGCTCGATGGTGTACCTGGCGCTGTCGTACGACCACAGGATCGTCGACGGCGCGGACGCCGCGCGGTACCTCTCGGCGGTCAAGGAGCGGCTCGAGGAGGGCGCGTTCGAGGCCGAGCTGGGCCTCGACGCGTAGCTACCTCCTGCGGAAGGGGTCGTGCGCCGGCGGCATCGGCTGCTCGATGCGCGGCCCCTCGACGGCCTGGCCGACGAGCTTCAGGACGGTGGCGAGGACCGACTCGGTCGTCTCGCCCGCGTCGATGCCGGCCTGCGTGACCATCGAGCGGTAGATCGTGACGTAGTTCTTCGACGGCGTGTCGTACGTCCAGTCGACGCTGCCGAGGTGGACGGCGTCGCCCTTCGTGCCGCCGGGGCCGTTCCAGGGGCCGGTCCAGACCTGCACGCCCGCGGGCCCCGCGCTGAACCGCCCGCCCGCGCTCACGTCGAACCGCGCGGCCTCCTGCAGCAGCTCGCGCGCGACGCGCTCGTCGAGGACGAGGCTCGGGCGTACGCGGCTCGCGAGCGCCGCCTTCGCGGCACCCTCGGCCCAGCCAGGGGTCCCGGGGCGCAGGGGTGGCTGGGTCACCCGGTCATCCTAGGGCGTGTCCAGCGGGGCGGGACCGACGGTCGCGATGCGCCAGGCCGTGCCGGTACGCCGCAGCGTGATCCGCCACCGTCGCTCCCCCCGGCCCGGCCAGCGGCGGACCGCGCGGCCCGTGCGGTCGACGGCGGTGTACGGCAGCAGCCTGTCGGTCACGTCGAGCGTCGCCTCCTCGGCGGTCGCGGTCGTCGCGACGACGGAGACCACGACGAGGTGCAGGTCGGCGACGCGCTCGCCCCGGCGGGCGTGGGTCGTGAGCAGCGCGGTGTCGGCACGGTGCGGCGCGGAGCCGGGGACGTAGACGGCGTCGAGCGCGCGGGCGTCGGCCCTGGCGAACGCCGCCGCCCGCGCCGCGTCGAGGGCGGTGAGCGTCTGCGCCCAGTCCGGCGCGGCGGCGGGGAGGGCTCCGGCGGAGGAGCCGTCGGGCAGCGACCAGCCCGCGAGGACCGCGACGAGCACCGCG
>DASZER010000011.1:0-85706 GCA_035940575.1 Frankiaceae bacterium | reverse complement strand
TGACCGGCCGGCGCGGGCTCGGGCTGGCGGTCGAGGACTTCGAGGTCGTGGAGACCGAGCGGCGCACCGGCGCCGCGGTCGCCCTCCTGGTCGACCTGTCGTACTCGATGGCGCTGCGCGGCACGTGGGGCATCGCCAAGTCGACCGCGCTGGCGTTGCACTCGCTCGTGACGACGAGGTTCCCCCAGGACCGCATCCACATCGTCGGGTTCAGCGACTACGCGCGGGAGCTGCGGCCCGCCGACCTGGCCGGGCTGTCGTGGGACATGGTGCAGGGCACCAACCTCCAGCACGCGCTGATGATCGCCGGGCGCCAGCTCGCGCGGTACCCGGACTCCGAGCACGTCGTGCTCGTGGTCACCGACGGCGAGCCGACCGCGCACCTGATGCGCAACGGCGAGCCGTTCTTCGCGTGGCCGCCGTTGCCGGAGACCGTGGACCTCACGATGAACGAGGTCGTGAAGCTGACCCGCGCCGGCGCGACCATCAACGTCTTCATGCTGGACGACGAGCCGCGGCTCGTGCACTTCGTCGAGCGGCTCGCGAAGCTCAACGGCGGCCGCGTCTTCGCGCCCGCGTCGGACCGGCTCGGCGACTACGTCGTCAGCGACTACCTGCGCGCCCGGCGCGGGCGGCGTTAGACAGGACTCCCGCCGGAGATCGCGAATCCCTCATACTCGAACGCACCACCGAGAGCGAGGGGCACGATGGCCGGCAACGACTTCCACCTGCGGCTCAAGAAGGGCTTCGGCCGCCTGGGCGGCGGGTTCTCCCTGATCCTGGTCGGGCTCGGCCTGCTCTCGATCCTGTTCGCCTGGAACGGCGCCGCCGGCGAGCCGCTCGTCGCGGCGCAGATGCCGTACCTCGTCTCCGGCGGCCTGCTCGGCGTCTGCCTCGTCGGCCTCGGCTGCACGATGATGATGATCAACGCCGCCCGCGTGGACCGCGCGCGCATGGAGGCGAAGTACGACGAGCTCCTCGCCGCGCTCGACCGGGGCATCCTCGGCTCGGGCGGCGGCGCGCCCCGCGACCTGCGCGGGCTCGTCGCGGCCGGCAGCGCGTCGTACCACCGGCCCGAGTGCCGCCTCGTCGACGGCCGCGAGGACGTGACGTACCTGACGCCGGAGGAGGCGCAGGCGCGCTTCCTCAACCCCTGCCGCGTCTGCGCCCCCGACGGGCAGCAGAGCAACGTCACGACCCTCGGCTAGTCCCCGGGCCCGCCCGGCGCGGCGGCCAGCGCGTCGAGGTCGCGCACGGCGTAGCGCAGGTGCTCCCACTCCTCGCCGATGACGACGTGGAGGCACGACCGCACGGTGTCCTGGTACTGCGGCGCCCACGGGTTCGGGCGCGGCTCGTCCAGCTCCTCGGGCGTCACCCTCGCGAGGTGGTCGCGCATCATCGCGACCCGCTCCGCGCGCGCGTCGAGCACCTCGGCGTACGTCGGCGTCCCCGTCGCGAACACCGACATGTCGAGCCCCTCCTCCTCCGCGCCGGGGCCGGCGAGCCCCAGCGGGTGGAACGGCCGTTCGATCCGGAGGACGGCCTTGCGCAGCCAGACGTCCGTGGCCATCACGAGGTGCCGCAGCGTCTGCGCGAACGACCACTCGCCGCCGACCCGCGCGTCCACGGCGCCGGGCGGCATCGCGGCGGCGCGCTCCATCACGGGAGCCCAGGCCGCCTCGACCGCGGCCCAGGCCGAACGCAGCCCGGCCGGGTCGGCGGCGTTGCGCTCGGCGCGGCCGGGGAAGTGGCGGTCCAGCTCGGCGTCGACGAGCGGGACGACGTCGATGCCGTTGACCCGCAACGTCCCGCCCTCGAACAGCCACGGCGACTCGACCTCGACGTCGCGCACCGCGACGCCGCGCAGCACCGCGCCGGACAGGTCGACGCCGACGAACCGCGCGCGGCGCAGGCTGGTGTCCGCGAACTCCGCGCCGGTGAGGTCGTCGGAGCGGCCGAACGACGGCACCGCCCCTACCCCAGGTAGGTCTTGCGGAGGTCGCCGGAGCGCTCGAGGTCCTCGCCGCGCCCGTCGAACGTCAGGGTGCCCTTCTCCATGATCAGGGCCTGGTCGGCGTACGGGAGCACGCCGACGTTCTGCTCCACGATGACGACGGTCGTGCCCGCGTCGTTGATCTGCGAGACGACCTGGAACACCGTCTGCGCGAGCTTCGGCGACAGGCCGAGCGACGCCTCGTCGATGAGCATGAGCCGCGGCCTCGCCATCAGCGCGCGGCCGATCGCGAGCATCTGCTGCTCGCCGCCGGAGAGCGTTCCCGCGAGCTGGTCCTTGCGCTCGTCCAGCCTCGGGAAGTAGCCGAACACCTGCTCGATCGACTCCTGCACCTCGCGGCCGTTCTTGCGGGTCCAGGCGCCCAGGCGCAGGTTCGTCATCACCGACAGCGCGGGCCAGACGCGGCGGCCCTCGGGGACGAGCGCGACGCCGTGCTTGACGATCTTCGGCGGCGCCAGGCTCGCGATGTTCACGCCGTCGAAGCGGATCTGGCCCGACCACGCGGGGAGCAGCCCGGCGATGCAGTTGACGGTCGTGGTCTTGCCGGCGCCGTTGAGGCCGAACATGACCGCCGTCTGCCCCTCCTCGACGTTGAACGAGATGCCCTGCAGGACGGGCAGGATGCCGTAGCCGGTGCGCAGGCCGTCGACCTCAAGCAGCGCCATCGGTGTCCTCCGTCGGCTCGTCGTCGGCAGGGGCGGGGGCGGCAGGCGCGGCGGCGGCGCGCTTGCGCGGCGCGGCCTTCTTGGCGGGCGCCTTGCGGGGCGCGCGCTTCGCGGGCTCGGCCTCCACCGCGGAGTGGATCTCGGCGTCGAGCACGGCGTCCTCGGGCGTCTCCTGCGTCGCGGCCAGCGCCTCGGGCGCCTCGCCGCCGAGGTACGCCGCCACGACCTCGGGGTGCGTCTGGATCACCGAGGGCTGGCCCTCGGCCAGCAGGCGGCCGAAGTTCAGGACGTAGACGTGGTCGCACACCCGCAGGACCAGCGGCACGTGATGCTCGATGAGCAGCATCGTCAGGCCGAACTCCTGGCGCAGCGCCAGCAGCCGGTCGCCGAGCTCCTCCGACTCCTCCGGGCCCATGCCCGACGACGGCTCGTCCAGCAGCAGCACGTCGGGGTCGGTCGCCAGGGCGCAGCCGAGCTCCAGTAGCTTCAACGTGCCGTAGGACAGGCCGCCCACGACGTTGTCGCGGATCGCGGAGAGGCCGAGCAGCTCCAGGATCGCGTCGGCGCGCGCGGCGAGCGCGCGCTCCTCCGCCCACGTCCGCGACGCGCCGATCAGGCCGGACGCGACGTCGTAGTCGACCTTCGCGTGCTGGGCGGTCTTGAGGTTCTCGACGACGGTCGACGACTTCACCATGCCGACGTTCTGGAACGTCCGCCCGAAGCCCATCGCGGCCTTGCGGTGCGGCGGCACGCGCGTGACGTCCTGGCCCCGGTAGCGGACCGTGCCCGTGTCGGGGCGGTAGAAGCCGGTGATGCAGTTGAACGCCGTCGTCTTGCCCGCGCCGTTCGGGCCGATGAGGCCGACGATCTCCCACTCGTTGACGTCGAGGCTCACGCCCTCCAGCGCCTGCAGGCCGCCGAAGCGGATCGACAGGTCGCGCACCTCAAGCACGGACACTGGAGCCCTCCACGGCACCGGGGCCCGACTCGGAGTCGTGGCGTAACGAGAACCTGCCGCCCGCCACCCACCGGGTGACCGGCTTGAGCTGCTGCGCGATGCCGCCGGGGAACTGCAGCAGCGTCAGCAGCAGGAGGAACGCTCCGATGAGCCGTGGCGCGAACTGGATCCTGTCGTCGCCGAAGCCGGGGATGACCCAGATGCCGTGGACGAGGAGGTCGTGCAGCCAGTCGTTGCGCTCGATCAGGTAGTCGAGGCCGAGCGGCGAGAACAGCATCGCGCCGACGAGCACGCCGAAGCGTGAGTTGAGCCCGCCGACGACGACCATCAGCACGAACGTCAGCGCGAGGAAGAAGTCGTAGTCCTCGCCCGTGACCTGCTCCGAGCGGAACGCGAACAGCGCGCCCGCGAGACCCGCGATGGCGCCCGACATGACGAACGCAAGCAGCTTGTACGCCGTGACGTTGATGCCGAACGCCGCCGCGACCCGCTCGTTCTCGCGCAGCGCGAACAGCGCGCGGCCGGTCTTGGTCTGGGTCAGGCGCCAGTCGACGTAGACGACGACGGCGAGGATCGCGAGGCCGAAGTAGAAGTACCTGCTCGGCTCGATCAGCGCCTCGGGCCGGAACGCCGGCTGGCCGGCGCCGCCGTTCGTCAGGTCGGGCTGCTGGAACAGCGACTCCTGCAGCGTGATGCCGAACACGAGCGTGATGAGCGACAGGTACAGGCCCGTGATGCGCAACGCCGCGAAGCCGAGCAGCAGCGCGAACACCGCGCCGACGAGCACCGCCACGAGGATCGCCGCGACGAACGGCACCTCCCTGACCGTGAGCATGTACGCCGCCGCGAACGCGCCCGCGCCGACGAAGCCCTGGTGCCCGAGCGAGAGCTGCCCGGTGTAGCCGATGAGGATGTTCAGGCTGATGCCGACGAGCGCGAACACGACCCAGTCGGTCGCGCGGCCCGCGCGGTCGGGGTCGCCGGGCAGCCACGCGAGGACGAACCACGCCACCGGCAGGAGGACGAGCGCCCGCGCGGCCCAGCCGGGGAGGCTCGGCGAGAAGCGCTCGGCCCGCGCCGGGGCGTCCGGCGCCTCGGCGGGGGCGACGGCGGTCATCAGGCCTCCTTGCCGAGCAGGCCGGCGGGCCGTACGAGCAGCACGACGAGCAGCGTCAGGAACACGAAGATGCGGTTGCCCCCCGGCACCGTCGTCGTCGGGATCCACTTGCTGCCGAACTGCTCCACGACGCCGACCACGACGCCGCCGACGAACGCGCCGGGCAGGCTCGTGATGCCGCCGAACACCGCCGCCGTGAACGCCGGGATCAGCGCGACGCCGGTCATGAAGCCGGGGCTGAACAGCGTCGTCGGCGCGAGCAGGATGCCGGCCGCCGCGCCGAGGAAGCCGGCCATCGCCCAGGTGAGGGCGGAGATGCGGTTGACGCTGATGCCGACGAGGCTCGTCGCGGTCGGCTCCTGCGACACCGCGAGGATCGCGATGCCGGTGCGCGTACGGCTGAAGAACAGCGCGCTGCCGACCGCGAACAGCGCGAGGGTCGCGACGATCAGCACCTGCTGGTTGGTGACCTGGAGGTTGCCGCTGTCGATGAACACGCCCTTGATCGCGGGCTCGGCGGTGAGCGGGTTGGCGCCCGTGAACAGCAGCTCGATGGACACCGCGAACAACGCCACGCCGGCCGTCGCGACGACGGTCGTCACCTTGGGCTGGCGGAACAGCGGGCGCGCCACCAGCCGCTCGGTGATCAGCCCGAACAGCGTGCCCGCGAGCAGGCCGATCAGCGCGGCGACGGCGTACGGCAGCTTCGGCAGGCCGCCGGAGCCGACGACGAACGCGTACGTGAGCAGCGCGGCGACGGTCCCGAACTCGCCCTGGGCGAAGTTGAAGATCCGGTTGCCCTTGTAGAGCAGCACGAGACCGAGGCCGAGGAGCCCGTAGAGGGCGCCCTGGATCGCTCCGGAGACGAGCGGGGTGAGGACGTCGGCGTTGAAGTCGACTGCCAGGAGCAAGCCCTCACCCGTCCTTACGAGATGGGCCCGCCTGCCGTCCTGTACTTGCCCGTCGAGCAGTCGCTCTGGAGCATGTAGGCCGCGGTGCCGCCGAAGTGATCGGTCGGAGTGTATTTGACCGCGGGGAACGTGCCACTGGTGATCGACGCGCGTTCGAGGGCGTAGATGAAGTTCTCCCGCGTCAGGTCGCCGCCGGTCAGCAGCAGCGCCTTGTGCAGGAACTCCGAGAAGCCCCAGAGCGTGAGCTCGATGTCGTCCTTGTTCGCGCGGCCGCCGTCGGAGTCCCAGAACTCCTTGGGCGCCCGGTCGAGGCCCGGGTACGGCGAGAGGAAGCGGCCGTCGTAGCCGCCCGACTCGCGGGTGCCCTCGCAGCCGACCTGGGCGACGGTGTTGACGCCCATGGAGACGCCGACGCCGGTCCAGATCGGCTTGTAGACCGCGCTCTGGGTCTGGCGGACGACCTTGAGGAAGAACGTCGGCTGGCCCAGGAAGTACACGACCGGGTAGCGGCCGCCGCGCAGGTCGTTCGACAGCCGCAGCGCGTCGGAGTCCGAGCCGGCCTTGGGGACGAGGTGCACGTCGAACGGCACGCCCGCGCCCTTGAGCGCGGAGGTCATCGCGTCGCGCGCGTCCTTGAAGTTCGGCGTGTCGGAGGTGACGACGGCCCACTTGCCGGCCTTGAGGTAGTTCTGCTGCTGCGCCATCTTGACGACGAGCGGCGCCTGCTCGCGGTAGGTCAGCGAGGCCGCGAAGTACGTCTTGATGCCGGCGAGGCCGTTCTCGGTGACGCCCGCGGAGATGTACGGCGTGTTGGTGCGCTGGAGCGTGCGGTCGCGGGCGCAGGCCTGGATCTGGTCGGTGCCCGCGCCGCCGACGACGATGTAGTGCGTGCGGGCGAGCTCCTGGCAGGCGCGGATGGCGCCGGACGGCTTGTACGTGTCGTCCATGACGTGCAGGACGACCTCGCGGCCGAAGACCTTCTTGCCGATCCAGTAGTTCTTGGCGCCGCGCTCGAACGACGCCTGCGGCAGCGGCGACGCGCCGGTGAGCGGCGCGTGGATGCCGATGAGGATCTGCTTGTCCGTGACGCCGATCCGCGTCGCGCCGGGGAGCCTGCCGGCGCCGCCCCCTGACGGCGGCGGCTGCTGGCCGGGCGGCGGCTGCTGGCCGGGGGGCAGCGGCTGGCCGTTCGGGCCGTTCACGGTGCCGTTGCCGCCGGGGCCGGTGACGGTGCCGTTGCCGCCGGGGCCGGTGACGCCGGTGGTGCCGGTGCCGGGGGCCGTGCCGGGGTCGGTGCCCGTGCCGTTGCCGAGGCCGTCGCCGCCGACGCCGTTGCCGCCGGCGACGCCGCCGCCCTGGCTGAGGCTCTCGTACGTCTCGGACTTCAGGCCGCAGCCGGCGAGCAGCAGCGTGAACGCGAGGCTGCTGACGACGGAGCGACGCAGGCGGAGGGACCGGGTGGACATGGCGCTCACTTCCCTGGCTGGCGGCTGGGTGCCTGACGTGCCTGGACGCGCGGGTACGGCATCAGACCGTTCGAGGACGGACGGTACCCGGAGCGCGGACCGGTACGCCCGCCGGGACGTTCAGGCGGTGGCGGCCGGTGGTGCGGACGCGGTGGCGCGAGCCCGCGGCGGCCTCGAGCGGGTCGCCGAGGATCAGCGAGGCGGTGCCGAGCAGCAGCACGCCGCCGATCATCGCGAACCACATGAGCAGGCTGAGGCCGCGGCTGGCCGTGAGCGGCGTCGCGGCGGCCTGGACGATCGGCTGCGGCGCGCGCGTCTGGACGACGACGGGGGCCTGCGGCGCGGGCTGCGGGACCGGCTGCGGGACGGGCTGCGGGACGTAGCCGGAGCTGCCGGTCTGCGGCAGCGGCGGGAGCGGCGGCGTGACGATGCCGCCGTCGATCGGGGCGGGGTCGACGACCTCCTCCTCGGCGGGCGTGTAGACGATCGTCGCCTTCACGTCGGCCGCGCCCTTGAACACGAGCTGGAACGGGTCGTCCTCGTCGTCCTGGTTACGGATCGCGAGGCCGTTGTTGACCTCGCCGTCGACCCAGTCCTGCGCGTAGGTGGAGGCGTCGAACGTGTAGCTCTTCGTCGCGGCGTCGTAGGTGCCGAAGATCTGGTTGGCGCAGTCGTCCTTGGGCTTGAGCGTGAACGACTCGCCCGCCGCCTCGCCGAAGCCGATGTCGGGGACGCACGCCACGACCGGCGGCTGCCCGCCGCGGGCCGGCTGGCCGGGGACGGCGACCTCGGGCGCGGACACCTGCTGCGCGTCCGGGTGCAGCGTCAACGTGAACGTGAACGAGTCGACGTAGGACCCCTCCGGGATGAAGTAGACGTCCCACATGAGGTACGTCTCCTTGTCCGGCTTCGACGTCCCGTCGGTGTCCTTGTCGCCCTTGAACGCGACGGGCAGGCCGCCGGCGGGGACGCCGGAGGCGGGCGTCGGGACGGGCGCGGGGTAGCCGACGCCGGTCTCCGGGATCTCGCCGGTGACCTGCGCGCTCCAGAACCACGCCGCCGTCTCGACCTGGACGGGCGCGGTGACCTTGTCGGCGGCGTGCGCGGGCGTGAGCCCCACGGGGAAGATCGCGCCGACCGCGACAGCGGTGCTCAGTACGCGGTACGCGGTACGCACAGTGGCCTCCGGGTATGCAGGTTAACCAGACGTATCCTCTTCGCCACCACCGCCTGCCGTTCCTGCGCGGCGACGTGGCGTTGCCCCTGGTCACAACGAGTCTAAGCAGCGTTCCCCAGTTCGGTCAGTACGAGATCTGTCCGAATTCGGACGAAAAGGGACGCCGCTCCGTTCCGTGACAGGATCGGGACGCGATGCCGATCCCGCGCGGGCTCCCCCGGACCCTCCCGAGGCCCCCGAGCCGCGAGGTGGGCGTGCTGAGCGCGGTGGCGTTCAGCGTCGCCGTCGGCTACGGGCTCGTGGCGCCGGTGCTCCCGCGGTTCGCGACGTCGTTCGGCGTGGGCAAGCGCGAGGCGGGCTTCGTGCTCAGCGTGTTCGCGCTCATGCGCATCGCGTCCGCCCTCGGCTCGGGCAAGCTCGTGGACCGCATCGGCGAACGCCTCGTGCTCGCGACGGGCATCGGCATCGTCGGCGTCTCGTCCGCGCTCGCGGGCGCGTCGCAGTCGTACCTGCAGCTCGTCGTCCTGCGCGGCCTCGGCGGCGTCGGCTCCGCGATGTTCTCGGTGTCGGCCATGTCGATCGTGCTGCGCTCGACGCCCCCGGCGGCGCGGGGGCGCGCGGTGGGGCTGTTCAGCGGGTCGTTCCTCCTCGGCGGCATCGCCGGGCCCGCCGTCGGCAGCACGGTCGCGCACCTCGGGCTGCGGACGCCGTTCTACATCTACGCGGGCACGCTGCTCGTCGCCGGCACCATCGGCCTCGCGCTGCTGCCGCGCACCCGCCTGGTCGAGGCGCCGGTGGTGCCCGGCGAGGCGACAGGGCTGCCGCTGTTCGCGGCGCTGCGGACGCGGGAGTACCGCGCCGCGCTCGCCGCGAACCTCGCCGACCACTGGGCCGCGCTCGGCGTCCGCAACACGCTGATCCCGCTGTTCGTCGTCGAGGTGCTCGGCGCGAGCGACAGCTGGGCGTACGCCGGCTTCTTCGTCGTCGCCGGCGTCACCGGCCTCGCGCTCTACCCGGCCGGGCGATGGGCCGACGAGCGCGGCCGCAAGCCGGTGCTGCTGATCGGGCTCGTCCTCGTGACCCTGTCGCTGCTGCTGCTCGCGACCGTCCAGACGCTGCCCGCGTACGTCGTGGCGATGGTGGTGTTCGGGATGGGCGCGGGGCTGCTCCAGGTCGCGCCCGCCGCCGTCGTGGGCGACGTGGCGGGGGGACGTAGCGGGCCGACCGTGGCGGCGTTCCAGATGGCCGGGGACGGCGGTGCCGTCGTCGGCCCGGTGCTCGCGGGCGCGCTCGCCGACTCGGTGTCGTACGGCGCGGCGTTCACGGTCACGGCGGCCGTGATGGGTGTCGCCGTGTTGCTCGCGATCATGGCGCCGGAGACGCGTAGGGTGGCCGCATGACGCTGCGGAACGTCCTCCTGACGGCCCACATCCTCGTCGCGCTCGTGACCATCGGCTGGCTCGCGGCGCAGTCGATGCTGATCCCGCGGGCGATCCGCACGGGCAACGCGGCCGCGGTCCGCTTCAGCATCGCGGCGGCCGAGAAGCTCGGTCCGACCGCGATCACGGTGTTCCTCCTCGGCGTCTGGCTCGTCGTGCGCCAGAAGGACGACTACGCCGAGTTCAGGTACACGTGGGTCAGCGCCTCGATGACGTTGTTCATCCTCGCGCTCCTCAACGGCTCGGTGCTGATCGCCCGCGCCGAACGCGCCGCCGCGGCGAAGCTCGAGGCGGGCCAGGACGCGCGCGCCGAGGCGTCGCGCGTCGCGATGCTCGGCGGCATCAACATGCTGATGCTGATCGCGATCGTCTACCTGATGGTGGCCAAGCCCGGCGTCGCCTAGCCCCGCCGCTCCCGTTCCTTGAAGATCGCCACGCGGCCGACCGCTCCGTGAGCTTCAAGGAACGCCTGCCGCCTGCCGCCTGCTGCCCGGGGGGCGGCCGCGCCCAACCTTGAAGATCACCACGCGGCCGACCGCTCCGTGAGCTTCAAGGAACGCGTGCCGACCGGGCAACGCTAGACGACGACGCGCTGGCGGAACTTGCGCAGCGCCTGGGTGAGCATCAACGCCGTCACGCCGACCATCGCGAGCAGCACCACGCCGACGTCCATGTGCGGCACGTCGGGCGTGAGCGCCGAGCGCATCGCCTCGCTCATGTAGACGAGCGGGTTGACGAGCACCGCGTACTTCAGCCACGGCACCGGGTCCAGCGTCGACCACGGGAAGTAGATGCAGCCGAGCAGCGTCATCGGCAGCACGATGATCGAGAAGATCAACGGCACCTGCTGCGGCGCGACGGCCGTCCCGATCAGGAGCCCGAGCGACGCGCCGAGGAACGCCGCGAGCACCAGCACGAGGACGAACAGCAGCGGGTTGGCGATGTTCACGTCGGGCTCCTGGCCCTTGGCGTGGACGACGAGCACGATCGGGAACACCACGAACGCCGCGAGCATCGCCTGCATGGCGCCGTTGACGACCTTGCCGAAGCCGACGAGCTTGACCGGCATCGGGGCGAGGACGCGGTCCTCGATCTCCTTGGTGAACGAGAACTCCTGCACCAGCGGCAACGCCACCGCCTGGATGCCCTGGAAGATGATCGCCACCGCGATGAGGCCGGGGACGAGCACCGTCGAGAAGCTCGGGCCGCGACCGCCGCCCGCGCCGCCGATGCCCTGCCCGATCTTCGGGAAGACGTAGGCGAACACGAACGTGAACAGCAGCGGCTGCATCACGGTCCGCAGCACGAACTGGCGCAGGTTCTTGCGCAGCACGCGGACGTCGCGCAGCAGCAGCGCGACGAACGCCTGGCGCGCGAGCGTGCTGCCGCCCGCGCGGGTGGTGGCGGGGAGCGTCGTGGAGGTCATTCGCGGAGGTCCCGTCCGGTCAGCGCGAGGAACACGGCTTCGAGCGTGGGTGGCTGCGACGAGGCGCCGACCACCCGGGCCTTGGCCTTCGTCGCGAGGATGACGATGTCGGCGAGCAGCCCCTCGGCGTCGGCGGCGTAGACGCGCAGCGTCGTGTCGCCGGAGCGCTCTACGTGGTCGATCGCCGCGAGCCTCTCGACCTTGGGCAGCAGCGCGTCGGGCGGCTCGGCGAACGTCAGCGTGATGACCGTGTCGGCGCCGAGGCCGCTCTTGAGCTCCTCGGGCGTGCCGAGGGCGAGCACCTTGCCGTGGTCGATGATGGCGAGGCGTTCGCAGAGCGCGTCGGCCTCCTCCATGTAGTGCGTCGTGAGCAGGATCGTCTGCCCCGCGGCGTGGAGGTCGCGCAGGATCTCCCACAGCGCGAGCCTGGTCTGCGGGTCGATGCCCGACGTCGGCTCATCCAGGAACAGGATCTCCGGCTCGTGCACGAGCGCGCGGGCGACCATCAGCCGCTGCGCCATGCCGCCGGAGAGCTCGGCGACGTTGGCGTCGCGGCGGTCGGCGAGCTTGAACTGGTCGAGCAGCGCCTCCGAACGCGTCGCCGCGTCGCGCCTGGTCATGCCGAAGTAGCGGCCGTGGAACTCCAGGTTCTCCGCGACCGAGAGCTGGCGGTCGAGCGTGTTCGTCTGGGTGACGACGCCGATGTACCGCTTCGCCGTCGCCGGGTCGGCCACGACGTCGACGCCGGCGATGAACGCCTCGCCCTCGGTCGGGATGACGCGGGTCGTGAGCATGCCGATCGTGGTCGACTTGCCCGCGCCGTTCGGACCCAGGAGGCCGAAGAACTCGCCCTTCGTCACCTCCAGGTCGATCCCGTCCACTGCCCGGATCTCGCGGCCCGCGCTGCTGAACACCTTGCGCAGGCCGTTCACCTTGATCGGCGGCGTCATCGGCCGTCCTCCTGGAGTCGTTCGATGGTGCGGTCGAGGAAGCGGCGTACGACCGCCTCGTCGCGCGCGCTGAGGTCGCCGAAGACGGCGTCCATCTGCCTCGCCGCCTCGCGCTTCGTCCGCGCGAGCCGCGCGCGGCCCTCGTCGGTCAGGCACACCTTCACGACACGCCGGTCGTCGGCGCCCCTGACGCGCGTGACGAGGCCGTCGCGTTCGAGCGTGTCGACGACGCCGGTCACGGTCGCGGGGGTGACGTAGCAGCGCTCGGCGACCTCGCGCTGGGTGAGCCCGTCGGTCTCGGTGAGCGCGAGGAGCACCTGCCAGCCCGCGTGCGTCATGCCCTGCGACTCCAGCAGCCGCTGGAACCGCGCGGCCGTCATGCGCCCGGCGATGCCGAGCAGGCGGCCGAGAGGTGGTTGCTTCACGGCCGGAACATTAGGAGCCTAACGGTCTGGTGTCAAACCTTCTCGCGCGTCACGTCGACCTTTCGCGCCGACCGCGGGAGCGGGAACGACGGCGGCTTCTCCTCCTTGTCGTCGCCGATGCGGACCGTGACGAACAGGTGCGTGCCGCCGAACGTCTCCGGCGTCGTGAGCTCGACGCGGGTGAGCCTGCCGTTCTTGACGGCCAGCTCGCCCTGCACGGTCGGCGTCGTGAGGATGCGCCGCAGCAACGGCGCCCACGGCCCCGCCGCCTTGACGATGCCGCCGGAGTCGAACAGCGCCGTGTACTCCGTCCCCTGCTCGGTGTCGCCCTGCGCGACGGCGGAGGAGACGTTGGCCGCGGCCGAGAGCACGACGGTGGGGTTGGCGAGCGCGTACGGCACCAGCGGCGTCGTCGCGGGCGCGGGCAGCTTGCCGAAGTCGAGCTCGTAGAACGTCGTCGCGCCCGCCGGCTTCACGAACATGCGGCCGCTCCCGATGCCGATCCCGCGCCCGGTCGGCTCGCCGTCCTGCTTGATCTCGGCGAGCGCGACGGCGGCGACCTTGGGGTCGTACGTGCCGCCGAAGTGCGTGACGTACGGCGTGGACGACTCCACCCCGACCGTCATCGTCACGAAGCAGGGGCACGACGCGAGCGTCTTCGCGACCGCCTGCCGGAGCGGCCGCGCCTCGGGCGACACGACGACGCCGGTCGGCGTCGGGCTCGCGCTGGTGGGAGCGGGCGTCGCCGACGCCGACGGCGTCCCTGACGACGTGGCCCGGGGCGCGGGGCCGCCACCACCGCCGCACGCGGCGAGGGCGACGAGCGCGACCGTGGCGGCGTAACGCCTCATCCTTCGATCTCCTCCGTGGCGACGTCGACCTTGCGGACGACGGTGGGGACGGCGACGCCGGGCGCGGTGCGCCCGGTCGCCTCGACGGTCAGGCCGACGTGGATCTCGTCGCCCTTGCCGCTGTCTGTCGTCGCGAAGCCCGCGAACGTCAGGCTGCCGTTCGAGACCTTGACCTTGTCGTAGACGGACTCGCCGGGGGCGAGGCGCTTGACCATGTCCGCCCAGGGGCCGGTGGCGGGGACGGCCGTCGCCATGTCGTACGCGACGTCGTAGAAGTCGCCGTTGGCGACGGACGCGGTCGAGACGCTGCTCGCGACGGCGAACACGATGCGCGGGTCGGCGAGCGCCACCGGGTGGAGCGGCGAGACCGGCTTCGCGGGCAGGCCCGAGAAGTCGAGCTCGACCCACTGCCCGATCGCCGGGTCCATGTACGTCCTGCCGTCGACGATGCGGAAGACGATCCCTGTCTCCGCGCCGCCGTCGACCTCCTTGAGCTCGGCCGAGAACGTCCGCGGGTCGTACACGCCGCGCAGCGTCACGTCGTACGGCTTCCCGGCGAACGCGCTCACGCGGACCGTCACCTCGCACGGGCAGGCGGCGAGCGTCTTCGCGGTCGCGTCGCGCACCGCCTTCGCCTCCGGCGGCAGCGCGGCCGTGCTCTGCGTCGGCGCCGGGGTGGCGTCTGGCTTCGGCTCGGCGTCGCCGCCGCAGGCCGCGAGCAGCGCCAGCGCGGCCAGGGCGGCGTACGTCCTCATGCGGGCAGCTCCTCGATGGCGGCGTCGACGGTACGGACGAACGGCGGGGCCTCGACGGGGCCGGCCGGCTCCACGCCGGTGACGACGCTCTCGAGGGTGACGCCGACAGGCGCCCCCGCCGCCGTCGTCAGGAACGACACGCGCCCGAGGCGGTCCCCGCGCAGCTCGACCTCGCCGTAGAGGGCGGGAGAGACCCAGGCACGCACGGTGGCGCCCCACGGCCCGGCCGCCGCCGCCGCGGCCTCGGTGTCGATGCCTGCCGACAGCACCCTCACGCCCTCCGCGGCGCCGCGCGGCGACGACGTGACCGCGGCGCCCGTGACCGCGAACACGATGCCGGGGTCGGCGAACGCGAGCAGCGCCGCGACCGCGCGCCGCCGGGTGGACGCGCCGGAGTGGTCGATCGCGACCCAGTCCCCGCCGGACGGGCGCGCGTAGACCTTGGCCCCGACGACGCGGACGAGCATCCCGGTCTCCCGGCCGCCGCGGTGCTCGCGCGCGTCGAACGTCCCCGCGACGGGGTCGTAGACGCCGACCAGCCTCGTCCTCGGCTGGCGGCCCGGCCGCTCCGACACCACCCCGATGGTGAGGTCGAGCCGGCACGGGCAGGCGGCGAGGGTGGCCTTCGCGGCCGCGCGGATCGCGGCGGCGTCCGGGTCCAGCGGCGCCGGCGGCACCGGCCGCGCGCCGCCCTCGCACCCGGCGAGCGCCGCGACCGCGAGCGCCGCGGCGGCGTACCTGCTCCCCCCTCGCACGGTCATCCCAAGGCCGACCGCAGATCCTCGACCAGGTCCTCGCCGTCCTCGATCCCGACCGACAGGCGCACGAGCCGCGCGTCGACCTCCAGCGGCGAGCCCGCGACCGACGCGTGCGTCATGCGGCCCGGGTGCTCGATGAGCGACTCCACGCCGCCGAGCGACTCGGCGAGGGTGAACAGCCGCGTGCCCGCCGCGACGCGCAGCGCCGTCTCCTCGTCGCGGACGAGGAACGACACCATGCCGCCGAAGTCGCGCATCTGCTTCGCCGCGAGCTCGTGGCCCGGGTGCTCGGGCAGCCCGGGGTAGAGCACCTGCTCGACGCCGGGGTGCGAGACGAGCATCTCGACCACGCGCTGCGCGTTCGCACAGTGCTGGCGCATGCGGACGGCGAGCGTCTTGAGGCCGCGCAGCGTCAGCCACGCGTCGAACGGTCCCGCGATCGCGCCCATGGCGTTCTGGTGGTACGCCAGCGACTCGCCGAGCTCGGCGTCGTTCACGACGAGCGCGCCGCCGACGACGTCGCTGTGGCCGCCCATGTACTTCGTGGTCGAGTGCACGACGACGTCGGCGCCGAGGGTGAGCGGCTGCTGGAGGTACGGCGACGCGAACGTGTTGTCGACGACGAGCCGCGCGCCGCGCTCGTGCGCGATCGTCGCGATGCCGGAGATGTCGGCGATGCGCAGGAGCGGGTTGGTCGGCGTCTCGACCCAGACGAGCTTGGTGCGGTCGTTGGTCGCGGCGGCGACGGCGTCGTTGTCGGACAGCCGCGCCGGCGTGAACGTCACGCCCCACCTCTCGGCGACGCGCGCGAACAGCCGGTACGTGCCGCCGTACGCGTCGTCCGGCACGACGACGTGGTCGCCGGGCGCGAGGACCGTCCGCAGCAGGACGTCCTCCGCGGCGAGGCCGCTCGCGAACGCCAGGCCGCGGGTGCCGCGTTCGAGCGCCGCGACGCACGTCTCCAGCGCGGTGCGCGTGGGGTTGCCGGAGCGGCTGTACTCGTAGCCGCGGTGCTCGCCGACGGCGGTCTGCGCGTAGGTCGACGTCTGGTAGATCGGCGTGATGACCGCGCCCGTCGCGGGGTCCGGGTCCTGGCCCGCGTGGATCGCGAGCGTCTCGAAGCCGTAGTCGCTCATCGGCCCGACCCCGCGAGGAAGCCGAGCAGGTCGGAGCGGGTGAGGATGCCGACGGGCTTGCCGTCGTCGAGCACCAGGGCGGCGCTGGCGCTCTCCAGCGCGGCCATCGCGGCCGACACGGGCTCGCCCGAGCCGACGGCCGGAAGCGGCTTCGACATGTGCGTCTCCAACGGCGCGTCGAGCGCCGCGCGGTCGTGGAACACCGCGTCGAGCAACGCCGTCTCCACCACCGCGCCGACGACCTCCGCCGCCATGACCGGCGGCTCCTCCTTCACGACCGGCATCTGCGAGACGCCGTACTCGCGCAGGATCGCGATGGCAGAGCCGACCGTCTCGTGCGGGTGCACGTGGACCAGCTCGGGGATGTCGGATCCCTTGCGGCCCAGCACCTCGCCGACCGTCGGCTCGCCGGAGTCCTTCACGAGGAAGCCGAAGTCGGCCATCCACTCGTCGTTGAAGATCTTCGACAGGTAGCCGCGGCCGCCGTCGGGGAGCAGCACGACCATGACGTCGTTCTCGTCCAGCTCCTTCGCCACGCGCAGCGCGGCCGCGACCGCGAGGCCGCACGAGCCGCCGACCAGCAGACCCTCCTCGCGCGCGAGCCTGCGCGTGGTGTTGAACGAGTCGGCGTCGCTGATCGCCTCGATGCGGTCGACGACCGTGCGGTCGTACGTCTCCGGCCAGAAGTCCTCGCCGACTCCCTCGACCAGGTACGGCCGCCCGGTGCCGCCGGAGTAAACCGAGCCCTCGGGGTCGGCGCCGACGACGACGAGGTTCGGGTTCTGCTCCTTGAGGTAGCGGCCGGTGCCGCCGATCGTGCCGCCCGTGCCGATGCCCGCGACGAAGTGCGTGATGCGGCCCTCGGTCTGCTTCCAGATCTCGGGGCCCGTCGAGAGGTAGTGGGCGCGCGGGTTCTCCGGGTTGGCGTACTGGTTGGGCTTCCAGGCGTTCGGCAGCTCGCGCGCGAGGCGGTCGGAGACCGAGTAGTACGAGTCCGGGTGCTCGGGCGCGACGGCCGTGGGGCACACGACGACCTCGGCGCCGAACGCGCGCAGCAGCGCGATCTTCTCCTGGCTCATCTTGTCCGGCATGACGAAGACGCACTTGTAGCCGCGCTGCGCCGCGACGATCGCGAGGCCGACGCCGGTGTTGCCGCTGGTCGGCTCGACGATCGTGCCGCCGGGCTTCAGCGCGCCCGACCGCTCCCCCGCCTCGATCATCCCGAGGGCGATGCGGTCCTTCACCGACCCACCGGGGTTGAAGTACTCGACCTTGGCGAGCACCGTCGGCTTCAGGCCCTGCGTGACCTGGGAGAGCTTCACGAGCGGCGTGTTGCCGACGAGGGAGACGAGGGAGTCGTAGTAGTCCACGACGGAAGGGTAGCGGCGCCGTTCACCCCGCCACAGGCCCGTCGGCCTCAGGTGGTGCCGACCACGAGCGCCGGCGCGGGCCTTCCGCCGGCGCGGCCGAAGTGGTCGTACCCGCTGTACCTGGCGTCCTTGAACCGCAGCGCGCTCCGTCGAGCCCTTCGTGCGCGCGTCCACGGCGAGCCGTCACACCGTTCGCGCCGTGCCCCTGGCCATCGGTCCGGATACTCGTATTCGGCATGACGGCGGGTCCGACCACTGCCACGCTGTGGGCCTCGTGAGCTACATCGACGTCGCCCATCTCTCGTACGTGCTCCCGGACGGGCGGCCGCTGCTGGACGACGTGTCGTTCCGCGTCGGGGACGGCGCGCACGTCGCGCTCGTCGGCGCGAACGGCGCCGGCAAGACGACGCTCCTCAAGCTCGTCTCCGGCGACCTCCAGCCGACCGCCGGCGTCGTCACGCACGGCGGGCGGCTCGGCGTGATGCGGCAGTTCATCGGCTCGATCAACGACGACTCGACGGTCCGCGACCTGCTGCTCTCGATCGGCGACCCCGCGCTGCACAGCGCGGGCAAGGAGCTCGACGCGGCCGAGCTCGCGATGATGGAACGCGACGACGAGAAGACGTCGATGCGCTACGCGCACGCGCTCGCCGCGTGGGGCGACGCCGGCGGCTACACGGCCGAGGTGCTCTGGGACACGTGCACGATCTCGGCGTTCGGCGAGCCGTTCGACCGCGTCGGCCACCGGCCCGTACGCACGCTCTCCGGCGGCGAGCAGAAGCGGCTCGCGCTGGAGGCGCTGATCCGCTCGGACGCGGCCGTGCTGCTGCTGGACGAGCCCGACAACTACCTCGACGTCGAGGGCAAGCGCTGGCTCGAACGCACCCTCAACGAGTGCCCCAAGACCGTCCTCTACGTCTCCCACGACCGCGAGCTGCTCGCGAACACCGCGACGCGCGTCGTCACCGTCGAGGCGCACAGCGCGTGGGTGCACGGCGGCGGCTTCGCGTCGTACCACGACGCGCGCGCGGCGCGGATCGAGCGCCTCGACGAGCTGCATCGCCGCTGGGAGGAGGAGCACCAGCGGCTCAAGGACCTCGTCAACACGCTGCGCGTCCAGGCGAAGATCAGCCCCGACATGGCGTCGCGGTACCGCGCGATGGTGACGCGCCTGGAGAAGTTCGAGGCGGCGGGCCCGCCGCCCGAGCGGCCGACGGAGCAGAAGGTCTCGATGCGCCTCGGCGGCGGGCGTACGGGGGTCCGCGCGCTGGTGGTCGAGGACCTGGAGCTGCACGGGCTCACGAAGCCGTGGTCGACCGAGGTGTTCTTCGGCGAGCGCGTCGGCATCCTCGGCCCGAACGGCACCGGCAAGAGCCACTTCCTCCGCCTCCTCGCGGGCGACGGCAGCGTCGCGCACAGTGGCCAGGCGCGGCTCGGCGCGCGGGTCGTGCCCGGCTACTTCGCGCAGACTCACGACGACCCTGCGCTGCAGGACAGGACGCTGGTCGAGGTGCTGCACGCCGAGAGCCACGACAGGGGCAAGGCCATGGCGCGGCTCAAGCGCTACGAGCTCGACGGCGCCGGCGACCAGCGCTTCCGCAACCTGTCGGGCGGGCAGCAGGCGCGGTTCCAGATCCTGCTGCTCGAGGTGCGCGGCGCGACGATGCTGCTGCTCGACGAGCCGACCGACAACCTCGACATCGCGAGCGCCGAGGCGCTGGAGGACGGCCTCGCGGCGTACGAGGGCACGGTGCTGGCGGTCACGCACGACCGGTGGTTCATGCGGTCGTTCGACCGCTTCCTCGTGTTCGGCGACGACGGCGTCGTTTCGGAGGCGCTGGAGCCGTTCTAGTCGTACGGTGACGGCCATGGGCATGGCACGGCGGGTGGCGTTCGGGCTGGCCGCGACGACGGTCGCGGGCGGCTCCCTGCTCGGGGTCGAGGCGCTGCTCGCGACCAGGCGCGACTACCTGCCGGCGGAGTCGGCGCCGTCGATCGGGGGGACGTTCGGGAGGGCGTTCGCGCCGCCGTTGCGCCTCGCCGTCCTCGGCGACTCGACGGCCGCGGGCGTCGGCGTCACGCGCGTCGAGGACACCGTCGCGGGACGCCTCGCGCAGGCGGTCGCCGACACCGGCCGCTTCGTCACGCTCGACGGCCTCGCCGTCTCCGGCTCGCGCGCGAGCGACCTCGCGCCGCAGGTGTCGCGCGCGTTGCTGCACCCGCCGGACGTCGCCGTCGTCCTCATCGGCGCCAACGACGCGACCCACGGCTCGCGGCTCGCGCTGGTCCGCCAGGACGTGCGCGACGCCGTCGAACGACTCCGCGAGGCCGGTGTCGCGGTCGTCGTCGGGGCGTGCCCTGACATGGGCTCGGCGACGGCGTTCCTGCCGCCGTTGCGCCAGGTCGTCTCGTGGAACGGCCGCCGCGTCGGGGCCGCGACGCGGGACGCCGCGGGCGACGCGGGGGCGGCGACCGTGGACATCGGCGCGGAGACCGGGCCGGCGTTCAGGTCGGACCCGGGGCGGTACCTGTCGAGCGACGAGTTCCACCCGTCGGCCGAGGGCTACGCGCTCTGGGCCGCGTCGCTCGCGGACGAGGTGCGCACGGCGGCGGCCACGCATCCCGTGGGCTAGCGTTACGCGCAAGCCGCCACCGCAGCAGGAGGAAAGCCATGGCCGAGGCCGTCATCGTCGCGACCGCGCGGTCGCCCATCGGACGCGCGTTCAAGGGCTCGCTCAAGGACCTGCGTCCTGACGACCTGACCGCCACGATCATCCAGGCGGCGCTGGACAAGGTGCCCGCGCTCGACCCGCACACGATCGACGACATCATGCTCGGCTGCGGCCTCCCCGGCGGCGAGCAGGGCTTCAACATGGCGCGCGTGGTCGCGACGCTGCTGGGCCTCGACGACGTGCCGGGCACGACGTTGACCCGCTACTGCGCCTCGTCGCTGCAGACGACGCGGATGGCGTTCCACGCGATCAAGGCGGGCGAGGGCGACGTCTTCGTCAGCGCCGGCGTCGAGTGCGTCTCGCGCTACGCGAAGGGCAACAGCGACAGCCACCCCGACACCACCAACCCGCTCTACGCCGAGGCGCAGGCGCGGTCCGAGAAGTTCGCGCAGGGCGGCCAGACGTGGCACGACCCGCGCGAGGACGGCGCGCTGCCCGACATCTACCTCGCGATGGGCCAGACCGCGGAGAACCTCGCGCAGCTCAAGGGCGTCACGCGCGAGGACCAGGACGAGTTCGGCGTGCGGTCGCAGAACAACGCCGAGAAGGCGCTCGCCGACGGCTTCTGGCAGCGCGAGATCACGCCCGTCACGACGCCCGACGGCACGGTCGTCTCGGCCGACGACGGCCCGCGGCCCGGCGTCACGCTGGAGGGCGTCCAGCAGCTCAAGCCGGTGTTCCGCCCCGACGGCACGATCACGGCCGGCAACTGCTGCCCGCTCAACGACGGCGCCGCCGCCGTGATCGTCATGTCCGACACGCGCGCCGCCGAGCTCGGCCTGACGCCGTTGGCGCGCATCGTGTCGACCGGCGTCTCCGCGCTGTCGCCGGAGATCATGGGCCTCGGCCCCGTGCAGGCCACGCAGAACGCGTTGCGCCACGCGGGCATGACGATCGACGACGTCGACCTCGTCGAGATCAACGAGGCGTTCGCCGCGCAGGTCATCCCGAGCTACCGCGACCTGAACATCGACATCGACAAGCTCAACGTCCACGGCGGCGCGATCGCGGTCGGGCACCCGTTCGGCATGACCGGCGCGCGCATCACCGGCACGCTCATCAACGGCCTCGACTTCCGCGACAAGACGATCGGCCTCGAGACGATGTGCGTCGGCGGCGGGCAGGGCATGGCCATGATCATCGAGCGGATGGCGTAACGGCCCTGGCACCGGCGGGCCATGCGGCATGGCTCGTTGTGACGGTTGTCGGCGCGGGACGTAGGTCCGAAGGTCCCTGTCGGCGACGATAAGCACCGTGCACCCAGCGCTCGTCGTCGCGCTGCCCCTCGTCCTGGCGGCAGCGGCGCTCCTCGCGTTCCAGAGGGGCTACCTCGCCGCGCGCCGCGACGACGACGCGCGCGTCCAGCTCCTCGTCGACATCGTCGCCGACGCGATGTCGGTCGTCGGCGACAGGTCCGCGTCCGACTCGGTCGTGAAGCGCCTCGCGCACGTCCTCTCCGCGGACGCGGCGGCCGTCGGGTACGTCGACGGCGGGCGGCTGCACCTGTTCGGGATGCACGGCTACGACAGCGGCGTACGCAACCACTCCCTCGGCAGGGGCGAGGGCATGTCGGGGCGCGCGTGGGAGCTCGGCGAGCCGATCGTCGTGCACGACGTACGGCGCGAGCCCGGCTACATCCCCGGCAGCGTCGCGATGCGTTCGGGCATCTACGTGCCGGGCAAGGCGCGCGGCCGCGTCGCCGTCGTCGTCTGCGTCGAGTCGGCGCGCGTGGGCGCGTACACGGCGAAGGACCTGCTGCTCATCGCGCCGCTCGCCGACCTGCTCGCGTCGATGCTCGAGAGCCGGCGGATGCTGCGCGAGGCCGAGCAGCTCGAGGAACGCCTGCTGACCCTCGTCGGCCACGAGATGCGGACGCCGTTGACGACGATCTTCGGGACGCTGACGACGTTGCGGCACTACTCGGGCCGCGTCTCCGCCGAGGCGTCGGACGCGCTGCTCGACGCGGGCCTGCGCGCGTCGCGCCGGCTCGAACGCCTCGTCGAGGCGCTGCTCATGGCGGCGCGGCTCGACGCCGACGACGTGACGTTCCGCAAGACCCCGCTCGCGCTGCGCGGGCTCGTCCTGGAGTCGGTCGCGGCGGCCGGCGCCGCCGACCGCGTCCTCGTCGACGTGCCGGAGTCGCTCGGCGTCACCGCCGACACCGTGCACCTCGGGACCGTCGTCGCGCAGATCGTGGAGAACGCCGTCATCCACGGCGGCGACGGACCCGTCGAGGTCGTCGCGCGCGACGCGGCGGCCGGGATGGTGACGCTGGAGGTCCGCGACGAGGGCCCCGGCATCGCGGAGGACGAGCAGGAGGCGGCGCTCGGGCGGTTCCGGCGGATCGGCGACCACGCCGTGCCGGGGACCGGCCTCGGCCTCTACCTCGCCCGCCGCCTCGTCGAGGGCATGGGCGGCGAGTTGTCGTTGCGGTCCGCGCCCGGCGCGGGCTGCACGGTCGTCGTGCGGCTGCCCACGGCCGCGGCCCCGCCGCCCATCCCCGCGCCCCGGGTCACCGCCGAGGATCTACGTCACGCAGAGCAGTAGCGACCGCGTCGAGCGCCGCGTCGAGGTCGGCGCCGCTCGCGTCCGGGAGCGTGAGGTCGTACGCCACCACCGCGAGCTGGTCGGAAAGCGTCTGGTCCCTGGCCGGGCGCGGCGGCGCGCCCCTCCCCTCGCCGGTGGGGTCGAGCGCGGCCAGCGTCGCGACGAGTCCCGCTACGCGGTCGGCGCGCGTCACGCCCGGCGCCACCTCGTCGCGCCACCAGCCGGCGGAGCGCCGTTGCAGCCGCCGTCGCGCGTCGGCCGCGGCGGCCTCGAAAGCCGCCACGCGCTCTGTCCACAGATTCGACGTCCGCTCGTTGTCCACAGCGTGCGCGAGGCTACCGTCACCTCATGCGCCACCTGACCGCCGCCCTCACCGCCCTCGTCGCCGTGGCCTGCGCCTGCACCGGCGGCGGCGACGGCGGCGGCGCTCCGACGGCCGCCCCCACGCCGTCCGCGACGGTCTCCACCGCGCCGCCCGTCACGGCCTCCCCCTCGTCGGCCTCGCCGCCCGCGTCTCCGTCCGCCACGGCGTCGCCCTCGCCGTCGTCGTCCTCCTGCCCGACCGCTTACGCGCGGCCGTACCCCGACCGCCCCGTCGTGACGCTGTCGTTCGACGTCGCCGCCTCCAAGGCGACGGTCACCGGCACGGAGCGCGTCGTGTTCACCCCGGACCGGCCCGTCGACAGGCTCGTGTTCCGCCTCTGGGCCAACGCCCCCGTCCCCCGCCGCGCCGGCGGCTCCACGTCGGTCGGGCGGTTCGTGGTCGACGGGACCGCGCGGGCGTTCTCCCTGGGCAACGGCGGCACCCTGCTCACCGCACCTCTCGGGCGGGTGGCGCCCGCGGGCACCGCCCTCACGATCGACCTCGACTTCTCGCTCACGCTGCCCTCGGGCGCCAACGAGCGCCTCGGCCACCGCGGCGACGTCGCGTGGTTCGGGTCGGGCTTCCCGCTGCTCGCCTGGCAGCGCGGCCGCGGCTGGGCCACCGAGCCCGCGACGGCGGCGTTCGCCGAGGCGGCGACCAGCGAGGCGTTCCGGCTCGCCGACCTCGCGGTGAAGGTGCCCTCGGGCCGCGACTCCGTGCTCGGGACGGGCATCGTGCGCCACACCGAGGGGCTGGTGGAGCACCGCGAGGCCGACGCCGTACGCGACGTGATGATCGCCGTGGGACCGTTCGCGATCGCCGAGGGCCTCGCCGAGGGGTACCGCGTCCGCGTCGGCGTGGCCCCAGGCCTCCCCGACGACCCCGAACGGCTGCTCGCGCTGCACCGGAGCGCGATCACGGGGCTGACGCGGCGGTTCGGGCCGTACCCGTACGAGATGCTCCAGGTCGCCGTCGTCCCCGACCTGCGGGGCGGGGTCGAGTTCCCGTCCGCGATCCTGCTCGGGAGCAGGCAGGACCAGGACGCGACGCTCGTGCACGAGGTCGCGCACGAGTGGTTCTACGGTCTCGTCGGCAACAACCAGGGCCGCGACCCCTGGCTGGACGAGGCGTTCGCCACGTACGCCGAGGCGCTCGTCCGCGGCACGGGCAGCCGCTACCTGTCGTCGTCGATCCCCGCCTCGGGCGTCAACCGCGTCGGCGCCCCGATGACGTACTGGGAGCCGCGTACGTCCGCGTACTACCGCTCCGTCTACGTCCAGGGGGCGGCGATGCTGCTGCGGGCCCGGCGCGCGGCCGGCGCGGCGCGGTGGGACAGGACGATGCGCTGCTACGTCGCGGCGATGGCGTACCGCGTCGCGACGCCCGAGGACGTGCGGCGGGCGTTCGCGGCGTACCCGGCCGCGGTGGCCCTGATGCGGCGCATGGGGGCGGTCCGGTGACGGCGCGGAAATGGCCCAAGTCGGGTCTTGCCGAGAGACGGGCGGAGAGGCAAGGTGGGGCCATGGACCGCTAGCGCGCACCGGGAGGTCGCATGTCGCTGCACCACTCCTTGGAGACCCACCAGAACATGCTCCAGCGGATCCCCGAGGTGACCGGTCGGCACCTCCCCCAGTGGTTCGAGGCGATCGAGAACGGCCCCGCGCTGCTGCGCTTCGAGGAGCGGGTGACCTGGCTCAAGGACGAGCACGACCTGCCCCACGGCTACGCCACCGCGATCGTCCACGAGCACGACCTGCACCGCCGCCGCGTCGTCTGACCCCACGCGCGCACCACCCACCCGACACCGCCGCGCCCGCACGCCAGCCGCTCCGCCGCGTCGCGTCGCCGCCTCACGCGCGCCGCTGCCCCTCCGCGTCGCACGCCCGCGTTGCCCCCACGCGCCCGCGTCCACGCCGCCCACCGCCGCGCTCGCCGCGCTCGCCGCGCTCGCCACGGTCGCTACGCGGTTGGCCGCTGCCCCACCGCCACGTTCGGCCATCGCCCCCCGCGGCGTCGCGGCGTGCTCGCCGCCCCGGCGCGCGTAGCGCGGCGGGGGCGGACACGACTCAGCCCGGCCGCGCTCGGGGGCGCGCAGCCGGGCTGTGTCGGTCTGGTGGGGGGCTAGCGCGTGGGCCGCGCCGGCGCGTGCTCGGCGGACTTGCCGCGAGCGGCGCCGAGCTGCTGCCCGGCCTGGCCCTTCTCGGAGGCGTTGGCCTTGCCGGCCTCGGCGGCGTCGGACTTGGCGCCCTCGCCCTTGGACGGCTTCGCGGGCTTCGCCTCGTCGGCGTCGTCGTCCTCGTCGCCCTCGTCGCCCTCGGTCTTGCCGCAGTCGCTCTTGGCGGCGGCGGAGACGAGCGCGCCGTGGTCGCCGGGCTCGGCGTCCTCGGCCTTCGCCTTGGCGACCGACGAGACGTACGCGCCGTGGTTCTTCACGCCGGCCGGGCACTCGGGCGCCTCGACCGCGGTGTCGGTGCCCTCGTCCTCGGCGTCGTCGTTCACGGCGTCGGCGGACTTGCCGTGCTCGGCGCCGGCCTTCGCGTGCTCGGTGCGCTCGGACGAGGCGGCGACGCCCTTGTCGGAGGCGGAGAGGACGACGGTCGCGGTGGTGCCGCCGGCCGCGAGGGCCGCGGCCGCGGCGAGCGCGGCAAGAGCCGTGGAACGTACGAGCATGAGAAGAGAACCTGCTTCCTGGGCGTTCGGTCGTGGTCGTTCGGGCCTACAGGCGCGGGAGGTGCGCCCGGGGATACGGCTCAGCCCGCGGTGATTCTCCAGACCTCGCCGTCCTGCGACAGCACGTACGCCTCGCCCGCCGAGTCGACGCCGAACGACGACACGTGCCCGCCCGAGAACGGCAGCTTCGTCACCGCCGGCCGGTCGCCGGTGCCCGCCGGGAACGACCACACCTCGCCCGAGCAGTAGTCGCCGAACAGGAACCGCCCGCGCAGCGCCTCGACGCTCCCGCGGTACACGACCCCGGCCGTGACGGCGCAACGGCCGTCGGCGTGGTTGTAGACGTGCACCGGCGTGACCAGCCGCTGCGGGTCCGTCGGCTCCTCGCCGGGCTTGAAGCGCGAGCGGCCCTCGTACACGCGCCAGCCGTAGTTGGCGCCCGCCTGCCGGTCGCGCGGGACGACGTTGACCTCCTCGACGCGGTTCTGGCCGACGTCGCCCAGGTAGAAGTCGCCGGTCGCCGGGTCGAACGAGAACCGCCACGGGTTGCGCAGCCCGTACTGCCAGACCTCCCCGCGCGCGCCGGCGCGGCCGACGAACGGGTTGTCCCGCGGGATGCCGTACGGCTGGTCGCCCGACGGCAGCGGGTCGATCCGCAGGACCTTGCCGAGCAGGTTGCCGAGGTTCTGCGCGTCGTTCTCCGGGTCGCCGCCGCCACCGCCGTCGCCGATGCCGATGAGCAGCTTCCCCGTCGGGTCGAACAGCACGAGGCCGCCGTTGTGGTTGGCGGCGGGCTTGGCGATCCGCAGCAGCTCGCGGCGGGTGCCCTCGTCGGCGCGGTCGGGGTCGGACCCCGAGACGCGGTACTCGACGATCCGCACGTCGCCGGCCTTGTCGGTGTAGTCGACGTAGAAGCGGCCGGACTGCGCGTAGTCCGGCGCGAACGCGACCGACAGGAGCCCCTGCTCCCCGCCGAGCGACACGAGGTCGACGATGTCGAGGAACGGCTCCTTCTTGAGCTGACCGTCGCGGACGACGCGAACGCGCCCCGGCAGCTCGACGACGAACAGCCGCGGGTCGTTCGGCGGCGAGGTGACGTAGACGGCGCCTTGGAACAGCGCGACCTTCTCCAGCCGCGGCGCGCCCTGCTTCGACGGCGGCGTCGACGCGCCGGGGCCGGACGCGGACGGCGCGGACGACGCGGGGCGCGGGGCCGACGCGGACGGCGAGGCGGCGGGCTTGCCGCCGCCGCCGCAGCCGGCGAGCAGCAGGGCGAAGGCCGCGAACGCGGCGGAACGACGCATGGCACGATCCAACCAGCCGCCCGGCCAGTGCGCGAAGGGAGCCCCGATTGGACGTCGCCGAGGCCTTGGAGTTCGTCCGGAGCAACCACCGGGCGGTCCTGTCGACCACGCGCTCCGACGACCGCCCGCAGCTCTCGCCGGTGACCGTCGGCGTCGGGCCCGACGGCCGGCTGCGCATCTCGACGCGCGAGACCGCGATCAAGACCAAGAACGTCCGCCGCGACCCGTTCGTGTCGCTGTGCGTGCTCTCCGACGCCTTCTACGGCGAGTGGGCGCAGCTCGAGGGGCGCGCGGAGGTCGTGAGCCTGCCCGAGGCGATGGACCTGCTGGTCGAGTACTACCGCGACGTCGCGGGCGAGCACCCGGACTGGGACGACTACCGCGCCGCCATGGAGCGCGAACGCCGCGTGATGCTGCTCGTCGACGTGGAGCGGGCGGGGCCGAACGTCAGCGGGTGAACGCCGCGTTGCCGAGGTCCGGCGCGTGGTCCTCGCTGAACTCGTTTCCCGGCGCCGCGTCGCGCGTCCAGTCGGCGAACGCCGAGAAGCGGCCCGACGCGGGCGACCCCAGCGCCGACCACGGCACCGTGAACACGATCCGCCGCCCGCCGATGCCGAAGCGGCCCGGGTAGCGCACGAACGTGCTGCCCTGCTGGAGGTAGGCGTACCAGCCGCCGGAGCTCCCGTCGGTGAAGAGCTGGTAGTCGCTCTCGTTCTGCGTCCGGGAGCGGTAGAGGTCGACGCCGACCCCCATCGTCTCGCCGGCCGGCAGCCGCGCGGGCACGTCCCCGGCGAACGTCACGGTGACGCGCGCGTTCGTGCCGTCGTCCTCGATCGTGACGCCGGCCAGGTCGGCGTAGGCGGGGCCTGCGCCCTCCGGGTCGCCCGTCGCGTCGCGGGTCGCGCCGACGGCGCGGAACGCCGCGCCGGGACCCGCCGGCGTCGCGCCGGACGAGGGGCGCGCGGTCGCTCCGGGCGACCGCGACGAGCCGGAGACGGAAGGCGCGGAAGACCCGGGAGACCGGGGGGAGGCGGGCCGCGAGGCGCTGGGCGAGCCCGAGACGGACGCGGCGGCCGGTGGCGCCTCGGGCGGCAGCGACTCGGGGGTGGCCGCGAGGTCGCGGTGCGGCAGGCCGCCGGGGTCCTCGGCGTCGCCGGAGACGCAGCCGGTCAGCAGCGCCGCCGCGACCGCGAGGGCGGCGGCGCGCAGGCCGAGGGCCCGGCCGGAGCCGGGCCCTCGGGTGACGTGCGGGGTGCTCAGCTGTTCTTGTCGCGCATGTCGTGCGGGACGGTGACGGTGAACGGCGTCTGGCCCTCGTCGGTCGAGGAGCAGGTCTTGAGGCCGTCGTCGAACGTCGCGGTCCAGTCGATCGTGTACACGCGGCCCTCGCCACGGCCCGAACGCTCGGCGCGCAGCGCGAGGTCCTGGGTGGCCGTGCCCGTGCCGGTCGCAGGCGCCGACTCGTACATCCAGTCGGGGTCGTGGTTGGCGCCGCCGTCGCCGCCGGTCGCGTCGAGGACCGACGGGACGATCGCGATCGAGACGCCCTCGGTGTCGGTGCCGCCGTCGGCGGCCACGGTCGAGGACTGGAACTTGTGGTTCGGCGGCCACAGGGTGGTGGCGCCGAGCCAGTTGACGGCGTCGCCGTCGCCGCAGTCGCGGGTGTCGGCGACGGGCGCGTACTTGTTGCCGCCGGTGAAGCCGGGGGTCGCGACGCCGAGCGCGGCGACGACGCCGAGCCCGAGCACTCCGTACTTGCTGACCTTCAAGGGGTGTCCCTTCCTTCGTCATGCGGTCCTGCCCCCGCAGCGACGCGCGTGCCTGCGAACGGCGGGTGATTCGTCACCCATCCGGCGGTTCCTGCCTGGGCCGTCCGGAACATCGCGCGCCCTTGACGCCGCCACCGTCGCGCCGCCACCATCCCCCGGCGGCCCCGATTCGGGCGTCGCATCCCTGCGCTCGTAGCTCAATCGGTGAAAGAGAGGGGACACCCGGCCCGCTCGACCCGTCGCACGAACCACCCACAGGTCGTCCGGAGAGAACGTCGTCTGCTAGCGGCGGCGCACCTCTCCTCACGAGGAGCTGCAGACCCTCGTGCGGCCCTCCACCGCGCTAGCCGAAGGCGTCGGTGGGACCCCGCGGCGCGAGGGCGGATCGCACGTCCCGTCTCAAGAGCATCGGTCTTGTAAACCGAAGGTTGCGGGTTCGAGCCCCGTCGGGCGCACGACAGGCACGGCACGAGAGGGAGAGGCGCGGTGGCGGTCGCGGGACCGGCCGAACGCGCCCTCTCCGCGCTGATCGAGCGGGCCACCGGCCTGCGCCTCGAGGTCGAGCGGGCGGCACCGAACGCGCCCGCGGAGTTCCGCGTCGACGCGCGGGAGGCCGACCCCGAGGGCAACCCCAAGGACGCCGCCCGAACGCTCGCCAAGACCCTCGCCGACGTCGAGGGCATCGAGGCGGCGCTGCCGATCCCGCCGCGCGTCTACGTCCGCCCCGCCGACGGCCTCGTCGTCCGCGCCGTCACGGAAGCGGTCGCGGCGAGCGGCGACCGCTACGGCTGGCAGCCGCCGCTCGGCGAGCCGATGGTGTTCTCGATCGGCTGCCCCAACGCGAACAAGCCGCTGCACGTGGGCCACCTGCGCAACGTCTTCCTCGGCAAGTCCGCGTCGCGCCTCCACGAGACGCAGGGCTGGGAGATCACGACGACCGAGGAGCTCGCGAACTTCGGCATCCACGTCTGCCAGGCGCTCGTCGCGTACCTGCGCTGGGGCGAGGGCGCCGAGCCGGACACGAAGAAGGACCACTGGGTGGGCCGCTGGTACACGCGCTTCCACACCGAGCGCATGGCGATCGCGGCCTACGACGACGAGGTGACCGAGCTCGACGCCGAGGCGGCCGAGCTGTTGCGGCGGCAGTGGGCGGGCGACCCCGACGCGGTCGCGCTCAACGAGCGCGTGACCGAGTGGGCGATCGAGGGCATCCGCGAGACGTACCTGCGGGTCGGGATGCGCCACGACTTCGTGCTGCGCGAGCTCGAGGCGCTGCCGTGCGCGATGGAGCTGCTCGACAGGGCCGTCGAGAACGGCACCGCGCTGCGCCGCCCCGACGGCTCCGTGTACATGGACCTCTCCGACGTGGGGCTCGGCGAGGTGACGTTGCTGCGGCGCGACGGGACGCCGTTGTCCCTGGTGTTCTTCGTCGCGATCTGGGTCCGCCGCGCGCAGCTCCACCCGAAGGGGCGCGTCGTGCGGATCACGGGCGAGCAGTGGCGGGAGTCGTTCACCCAGTTCCTGGAGATCCTCCGCCGCCTCGGTCACGCGCCCGTCGCGGACGGGACCGACGGCATCTGGTACGGCATGATCCGCAGCCCCGACGGCAAGATCCGCTCGCGCACCGGCAACGAGGTCTCGGCCGACGCGCTGCTCGACGGGTTCCGCGACCGGTTCGTCGCGGAGTGGGAGGCGCAGCCGTACCACGTCGAGACGGCCGAACGGCTCGCGGTCGCGCTGATGAAGGTGTTCATCCTCGCGAAGCGGCGCGAGGACACGATCACCTACGACAACGACCTCGTGTGGACGGAGACGACGCCGCGCCTCGCGCGGCTGCTCGCGGTGCTGCGGCTCGCGGACGACCCGCCCGCGTCGGCGCGGGAGCCGGAGGGCAAGGCGGCGCGGCGGGCGGTGCTCGACCTGGCGCTGGCGCTGAACGCGCTGCCGTACGTGTTCGCGCGGGCGGCGGGCCGCTACGACGCCGCCGACGTCGCGGGCCACGCGGACAGGATCGCGCGCGCGGCGCTGGACTGCGCCAGGCGAGGGGTCCTCGACCCGGGCCTGGCGCGGGCGGCGGGACGGGCGGTGCGCAACGCGCTGTACGCGCTCGACGTGGCGCTGCCGTCGAGCGCCCGCGAGCTGCCGCCGTCGGTGGCGACCGCCCGGTAGCGCGGGGGCCGAAGCGCGGCGGGCCGATCCGCCGCTCCCCGCGCGCGTTCCGGGGGGTCTAGACGCAGAGCTCGGTGCCGGTTGTCGGCTCCTGGACGACGCAGGTCCGGCCGGGCGTCGACGTGCAGACGGGGGCCACTGTGGCGGGGTCCAGGCAGACGGTCGCGGCGGACGCCGGTGCCGCCGGCAGGGCGAACGCCGTCAGCGCGGCGCCCGCGAGGGCGAGGCGCGCGATGCGCTTGGTCATGTGCTCACCTCCCTTCCGCACGAGTCGGGACGGGTCGGTGCGGGCCTCCCCGTTCAGCGCGGCGCCAACGCCTCGCTCGGCCGGCGCAGCGCGGCGGACCCGATGTCGGGGAAGAGCCCGGAGTCGACGAACGCCGCCGCGACATCCGGGTCGTCGAACGCGCCGTGCTCGTGCAGCACGCGCAGCGTCGGCTCGGCGGCGGCGAGGAACGCGCCGTTCGCGGTCGCCCGCAGCGCCGCCTCGCCCGCCGCGACGACGGGGTCGCCGAGCACGTCGGCGTGGGCGGCGGCGGCGACGGCGAGCTCGGCGTCGTCGGGCGCGAGGAACGTCGTGATCAGGTCGGGCAGGAGCAGCCCGACGGCCCGGCGTACGGCGGCGTCGAGCGACGGCCAGTAGCGCGCGAACACGTCGCGGAACAGCACCGCGTGGCGGCGCTCGTCCTCGGCGTGGTCGGCGACGAGCTGGCGTACGCCGACGTGCACGCGCTCGTCGAACGGCACCCGCGTCAGCGTCGCCGAGATGAGCGTCTCGGAGACGAACGCCGCGAGCAGGCGAACGGCGTCGCGGGCGCCGGGCTCGGCGGCGGCGGCCGCGTCGCGCACCGCGCGCACGAACGGCGGCGGGCCGGCGGGCGGCGCGACGCCGGTCGCGCGCTCGACGGCGTCGGCCATCGTGGCGCACATCTCGGCGTGCCCGGCCTCGTCGGTGTAGAGGCGCAGCGCGTCGGTGCGCAGGTCGCGCGGGAAGACGTCGCCGGAGTCGCGGACGACGTGCACGGCGTCGTTGACGGGGCCGAGCTCGAGGTCGACGGTCATGGCCAGGTGCCACTGGAGGTGGCGCGCGCAGAGGTCGTCGACGGCGTCGCGCGACAGGGCCGCAGCCGCGGGCAGCGCGAGCAGCGGCACGACCTCGGGCGTGAAGAACGCCCGCCCGTCCGCGAACTCCGTCGGCTGGTGCGGCTTCGAGCGCACCCAGCCACGCGTGTCCCACGAGCGGAACGGTGTGCGGTACGCCGTCTCGTGCTCGTCCATCTCCTGGCCTTCGTCGGGGTGGTCCGTACGTGTTCCCCGCCGGGGGCGGAAACCCTGGCGGGACGTCCGGGGCGCCGCGCCCACCGGCGGGCCGTGCCGCCGCCCGGCGGGGAGCGCCGGCGCTCCGGACCTGTTGCTCCGTGTGCCGTCGCCGTCCGACCGGCTGCCGTTCCCAGGGCCGAATCCCGGGGAGGCGCCGCGGCGACGGCGTCGTGCTACGCGCTCACGGGGCAGAGCTCGAATGTGCCCACGGGCACGCACCCGACGGCGGGGCCGACGGTGGACACGAGGTCCTTCACGCACTCCGCGAGCGGCTCTGTGAACTGGCACGAGGCGCTCGCCGAGGTGGCGGGCAGGACGAAGGTCAGGGCGGCCGCGCCCGCGAGGGCGAGACCGGCGAATCGCTTGGTCATGGGGATCACCTCCTCCTGTCGCCGAACGTCGTCCAGGCGTTCCGGGCGACACGGAACGCCGCCGCGCGGGGTGGCAGGCACGCGCGTGGCCGGCTGGGGGCGCACGAGGCGCGGGGCGTCGGGTCGCGCGCGGCCGGAGCCGGGGCGCGCGCCCGCGCGGGCTAGCGGTCCGGTGCGGGACCGCGCGAGGACGACGGGAGGGGCGGGCGCGCGAGAGGCTGGGGCACGAGGGGTGCACCTCCGCTGGGCAGGGCGGCTGGGTCCGGCGACCGTAGAGGAGGCCCGGCACGCGTGTAAAGGAGGGGGCGGGCGGGGCGGCGGCTGGGCGCGCCGCCCCGCCCTCGCACGGCTACGCGTGCGGGCAGGTGTCCCGGTACTCCTGGATCGCGCTGCTCGGCGCCGGGGGCGGGCAGAGGAACTGGTCGTAGCGGGTGTCGTTGTCCACGAACCGCTTGAGCCACGCGACGGCGAGGCGGGAGGTCGTGGCGTTGGCGGTGTTGGTGACGCTGTGGCTGGCGTTGTTGAGCTCGACGTACGCCTTCTCGACCGCGCTGGTGAGGCTCTCGTAGAACGGCTCGGCGTGGCTCGCGACCGGGGCGATGCTGTCGTTCTCGGCGCCGACGATCAGCGTCGGCGTGGCCGGCTCGGGCCAGGTCTTGTCGGTGTGCCACGGCGCCATCGGGATCGACGCCTGCAGCGACGGGCGCTTCTTCGTCGCCTCCAGCGAGCCGCCGCCGCCCATCGAGTGGCCCATGACGGCCAGCCGCGAGGCGTCGACGCGGGTGCGTACGGCGCTGCTGCCGGTCAGGTAGTCGAGCGCGGCGAGGAGCTGGTCGCCGCGGGCGGCGGGCTGGTCGTACGGCGAGTTCGTGTTGAACGTGATGACGACGAAGCCGTGCGAGGCGAGCCGCGGCCCGAACCACGAGATCGCCGACTGCGTCTCGGTGTAGCCGGGCGAGATCGCGACGCCGCCGAGCGGCGGCAGCGTCGTGTCGGTCGGGTAGTAGATCGTCGCGGCGCCGAAGCCGGGCGTGGCCGCGTCGGCGACGGTCGTGGAGGCGTAGGCGAAGGGGCCGTTCTTCTCGATGGCGGTGGCGGTCGGGTCGGGGCCGACGCGGTACTCGGTCTCGGCGCCCGCCGGGGCGATGGTGAGGAGCAGCGCCGCGACGGCGGCGCCGAGGACGGTGGTGCGGTTCATCCCGTGGCCTTTCGTGGTGAGGGGCGTGCATCCTCACCCGGCGCGGCGGGCGGGCGGTACGGCCAACTGGCCACTCAGAGCCCCGCGTTCACGGCCCATGCCGCGATGCCCGCGACCGCGACCGCCAGCACGGCGCTGACGCCGACGAGGATCCCGCAGGCCCGGGCGAACGTCAGCGGCCGCGCGACGAGCACCGCCACGCCCGTGACGACGAGGGTCACGACGAACACCGGGATCGACATCGCGAACCCTCCGAACAGCACGGCCGTCAGCGTCGAGGCGGCGCCGCCGCCGAGCCCGTGGAGGAACGGGTGCCGAACCTGCGGCACGTCCGCGGTCGTGGTCATCCCCATGGCTGGCTCACGATCCGCTCGCCGACGGCGCGCAGCACCTCGGCGAGGACGTAGCCGAGGACCCCCGCGAGGGCGAGCAGGCCGGCGACGACGAGCGACCTGTGGGGCGCGGGCACGTGCGTGCGCATCAGAAGTCGCTCGTCATGAGCAGGGCCATGACCGACAGGAAGAACAGGCACGCGATCAGCGCGAACGACGCGGCGACCGCGGCGACCCCGCGCGCGACCGGCGACGTCGACCTGATCGCCAACGGCACCGCGGCGGCGTAGACGCCGAACGGGAGCGCGAACACCCCGCCGCCCGTGACCAGCGCCCAGAGCGCGAACGCTCCGGCGACCGCGGCGGTGACGTAGCCGATGCCGCGGCCGATGGACCCGGCGGGGACGGGACGGACTTCGTCGTGCGTGTACATGAGGTTCCTTCCGGTCAGTGGTCGGCGCCGGAGAGCGCCAGGGTGGGCAGGGCGAGGATCGGCGCGAGCACGACGGTGGTGCTCCTTCGGGTCAGGACCACGTCGTGACGACGCGGTGCAGGGAGAGGGCGAACGTGGCGCCGAGCCAGGCGAGGTAGGTGCCGTAGCAGCGGGCGAGCAGCCGGCGCAGGGCCACCGCCGCGGCGGCGAGGGCGAGCCCCACGGCGAGGATGCGGCCGCCGCGGGCGGCGACGCTCCACGCGGTGAACGCGACGGGGTCGGTGCGCGCGGCGCCGGCGCGGACGGCGTAGACCTTGTAGGGACGCCGGAGAACGGCTGGTGCCGCAGCGCCGCCGCGCCCTCGGCGTCGAGCTGCGCGGCCGCGACGGCGTGCATGCGCGGGGTCGTGAGCGGCGCGGGCGGGTGCGCGCCGGCGGCGCCGAGGGCGTACGCCGCCAGGCCGCCCGCGAGGCTGCCCGCCGCGGCGGCGAGCGCGAGGCGCGGCGCCGCCTTCGGCACCGAGACCGCGACGAGCGCGACGAGCAGCTCAGGCACGAGCGGCCAGACGATCGCCTCGGCGAGCCCCCAGCCGAACGCCAGCAGCAGCCCCGCCGGCGCCAGCGCGAGGGCGGCGGCGCGGCGGTGCCACGGCGAGCGGCGGCGCGGCGCGGGCGCGGCGGCCAGCGCGACGACGGCGTCGCGCGCCTCGTCCTTCGTCGGCCGGTGCAGCGGCGTACCGATGCGGACCGCGACCGGGCTCAGGTGCAGGGCGCCGTGCGGCGGCAGCACGTCGCGGGTGCCGGCGAGGCCGACGGGGACGACCGGCACGCCGGCCGCCTCGGCGAGGCGCAGCGCGCCCGAGTGGAACGGCCCCACCTCGCCGGTCCGCGAGCGCGTCCCCTCGGCGAAGACGACGACCGCGCGCCCGGCGCGCAGGGCGGGCACGGCACCCATCAGGTCGGCGCAGCCGCCCCCGTCGCGGCGGACGGGGAAGCCGCCGACGAGCGTGCGGCAGACCCGCGCCCGCCACCCGGCGCGGAACCAGTAGTCCGCCGCCGCCGCGACGAGCGGGCGGTGCCGCGCGTCGAGGGCGGCGAGCAGGGCGGGCGTGTCGGCGTGCGAGGAGTGGTTGGCGACGACGACGCAGCCGCCGCGCGGGAGCGTTCCGGTGACGGTGAGGCCGCCCGGACGCAGGGCGGTGCGCCAGAGGAGGCGGCGCGGGCGGGCGGCGTTCACGAGGTCACCAGCCAGGCGAGCGGGAGGACGACGAGCAGCGAGTCGACGCGGTCGAGCAGCCCGCCGAAGCCCGGCAGCCACGAGCCCGCGTCCTTGACGCCGGCCTCGCGCTTGGCCATCGACTCGAGCAGGTCGCCGAGGACGCCGCCGACGACGACAGCGAGGAGCAGGGCGTAGCTCGGCACGCCGAGCAGGCGGAGCGTCAGCGCGGCGCCGAGGGCGGCACCGGCGACGCCGCCCCAGGTCTTGTTCGGGGACAGGCGGGAGAGCCTCGGGCCGCCGATCCAGCGGCCGCCGCACCACGCCGTGACGTCCGCGACCGAGACGGCCGCGCAGACCGCGAACGCCGTGCCGCCGAGCAGCACGAGGTGCGACAGCGACCACGCGATCCAGAGCACGCCGAACGCCGTGAGCGCCGCGCGGCGCAGACCGTTCGTCCTGTCGGCCCCGGCGATCGCGGGAACGGCGGCGAGGAGCGCGAGCCACGGCGCGACCGCCGTCGCGCGCGGGGTCATGGCGCTCGCGACGGGCAGGAGGGCGGCGGCCGCGACGAGCAGCGCGCGGTCGGCGCGGGCGAGGCGGGCCAGGCGGGCGTACTCGCACGACGCGACGACGCCGAGGCCGCTCGCGAGGGCGGCCGCGCCGGGCTCGCCGAGCGCGAGCAGGCCGCCGACGACGGGTGCGGTGACGGCCCAGGTGAGCCAGCGGCGGCGCAGCGTCGAGTCGCCGCTGGCGGCCACGCCGACGCCGCCCGCCGCGAGCGCGCCGGCGACGACGTACGCGGCGCTCATCGGGCGCTCGCGGTGGCGGCGGGGCGCAGCGCGCGGGCGACGCGGGAGAGGCGGAGCGTGGCCGTGGCGAGCGAGCCCGCGACGACCGCCCAGAGGACCGCCTGCGTGGTCGCCGGGGCGAGGGCGGCGAGGCAGACGAGGGCGCAGCGTTCGGTCTTGCCCACGGGGCCGCCGTTGACGCGCGGGGCGCCCGCGGCGGCGCCGGCGAGCGCGACCCACGACGGCATCGTCGCCGCGAGCACGGCACCGAGGACGAGCGCCGGCGGCGCCAGCGCGACCGCGCCCGCCAGCAGTGCCGCGTCCGCGAGCCGGTCGCCGAGCTCGTTGACGACGCTCCCCCCGGGCGTCGCGCGACCGGACTCGCGGGCGACCGCGCCGTCGAGGTTCGCGAACGCGAGCCTCGCGGCGACGAGTGGCAGGACGGCCAGGCCGTGGCCGGTGGCGAGCGCGACGCCGCCCGCGGCCGCCGCCGCGACGCCCGCCGCGGTGAGCGCGTGCGGCGGGACGCGGCGGGCGACGAGCGCGGTGCGGACCGGGCGTAGCCGGCGGGCGTACCAGGGCTTCAGCGCGTAGAGACCGTCCATGGGAACGATGCTCGGCCGCGGCGGCGCCGCCGCCATCCGCGCTCCGACCCGACTTCGGGTGGGCTCAGGTACTCAGATGGGCCTGAGCCCAGGGCGCGCCGCTACGGGCGGCAGATCGGCGCGATCACCAGCGGGAGCGAGCTCTGGGTGACCGCCACGCAGACGGTCGGGCCGCTCAGCCCCACCGTGACGGTGACGCAGTCGCCGACCCGGACGCACACGCCCACGGGCGCGACCGGCGCCGCCGACGCCGGCGCGACCGGCGCCGCCGACGCGGGCGCGACCGGCGCGGCGGACAGGGCGGACGCCGCGGCGGCGGCGGCGAGCAGGACGGAGCGCATGGGGGACCCCTCTCGGTGGCGCCCGCGATGGCGCCGTTCGTCACACGCGGGCGGGCGGCGGTGATTACCCCTGTTGCTACCGTGCCGGGGCATGACCCGACTCCTGCTTCTCCCCGCGCTCGTGGCCGGCGCGCTGGCCGTCCCCGCGGTGGCCGCGCCGACGTGCCAGGGCGGCATCGACACCGACTGCTGGTACGGCATCCAGTACTGCCGCGTCTACGTCGCCGCGCTGAGGTCGTGCGCGGCCTGACCGCGTGTGACGTGCGGTGCCCCCGGCGGGAGTCGAACCCGCACCGGTACCGGTTTTAAGCCGGTCGCCTCTGCCAGTTGGGCCACGGGGGCGTGTCCAGTGTCGCTCCCTACAGCCGCCGCACCCGCACCTCCGCTCTCGGCGCCGCGACGAGCCGCCCCACGTCGCCCGTGTCGGCGGTCACGACGTCGGCGCCGTAGCGCCGCGCCACCACGACCACCGACGCGTCCACGACGTCCGCCGTGCCTGCCCGCCCGAGCAGCTCCCCCGCCTCGCGCGCCGCGTCCTCGGTCAGCTCCTCGACGGCCACGCCCTTGAGGAAGCGGGCGAGGTTCCCCGACGGAGGCCGCCGCCACACCTGCGCGAGCACGGCCGCGGGCACGATCGCGGACCGGCCGGGCCCGGTCTGCCACGCCCACGGCTCCGAACGCCCCCGCGCCGCCGCGATCAGCACGCCGGCGTCGAGCACGTAGCGCGCCGTCACTCGCCTCGCCGCCGTCGCTGCGCCTCGGCGTCCTCCGCGACCCACTGCCGTACGCGGTCCGCGTACTCCTGCGGGATGGGCCCGTGCTCGGCGACGTACTCCTCGTACGCCTCCCGCCCGCGCCGCTCCAGCTCCGCCCAGTACGCCTCGTCCCTCACCTTGTCCATGCGTCCATCGTCGGGCGCGGAGCCTGTGGATGACGGGCGAGCAGGCACATCTGTGGACAGCCGCGGAACGCGCGCCAGCGCGCCCAGCGACACGATGTCGCGGCGGAAGAACAGCGCCAGCGTCCAGTCGGCGACGACCCGCGCCTTGCGGTTGAACGTCGGCACCCGCGACACGTGGTACGTCCTGTGCATGAACCACGCGGGCCACCCGCGCAGCCGCACGCCGTAGACCTGCGCGACGCCCTGGTGCAGGCCGAGCGAGGCTACGGAGCCGGCGTCGCGGTGCCGGTACGGCCGCGGCGGGCGGCCGCGCAGCGACAGCACGACGTTGTCGGCGAGCCGCCTGGCCTGGCGTACGGCGTGCTGGGCCGTGGGGCCGCACCACTCGCCGGGCCGCGTCAGGTCGGGCACGGCGGCGCAGTCGCCGGCCGACCACGCGCCGTCGGCGACGGCGAGGGTCGCGGCGGCGACGACGCGCCCGCGCTCGTCCAGCGGCAGGTCGGTCGAGGCGACGACGGGGTGCGGCTTGACGCCCGCGGTCCACACGACGGTGTCCGCCTCGAACGTCTCCCCGTCCGACAGCACGACGCGTCCCCCGACGCAGGAGTCGAGCCGCGTCCCGAGGCGGACCTCCATGCCCCGGGCGCGCAGCCGGCGCAGCGTGTAGCCGGCCATGCCGGGACCGATCTCGCCGAGGATGCGCGGCGCCGCCTCGACGAGCACCCACCGCGTCTCGTCCCACGACAGCTCGCGGTAGTAGCGGCGCACCGCCTCGCGCGCCATGTCCTCCAGCTCGGCGAACGCCTCGACGCCCGCGTAGCCAGCCCCCACGAACACGAACGTCAGCGCCCGCCGCCGCACCGCCGGGTCGCGCGTGGACGCCGCGACGTCGAGGCACTCGAGCACGCGGTTGCGCAGGTAGATCGCCTCGGACACGGTCTTGAAGCCGACCGCCGTCTCGGCGAGCCCCGGGATCGGCAGGGTCCGCGCGACCGACCCGGGCGCCAGGACGAGGACGTCGTACGCCAGGTCGTACACCTCGCCCCCGGCGGGCACCACGCGCGCGACGCGGGAGGCGTGCGTCACCGACGACACCGTGCCCGTCACCACGGACACGCGGCGCAGGACGCGGCGCAACGGCACCACGACGTGCCGCGGCTCGATGCTCCCCGCCGCCGCCTCGGGCAGGAACGGCTGGTACGTCATCACCGGCTCGGGGCTGACGAGCGTCACCGAGACGTCGCCGCGCCGCAGCTCGGCGCGGAGGCGGCGCTGCAGCCGCAACGCCGTGTAGAGGCCGACGTAGCCCCCTCCGACGATCAGCACGTGCGCCACGCGACGAGCCTAGAGCGCGCGAACGGCGGGAGCCCCTGGTAGGGCTCCCGCCGCCGGGCTTCGTCGCGCCACGGGCCGAATCCGGTCGCGACAGCGGCCGCCGAAAGGCCGCGTCCCGCGTCACGCGCGTGCCTCAGACGAGGTCGCGCGGGCTGACGCAGGTCCGTTCCTGGGTCGCGTCGTCGACGTAGCAGACGCCGCAGGGGTAACGCGGTGTGATGCCGCACATCACGGGCAGCACGGAGGCCGACGCGGGGACGGCCGTGGCCAGCGCGGCCCCGGCCACGAGGCCGAGAAGGAGTCGCTTCACGAGGGGTTCACCTCCCTTCGAGGGATCGGGGGTGCCCGTGAACGTAGCCCGTCACGACGAACGGCGGCGGGGCCCCTGGGAGGGGGCTCCGCCGCCGGAGGTTCGGAGGGTCGCGCCCGGCGTCCGAACGGGTCGTACGCACACCTGCCGAAGGGTGGCGGCGACCCGCGCCAGGCGCGGGGGTCCTACTTCAGGACCGGGGCGTCGACGCAGATCGGCATGCCTGTGTAGTCGATCACGGGCAGGCAGACTTCGTGCGCCGCGGCAGGGGCCGCGAGGGCGGCCGCCGACGCGAGGGCGGCGAAGCCGAGGGCGATGCGCTTCATGGGGGTCACCTCCGTTCGCTGCTTGCGGACGGCGAACTATCCCCCCAAAGCGGTCGCCCTGGCGAGGACGGCATCCAGCATCGGCTCGGTCAAGCGCCCCGTGAACGTGTTCTGCTGGCTCGGGTGGTAGCACCCGATCACCGTGGGGCCACCCCCGCCGAGCTCGACCTCCACGCCGTGCCCGAACGCCCTCCGCTCGCGCGGCGGCGCGTACCCGGCGGCGGCCAGCGCGGGGAACGCCGCGGCCCACGCGAAGCCGCCGAGCACCACCACGACGCGCAGCGTCGGCGCCAGCATCGCGAGGTCGCGCTCGAGCCACGGGCGGCACGCGTCGCGCTCCTCGGGCGTCGGCTTGTTCGCCGGCGGCGCGCAGTGCACGGCGGCCACGATGCGGACGTCGACGAGCCGCTGGCCGTCGCCGGCGTACGTCGACGTCGGCCGCGCCGCGAGGCCCGCCCTGTGCAGGGCGGCGTAGAGCCAGTCGCCGGAACGGTCGCCGGTGAAGATGCGCCCCGTGCGGTTGCCGCCGTGCGCCGCCGGCGCGAGGCCGACGATCGCGATGCGCGCGCGCGGCGGCCCCCACGAGGGGACGGGCCGTCCCCAGTAGGTCTCGGCGGCGTACGACGCCCGCTTCTCGTCGGCGACGCGCTCGCGCCACTCCACCAGGCGCGGGCACGCGCGGCACACCGACACGCGCGCGTCGAGGTGGTCGGGCGACGGTGCGGTCTCCGCGAGCCGCGCGACGTCCGCCGCCGTGTACGCCACCGGCGTGTGCCGGAACGCCACCTCCGCCGGATGCTCCGACCCGGGTGGGACGCAGGCCACCTAGGTGACGTCGCGGCGGCTGAACACCGCGTAGAACGCCCCCAGGACGATGACCAGGTACACCGCGAGCGTCAGCGTCCCCCGCGTGACCGACAGCAGGATCTCGACGGTCTCGCCGAAGTCGTCCTCCCCGCGCCCGGCCGGCACGCTGAGGCCGCCGGTCATCACGGCGCCGATGTTCGGCGCGATGAGGTAGCGGAACAATCCGGGCCGCAGCCCCGCGACCACCTGCTCGAGGATCGCGAAGTAGACGAACGCCGCGCCGAGCGCCGCCCCCGTCACGCGCGTGAGCCCCGCCACGGCGAAGCCGAGCAGCGACGTGAACGTCACCACGATCAGCCCGCGACCGGCCGTCGAGAACGCGTCGCCGAGGACGCCCGACACCCCCTCGTTGGAGCCGCGCGTGGCGCCGACGAGCAGCGTCGTCGCGAAGCACACGACCTCCATGGCCACGGTGAACGCCACCATGACGCCGACCAGCGCGAGCCCCTTCGCGAGCAGCACGCGCCAGCGCCTCGGCTCCCAGAACAGCAGCGCCTGCATCGTCCCCGCGGCCCACTCGGCGCCGACGTACGACGCCCCGACGACGAACCCCACGATCGCCGCGGCGACCGCGACCGAGCCGGCCGCGTCGGGCAGCAGGTCCTTGGCGTTGTAGCGCGGGTCCTCGCTGGTGTACACCTGGTCGCAGTCGCCGTCGGGCTCGAACTCCCCGCTCGCCTTGGCGTCCTCGCAGTACTGCCGCGCCACCGCGATGTCCACGCGCTCTTCGGCGTTCGGGTCGCGCGAGCGCACGGCGCCGACGACCTGGACGAGCAGCAGGATGCCGAGGAACACCAGCGCGACCACGCGGGCGAGCCGCCGCGACACGAGCCGCTTGACCTCCGCGCGCAGCAGGCCGTTCACATGCCACCCCCGGCGGTCAGCTCCAGGAACACGCTCTCGAGGTTCGCCGTCAACGGCGTCAGCTCCGACACCCACTGGCCCCGCTCCCCCAGCGCCCGCGCGATCGCGGCCGGGTCGGGCGCGTTCGCCACGACGAGGTGGTCGCCCGCCTCCGTGACGTCGTAGCCCGCGCCGGTCAGCGTCGAGGCGGCCAGCGCCACGTCCTCCGTCCGCACCCGCACCTCGCCCGTCGCGCGCGCGGCGAGCACCTCCTTGACCGAGCCCGACGTGATCCGCTTGCCGCGCACGAGGATGTCGACGGTGTCGCAGACCTGCTCGACCTCGCCGAGCAGGTGCGACGAGAGGAACACCGTCACGCCGTTCGCCCCGAGGTGGCGGATCAGCTCGCGCACCTCGCGGATGCCGGCCGGGTCGAGGCCGTTCGACGGCTCGTCCAGGATCAGCAGGCGGGGTCGCTTCATCAACGCCGCCGCGATGCCGAGCCGCTGCCGCATGCCGAGCGAGTACGCCTTCACGCGGTCGCCGGCGCGGTCGGTGAGGCCGACGCGTTCGAGCGCCTCGTCGACCCGCGAGCCCGGGAGGCCGGCGACGTGGGCGAGCAGCTCCAGGTTGAGGCGGCCGGAGAAGTTCGGGAAGAACAGCGGCGTCTCGACCAGCGCGCCGACCTCCTGGACCGACTCCGGCAGCCCCTCGGGGACCGGGCGCCCGAGCAGCCTGATCTCGCCGCTGTCGGGCTTGACCAGCCCGAGCAGCATCCGGATCGTCGTCGTCTTGCCGGAGCCGTTCGGGCCGAGGAAGCCGTGCACGCCGCCCTCGGGCACCGCGAGGTCCAGCCCGTCGACGGCGCGCTGCGGCGGCTTGCGGAACCTCGTGTACGTCTTGCGCGCGCCCGCTACCTCGATGACCGCCACTAGCCGAGCCTCTCGCGGAACAGCGCGAGCGTCCGTTCGCGCGCCAGCGTCGCCGCGTCCTCGTCGTACACCTCGGGACGGGAGTCGTTGTAGAACGCGTGCTTGGTGCCGGGGTAGCCGTAGACGGTCACCGTGCCCCCGGCCGCCTCGATCGCCTCGCGTGCCGTCACGATGCCGGGCGCCTCGGGGCCGCCGTCCTCCTCGGACGTGTGGAGGATCGCGGCCTTGCCCGCGTAGTTGGCCCAGGAGGGGCTCATCTTCTCCCAGGGCACGGCGGGGTAGAACCCGACCGTCGCGACGATGTCGTCGGAGATCGTGCCCGACCACAGCGCGAGGCTGCCGCCCATGCAGAAGCCGACGCAGCCGATCCCCTCGCCCGTCACCTCGTCGCGGCCCTTGAGGTACGCGGCCGCGCCCGCGATGTCCTTGGCCGCGCGGTCCATCGCCAGCCCCATCAGCAGCCGCATCGCCCCGTCGGGCTCGCTCGCGGTCTCGCCGCGGTACAGGTCGGGCGCCAGCGCCACGAACCCCTGCCCCGCGAGCCGCTCGCACACGTCCTTGATGTGGGGCATGAGGCCCCACCACTCCTGGATGACGACGACGCCGGGACCGCTGCCGCCCTGCGGGATCGCCAGGTAGCCCTCCGCCGTGTCGCCGTTGCTCGCGAACGTCACCAGATCGCCCATGGCGCGCACCCTAGCCGACGCGCACGACGTCGAGGTCGACCGGTCCTTCGACGCCGTCGACCCGCGCGCGGCCCTGCACCTGCCACGCGTACCAGCCGCCCGAGGGCCGGCGCAGCACGCGCCGCAACCACAGCGGCCGGTCGCCGGTGGGCAGGCCGTAACGCTCGCGCCAGTCGTCGCCGAGGTAGAGCACCGTCGGCCGGTGCGACGCCTCCTCCACCTCGCCGAGGAACGCCGCGAGCTCGCGCGCGACGTCCTCGCGCGACGGGCGGGCGGCGCAGTTGCCTGCCAGCTCGAGGTCGACCGCGTGCGGCACCTCGCCGTCCTCGTTCACCGTACGCAGGAAGTGGCGCGCCTGCTCCTCGCCCGGGCGGCACAGCGTGAAGAAGTGGTACGCGCCGCGCCGCACGCCGGCGTCGCCCGCCGCCTCCCAGTTGGCGACGAAGCGGTCGTCCGTGAAGTCGCCGCCCTCGGTCGCCTTGATCCAGGCGATGCCGATGCCGTCGCGCGCGACCGCGCGCCAGTCGATCCGGCCCTGGTGCGCGGACACGTCGATCGCGTACGCCTCCCCCTCGCGCAGCGACGGCCGGTAGCCCGGCACCCACCACACCCACGCCGCCGCGCCGGCGAGCGCCACCGCCCCGAGGGCGGCGGCCGCGACGAGGCGCCGCCTCACACCAGGCTCAGCGCGATGCCGTCGAGGATGTCGCGCTCGCTCACGACGACCTCCCGCAGCGACCAGCGGCGCACGATCTCGCGCAGCACCAGCGCCCCGGCGCCGATCACGTCCACGCGCCCCGGGTGCATCGCGCCGATCCGCGCGCGCTCCTCGCGCGTCGCGCGCAGCAGCGCCGCCGTCAGCTCCTCGACGCGCTCGGCGCTGAGCCGCGTGAGGTGGATCGCGTCGGGGTCGTACTCGTCCAGGCCCAGCGCCATCGCGCCGAGCGTCGTGACGCTGCCCGCCATGCCGACGAACGTCCGCGCCTGCGACACGTCCACGGCCGCCTCGACGGTGTCGAGCGCGCGCGCGACGTCGGCCGTCGCGCCCGCGACCTCCTCGTCGGTCGGCGGGTCGGAGCGCAGCCACCGCTCGGTGAGCCGTACGCAGCCGACGTCGACGCTCACGGCCTGCTCGGCCTCGTCCGCGCCCACGACGATCTCGGTGGAGCCGCCGCCGATGTCCGCGACGACGTACGGTCCCGGCGCACCGGCGAGCTCGTACGTCGCGCCGAGGAACGACAGCCGCGCCTCCTCGTCGCCCGACACGACCTCCGGCTCGACCGCGAGGATCTCCGTGCAGCCGCGCACGAACTCCTCCGCGTTCGCGGCGTCGCGCGTCGCCGAGGTCGCGACCATCCGCACCCGCGAGGCGCCGTGCAGGCCCACCAGCGACGCGTACTCGCGCAACGCCGCGAACGTGCGTTCCAGCGCCTCCGGCGCGAGCACCCCCGTGCGGTCCACGCCCTGCCCGAGCCGCACGATCCGCATCTCGCGCACGACGTCGGTGAGCCTGCCGTTCGCCTCGTCGGCGACGAGCAGGCGGATGGAGTTCGTGCCGCAGTCGACGGCGGCGACGCGCGTCACACGCACCGCCCCCGCGCGCCCCAGTCGCCGGTCGCGTCGAGCGCCTCGCGGCCGAACGGGTTCGTGCCGGGGGCGGCGAGCTCGTGCGCGACGAGGACGTGCAGGCACTTCACGCGCTCGGGCATGCCGCCCGCCGTCGGGTCGCCGTCGAGCCGGCGGATCGCGTCGCGCCGCGCGAGGTAGTCCTCCGACGCCCGCGCGTACGCCGCCGCGAGGTCGGGGTCGTCGGCGAGCCGCGCGGTCATCTCGTTCATCAGGCCGGACGCTTCGAGCCGCCCGACCGCCGAGGCGGCGCGCGGGCAGGTCAGGTAGTACAGCGTCGGGAACGGCGTCCCGTCCTCCAGCACGGGGTCGGTCTCCACGACGTCGGGGAGGCCGCACGAGCAGCGGTGCGCGACCGCGCGGAGACCGCGCGGCGGCCGCCCGAGCTGCGCCTCGACCGCCGCCCTGTCCTCGTCCGGGATCACGGGGTCACCTCGACGGCGTCGGCGTCGGCGAGGGCGTCCGCCGCGGCGCCGTGCCGGCCGCGTCGACCGTGCCCCACAGCCGCGAGTACCAGGGGCCCGTCCCCCCGACGCCGGGCCCGCCCGCGACGTTCGAGCGCGACGGCACCGGCGTCGGCGGCGGCGTGAGCAGGATGTACGGCACCTCGCCGGGACGCACGAAGTGCAGCCGCTCGCGCGCGAGCTGCTCGACGTACGCCGGGTCCTGGAGCTGCCGCTTGCGCGCCTCCAGCGCGTCGACGCGCCGCTGCGCCTGCTCCTGCTTGGCCCGCAGCCGCGCGACCGCGCCGCGCTGCGCGAGGTACTGCCGCAACGGCACCGTCAGCGCGAGCGCGAGCACCATCAGCACGGCGCCGAGGATCGCGGCTCGCGTCGTGACGGCGGTGCGCTTCGCGCCCGGGAGCGGCGGCTTAGGCAGCGCCGTCCCCGTCGTGCGCCGCCGCTGCTCGGGACGCCGCGCCGCCGAGGCCTTGCGCGGCGCCGCCTTCCGCGACGACGGGCCTGACCCGCGGGACGCCACTTACGCCTTGACCTCGAAGCGCGGGAACGCCGCCCGCCCCGCGTAGCGCGCCGCGTCGTCCAGCTCCTCCTCGATGCGCAGGAGCTGGTTGTACTTCGCCACCCGCTCCGAGCGCGCGGGCGCGCCGGTCTTGATCTGGCCGCAGTCGAGCGCGACCGCGAGGTCGGCGATCGTCGTGTCCTCGGTCTCGCCGGAGCGGTGGCTCATCATCGAGGCGTACCCCGAACGGTGCGCCAGCGCGACCGCGTCGAGCGTCTCCGTCAGCGTGCCGATCTGGTTGACCTTGACGAGCAGCGCGTTGGCGCAGCGCTCCGTGATGCCGCGCGCGAGGCGGGCGGGGTTGGTGACGAACAGGTCGTCGCCGACGAGCTGCACGGTCGTCCCGAGCTCCTCGGTCACGCCGCGCCAGCCGTCCCAGTCGTCCTCGCCCATCGGGTCCTCGATCGAGACGATCGGGTACGACGCCACGAGGCCGGCGTAGTACGTCGCCATCTCGGTCGACGTCTTGGCACCGCCCTCGAACGTGTACGACCCGTCGGCGTAGAACTCCGTCGCCGCCACGTCGAGCGCCAGCGCGATGTCCTGGCCGGGCACGAAGCCCGCCTTCTCGATCGCCTCCACGATGAGGTCGAGCGCGTCGCGGTTGGCGGGCAGGTCGGGCGCGAAGCCGCCCTCGTCGCCGATCGCGGTCGTGAGCCCGCGCGCCTTCAGGACGCCCTTGAGCGCGTGGTAGACCTCGGCGCCCCAGCGCAGCGCCTCGCGGAACGTCGCCGCCCCGACCGGCGCGACCATGAACTCCTGGATGTCGACGTTCGTGTCCGCGTGGGCGCCGCCGTTGAGGATGTTCAGCATCGGCACCGGGAGCACGTGCGCGACCGGCCCGCCGAGGTAGCGGAACAGCGGGAGCCCGCTCGACTCGGCCGCCGCCTTCGCGACCGCGAGCGACGCGCCGAGGATCGCGTTGGCGCCGAGGCGGCCCTTGTCGGGCGTGCCGTCGAGGTCGATGAGCGCCTGGTCCACGAGGCGCTGCTCCGACGCCTCCATGCCGAGCAGCGCGTCGGCGATCTCGTCGTCCACGGCCTTGACGGCGTTCTCCACGCCCTTGCCGCCGAACCTGTCCCCGCCGTCGCGCAGCTCGACCGCCTCGAACGCGCCGGTGCTGGCGCCCGAGGGGACGGCCGCGCGGGCGATCGTGCCGTCGTCGAGCGCGACCTCGACCTCGACGGTGGGGTTGCCGCGGGAGTCGAGGATCTCCCGGCCGGCGACGGCTTCGATGGACGCCACGGTCACGCACCTCGTTCAGGATCGGGGACGTTGCTCCCCGGAGCCTACGAGAACGTGTAGCCGCTCACGTTGTAGAAGGTCTCGCTGGGGCTGCCGTGCTCCTGGAGGTACAGCACGACGCAGCTCTTCTTGCCCGACGCCCCCGAGGGCACGACGAGCGGCGGGCCGTTCCACAGGATCTGCCTCGTGTCCTTCGGCGGGAGCACGAACCGCGCGAGCTCGACCTGCGTGTAGCCCGTCGTCGTGGTGCCGCAGGCGGCCGTGCCGGTCGTCTGCACGTACGCGTTGACGCGGACCTCGGTCTCCGGGTAGTCGCTCTCGCCGTTCGACACCGTGAGCTGCGTCAACGCGATCCGCTGCGGCGCCGTCACCTCGTAGACAGGCGAGTTGCCGAGCTCCGTCGTGTTGATCTGGCGGGTGAAGGAGTTCTGGACCGCGCCGGGACGCGTCTCGACGTGCAACGTCCCGCCGCTGCCCACGCGCGCGGCGCGCCCGGCGTTCGACGGATCGACGATGTTGACGAGCTGACCGGTCGCGGCCATGACGCCGACCGGCGCCAGCACGACCGCCGCCGCGACGGCGCACACCATCGTCACGATCTGGTTGGACGAGAACCTGCTCATGTCATCCCTCCACGGGAGGCAACGCCGCCGCGTCCCAGACCTCGCGCCAGGCGGCTTCGTCCCACTGTGACAGGGCGACGCCGGTCGTGCGGGCCGTCTGCTCGGCCGCCTCGAACCGCTCGCGGAAGTCGCGCGACACCTCCCGCAGCGCCGCCTCGGGGTCGACGTCGAGCGAGCGCGCCAGCGCGACGACCGCGAACAGCAGCCTGCCCACCGCCGCGGGCCGCTCCTCCGGCGCCGTGCGCTCGATCGCGGCCAGCGCGTCGTCGGCGTAGGGCAGCAGCGCGGGCGGCAGCCCCGCCTTCGTCGCGCGCTTCTGCAGCTTCGCCGCGAGCGATGTCGCCGGCTGCCCGAGCGGTACGCCGTGCAGCGCGCCCGCGTCGTCGCCCGCCTCGGAGCGTTCGGCCGCCTTGATCTCGTCCCAGTTGCGCACGACCTCGTCGGCGCCGGAGACCTTCACGTCGCCGAACACGTGCGGGTGGCGGCGCACGAGCTTCTCGACGATGCCGCCCGCGACGTCGTCGATCGTCCAGCGGTGCTCCCCGCGCTCCTCCGCGACGCGCGCGTGGAACACCACCTGGAGCAGCACGTCGCCGAGCTCGTCGCGCAGCGCCTCGAGGTCCCCTGTCTCGATCGCCTCCAGCGCCTCGTACGTCTCCTCCACGAGGTACGGCGCGAGCGTCTCGTGCGTCTGCTCGGCGTCCCACGGGCAGCCGCCCGGCGAGCGCAGCCTGTCCATCGTCGCGACGAGGTCGAGCAGCCGCGCGCCGGGCATGTCGTACGACCCGTAGACGACCTCCATCTCGATGCCGCCCTCGCGCGCGGCGAGGTCGCCGAGCGCCCGAACGAACGCCGGGTCGCCGCCCGCGCTCGCGAGCCACACGGCCGTGCGACCGCCGCGCGCCCGCTCGCGGAACAGGTGCGCGAGCCCCGCGGCCACCGGGTCGCCGCCGCCCATCAGGTACGACACCCGCATGCCCTCGGGACCGTCCTCCGGCCGCAGCACGGTGACGTCCACGCCCGCCGCCTCGAGGAACGGGAGCTGCGGGTGCTCGGGGTCGGCGCAGCAGACGTCGCCGTTGCGCATCTCGTCCCACGCCGACCACGAGAGCAGGCCGGGCGCGACGCGGTGCGTGTTCGCGACGAGGACGAGCCTGTCCATCGGCGCGTCGTTCACTGGCCGGGCGCCGGGCCGCCGCCGGGCGCGCCCGTCGCGCCGGGCGAGGGGACGGTCGTGGAGAGGCTGTCGCCCGCCTGCTCGATGCCGGTCTCCTTGAAGTTCCAGCGCCCGAAGCGCGGGTTCACCGAGATGCCCATCTCGCGGCTCAGCTCCTGGATGTAGGCGGCGCGCTTCGCGTCCCGCTGGTCCTTGAGCTTGGCCCGGCGCAGCAGGTCCCGCGCGTCCTCGAACGACAGCGTCCGCCGCTCGATCACGCGGAAGATCTCGAAGCCGTCGCTGACCTTGACGGGCCCGATGATCGCGCCGGTCCGCGAGCGGAACACCGCGTCCACGATCGGCTTCGCGAACCGCTTGGAGCCGTTGCCGATCACGCCGAGCTTGCCGCCCTGCGCGGCCGTCGCCGGGTCGAGAGACTGCTTCGCGAGCTCGTCGAAGCTCGCGCCCGCCTTGAGCTGCGCGACGACCGTGGTCGCGGTCCGCTGGTCGCGCAGCTTGATGTGGGCGACCTCCGCCTGGTCGAACTGCTCGATCTGCCGCGCGTAGTCCGCGCGCAGCTCGGGCTCGGGCGTGGCCACGTCCTTGACCAGGGCGTCGCCGATCAGCTCGAACAGCAGCACGGTCTCGATGACCTCGTCCACGTCGCGCGCGTCGACGCCGCGGCCGGTGAAGTCCTGCTCGATCGCCGCGCGGCCGCCCGCCTGCTGGACGTAGGTGTCGACCATGCGCCGGTACTCCTCGTCCGACGGCATCGCGTCGAGCCGGCGCGCGGCCTCGCGGTAGAGCCGCAGCTTGACGAGCTGGCTGAGCCACGCGCGCTGGAGCAGGACGCGGTCGACGTTGCGCGCGGCCGGGTCGTCGAGGCCGCGGTCGACGTACGCGACCACCTCGTCGTTGAGGATGCGGTCGCCGCCGACGCGCGCGGCGACGCCGACGCCGGTCTCGGCGCACCCGGCAAGGAGAACGGCGCCCGCGAGGGCGGCCGCGACCGTGCGGAGGCGGGCGAGCGTCACGAGGTGGCCCCTTCCAGGACTGGCTGGTCGAGCACGGCGTCGAGCACGTCCGTGCACCACGCGAGGAGGTCAGTGTCCCGTACGTCCGGCTTCGGCACGAGCACGGTCCGGACGGCCTGCTTCACGATGGCGCCCTTGTAGAGGCGCTGGAGGCGTAGCTGCTGGCTCTCCCGCAGCTCCATCGGCGCGAACCGCACGGCGTTGCCCTGCACCGACACCTCGGTGATGCCGTGGTGGCGCACCTTGTTGCGGAAGCGCGCGACGGCCATCAGGTTCTCGACCTGGGCGGGCAGCGGGCCGTAGCGGTCGGCCAGCTCCTCGCGCACCTGGGTCAGCGCGTCGTCGTCGTGGGCGGCGGCGATGCGGCCGTACGCCTGGATGCGCAGCCGCTCCTCAGGGACGTACGAGTGCGGCAGCGCGGCGTCGACGGGGAGGTTGACCTTGACCTCGATCTCCTCCTCGCGCTTCTCCCCCTTGAACTCCGCGACGGCCTCGCCGACGAGGCGCACGTAGAGGTCGAAGCCGACCGCCGCGATGTGGCCGCTCTGCTCGCCGCCGAGCAGGTTGCCCGCGCCGCGGATCTCGAGGTCCTTCAGCGCCACGGCCATGCCGGCGCCGAGCTCGGCGTTCTGCGCGATCGTCTGGAGGCGGTCGTACGCCGTCTCCGTCAGCGGCTTCTCCGGCGGGTAGAGGAAGTACGCGTACGCCCGCTCGCGGCCACGGCCGACGCGGCCCCGGAGCTGGTGGAGCTGCGACAGGCCGAGGGCGTCGGCGCGCTCCACGATCAGCGTGTTCGCGTTCGCGATGTCCAGGCCGGACTCGACGATCGTCGTGCAGACGAGGACGTCGAACTCCTTCTCCCAGAAGTCGACCATCACGCGTTCGAGCGCGTCCTCGTTCATCTGGCCGTGCGCGGTCTGGATGCGCGCTTCGGGCACGAGCTCGCGGAGGCGCTGGCCCGCCTTCTCGATCGACTGCACGCGGTTGTGCACGAAGAAGACCTGGCCCTCGCGCAGCAGCTCGCGGCGGATCGCGGCGGCGATCTGCTTCTCGTCGTACGGCCCGACGAACGTCAGCACCGGGTGGCGTTCCTCCGGCGGCGTGTCGATCGTGGACAGCTCGCGGATGCCGGTGATCGACATCTCCAGCGTGCGCGGGATCGGCGTCGCGCTCATCGTCAGCACGTCCACGCTGGTACGCAGGCGCTTCAGGTACTCCTTGTGCTCCACGCCGAACCGCTGCTCCTCGTCCACGACGACGAGCCCGAGGTCCTTGAACTTCGTGGAGGCGGACAGCAGCCGGTGGGTGCCGATCACGACGTCGACGTCGCCGTTCGCGACGCCTTCGAGGACGGCGTCCTGCTCCTTCTGCGTGTTGAAGCGCGACACCGCGCGGACCTTCACGGGGAACTGCGCGAACCGCTCCCCGAACGTCTGGAAGTGCTGCTGCGCGAGCAGCGTCGTCGGCACGAGCACCGCGACCTGCTTGCCGTCCATGACCGCCTTGAACGCCGCGCGCACCGCGATCTCGGTCTTGCCGTAGCCGACGTCGCCGCAGATGACGCGGTCCATCGGGACCGGCGACTCCATGTCGGCCTTGACCTCGTTGATGGCCGCGAGCTGGTCGGGCGTCTCGTGGTACGGGAACGCGTCCTCCAGCTCCCGCTGCCACGGCGTGTCCGGGCCGTACTTGTGGCCGGGGCTCGCCATGCGCGCGGAGTAGAGGCGGATCAGCTCGGCGGCGATCTCGCGGACCGCCTTGCGCGCGCGGCCCTTCGCCTTGGCCCAGTCGGAGCCGCCGATGCGGTGCAGCGTCGGCGCCTCGCCGCCGACGTAGCGCGTGACGAGGTCGAGCGAGTCGGTCGGCACGCGGAGCTGGTCGCCCTTGGCGTACTCGATCACGAGGTACTCGCGCTCGCCGCCGTTGACCGTGCGCTTCTCCATCTGCACGTAGCGGCCTACGCCGTGCTGCTCGTGCACGACGTAGTCGCCGGGCTTGAGCGACAGCAGGTCGACGGCGTTGCGCCGCTTGGACGGCATGCGGCGCATGTCCTTCGTCGCGCTGCGCTGCCCCGCGAAGTCCGTCTCCGTGACGACCGTCAGCTTGAGCGACGGCGCGACGAAGCCGGTGTCGAAGACGGCGTTGCTCACCGTGATGCCCTCGCCCGGCGGCTCGGCCAGCTCCGGCTCGACGCGCACGCCGAGGTCGTGCTCGCGCAGCACCTCGGCGAGGCGCTCCGCCGGGCCGTGGCCCTCGGTCACGAACACCACGCGCCAGCCGTCGCGCGCCCAGTCGCGGGCGTCGCCGACGAGCTTCTCCATGTCGCCGACGTACGGCTCGTGGGCGCGCGCGTCCACGACGTTCTCCGCGTCCTCGTCGGCCGCGAACGGCGTCAGCGACCACCACGGCACGCCCGCCTCGACCGCCGTCTCGCGGACCGTCTCGACGTCGCGGTACGCCGCCGCGCCGAGGTCGACGGGCGCGCTGCCGCCGCCCGCCGCGGCCGCCCACGACGCCTCGAGGAACTCCTCGCTCGTCCGCGTCAGCTCCTCGGCGCGGGCACGTACGCGCTCGGGGTCGCACACGACGACGTGCGCGCCTGCGGGCAGCTCCTCGACGAGCAGCACGAGGTCGTCCACGAGGACCGGCGCGAGCGCCTCCATGCCCTCGACCGGCGTGCCGTCGGCGAGCCTGTCGAGCATCTCGTCCAACTCGGGATGCTCGTCGGCCAGCGCGCGGGCCCGCGCGCGGACCTCGTCGGTGAGCAGCAGCTCGCGGCACGGCGGCGCCCACAGGCCGCGGTCGGCGTCGCCGAGGCTGCGCTGCGTGCCCGCGGCGAACCACCGGACGTCCTCGACCTCGTCGCCCCACAGCTCGACGCGGACGGGGTGCTCCTCGGTCGGCGGGAACACGTCGAGGATGCCGCCGCGCACCGCGAACTCGCCGCGCTTCTCGACCAGGTCGACGCGGGCGTAGCAGTAGCCGACGAGGCGTTCGACCATCTCGTCCAGCTCGACGGTGTCGCCCTTGTTCAGGGTGAGCGGCGGCAGGTCGCCGAGCCCCTTCACCTGCGGCTGCAGCACGCTGCGTACGGGCGCGACGACGACCTTGAGCGGGCCGTCCTCGCCGGGGTGCGCGAGCCGCCGCAGCACCGCGATGCGGCGGCCGACGGTGTCGGCTCTTGGCGACAGCCGCTCGTGCGGCAGCGTCTCCCACGCGGGGAACTCCGCGACCGAGTCCCCGGGGAGCAGGCAGCGCAGCGCCGCCGTCAGGTCCTCGGCCTCGCGCCCGGTCGCCGTCACCGCGAGCAGCGTCGCCGAGCCCATGCGCGCCGCGAGCGCGGCGATCGCGAACGGCCTCAGCGGCGCCGGCGCGGTGACCGTGACGCCGGGCGTGCCCGCCCGCTCCGCCGCCGCCGCGAGGGCGGGCTCGGCACGGAGCAGGTCGACGATCCCGGGTACGGCCACGGCGTCCTCTCACGACGAAAGCCCCGCACGGCGCGGCGCCGGGGGGTGTGCGCCGAGCCTACGTCACCCGCGCGCGCACCGCCCACGCGCGGGCGTTGAGCGAGGGCCGCTCCCCTACCCGCTCGCGGACCGCCTCGCGCAGCGCGTCCCGCCGCTCGTCGTCGAGCGAGGCGACGTACGCGGGCGCCGGCCCGGTGCCGCCGAGGAACGGCGCCCAGTACGACTCGAAGTCCTCGAAGACGGCGGGCACGTCGATCGCGCGCGCCTCGCCGCCGAGGAGCTCCGCCAGCGCGCCCGGCCTGCACAGCGGGAAGTCCTCGTCGGCCACGCCGGGGTCGAGGGAGCGGGCGGCGTCCCAGAAGTGCCGCAGGATCTCCATGCCGCCCGTGTAGTCCCAGACGTACGCGCCGACCGTGTGCCGCGCCACCCGCCGCAGCTCCGCGACGGCGGCCGCCGGGTCGGGCACGAAGTTCAGCACCAGGCCCGCGACGGCCACGTCGACCGCGCCGTCGTCCAGGCCCGTCGCGTCCGCGTAGCCCACGCGGAACTCCGCCTGCGGCACGCGCGCGGCGGCGTAGGAGACGAACGCCCCCGACGGGTCGACGCCCACGACGCTCGCCGGCTCCGCGAGCGCGAGGACCGTCGAGGTGAGCGCGCCGGTGCCGCAGCCGACGTCGAGCCAGCGCGCGCCCGGCGGCACGCCCAGCCACGGCACGAACTCCGCCGCGACCAGCCGGCTCCACCGGCCTATGAACGGCTCGTACGCGTCGCCGCTAGCCCAGTTGCTCATCTCGGCCTCCGCAGGAGCATCCAGTACGGCAGCCCGCTGCCGGGCTCGACGCCCGACTCGACCAGGTCGAACCCGTGGCGTTCGTAGAAGGGCACGTTCCGCTCTCCCAGGGTCTCGAGGAAGCACCACTCGCCGGCCTCGTCCGCCAGCGCCAGCCGCGGCGCGATCACCGCGCCGCCGAGCCCGCGCCCCTGCGCGGACGTCCGGACGCCGAGCAGCGCGAGGTACCAGTGGTCGGGCACGCCGAGCGCGAGGCGGCGCTCGCGGAGGTGGTCGAAGACGCCGTCCAGGCGCGCGGCCGGCTCGGCGCCGACGTGGTCGGCCATCCGGTCGAGCCCGGCCGCGACGGCCTCGTCCTCCGTCGCGTCGTGGTGGCCCGGCGGCAGCCAGCAGGCGACGGCGTCGCCGTCCCACCAGACCTCGCCGACCTGGAACGCGAGCCGCGCGACGGGGAGGAAGTGCGCGGGCGCGAGCGTGCGCCGGTCGTCGTCGTCGGGGATCGCGTACGCGAGCAGGGGGTCCGCGAAGAACCCGTCGCCGACCACCTCGGCCGCGCGCGCGAGGTCGGCCTCCCCGAGCCGTACGACGGTCACGCGTCGCCGGCGCCGTGGAACTCGTTCTGCGCCGCCGCGAGGCCCTTCGCGAGCAGCGCCTCGACCGCGTCGGCGGCCCGGTCGAGGTGGAACGGCAGCTCCCTGCGCTCCACCGTGGAGAAGTCGTTGAGGACGAAGTCGGCGGGGTCCTGCCGCCCGGGCGGGCGGCCGATGCCGAAGCGCACGCGGTGGTACTCGCGGGTGCCGATCGACTTCGTGATCGACTTCAGGCCGTTGTGGCCGTTGTCGCCGCCGCCGAGCTTGAGCCGCAACGTGGCGTACGGGATGTCGAGCTCGTCGTGCACGACGACGATGTCGGGCGCCGCCACCTTGAAGAAGTCGCGCAGCGACGCGACGGGCCCGCCCGACTCGTTCATGTACGACTTCGGCTTGGCGAGGATCGCGCGGGAGTCGCCGAGGCGCGCCTCGATGACGTCCGCGCGGCCGCGGTGCGCCTTGAACGACGCGCCGACCCGCCGGGCGAGCTCGTCGAGCACCATGAAGCCGACGTTGTGCCGGTTGCCTGCGTAGCGCGGGCCGGGGTTGCCGAGCCCGACGACCAGCGCCGGGCCCTCGCCCATGGCTACTCGCCGGCCGGGGTCTCGCCCTCGGCCGCCTCACCCGTGCCGGCCTCGGTGTCCTCCTCGGACGCCGCGTCCACCGCCTCGTCGACGGGCTCGTCGGCCATCGCGCCGACGACGTGCACGACGATCGCCTCGGGGTCGCTGAGCAGCGTCGTGCCCTCGGGCAGCTTCACGTCCGACGCGAGGATGCCGTGCGCGCCGATCTCGGTGAGGCCGGAGATGTCGACCTCGAGCTGCGTCGGGATGTGCGTCGCCTCGGCCTCGACGTGCAGGAACGTCGCCTGCTGGTCGAGCGCGCCGCCCGCCTTGGCCGCCGGCGCCTCGCCGACGAGCACGATCGGGACGTCGACCGAGACCTTCTCGCCCTTGCGGACGAGCAGCAGGTCGATGTGGGTCAGGTCGCCGCGCAGCGGGTCGCGCTGGACCTGCCGGGGCAGCGCGAGCTCGTGGCCGTCCGGGAGGTCGAGCGAGAGGAGGACGTTGACGCCGCTCTCGCCCTTGAACGCGTGCTGCAGCTCGCGCGCGGGAAGCGAGATGTGGCGGACGTCGGAGCCGTGCCCGTAGAGGACGGCGGGAACCTTCCCTGCCCGGCGGGTGCGGCGCGCGCCACCCTTGCCGAACTCGGTGCGCGGCTCGGCGGCGATGCGGACCTCGGACACGGCACTGCTCCTTGCTTTCAACGTCGTGGGGTGGCGCGCGGCCGTTGCGCCCGCGCCAAATCGGGGAGTCTAGAGGAAACCGGCCTCCGCCGACGAACTGCCCCGTAAAGCCGCCGGAGGTCCCTCATGCGCACGCTGCTCACCGGTGTGACGGCTCTCGCCGTCGCCGCCTCGCTCGCCGCCCCCTCGCAGGCCGCGCCGCTGCCGTTGCCGTCGAAGTACGGCACCGCCAAGAGCTTCCAGCTCGTCGGCCGCACGACGCTCGGCAACAGGGGCATGAACTCCCCCATCGCCGTCGCCGGGAGCTGCGTCTACGTCGGCGACCGGGGCGAGCGCGCGGGCGTCGCGATCGTGGACGTGCGCAACCCCTCGCGCCCCCGCCAGGTCGGCACCATCCCCGCGAAGTCGGGCTCCACGCAGCGCGAGCTGCGCGCCGACGCGGGCCTCGGGCTGCTCGTCGTGATGACGTACTCCCTCGACGGCATCGGCTCGACCACCGGCAACTACCTGCACCTCTACGACATCCGCAACTGCGCCAAGCCGGTGCTGCTCTCGACCGTCGACTTCGGGCCGCGCTCGCCGCACGAGTTCTTCCTCTGGAAGGACCCGAAGAAGCCGGGGCGCGCGCTCGTGTACCTCGCGTTCACGATCTACTCGCCCGACCTCGTCGTGTACGACATCACCGACCCGAAGGCGCCGTCGCTCGCGGCGACGTTCGACACCGTCGCCGACAGCGCGCGGCCGCTCAACGCCGTCGACTCCTCCGGCGGCTACCTGCACTCACTGTCGGTGAGCGACGACGGCACGCGCGCGTACCTCGGCACGTGGGACTACGGCTTCTACGTCGCCGACACCTCGACGCTCGCCATGGGCTCGCCCGGCGTCGTCGTCCCGCTCGGCGTGCCCGCGACGTACCTCGGCAACGTGCACGGCGGCGTCAAGGTCCCCGGCAAGCCGTACGCCGTCCTCGTCCAGGAGGGCTACGCCGACGTCTACACGCCGGGCGTCGCGTCGTCGGGCTGCCCGTTCGGCTGGCTGCGGATGGCGGACCTGTCGATCGAGAACGCGCCGCGGCTCGTCCCCGGCGCGGAGTTCAAGCTGCAGGAGAACGACTGCCAGCGCTCGCGCGAGCTGAACGGCACGTTCACCTCGCACAACCAGACCGTCTTCCCGTCCGTCGCGCTCGTCCCCTGGTACGGCGGCGGCCTGCGTGCCGTCGACATCGCCGAGCCGTCGAAGCCGTCGGAGGCGGGGGCGTTCGTGCCGAAGCCGACGTTCGAGCCCGACTTCCGCGACGCGCGGCTGTTCTACCGGACCGCCGAGCGCTGGACCGGCGCCATGTGGTCGTACCCGGTCGTGCAGAACGGCCTGATCTACGTCGTCGACATCGACCTCGGCCTGTTCATCCTGCGGTACACCGGCAAGGGCGCGAACGAGATCGGCCAGGCGCCGTTCGTCGAGGGCAACTCCGCGCCGTCGCGCTACTCGAAGAAGGACCCGGTCATCCGGCGGCCGGCGGCGCAGTTTGCGTCGTGGCGCGGCCCCGCGACGTACGTCCGCGACCGCCTCGCCGACACCCCGCTGCCCAAGGGCCTCGCGAAGTACGGCTTCTTCTGCGCGACGTAGGCGCCGTACGTGGCGCGTTGTGGACAACTCTCCGTCCACAGCCGCGAACCGCTCTAGCGTCGTCGCCATGCTCGACACGACCGAACGCCCCGGCGTCGACCCCGACCCGTTCTCCATCGGCATCGCGCTGTTCTCCGCGATGGCCGGTGGCGCCGCCTTCCTGGAGACCCGCCGCAGCCGCACGAACCTCGAACAGGCGCAGCGGCGTGCATTCCGCGCCGCGTGGTTCGAGACCCGTCGCTCCCTGATCTTCTTCAAGCGCGGGATCGACGAGTTCGAGACGTACATGCTCGAGGACGGCTACGGCCGCCGCGCCTTCCGCATCGGCGCGGTGCGGCTCGTCGTGGACCCGCATCGCAAGCACCAGATGCGCCGCCTGCGCGGCCAGGCGTTGCAGACCGCGTCCCACCTCGGCGACGACCTCGACGACCTGTCGGACTTCCTCGGGCCGGACGACCAGCAGGCGGTCCACGAGATCCTCACCCGCCTCGGCGAGATCGGCAGGCTGCCGGAGAGCTACGCGGACCTCGTCCGCGTGGGCCGCGAGGCGATCGGCCTCTACAGCGGCCTGCTCGACCGCATCGCCGACCGCGAAGGCTTCGAGGAGGACGCTGACTACACCACCTCCACCCGCTAGCATCTCCCCCAGACGGCAACGGCCCGGCCGACGCCGGGCACCGCGAGACGGCACCACGAGAGACGGCACCACCGCGTGACGGCACCACGAGAGTCGTGAGGGGCGGGCCCTTCGGGACCCGCCCCTACCGGTTTCCTAGTTCGTGCCGTCGAACAGGCCGGAGACCGTCGAGTCGTCGAAGACGGCGCGGATCGCGGCGGCGAGGATCGGCGCGATCGACAGCACCGTGAGCTTGTCGAACTGCTTCTCCGGCGTGATCGGCAGCGTGTTCGTGACGATGACCTCGCTGATCCGGCTGTTCTTGAGCCGGTCGACCGCGGGGCCGCTGAAGATGCCGTGCGTCGCCGCGACCCGCACCTCCGCGGCGCCCTGCTCGAACAGCGCGTCCGCCGCCTTCACGATCGTGCCGCCGGTGTCGATCATGTCGTCCACGAGGATGCAGGAGCGCCCCTCGACCTGGCCGACGACGCTGAACACCTTGGCCTGGTTCGCGACCCGAGGGTCGCGGCGCTTGTGGATGATCGCCAGCGGCGTGCCGAGGCGGTCGGTGTACTTCTCCGCGACGCGCACGCGACCCGCGTCGGGCGAGACGATGGTGACGTTGTCGAGGTCGCCGTGCTCGGCGATGTGGTCGGACAGCAACGGCAGCGCGGTCAGGTGGTCGAGCGGCGCGTCGAGGTAGCCCTGGATCTGCGGCGTGTGGAGGTCGATCGCCATGATCCGGTTCGCCCCTGCGGCGCGGAACAGGTCGGCCATCAGCTTCGCCGAGATGGGCTCGCGCGCCATCGTCTTCTTGTCCTGGCGCGAGTACGGGTAGAACGGCGTGACGACCGTGATGCGCTTCGCCGACGCGCGCTTGAGCGCGTCGCACATGATGAGCTGCTCCATGACGCCGGTGTTGAGGTCGTCGGCGTAGCTCTGCAGCACGAACGCGTCCGACCCGCGCACGGACTCCTCGAAGCGGCAGTACGTCTCGCCGTTCGCGAAGTCGTACAACGTCACCGGCGACCGCTGGCAGCCGAGGTTCTCCGCCACCTCGTCCGCGAGCTCGGGGTACCCCCGCCCCGAGAACAGCATCAACGTCTTGTGGCCGGCGATCTCCAGGCCCGTCACGATTCCGCTCCCTCTCGCGTGGCGCCGCGCCGGCGCGCGACCCAACCTTCGACGTTCCGCTGGTACGCCCTGCCGACGCCGAGCGCGCCCGCCGGGACGTTCTTCGTGATGACGGACCCGGCGGCCGTGTACGCGCCGTCGCCGACCTCGACCGGCGCGACGAGCATCGTGTCGCTGCCGATGCGCACGTCGTCGCCGATGACCGTCTTGTGCTTGTCGCGGCCGTCGTAGTTCACGACGACCGTCGCCGCTCCGATGTTCGTACGCTCGCCGATGGTCGCGTCGCCCACGTACGACAGGTGCGGCACCTTCGTCTCCGCGCCGATCGTGCTGGCCTTGATCTCGACGTACGTCCCCGCCTTCGCCTTGCGGCCGAGGACGGTGCCCGGGCGCAGGTACGCGAACGGCCCGACGGTCGCGCCCGGTCCGATCACCGCGTCCACGACCTCCGCGTGCGGGCCCACGACCGCGCCGCTTTCGACGCGCGTCGTGCCGCGCAGCCGGGTGAACGGCTCGATCGTCACGTCGGGCTCGATGGTCACCGTCGCGTCGACCCACGTGGTCGACGGGTCGACCACCGTGACGCCCGAGCGCATCAGCGCCAGCAGCGTCCGGTCGCGCAGGACCGCGCCGACGGCGGCGAGCTGCGCGCGGTCGTTGACCCCGGCCAGCTCCTCCTCGACACCCACGACCGGCTTCGCGCGGCCGATCAGCGCGACGACGTCGGTGAGGTACTCCTCGCCCTGCGCGTTGTCGGTCGAGAGCCGTCCCAACGCGTCCCTGAGCGCGTTCGCGTCGAACGCGTAGACGCCGCCGTTGACCTCGCCGATCGCGCGCTGCTCGTCGGTCGCGTCGCGCTCCTCGACGATCGCGGAGACGTAGCCGTCGGCGTCGCGCACGATCCGCCCGTAGCCGAACGGGTCCGCGAAGCGCGCCGTCAGCACCGTCGCGCCGCCCTCGTGCTCGGCGACGAGCCGCTCCAGCGTCTCCGTCGGCAGCAGGGGCATGTCGCCGTACGTCACCACGACCGTGCCGTCGAGGCCGGGCACCGCGTCGAGCGCGACCCGCACCGCGTGGCCGGTCCCGCGCTGCTCCTCCTGGACGACCGCCGTCACGCCCTCGGGCAGCGCCGCGGTCACCTCGTCGCGCCCGTGGCCGACGACGACGAGCGTGTGCGTCGCGTTCAGCGGCTCGACGGCGGCGAGCACGTGCGCGAGCAGCGAACGTCCGCAGACCGGGTGGAGGACCTTGGGGAGCGCGGACCGCATGCGCGTGCCCTCGCCTGCCGCGAGCACCACGACCGCGGCCGGAGGCACGGCGGACGGCGGCACGAGGCTCCTCGGCGTCGGGGGGGAAGGGCTCCAGTCTACCCGTGCGGCGCCGCGTGGCTGGGGAGCCAGGACTCGAACCTGAACCTGAGACTCCAAAGGACCCCGTGCTCGCCTACTTACACCACTCCCCAACGCGCCAGGCAATCGTAGCGGCGGCGTCCGGGTTGCCAGGTTACGGTTCGGTAGGTTACGGTGGCGTAGCAAAGGCCCCTCCACCGATTTGGACGTAGCCCATGACCCTGCTCTCCGATCGCATCGAGACCGCCGCGCCCGTCATCCCCACGGAGCCGAAGAAGAGCTGGGAGCAGACGGCTCTCGTGCTGTTCGTCGTGCTGCCGTTCGCGGCGGTGCTGGCGAGCGGCTTCGTCCTCTGGGGCCACGGCATCGGCTGGGTCGACGTGCTGATCGCGGTCGGCATGCTGGAGGTGGCGGGCCACGGCATCACGGTCGGCTTCCACCGCTACTTCACGCACGGGTCGTTCAAGGCCAAGCGGCCGTTGAAGATCGCGCTCGCGGTCGCCGGCTCGCTCGCGGTCGAGGGCCCGGTCATCCGCTGGGTCGCCGACCACCGCCGCCACCACGCGTTCAGCGACAGGCCGGGCGACCCGCACTCGCCGCACGAGTACGGCGAGGGCTTCAAGGCCCAGATGAAGGGCCTGTGGCACGCGCACATCGGGTGGCTGTTCGACCCGCAGCAGACGTCGCTGGAGCGCTACGCGCCCGACCTGCTCGCCGACGACGACCTCGTACGGATCCACCGCATGTTCCCCGCGCTCGTCGCGGTGTCGCTGCTGCTGCCGGCGTTCCTCGGCCTCGCGATCACGCAGTCGCTCGCCGGGATGCTGACGGCGTTCTTCTGGGGCTCGCTGGTCCGCGTGTTCGTGCTGCACCACGTGACGTGGAGCATCAACTCGCTGTGCCACACGTTCGGCAACAGGCCGTTCAAGACGCGCGACAAGAGCACGAACTTCTGGCCGCTCGCGGTCATCAGCATGGGCGAGTCGTGGCACAACCTCCACCACGCCGACCCGACCGCCGCGCGCCACGGCGTCGACCGCGGCCAGCTCGACTCGTCGGCTCGGCTGATCTGGCTGTTCGAGAAGACCGGCCTGGCGTACGACGTCCGCTGGCCGACGCGCGAGCGCCTCGACAAGGCGCGCGCGTGAGACAGTCCCCCGCGTGAGCGACGAGGGGACCAAACGCGTACGCATGACCGGGCAGCAGCGCCGCGCGCAGCTCCTGGACGTGTCGCGCGAGCTGTTCGCCGAACGCGGCTTCGAGGCGACGTCGATCGAGGAGATCGCCCACCGCGCCGGCGTCTCGAAGCCGATCGTGTACGAGCACTTCGGCTCCAAGGAAGGCGTCTACGCCGTCGTCAAGGACCGCGAGGTCCAGCGGCTCATCGACGACATCACGCACTCGCTCATCGGCGACCACCCGCGCGTGCTGCTGGAGCAGGCGGCGGGCGCGCTGCTCGCGTACATCGAGACGCAGACCGACGGCTTCCGCATCCTCGTCCGCGAGTCCCCGGTCGCCTCGACGACGGGGCTCTTCGCGTCGGTCATCGGCGACATCGCGACGCAGGTCGAGCACATCCTCGCCGCGCAGTTCAAGGCGCGCGGCTACAACCCCAAGCTCGCGCCGATCTACTCGCACGCGCTCGTCGGCATGGTCGCGCTCGTCGGGCAGTGGTGGGTCGACGCGCGCAAGCCGTCGCGCGACGACGTCGCCGCGCACCTCGTCAACCTCGCCTGGAACGGCCTGGGCAACCTCGAGCAGAAGCCGACGCTGCGCTCGAAGTCCAAGGCCTGACGCGTACCGCCCCCGGCGCCGGGTAGACCCGCGCCGACGAGGGAGGCCGCGATGACCCAGACGCAGACCCGTCCCCACGAACGAACGGCACCGGCGCAGAGCCCGCAGGAGAGCCGCGACCGCGTCACCCCGCTCGCGGCGGCCGCCGCGGTGCTCGTCCTGGTCCAGGGCGTCGGCTCCTCGATCCACTTCGAGCACACCGACGAGGCGCTGTACGAGATGAGCGTCGGGCGGGTCCTCTGGCCCGCGGGCGCGGTGGCCCTGCTGGTGCTCGGCGTCACCGCCGTCGTGGGCACCGCCCACGGTCGCGGGCGCACGTCGCGCGCCGTCGGCGCGGTCGTGCTTGCCGCGCTCGCGATCGTGGAGGCGTACGCGCTGCTGAGGCTCGGACCGCTCGCGCCGTCGTTCGACTAGGAGGCGACGATGACCCAGACCGCCGAGAGGACGCGGGACACCACCGAGGAGACGGGCCTGTGGCGCCCGCCCCGCAAGTGGGTGGCGTACACGACGACGGCCGTCCTCGCGATCGTGCTCGCGACGCTGCAGGCGTTGTGGATCGGCTTCTCGTTCGTCAACGACGAGGAGACGAAGTACCGCCAGGGCGTCGCGGGGGTGCTCGGGAAGACCGCCGTCCTCGCGTTCCTCGGGCTCGTCGTCGGCGCGACCGTCCGCCGGGTCGACGGCTCGCCGCGCGCGTCGCTGGTCGCCGCGAGGCTCGCGGTCGCGGCGCTGGTGCTCGCCGAGGTCTACGTCGCGCTGAAGCTCGGCCCGCTCTCGCCGTCGTTCGACTAGTCGACGCGCCGGAACGGGTGGCGCCGCACCTCGGCGCCGAGCGCGGACCACGGGTGCGGCTGCGCGGCGAGCAGGCGCTCGTAGAGGCGGCGCGGCACGCCGTAGTACTCGTACGTCCCGCCGTCGGCGAACGACACCGTGAGCACCGCCGTGTCGGCGTCGTAGCCGAGGGAGTCGAGCGCTCCCGACCTGATCGTCCCCACGTCGCGATGCTGCCCGGGCGCGCGCCGCCCGCGTTACGCCGAGGTGCCGCTCGGCACGAACGCGCCTACGGCTCCCAGTCCTCCGGCAGCGCCAGCGGTCCCCACTCCGGCGGCGGCGTCCACGACGCCCACTCGTCGGACCACCACCACTCGCCGCGGTCGAGCATCGCCGTCAGGTCGCGGCCGACCTCCCGGGCGCGCGCGGCGTCGACGGCGGTGAAGCGCCCCTCGGCGACGCGCTGGTCGACGTACTCGTCGTCCTTCCACGCGTGCGTCCCGTCGGGCCGCAGCACGACGTCGAGCTCGAGGTCGCGGATCGCGAACCCGTCGTGCGCGCGCGACCAGTCGTGGATGTTGAGGTACCAGAAGCGGTGCTCGCGCGCCTTGCCCCGCCAGAACACCCAGACGCCGTACGGGTCGCCGGGCCGTTGCAGCATGAGCACGCCGTGGCCGCCCCACTCGGTGCCCGGGTGCCACGGGTGGCGGCCCGTCTCCGTCGGCCACTCGCCGTCGACGTAGCGGAACGCCGCGCCGCCCGGCAGGTACGTCACGACGAGGTCGGGCTCGTCCGAGGCGACGTAGACGGGCAGGCCCATCCAGCACCGGTCGCCGCACAGGTGCCGGTGCGCGACGACGTCGCCGTAGGACCACACCCGCCGAACGCTACGTCAGGAGGGCAGCGCGACGCCGTGCGACAGCAGCAGGCGCGTCATGCCCTCGTGCGCGGGGAACACGTCGAAGGCGCGCGGTGGCTGGGCGACGTCGACACCTGGCGAGGTCACCGACACCTTGTACGTCCCGCCGGTCCGGACGCGCAGCACACGGTCGAGGCCGAGCGCGAGCACCCACTCGCCGGCGTGCGCGCCCGGTGAGCCGGCGCCGGTCATCGCCGTCCGGAACTCCGTCACGAGACGTTCGAGCCGCGCCTTGGCGTCGAGGGCGGCGTCCGGGTCGCGGTCGGGGACCGCGCCGTTCGTGACGTACGCCCTCATCTCCGCCCACGTCGCGTGCCGCAACCTGCGCACGTCGGAGGCGGCGCTCGTACCGTCCGCGTCACGGCACGTGAGGCACGACGTTCGGCCCGCGACCCACGCCTGCCGGTACGCCTCGTGCTCCTGGAGGGACTCCGGGTCGCTCGCGGGCGCGGCCATCGACACGAGTGTCCCTGCGTGCGTGCCGGGGAACACCGCGTAGACGGCGCGGCGCTCGTCGATCCACGCCCAGACGGCGAGGTGGTGCGAGCAGACGGCGCGCTCGCACCCCGAGCAGACGCCCGCGGCGAAGACGCCGCCAGGACCCTCGCAGACCGCGCAGACGTCCATATCGCTCCCCCGCTCGACGTGAGCCGAGGCTAGACCTCATCGGACAGCACGAGCCACTGCTCCTCGGCCTCGGCCTTCGCGGCCTGCACCTCGCGCAGCTCGGCGTCGAGCTTGGTCACGGCCTCGTAGTCGGTGGCGGACGCGGCGAGGGCGTCGTGCAGCTTCGCCTCCTGGCGCTCGTAGCGCTCCATGAGGCGTTCGAGGCGGACGAGCTCCTTCTTCGCGGCGCGCGTGTCGCCGGTCCGCTCGCGCTTCGCCGCGTCGGCGGGCGCGGCGGCGGGCGCGAGGCGCGCGAGGTACTCGTCAACTCCACCGGGCAGGGCGCGCAGCGTCCCGTCGCCGTACAGCGCGAGCACGCGGTCGGTGGTGCGCTCGAGGAAGTACCTGTCGTGCGAGACGACGACGAGCGTGCCCGGCCAGCCGTCGAGCAGGTCCTCCAACGCGGCCAGGGTCTCGATGTCGAGGTCGTTCGTCGGCTCGTCGAGGAGCAGCAGGTTCGGCTCGGTCATCAGCAGCCGGAGGAGCTGGAGGCGGCGGCGCTCGCCGCCCGACAGGTCGGGCACCGGCGTCCACTGGCGGCCCTGCTCGAACCCGAAGCGTTCGAGGAGCTGCGCCGCCGACAACGAGCGCCCGCGCCCGAGGTCGACGTGCCGCGCGATCTCCTCGACGGCCTCAAGCACGCGCCCGGCGGTGGGCAGCCCGCGCACCTCCTGGTCGAGGTACGCCGTCCGCACCGTCTTGCCGATGACGACGCGACCGGACGCCGGCGGCAGCGCGCCCGCGAGGACGCGCAGCAGCGTCGTCTTGCCGGAGCCGTTGACGCCGACGATGCCGACGCGGTCGCCGGGGCCGAGGTGCCAGGTCAGCCGCGACAGGAGCGTGTGCGGCCCGGCGACGACGTCGGCGTCCTCGAGGTCCACGACGGTCTTGCCGAGCCGCGCGGTCGCGAACGCCACGAGGTCGGTCGCGTCGCGGGCGGGCGGCTCGTCGGCGATGAGCGCGTTGGCCGCGTCGATGCGGAAGCGCGGCTTGGACGTCCGCGCGGGCGGGCCGCGGCGCAGCCAGGCGAGCTCCTTGCGCAGGAGGTTCTGGCGGCGCGCCTCGGTCGCGGCGGCGACGCGCTCGCGCTCGGCCTTGGCGAGGACGTACGCGCTGTAGCCGCCGGTATACGAGCGCACGCGCCCGTCGGCTACCTCCCACGTGTCGGTGCAGACGGCGTCGAGGAACCACCGGTCGTGCGTCACGACGAGCTGCGCGCAGCGGCGCTCGGCAAGGTGCGCCGCGAGCCACGCGATGCCCTCGACGTCGAGGTGGTTGGTCGGCTCGTCCAGGACGACCAGGTCGTGCTCGCCGACGAGCAACGCCGCCAGCGCGACCCGGCGGCGTTCGCCACCGGACATCGGCCCCACCGGCGCGTCGAAGCGCTCCCGCACCCCGAGCCCGTCGAGCACCGCGCGCACCCGCGAGTCGCCCGCCCACTCGTGCTCGGCGGCGGCGCCGACCACGGCGTCCCTCACGGTGGCCGTGGGCGGCAGCTCGACGTGCTGCGGCAGCCAGCCGACGCGCAGCCCCGACGTGTGCGTGACGCGGCCCGTGTCCGGCGGCTCCTGGCGCAGCAGGACGCGCAGGAGCGTGGTCTTGCCGCCGCCGTTGCGGCCGACGACGCCGATGCGCTCCTCCGCGCCGATGCCGAGCGACACGTCGTCGAGGACGGTCGTCGTGCCGTACGTCTTGCCGGCCGACTCGACGTTGACGAGGTTGCTCACGGCTCCACGACCCGGGCGCCCGCGACCGGGCCGTGCGCGGTCCGCACCGAACGGCACACGCCCGCGCCCGCGAGCCCCGCCGCGAGCGCGACCGCGTCGCTCCTGGTCGCGCAGAGGAACGCGCACGTCGGGCCGCTGCCGCTGACGACCGCGCCGAGCGCGCCGCGCTCCATGCCCGCGTCGAGCGTGCGCCGCAGGGCGGGGCGCAGCCGCAGCGCGGCGACCTGGAGGTCGTTGTGCAACGCCCTGCCGAGCGCGACGACGTCCGAGGCGCGCAGCGCCGCGAGCACGCCGTCGGGCTCGCGTACGGGCATCGGGTCGCCGCGGTCGTGCTCCTCGTAGACCGACGACGTGGCGAGGCCTGCCTCGGCGAGCGCGAACACCCAGTGGAACTGCCCGCGGGCCAGCACCGGCGACACCTGCTCGCCGCGCCCGACGCCGAGCGCGGAGCCGCCGTGCAGCGCGAACGGCACGTCGCTGCCGAGGCTCGCGGCCAGCGCCTCGATCTCCTCGCGCGGCAGGCCCGTGCCCCACAGCGCGTCGCACGCGACGAGCGCGCCCGCCGCGTCGGCCGAGCCGCCGGCCATGCCACCCGCGACGGGGATGCCCTTGACGAGGTGGAGCCGTACGCCGCTCGTGACGCCCGCGACGGCGGCGAGGCGCAGGGCCGCGGCGACGGCGAGGTTGCGCGAGTCGCGCGGCAGCGTCGTGGCGCCCTCGCCGGAGATCGTGCACGTGATCTCGTCGTCGTCCGACGCCGACGCGACGACGTCGTCGTAGAGGCCGACGGCCTGGAACACCGTCGTGACGTCGTGGTACCCGTCGCCCCTGCGCGCGCCGACGGCGAGGTGCAGGTTGACCTTGCCGGGGACGCGGACCGTGACCATCGCCGTACAACTTAGTGGGCGCGGGCGGCCGCGATCCGCGCGAAGTCCTCGACGCCGAGCGCCTCGCCGCGCAGCCCGGGGTCGACGCCCGCGCGGCGCAACGCCTCCTCCGCGAGCGGCGGCGAGCCCGCCCACCCGGCGAGCGCGGCGCGCAGCGTCTTGCGCCGCTGCGCGAACGCCGCGTCCACCACGGCGAACACCGCGGCGCGATCGCCGGGGGGTGCCGTACGGCGGGTGAACGCGACGAGCCCCGAGTCGACGTTCGGCACGGGCCAGAACACCGTGCGCGGCACGGCGCCGGCCTGCCGCGCGGCGGCGTACCAGGCGAGCTTGACCGACGGGATGCCGTAGACGCGCGAGCCGGGCGGGGCGGTGAGCCGGTCGGCCACCTCCTGCTGCACCATCACGAGCCCGCGCTCCAGGCTCGGGAAGCGGTCGAGCAGCGTGAGCACGATGGGGACGGCGACGTTGTACGGCAGGTTCGCGACGAGCGCCGTCGGGTCGGGCCCTGGCAACGACGTCACGCGCAGCGCGTCGGCGGTCACGACCTCCAGGTCGCCGCCCGCCCGTGCGGCCGTCTCCGGCAGCGCCGCCGCGAGCGCGGGGTCGACCTCGACCGCGACGACGCGGCGTACGGCCGGCAGGAGGCCGAGCGTCAGCGAGCCGAGCCCAGGGCCGACCTCGACCACGACGTCGTCAGGCGAGAGCGCGGCGGCGCGGACGATTCGGCGGACGGTGTTGGCGTCGACCACGAAGTTCTGCCCGAGCGACTTCGTCGGGCGGATGCCGTGCCGCGCGGCGAGGTCACGGACCTCCGCCGGCGTCAGGAGCGCGTCTACAGCAGCCGGCCGCAGTACGGCCACGGCGCGCGGCCCGCGCGCAGGTAGAGCTTCTTGGCGCGGAACGTCTGCTCCTCGCGGGACGCGTTGATCGGGTCGCCGCTGCCCCCGACCGAGTGCCAGGTCGAGAGGCGGAACTGGTAGAGCCCGCGGTACGCGCCGCCGCCGCCGATGGCGCGCGGGTTGTTGCCGGACTCGCACTGCGCGAGCGCGTGCCAGTTGAGGTCGTCGACCGTGCGGCGGCGGGTGCCGTAGAACACGACCTCCGTCACCGGCTTGCGCACGACGCGGTCGACCTTGAGGCGGCGGCCGGTGAGGCGCTTGTCGGTGTACGTGAGCTGCCACACGCGCAGCCGCGCGCCCTCGACGCCCGGCGTCCCGACGCGGGTCTCGCCGAGCCACATCCTCGGGTCGGGCTTGCGGACCGTGGCGTACGGGATCTCGATGGTCTGCGACTCCGAGCCCGCGCGGACGCGGGTGATGCGGATCTGGAGGCCGTCGAGCGGGAGGATGCTCATGCCGACGGAGACCTTGTCCGCGGCGGCGAGACGTACGCCGGCCTGCAGCAGCACCTCGCGCACGGTGGCGGCGGTCGTCGTGACCGTACGGGCGCGGCCGTCGACCGCGATGCTCACGCGGGCGGGGGTGCGTACCTCCAGCGCCAGGCCCGTGAGCGGGATGTCGCGCGAACGGCTCGCGGAGAGCCACGCGCCCGTGTGGTTGCGGATCGCGAGCTGCTGGAGCGCCTCGTCCACCGACAGCGCGGTGACCCAGACGGTCTTGGTCCGGCCGTTGAGGCGGAGGGTGAGCTGCCTGCCGCGGCGGACGACGATGCGCGAGCCGTCCTTGACGTCGACGTTCGCGGCGGGTGCGACGAGGTCGTGCTGCCCGGGCTCCACGCCGATCTGGTCGAGGACACCGTCGACCGTCCTGGCGAAGGTCCGCACCGCCCTCGGCCGCCCGTCGACCTCGACCGAGACGGTCTTGTCGAGGGTCACCCAGACGTACCCCGTGGAGAGCAGCGTGGACAGGATCAGCCCCTGGAACAGCCTCTTACGCACAGTGCTCCGATGCTCGGAGGGTCCGGGCATGGGGCATGCGGCAGGGCCTGGAACCTGACGGATCCGGCCGCTGGGGCTTCCCCACCCCGGCGATCAGCGGTGGACGCTAACGACGTTTGCGCGCATATGTCCAGCCGCGCGCGGGCGTCGAGAGGCCCGACTGGGTGCTGTTTTCGCCCCGGCGGCTGCTTCCTCCTGCCAGCATTCTCGCCATACGGACGTCACCGGCGGGTGACAGAGCGGCCCTACCAGGCCCCGAAGACCCGCTCCGCGTTGGCGGCCACGGCGCCCGCGACGTCGTCCTCGTCCACGCCCTTCACGGCCGCGAGCGCGCGCACCGTGAGCGGGATGAGGTACGGCGCGTTGGGGCGCCCCCGGTACGGCATCGGCGTGAGGAACGGCGCGTCGGTCTCGACGAGCAGCAGGTCGAGCGGCGCGAGCGCGGCGGCGTCGCGGAGGTGCTGCGCGTTCTTGAACGTCACGTTGCCGGCGAACGACAGGTAGTAGCCCAGGTCCGCGCACGTGCGCGCCATCTCCGCGTCGCCGCTGAAGCAGTGGAACACCGTCCGCTCCGGCGCCCCCTCCTCCCGCAGCAGCCGCAGCACGTCGTCGTGCGCCTCGCGGTCGTGGATCACCAGCGCGGTGCCCGTCGCCTTCGCGATCTGGATGTGCGCGCGGAACGACCTGTGCTGGTTCGCGACGTCGGCGGTGTCGCGGTAGTAGTCGAGCCCGGTCTCGCCGATCGCGCGCACGCGGTCGACCGAGGCCAGCGCCTCGATCGCGCGCAACGCCTCGTCGGTCGCCTCGTCGGCGGAGTTCGGGTGGATCGCCGCCGCCGCGAGGATGCCGGGGTGCGCGTCGGCCTGGCGCGCGGCGAGCCGCGACGTCTCGACGTCCACGCCGATCGTCACGACGCGCGGCACGCCGACCGACGCCGACAGCGCGAGCGCGGTGGCCAGGTCGTCCTCGACGCCCATGAGGTCGAGGTGGCAGTGCGCGTCGACGGTCTCGACACGCAACGGCTCGGGCGCGGGCGGCGCGTCGCCCTCGCGCTCGTAGCGCGAGCTCACTCCCCCGCCTCCAGGCGGGCGAGCTCCTCGTCCACGACGGAGGGGTCGAGCTTGCGGAACAACGGCTCGGGCGGCGCGATCGGGGTCCCCACCGCGATCGGCGACGACGCCCACCGCGCCTGCGCCTCCGTGTACATCCCCGTGAGCACCGGGTACGACGGGCCGCCGTCGAGGTCGTCGACGTCGACCAGCGAGGGCTGGCCCGCCCACTCGCCCGTGCCGCCGAGCATCGCGTGGACGCGGTCGGCGGCGGCGGGGAGGACGGGCGTCAGCAGCGCGTTGCAGTCGGAGACGAGCTGCAGCGCGCAGTGCAGCACGGTCTCGAACCGGGCCGGGTCGGACTCGCGGAGCTTCCACGGCGCGTTGTCGGAGAGGTACTTGTTGGCCTCGCCGACGACCCGCATCGTCTCGGTGACGGCGGCCTTCTGCTGCGAGCGTTCGAGCAGCGCGCCGACGGTGCCGAACGCCGCGCGGCCCGCGTCGAGCAGCGCGCGGTCGCCGTCGTTCAGCTCGCCCGGCGCGGGGATCGCGCCGAGGTTCTTCGACACCATCGACAGCGTGCGGTTGACGAGGTTGCCCCACCCGGCGACGAGCTCGGTGTTGTTGCGGGTGACGAACTGCTCCCACGTGAAGTCGGTGTCGTTCGTCTCGGGCCCGGCGACCGAGAGGTAGTAGCGCAGCGGGTCGGCGCCGTACCTCTCGAGCACGTCCTGGACGAGGATCACGACCGAGCGCGACGAGGAGAACTTCCGCCCCTCCATCGTCAGGAACTCGCTCGACACGACCTCGTCGGGCAGCGCGACGGGGCCGTACGCGTCCGTGGACCCGAGCAGGATCGACGGCCAGATGACCGTGTGGAAGACGACGTTGTCCTTGCCCATGAAGTAGTAGCCGCGGGCGTCGTCGTTCTGCCACCACGCGCGCCACGCGTCGGGGTCGCCGCTGCGCCGCGCCCACTCGACCGACGCCGACAGGTAGCCGATGACGGCGTCGAACCAGACGTACAGCTTCTTGGCCGGGTTGTCCGACCAGCCCGGCAGCGGGATCGGCACGCCCCAGTCGAGGTCGCGGCTGATCGCGCGCGGCTTGAGGTCCTCGAGCAGGTTCATCGAGAACTTGAGGACGTTCGGGCGCCAGTCGGTGCGGGCCTGGAGCCACGAGCCGAGCCGCTCGGCGAACGCCGGCAGCTCGAGGAAGAGCTGCGCCGACTCGACGAACTTCGGCACCTCGCCGTTGATGCGCGAGCGCGGGTTCTTGAGGTCCTGCGGGTCGAGCTGGTTGCCGCAGCTGTCGCACTGGTCGCCGCGCGCGCCGTCGTAGCCGCAGATCGGGCAGGTGCCCTCGATGTAGCGGTCGGGCAGCGTACGTCCCGTCGACGGGCTGATCGCCGAGAGCTGCGGGCGCTCGACGATGTAGCCGGACTTGTGCAGCGCGAGGAACAGGTCCTGGACGACCGAGTAGTGGTTGCGCGTCGTGGTGCGCGTGAACAGGTCGTACGCGAGCCCGAGGCCGTGCAGGTCGCCGACGATCTGGCGGTTGTACTTGTCCGCGGCCTCGCGCGGCGTGAGCCCCTCGCGGTCGGCCTGCACGAGGATCGGCGTCCCGTGCTCGTCCGTGCCGCTGACCATCAGCACGTCGTCGCCGGCCATCCGGTGGTACCTGCTGAACACGTCGCTCGGCACGCCGAACCCGGCGACGTGACCGATGTGGCGGGGGCCGTTGGCGTACGGCCACGCGACCGCGGTGAGGACGTGCCTGCTCATGCGCCTCAACCTACCGTCGCGCGCGCAGCATCCCGAGCGGGATTACGACGGCGAGCGCGACGCCTGCCACGCCGATCGCCCTGGTGAGGGTCGAGGACGGCCAGTCCACGGTCGCGACGAGCACGGCCACGGAGCCCGCGACGACGCCGAGGCCGAAGACGAACGCCGCGTGCCGCAGCCGCGACCGGAGGAACGCCGGGTCGATCGCCCGCTCGCGCGGCACCGACAGCGCGAGGTCGAGCAGGTCGAGGTGCAGCACGACGAGCCCGGCCACGATCGGGGCGCCGAGGTCGGCGGTGACGTCGCCGTAGTTCAGCGCGAGGAGGTAGTGGCCGCCGAGCGCGACGCCCGACGCCGTGGCGAAGCCGTCGCGGAACAGCGAGAGCCCCGCGACCACGACGGCGGCGCAGAGGTACGTCGCCTGCCACAGCGCGGGCGTGCCCGGGGCGATGGCGTGGTCGCGGAGGAGGACGAGCACCGCGCAGAGGGCGGCGCCGAGCCGGGCGAGGTCCCTCATCGCATCGCCACGCGCGGGCGGGCGTGCAGCCGCGTGACCTCGGCGAGCACGACGTTGAGCGAGCCCGCCCCCGTCCACGGCACGACGGGGACGCCGACCTCGGCGAGCCGGTGCACGAGCGCGTCGCGCTCGACGAGGAAGAGGCGCTGCGCGAGGTCGCGCGCCCACCTGGTCGGCGGCGGGAGCAGCGGCCGCGGCGACGTGTCCACGACGACGAGGCCGTAGCCGCGGTGGGCGAGGTCGGCGATCGCGCCGGCCGCGCGGGTGTCGAGCAGCGGCGACAGCGCGATCACGAGCGCGCGCGGCGGCAGCGACCGTGCCGGGAGGAACGCCACGTCCTTGTCGGCGTACGTCTTGACGGTCGCGGTGCCGATGAGGTGCTCCACGACGCGGTGCTGCTGCACGCGCCCGGCGTCGGCGTAGAGCCAGCTCAGCACGCCGCCGAAGCTGACGGCGCCGACGCGGTCCATCGACGCGAGGTAGTGCTCGGCGATGGCCGCCCCGGCGCGGACCGCGAGGTCGAGCGTCGTCGCGCCCTCGGGGCCGCGGTCGACGTACGTGTCGAGGAACAGCACGACCTCGGCGTTGCGCTCGGGCACCTGCTCGGTGACGTGCATCGCGCGGCGGCGCGCGGTCACGCGCCAGTTGACGCGCCGGAACGCGTCCCCGGGCCGGTACTCCCGCACGCCCGTCGGCTCGATGCCCTCGCCCGCGACGCGCGCCGGGTGGCTGCCTGCCAGCGCGCGGGTGTGCGGGTGCGCGGCGGAGGCGTCGAACTCCTCGCGGCGCGGCAGCACGCGGACGACCTGCGCGGGTGCGACGACGGCCTCGGCGTGCGTACGGCCGCGGCCGTACGCGACGACGTACGCGGGCCCCGCCGAGAGCACGCCCCACCGCGACGCGACCGCCTTGAGGACGACGTCGCGCGTCTCGCCGTCGCGCAGCGGGACCGTGACCGTGGCGTCGCGGTGGCGGACCCGCAACGCCGGGTGCGCCGACAGCCGCACGGTCACGGAGTCCGCGTCGCCGGTCGCGCGCAGGCGGATCGTGAGGTCGAGCTCGTCGCCCTCGTAGACGCGCTCGTCCGACACGAGCACCTCGGTCGTCACCGACGGCGCCTCGCGGCGCAGGCTCGCGCCGAGGACGGCCGCCGCGGCGACGCCGAGGACCGCGACCTCGACGCGGCCGGCGATCGTGGCGGTGAGCAGCGCGAGGGCGACGAACGTCGTCAGCCTGCCGACGTGCGGGGTGGTCATCGGCCCGGCGCCACCGTCGGCGGGGTCGGGACGGTCGTGAGCACCTGCGCGACGACGTCGTCGCCGGTGACGCGCCGCACCCACATCTCCGGCCGCAACGTCACGCGGTGGCCGAGCGCGGGGACGGCGACGGCCTTCACGTCGTCGGGCGTGACGTAGTCGCGGCCGTCGAGCAGCGCGTGGCCGCGCGAGAGCTTGAGCAGCGCGAGCGCGCCGCGCGGCGAGGCGCCGACGAGCACCTGGGGGTTGCCGCGCGTCGCGGCGGCGAGGTCGACCATGTAGCGGCCCACGGTCTCCTCGACCGTCACCGTCTCGACGGTCGCCTGCAGCGCGAGCACCTCGTCGCGCGAGACGACGGGCTCGACGCTCTGCTCGTCCACGCGGCGCTCGACCCTGCGGCGCAGCACCTCCCACTCGTCGTCGCGGTCGGGGTAGCCGACGCGGACGCGGCAGAGGAAGCGGTCGAGCTGCGCCTCGGGGAGCGGGTACGTCCCCTCGTACTCGATGGGGTTCTGCGTCGCGAGGACCGCGAACGGCTTCTCGACGTCGAACGTCGTCCCCTCGACCGACACCTGCCCCTCCTGCATGACCTCCAGCAGCGCGGCCTGGGTCTTGGGAGGCGTGCGGTTGATCTCGTCGGCGAGCAGGACGTTGGTGAACAGCGGCCCCCTGCGGAAGTCGAACGTCCCCGCGCGCTGGTCGTACACGTACGACCCCGTGATGTCCGAGGGCAGCAGGTCGGGCGTGAACTGGATGCGCTTGAAGTCGAGCCCCAGAGCGCCGGCGAACGTGCGCGCGATGAGCGTCTTGCCGAGGCCCGGGTTGTCCTCCAGCAGCACGTGGCCGCGGGCGAGGACGCCGAGCAGCACGAGCTCCAGCGCGTCGCGCTTGCCGACGACGACCGTCGACACCGCGTCGAGCACGTCGCCGCAACGCCGCCGCGCGGCGACGAGCGACAGCGGCTCGGCTACAGCCGTTCCAGCCGTTCCACGAGCACGCGCAGCCGTGCCGGCTCGGGTGCCCGCCCGTGCGCGTCCGGCCGCGTCGCGAAGATCTCCCATAGCTCCTCACCCATCACTCGCCGTGCCCCCGCCGGGTCGGCGTCGGCGTCGATGCCCGCGCGGTCGGCGAGCCGTTCCTTCGCGAGCCTGCGCAGCATCGGCACGAACGCGTTCGCGTAGTGCTCCGCCGACTCGGCGGCGCGCGCGACGGACGTGTCGAGCCGCGCGAGCCGTACGTCCTGCTCGTCCGCGATGCCGAGGTCGGCCGGGCCGTACCCGGTCTCCGGCTCCGGCCGCGTGCCCACGCCGATCGAGCGGCGTACGAGCACGCAGACGACGAGCACGCCCGTCAGCACCGCGACCCTGTCCTGCCGCCCGCGCGACGCGGGCACGACCAGCCCGACGCCGAGGAACGCCGCGAACAGCGCGGCGCTCCACCAGAACCACCGGCGCGCCCTCACGGAGCGGCTCCCGCGGTCAGCGCGTCGGACACTGCGCCGAGCGAGCGGCGGGCCGCGTGACGCATCTCGTCGGTGACCGGGTGCGAGGAGAACCGCGCCTCGGTGAACAGGTCGGTGAGCCTGCGCACGTCGGCCTCGGGGACGGCGAACGACGCGAGGACCCGGCGCAGCAGCTCCAACGGCGTCTCGGTCGCCCCGCGCGGCGAGCCCGCCTCGGCGAGCGCGCGCTCCATGCGGACGTAGCAGGCGATGACGGCCTCGCGCGGGTCGGCGTCGTCGTCGAGGTCGGCCGAGAGCAGCCGCAGGTCGTCGGCGACGCGGCGGCGCAGCTTGCTCTCCGCGTCGTCGTGCGAGGTCTCGCCGCTGTCGTACTCCCTCGACCTCGTGGCGCGGCCGCGGTGCAGGCGCAGGCGGACGAGCGCCAGCAGCGTGCGGACGAACAGGTAGAGCCCCACGAGGATGACGGCCGCGGTGAGCAGGATCGCGAGGACCTGGACGACGACGTTGAACCAGTCGACGACCGCGCGGATCGCCCGCGGCGGCTCGACCGCGAACGGCGGCTTGGGCCGCTCCTCGCGGGCGCGGACGCGCACGCCGCGGACCGCGAACGCCGTCTCGCGGTCGGGCTCGAGGAAAGGCCCCGTCGACGCCGCCGCGACGGCCAGCGCGCACCCGAGCGCGAGGAGCACGAGCGCGCGCAGCCGGGTCACCCTCCCGACCCTAGGCGACCACCCGGCGGCGCGGGTCACGGCCACGTCTCGATCGGCCGCTACGGTGCTCGCGGCGGCCGCGCGGGGCGCGCCGCGACGACGGCGTCGTACACCTCGCGCTTGGGCAGCCCGCGCGCCTTGGCGGTCTCGGCGATCGCGTCCTTGCGCGCCGAGCCCGCCGCCTCGCGGCTCGCGACCTCGTCGGCGAGGTCCGCCGGCGACGCGCCGGCGGGACGTTGCGCCGCGCCCTCCACCACGAGCGTCAGCTCGCCGCGCACCTCCCCTGCCGCCCACTCGGCGAGCTCGCCCAGGGTGCCGCGCCTGACCTCCTCGTACGTCTTCGTCAGCTCCCTGCACGCGACGGCGCGGCGGTCACCGCCGAACGCCTCCGCGAGATCCGCGAGCGTCGCGGCGAGCCGGTGCGGCGCCTCGAACAGCACGAGCGTCCGCCGCTCGTCCGCGAGGTCGGCGAGCCGCGTACGCCGCTCGCCCGCCTTGCGCGGCAGGAACCCCTCCATGCACCACCGGTCGCTCGGCAGCCCCGACAGCGCGACCGCCGCCGTCACCGCGCTCGGGCCCGGCACCACCGTCACGTCGACGCCCGCCGCGACGGCCGCCGCCACGAGTCGGTAGCCCGGGTCGGAGACGCCCGGCATGCCCGCGTCGGTCACGAGCGCGACGGTCTCGCCGGCCTCCAGCGCGCGCAGCAGCTCGGGGGTGCGCGAGGACTCGTTGGCGTCGTGGTAGGACACGACGCGCGCGACGCGCACGTCCAGCTCGCGGGCCAGCCGCAGCAGCCTGCGGGTGTCCTCGGCCGCGACGACGCCGGCCTCGGCCAGCGTGCGGGCGAGGCGCGGCGACGCGTCGGCGACGTTGCCGATCGGTGCGCCGCAGAGGACGAGGCGGCCGCTCATGCGGTCATCCTGGCAGCCGCGCCCGTACGATCCGGGCCATGGCGACGACCGGAGTGGCACCCGACGTCTGGGAGCCGGTGGAGGCGCCCGCGCGGCGGCCGCGCCGCGGGCACCGGCCCGAGCGGCCGTTGTGGCGCCCGATCCCCGGCAACGCGCTGCTCGGCTGGCTCGGCCCGATCGCGGTGACGCTGTTCGGCTTCGCGCTGCGGTTCTACCGGCTGGCGACCCCGGCCAAGACGGCGTTCGACGAGGTCTACTACTCGTGCGACGCGCAGACGCTCGTGCGCTTCGGCTACGAGCACGCCCACCGCCCCGACAACGTCTGCATCATCGACAAGGTCGGCGAGCCGGCGTACGTCGTCCACCCGCCGCTCGGCAAGTGGCTCATCGGCATCGGCGAGCTGATCTTCGGCTACGACCCCAACGGCGGCTCGCGCGCGGCGTTCGGCTGGCGGATCGCGGCGTGCGTGTTCGGCGCGCTGTCGATCCTCGTCGTCGCGCGGATGGGGCGGCGGCTGTTCCGCTCGACGCTGCTCGGCTGCTTCGCGGGGATGCTGCTCGCCCTCGACGGGCTGCACTTCGTGCAGAGCCGGATGGCGATGCTCGACGTCTTCCTGATGTTCTTCGTCGTGGCCGCCGCAGCGTGCCTCGTCGCCGACAGGGACTGGGGCCGGAGGCGGCTCTCCGAACGCCTCGGCGAGGACCTGTCGTTCCCGGGTCCCTCGCTCGGGCTCAGACCCTGGCGCGTCGCGACGGGCGTCATGCTCGGCGCCGCGATCGGCGTGAAGTGGAGCGCGGTCTACTACGTGCCCGCGCTCGCGCTGGTGGCGTTCGCGTGGGACGTCGGCGCGCGCAGGGCGGCGGGCATCCCGCGGCCGTTCCGCGCGGCGCTGCGGCGCGACGCGTGGACGGCGTTCGTGTTCGTCGCGACGGTCGTCCCCGTGGTGACGTACGTCGGCACGTGGAGCGGCTGGTTCGTGACCGACGGGGGCTGGCGGCGTTCGTGCGGCAACCCGAGCTGGGGCGACGGCTGCGGCCCGATCAAGGGCTGGCTGGCGTACCACCAGCAGGTCTACGACTTCCACGTGCACCTCGACTCGTCGCACGCGTACGAGTCGAAGCCGTACGGCTGGCTGTTCCTCGCGCGGCCCGTCGCGTACTTCTACGAGACGCCGCGCGAGGGGACCGCGCAGGCCGTCCTCGGCATCGGCACGCCCGCGATCTGGTGGGGCTCGGTGATCGCGCTCGGCGGCTGCGTGTGGGGCTGGATCTCGCGGCGCGACTGGCGCGCGTCGTTCATCCTCGTGGCGTTCGCGGCCGGGTACGTCCCGTGGTTCTGGCCGTCGGACCGCACGGAGTTCCTGTTCTACGCGCTGCCGGCCGTGCCGTTCATGTGCCTCGCGCTGGCGTACTGCGCGGGCCTCGCGCTCGGCCGCCCCGGCGACTCGCCGCAACGCCGCCAGATCGGCGCCGCGGGCGTGGGCGCGTACGCGCTGCTGGTGATCCTGAACTTCTACTACCTGTACCCGATCCTCGCGGCGGAGATCGTGCCGTACGAGACGTGGCACAGCCGCATGTGGTTCTCGAGCTGGATCTAGGTCATGCTGCGCCCGTGGAGGCGCCACTCGTGTCCGTGCGCGGCGAGACCGTCCTCGAGGTCGAGCCCGAGGTAGCGACGGTCGAGGTGTCGGTCGCCGCGCAGGACAAGGACCGCGAGCGCACGCTGGCCTCGCTCGACCGCCGCTCGTCCGCGGTGCTCGCGCTCGTGGCGTCGTTCGGCGACGCGGTCGAGCGGGTCGAGACGGCGGCCGTTCGGATCTCCCCCGAGCTCAAGGACGGCAAGCCGCGCGAGCGGGTCGTCGGCTACCACGGGTACGTGCGGCACACCGTCGAGGTCGTGGACTTCACGCGCCTCGGCGACCTCGTGTCGCGCCTCGCCGAGCAGGAGATGGTCGACGTGTACGGCCCGCGCTGGGCGCTGCGCCGCGACTCGGCCGTCTACCGCTCGGCGCGGGTCGCGGCGGCGCGCGACGCGGTGACGCGGGCGTCGGAGTACGCGGGCGCGCTCGGCTCGCGGCTCACCGGCCTGGTCGAGCTCGCCGACACCGGGCTGCTGACGGAGGCCGTGACGTCGTACGGCGGCGGCCCGCCCTATGCGGTCGCCGCGATGGCCGCGCCCTCGCCGATGCGCAGGGAGTCGGTCGCGCCCGAGCCGGTGTCGCTGGACCTGGAGCCCGTGCACCAGGTCGTGCGGGCGTCGGTCGAGGCGCGGTTCACGATCGAGGCGCCGACGTCGCTGTGAGGCTGCTGCCCCTCGCCCTCGCCAGCGCCGTCGCGGGCTGCGCGGCGCCGCGTTCGAACGCCACCGTCGAGGACGCGCGGGCGGCGTGCGAGACGTACTACGCCGCGGAGACGCAGACGAAGCCCGGGGACGTCGAGAACCGCGCGAAGCCGTTGCTGCACAGCGACTACGACGACCTCGGCGTCGAGCTCGTCCGCTTCGCCACCCACACCCGGCGGCTCCAGGGCCATGTCGCCGACGGCAACGGCAACGCCGCCGTCAAGGACGTCCAGGCGCTGCGGAAGTCGGCGGAGCGGATCGACGCCCTGTGCGCCGCGGTGGGCGTCACGCCGCCGCCGGAGAACGCGTAGATCAACCCGAGTTCCCTTCTAAATCCTCTTTTCCGGGAAACGCATCCGAAATCGGATTCGGTCCGTAGCGTGACGCGTCCCACCACACCCAGAGGGGGATTCTCATGATCAATGCATGGCGAAGGATCGCGCTGCTGCTCGCGGTGCCGGGAGCCCTGGCACTGCCCGGGAGCGCGGACGCGTCGTACACCACGGGCAGCGGCGCGGTCGCGGTCTACCAGTACAACGTGCACCAGTACTACGAGAACTGGACCGGCTGGATCGACGCGATCGCGGCCGACTCCAACGCCCCGACGCCCGACGTCATCCTCGGCCAGGACTTCGAGAGCGCCGTCAAGGTCATCGACTTCGCGAACAACCTCACCGGCCGCCTCGGCACGTCGTACGGCTACGTCTACGACTCCTCGGCGGCGGCGAACAAGCGCGCGGTGTTCTGGCGCTCGGCGCGGTTCGACCTGCTGAAGTCCGAGACGTGGCTCGGCTACGGCGGCACCGACGACGCGACGTGCGACGCGGGCGCCAACAACGCCGCCGCGATCCAGGTCAAGCTCCAGGACAAGGTCAACACGAGCAAGGTCGTCGCGGCGGTGTCGATGAAGACGCCGCCGAAGGGCACCAACAACCACTGCACCTGGCTCAACATGCAGCTCGCCACCGACAAGCTCGCGCGCTCGACGTGGAGCGGCAACCTGCACCTGATCGGCAGCGACACGAACTCCGCGGACTGGGGCGGCGCGCAGTACAACTGCTGGTGGGAGGGCACGGTCGTCCAGGCCGGGACCAACACCACCTGCGGTGGCGTCGACCTCGGCTGGTCGGACGTGATCTACGACCTCTGCGCGGCGTCGCGGTCCTGCCTCGACACGCACTGGACGCACGGCGGCGCGAGCGCGGGCAAGCGGATCGACTACGTCCTCGCCAAGCGCGGGTCGACCGCGAAGGCGACGAGCAGCGCGCAGGCGACGATCGACAAGGGCGTGTGCGCGACGTACTCCGACCACTGCTCGGTGAGGGCGGTGGTGTCGTACACGTAGGCCGTTGACGACGAAGGCCCCGGCGCGTGCCGGGGCCTTCGTCTCATGTTCCGAGAGTGGAGGTGAGGGGATTCGAACCCCTGGCCTCTTCCGTGCGAGGGAAGCGCTCTACCGGACTGAGCCACACCCCCTCGGACGCCGACGAGGCTACCACGCGGCGTCAGTCGCCGACCGCCCGCTTCCGCTCCACGCGCTCGGGCATCGGGAGCACCGGCGCGACCGGCTCGTGCTCGGCCTCGTAGCGCGCGCGGTGCTCCGCCTCGCGCTCCCGCAGCCGCGCGCGGCGCTCCCTGCGGGCCTTCTCGGCCTGCGCCAGCGCGACCCTGCGGAGGAACACGACGTACGCCACCAGCGCCGCGTCGACCACGAGGTGGATCACGAACCAGGGCCCGCCGAGCAGCATCCCCGCGAACGAGATCGCGGACGCGGTGAGCAGCCCGTGGAGGATCCGGCGGCGGCGTTCGAGCATCCGCGCGGTGGCCTGCGCGGGGTCGGTGACGCGGGTGCCGGGGACGACGATGTAGCGGCCCGAGGACGACGACGCGGGCTTGGCCGGCGGGCGCCGCGACAGGACGCGCATCGCGTGGGAGTAGCGGTCGATCGAGCGGCCGTCGTGCGCTGCCTCGCGGTTGTCCCGCGTGGCCCACGCGATCACGACGAACCAGAGAACGGCCAGGCCGGCGATCAGCGGCACGTCAACGACGGTAGGGGCGCGGCGCGCGATGTTCACGCAGCGACACGCGGCGTTATGTCGATCTGTCGCGGACCGCGTGCCACCGGCGCAGCAATCCGCCCGGCACGTCCTCGACCGTGAGCGCGTACGACACGTGGTCGCGCCACGCGCCGTCGATGTAGAGGTAGCGCTCGCGCAGCCCCTCCTCGCGGAACCCGAGCTTCTCCATCACGCGGCGGCTCGCGGCGTTCTCGGGGCGCACGTTCGCCTCGACGCGGTGCAGCCCGAGCGGGCCGAAGCAGTGGTCGGTCGCGAGCGCGACCGCCGTCGGCACGATGCCGCGTCCGGCGTGGCGGCCGTCGACCCAGTAGCCGAGGAAGCAGGAGCCGAGGCTCGCGCGCCAGATGTTGCCGACCGTCGTGCCGCCGACGAACCTGCCGCGGTAGGTGACCGCGAACGCGTACGTCGTCCCCTGCCGCGCCTGCCTGCGCAGCGCCCGTAGCATCGGCGGGAACGACGTCACCGCGAAGCGGTCCTCCCACGTCCCCGACGCGGTCGGCTCCCACGGCCGCAGCCACGCCTCGTTCGACAGCCTGACCTCGCTGAACGCCGCCGCGTCGCGCATCCGGTACGGCCGCAGCTCGACCTCGCCGTCGCGCAGGGTCGCGGGCCAGGCGCGGCTCATACGCCGCGGCGTTCCAGCAGCCAGGTGAGCAACGGCGTGCCCTCGGCGACCTCGCTCACGTCCTCGGGGACGATCGTCAGCGCGTTGGCGGCGGCGAAGCCGGCGAGGTGCGGCGCGACCGGCGTCACGACCCAGCGGTCGGCGGAGCGCTCGACGCGCGCGCGGACGAAGTCGCGGCGGCCCGGCGCCGACGCGAACGACCGCGTCGCCACCGCGCTCACGTGCGGCCGCCCGAGCGTCTCCGAGCCGAGCATCCGCCGCAGCGCGGGGCGCACGAACACCTCGAACGCCACCAGCGACGCGACCGCGCCGCCGGGCAGCGCGAACACCGGCGTCCCGTCGGGCCCGATCCGCCCGAACCCGTGCACGCCCGCCGGCTCCATCGCGAGGTCCTCGAACGTCACCTCGCCGAGCCGCGGCAGCACGTCGCGGCTGACCGCGTCGATGCCCGAGCCCGTGACGACGACGAGGTCGGCCTGGATGAGGTGGTCCTCGACGACGTTCGCGAACTCCCTCGGGTCCTCCGCGACGACGCCCGCGTGGTACGCCACGCCGCCCGCCTCGCGCACCGCCGCCGCGATCGCCGTGCCGCTGGCGTCGCGTACCGCCGCCTCGCCCGCGAGGTCCGCGCCGGAGGCGACGACGACGACGCGCGGGCGCGGGCGGGCGAGGACGTTGCGGCGGCCCACGGCCGCGAGCAGCGCGACCTGCGGCGCGTTGACGAGGGCGCTGCGCGAGAGGACGGGCGTGCCCGCCGCGACGTCGTCGCCTGCCCTGCGGACGTACGCGCCCGCCGGCACCGGCCGGGCGACGCGCACGTGCGCGATGCCGCCGTCGGTGTACGCCGCCGGCACGACCGCCTCGGTCCCGCGCGGGACGACCGAGCCGGCGCGGACACGTACGGCCAGGGCCTGCTGCACGACGACCGTCGGCACCTGGCCGACGGGCACGTCCGCGACGACGTGCAGCGACACCGGCGCCTCGGCGGTGGCGGCGGCGACGTCGGCCGCGCGGACGGCGTAGCCGTCGACGGTCGCGGTGTCGTGCGCCGGCAGCGGCCCCTCGGCGACGACGTCCTCGGCGAGCACGCAGCCGTGGGCGTCGAGCAGGCGCAGCTCGAGCTCGGGGAGCGGGTGCAGCTCCCCGAGGACCCGCTTGAGGTGGGCGTCGACCGGGGTCACGTGCCCGCCACGAACTCGCGCAGCCAGGCCAGGAAGCCAGGGCCGATGTCGGGCCGGTCGACGGCGAGGCGCACGACCGCCTTGAGGTAGTCGGCGCGGTCGCCGGTGTCGTAGCGGCGGCCGCGGAACACCACGCCGTGCAACGGCTCGCGGGCGAGGAGGCGCTGCATCGCGTCGGTGATCTGGATCTCGTTGCCGCGCCCCGGCGGCGTCTGGCGGATCTCGTCGAAGATGCTCGGCGAGAGGACGTAGCGGCCGATGATCGCGAGGTTGCTCGGCGCCTCGGCGGGGTCGGGCTTCTCGACCAGTCCGGTGACGCGTACGACGTCGCCGTCGGGCTCGCCCTCGGTCGCCGCGCAGCCGTACATCGCGATCTGGTCGGGCGGCACCTCCATGAGCGCGACGACGCTGCCGCCGCGTTCGCGCTGGATGTCGAGCATCGTCTCCAGCAGCGGGTCGCGCTCGTCGATGAGGTCGTCGCCGAGCAGCACCGCGAACGGCTCGTCCCCGACGTGCGCGGCGGCGCACAGGATCGCGTGGCCGAGGCCGCGCGGGTCGCCCTGGCGGACGAAGTGCACGTCGGCGAGGCCCTCGGGCTCGCGGACGAGGGCGAGGCGGGCGTCGTCGCCCTTCGCCGCCAGCGCGCTCTCCAGCTCGGGCATCCGGTCGAAGTGGTCCTCGAGCGCGCGCTTGCCGCGGCCCGTCACGAGCAGCACGTCGGTCAGGCCGGCGCGCGCGGCCTCCTCGACGACGTACTGGATCGCGGGCTTGTCGACGACGGGGAGCATCTCCTTGGGGGACGCCTTCGTCGCGGGGAGGAACCTCGTGCCGAGACCGGCGGCGGGGATGACTGCCTTGGTGACGCGGCGCATGCCGACGACCCTAACGAACTACGCCACTGGGCCCGTCGTCGCCGGCTCGGGCTCGTCGGTGTCCGCGCGGTCCTCCGCCGCGCCGCCGCCGCCGCTCGCGCCCGTCGCGCCCGGGTCGACGGCGTCGGTCGCCTCGGTGGCGCGGGTGCCGTTGCCGATGTCGGTGTCGTCCTCGTCGGCGAGGACCGTGCCCTCGATGACGGGAGCGGTCTCCACGGGCGGCGCGGGCGGCGGGTCGTCGGCCGACGGCATGTCCGGCATCGGCGTCGCGACCCAGTAGCCGTCGCGGCCCGACTCCTTGGCGGCGTAGAGCGCGGCGTCCGCCGAGCGGACGAGCGTCGCGCCCGCGCGGCCGTGCTCCGGGTACACCGCGACGCCCACGGAGACGGTCACGCGGATCGGCTCCTCGCCGGCCGCGCCGAAGCGCCGCTGCCGGACGATCTCGCAGATCTTGCCCGCCGCCAGCGTGGCGCCTTCGAGGTCGGTCTCGGGGAGGATCAGCACGAACTCCTCGCCGCCGTACCGCGCGAGCGTGTCGACCTCGCGGATCGCGCCCTTGACGCGCGTCGCGAGCTCGATGAGCACCGAGTCGCCGCGCTGGTGGCCGTACTGGTCGTTGACCTGCTTGAACTTGTCGAGGTCGAAGATCAGCAACGCCAGCGGCCGCTGGAACCGGCTCGCGCGCTCGATCTCCTTGTCGAAGTTCATCTGGAAGTAGCGGTAGTTCCACAGGCCGGTGAGACCGTCGGTGATGGACAGGCGCTGCGCCTCCTGGTGCAGCAGCACGTTGTCGATCGCGACCGTGGCCTGGTTCGCGAACGACCGGATCGTCGCGAGGTCGTTGTCGTCGAACTCGTCCGCGTCGACGCGGTCGTAGAGGTTGAGCACGCCGATGACCCGGCCCTGGCTCTTCAACGGCACCGCGATCACCGAGTCCGCCCGGGGCTCGGTC
>DASZER010000010.1:0-129485 GCA_035940575.1 Frankiaceae bacterium | reverse complement strand
CGACCGAAGTGGTCGCCCGCCCACCGACCAACACGGCTGAGCGAGCCATCCGCAGGTAACCCGGATATTCGGTCTTCCCGGCTCGTTAGACCGGACTACGAGGCGGATCGCGGTGTGCTCTGCATGGGTCATCGCCGCCTCCCTGAGGTGATCGCGATCGTTGACCAGGCACAAGACCCAAACAACGACCGATCCCCGACCATGCAAGACTAGAAGCCGACGCCCCCGGCTGGCCGGCCTCCCGGGGCATCGCATGGAAAGGAGGTACTCGTGGAAGCGAGCTACCCCGTTGGCAGGCGCCTTATGCGAATCGCCGGTCTGCTTGAGCATGAGGCGCCAAATACGCACGCTAAAGACTTTTCGGCGGTCATTGAACTTGACGATAGCACCATCTTACTCATGACCGCGCACCTGTTTGTTCGCGTGCCAGCCTGGCCCGATGATGCTGATGACATGCCGACACGGTTAATGGACGATCACACGCCACTTATCGGATGCCTCATCACGAACGCTCTCATGCGGCGTCGCTCGCAGGCTAGTTATCCCGTCGAGGATCAGCTGTTCTTAGTGATTGACGGCACCCGGCTTGTCGCGGTACTCCCTACTGCACAGGGTTCCGTTCTTCATGTCGAACCGGTCCTGTCATCGCCTCTCCTCGGACGAGGCGACGAACTTATGTCACTCGATGGCAGCCCGATGTCGATTGACGACCTAGTACTTCTTTAGAGGCCTTGGAGGAATGGCTCAATGCCGGAGGTGATCACGCTCGGTGCAGGGTGCTTCTGGTGTCTCGACGCTGCGGCCCGTCGAACCACGGGTATTCTTTCGAGTAGAGTCGGCTACGCAGGCGGCACCGGACGCCCCCCGTCGTACTATGAATTGCACGATATGCGGTTCGCAGACTCTGGCTGGATCGAGGCAGTCGAGATCGAATTCGATCGTGAGTGCATAACGTTCGAAGATGTTCTCGATCTCTTTTTCGCTATGCACGACCCCACTACGCCGAACCAAGACGGGGCCAACTTCGGACCCGCGTATCATTCAACGATTTTTTATCGGTCGGAGCAACAGCGAGAGGCGTCGGAGAGCGTCGTCAGGCGACTTGCGGCGAATCTCAATACCCGAGTCGTGACCTCGATTATACCCTACTCGTCCTTCCATGAGGCTGAACCGGAGCATCAGGACTATTATGCAGCTAACCCGCGCGCTGGCTATTGCAGCATGATAATCCGTCCGAAGTTGAGGAAACTGGGCCTCGACAACTAGGAGAGTCGCACACAGCGCACTGAACAGGGGTCAAGCCATGCGAAGGTCCTCGCGGGCGTTCTGGGCGATTGGACTAGGTTCTGGGCTAGGCGTGCTCAGCCTCGCGCTCGTATCATACGACCGACTATGGTCATTTCTCGGGGTCGCGCGCGACCAGCGGGCGGGCCAGAGCACGGGTCTAGCCGTGCTCTGTGTCTGCATCGGGTTTCTGGTCGCTGTGTACATCCAACAATGCGACTTCCATGCCGAACTCATTCAAGCGCAGGCACAGGAGTTCGCCGCGTTCCGTTCTGCCCTTCCCCCGGCGGATACCTATTCTTACTACACCGGCACCGAGGCAATGGCGCTGCTCGTGAACGCAATTTCTACTGCACGCGTGGCAAAGAACACTCGAATCTTGTCACCTAAGTTGAGTGAAACGTCCCACTCCGCAGGCTCTTCTTGGGACCTGGCTATCAGGCAAGCAGTCGCGGCCGGCCTCACCTTCCGAGAAGTTGTCAGTCGAGACAACGAAGCTTTAACCCGCGACCGGTTGAGCGCCGCCGAGGCTGGCGTCGGTCGGTACGAAGCATCGATACTGCTCCACTCGCTGCCGTCGTTCTTGAACTTCATCGTGCTTGAGAAGGTGGACGGCTCCCGCGAAGTCTGGTTCGGTTGGGTCGTGTCCCGCACTGCTGGCTTCGAGGACGTAGTTGTCCGCGCTTGCGAAGACCACATCGTTAGGCTGTTCGAGCGGTGGCATTCTGAACTATTCCTCGCCGGTCGACGAGTGACTCAATGACTTGTTGAAGGCTTGATCGCCGCGACGAGAATGCAGCCCGCATCTAAGGGAACCCCTATCTGGCCAGGGCTGTTACCGTGTCCGACGCCAAGCAAGTCGGTGAGCACCAGCCCGGCCTCCTCCACCAAGACCGCGATCTCCGATACGGTAAAGTAGTGCATGAAGGACACTTCACGGTGACCCACCCTTCGATAAAGTGTGTCGCCTCGACGCGGACCGCTTGTCGGCGGCATCCTCCCTCGACCGCCGTCGGCCAGCTTCGAGGCCCACTCAAAGTTATCATTGAGATTAAAGACGTCTAGTATGAGGAGTCCATCGGGGCGAAGAGCCGAGGCAAGCGAGCGGAGCACCTCTTTGCGGGACTCGACGTCCGGAAGATGGACGAAGGAGTATAGGGCCAATACGCAGTCTGCTGTTGAGGTTTCCGGCCAATGTCTCATCGACGGAATGACGGTAAGTCCGCGACGTTCTGCGATGCGAGCCATTGTCGCGGCTCGCTCCACTCCCACCACCCGGGGACGGTGAGGTGTCATGGCAACAATTTCTTGTTCGCGCCGCCCGGTGCCGCATCCGAAACTGATGATTAGGTGGCAGGTCGGGAGTTCCTGAATTTTGCGGGCAACGTACGTGTTTACGGCTTTAAGATACTGGGACCGTCGCTGCACTTGTGTGTCAAAGCGGTCGTATTCTGCCGCCTCGGAATCAAAGTAGGCGTCAGATAATTCTTGGAGACCGTCCGAAGGCAGGTCGCCGACCGGAAGGTACTCGTAAGTCGCATGAGAGGGCGGAGTCCCAGTATCATGGTGGTCTCGACCAGCCATCGACTCTCCCAGGCTGTCAGCAGGCTACGTAGCATACGGACGTCTTTGGTGATTCGGCTATTACCGCCCGGAGTACTGTAGTAGCGCAGACCAGGGCTTCGTTGATGGGCGCCTGTCGGGAAGTCCCGTCCAGGACGATAGTCATACCCTGCATCCCAGTGAGCCGCTGGGCTATACGCGCTGGATCGCCGTGCCTGCTCGAGCGGGTTGTTGCTGAGCCGCGCGCCGAATAGGCGTGGGCGCCCTGTCATGCGCGGACCGTGTGCGGCGAGCACTTCGTTGAGGTGGCGAGTCCGGCGCGGCTAACCTGCGCCCACCACGCCGTCTCCGCGGACGAGCGGCTGCGACAAACCGTGCGAGGTCCGCGGGGGGTGAGACCGCGACCGCGGTAGGCGACGGAGAACGCCAGCGTCCGCGTCGAAGCCGACTATGAAGAGACCTGGTGGCCGTACGAGGCGGGTCGACCCCGACGGGCGCGCAAGCTCGCGAGGGAGGTGAGATGACCGCCGAGCCGTGCATCCACGAGCGGCGTCTGCCGGACGCGGGCAGCCGGATAGGACCTCTTGTTCAAGTGCTCGTCCGCAGGGGCTATCAGTGCTGGCATCTTCGCGGGCCGCGTGCAGCCAGCCCCTATGCCGCGACCGGCTCGGGCAGTGCCTCGGACTCGTCCTCGCTGCGGGCCCGCAGGTAGGACGCCCGCAGCCGCTCCACGTCCGCCGGCTCCATCGCCTCGGCGCCGACGAGGTAGGCGATCAGGTGCGCCGCCAGGTCCATCGCCTCCTTTCGTGCGACCATCCTGGCGCCGCTTCGAACGATCGTCTCCCGCCAGAGGTCGGACGTGATACGCCAGTCGACCCGGTTCGCGCGCCGCACCACCGCGGCGGGCTCCATGCCGTTGCGCGCGGCGATGAGGAGCCCCCGGAACAGCGCCACCTGCCCGAGCGGCTTGAACAGTAAGGACGCCGGCGACGCGTTGTCGCGGCGCCTCGGAATGGACGGCAGGTCCGCCAGCGCCTCGCGGTAGGGGTCTAGCCCCTCGAGAACGAGTTTCCACCACCGCTCGACAATCTCGTAGGCTGCCGCCAGCTCCGCGTCCGTCGGCCGGTTCACCCGCCTCTTCTCGTCGAACGACTCAGGCTCCATCCCCTCGATCGTGAGGATGTCCTTCACCGTCTCGTAGACGGCGCTCACCGTGGTCAGCTGCGTGCTCCGCGCTGCGAGTGTGTTGCTCTTCCAGTTCACCAACGCCGTCTCGCCGTTCAGGCCGCGCACCCCCAACGGCGCGCCGTCCTCGAGCAGGTAGCGGGTGAGGATCGCGTACCCGTCGTCCTCAGAGGTGATGATGTTGTCTCCGCGCGTCGTCGGCTTGGCGTACCTGTTGACCTTGTTGAAGATTCGTCGAGTCTTCTGGTCGCTTTCGTGCTCGATGAAGATCACGCACACGTCGTCGGTGGGCACGTCGCCGACGAACTCGCCGTCGATGTTGCGGGCCTGGATCACCTCCTGCAGCCCCCGGTGGCGGTGCTGGCCGTCGAGGACGATGAGCTGTCCACCGTCGATCGTCAGGAACCCCATCCGCTTGGCGATCGCCCGGTACGCCGCCGGCACCTTGCCGCTCACCTGCTCCAGCGGCTCGAAGGTCACCGACCCCTTGTAGATCAGCACGATCACAGACCCGAAGAACCTGTCCGCCGAGCGGGCGAGGTAGGGCACGATCTCCTCGCGCACCCGCTTGTCGTTCAGCTCGCGCTGCAACCGCTCCTCCACGCTCTGCGTCGCCCAGCCGTCCAGGTCGCTCGCGGGACGTGCCGCGACGACAAGCTCCCGGGCGGGCATAGTCGTCTCGTAGTACGTCGTGCTGCCCATGCGCCCCTGGATGCAGGGGATCACACTCGCCATAGCCGCCTCCAAAACACTGCGCCTGTTTGCACAAACGTAGCAGGACTGGGTACTGTTTGCGCAAACACAGGGGAGGCGGCATGCCGGGGACTCTGCAGTTCGACCACGAGGGGATCGCGCACCTCATCGCCGACAAGGCGCTGTCTGTGCCTGTCTACCAGCGGTCGTACTCGTGGGAGCTCGACGAGGACAACCAGGTGGGCGACTTCTGGGACGACCTGGTCGGCGCCTTCCTCTCGGCCCCCGCAGCGGAGTACTTCCTCGGCACGGTGGTCCTCACCCCGGACACCGTCAACCCCGGACGGCTCCGGGTCATCGACGGCCAGCAGCGGCTGGCCACCTGCTCGATCCTGCTCGCCGCGATCCGCGACGCCTACGCCACCAACGGACGCCAGGGCGACGCCGACATCATTGCGAACGAGTACCTCGTCAAGAGCGAGCTCGGTGACGACGACCCCACGCCGCGGCTCGTGCTCAACGCCGACGACGACGACTTCTACCTGCAGCGGGTGGTCGGCGGCGCCGCCACCACGCCCCAGCGCTCATCGCATAAGCGGATCGCCGACGCCTACGCGCTTCTCACCCGGAAGGTCGCCGAGTTCGTCGCCGCCCGCGGGACCGTCTGGCCCACCCAGTTGAAGGAGTTCGTGAACTTCCTGCGCGACCGGGTGCTTGTGGTGACGGTCACCGTGCCGACCGAGGCGGACGCCTACACGATCTTCGAGACGCTGAACGACCGCGGCGCGGGCCTCACCGTGGCCGACCTGCTGAAGAACTTCCTGTACTCCAAGAGCGGCGCCCACCTCGACAGCGTCCGGACCAGCTGGGACCGCGCGCTCGGCTCGCTGCAGACCACGGCGTCGGACCACGAGTTCGCGACGTTCCTGCGGCACTACTGGAGCTCCCGGGAAGGCGTTACGCGGGAACGCGACCTCTACAAGGAGTTCAAGAACGAGATCACGTCAACGGCGAAGGTGCGCACGTTCGCCCGTGACCTTGAGAAGGCCGCGAAGCACTATGCGGCGCTCCTGTCGCCCACGCACGAGATCTGGGACGACTACACCGACACGGACCGCGAGGCTGTCGCCGTGCTCGCGAAGTTCGACCTCGCCCCCAACAAGGAGCTCCTCCTCGCGCTGCTCGCCGAGTGGCCACGGTCGAAGGTGAAGCAGGCGTTGCGCGTCCTCGTGAACTGGTCGGTGCGGCTGCTGGTGGAGGGCACCGTCAACAACTCCGCCGTCGAGTCCGCCTATTGCAGCGCCGCGGTCAAGGTCCGCGCCGGCACGATCACCACCCGAGAGCAGCTCTTCGCAGAGGTGCAGCCGCAGATCCCCGGTGACACCGACTTCAAGGCGAAGTTCGCAATCGCGCGCGTGACGAAGAGCGCCCTCGCCCGGTACTACCTGTACGCCATCGAGCGGCACAAGGCGAAGAAGCCCCACCCGGAGCTGGTGCCCAACACCAACACCGACGCCGTCAACCTCGAGCACGTCCTCCCGAAGAACAGCGGCAACACGTGGCCCGCGCTCACCCCCGACCAGCGGCGCGTCCTGCCCGACCGGATCGGGAACCTGTGCCTGCTGCCCAAGGGGCCGAATGGGCGCCTGGGCGCGGCTGGGTTCGCCGCGAAGAAGCCCGTGCTCGCCGCGTCGCAGTTCCAGCTCACGAAGGACGTCGCGAAGGAGAGCACGTGGGACGAGACGACCATCGCCAAGCGGCAGAACGCTCTGGCAACGGTCGCGATCAAGGTATGGCCCCTCCTCCCGTAGCGGCCGCGACGCAGCGGGGGCGGCGGTGCTGTACGCGACGGCACCGCTGTCGGCGTACATGCCGCGCTCATGTCAGAACGGCGTCGTCACGGGCGCGGACTCCCGCTGCACGCTGACGGCGTCCCAGCCGGGATGCACAATGAGTCGTTCCGCGAAGCGTCGGACGACACGGCCCCGGTGGTCGCGCTCGGTGCATTCCGCGGCGACGCCACGGCTATCGGCGGCGCAGACGACCACCGTGGCGTCCACGCCCGGCCGGATCGCGAGCTCAAGCATCGCGAGATCCGCACCGCCGATGTCGATGTCGCGGAGGGCGCGATGCAGCGTCGCCATCGTCCAGCCGATTCGGTGCTCCTCGTCGAGCCTCTCCTGGGAGAGCTCAGACGGGAGCGGTGGCTGACCGCCGTTCTGCGGCAGCTCGGTCCCGCCGCCGTGCACGGCGCCGTCGGGCCCGCGCCAGGTGAGGTGAGCGACGAACTGCCAGGTGCCTTCGTGCGCCGACCCGTACACGCCGTTCACGCGGACGTCCTCGGCGTCGTCCGGCACGGCGTCGGCGAGGAGCCTGGCGACGGTGCGCGCGGTGAGGCCGTCCGAACGCAGCGCTTCCGGCACCGCGACGACGCTCGCCCCTGAGAGCATCACCACTCCGGCGGCGATCGCGAGCATCCTGGCCGGTGGCCGCACGGGCCGAGGCGCGGGCTTCACCGGAGCACCCGGGGCAGCGTGAACGCGAAGGTCGCGCCGCCCGTGTCGTGCGTGACGGTGAGGCGGCTGCCGTGGGCGCGGAGCACCTCGGCGACGATCGCGAGGCCGAGACCGCTGCCCGGGCCGGTGGTGCCATCGCCGCGGACCATCGGCTGGCAAAGCGCGTCGAGCCTCTCCGGCGCCACGCCCGGTCCCGAGTCGATCACCGCGAAAGTGACCGTGTCGTCGGTGCCGGTGACCCGAAGCGTGACGACGCGGGCGTCACCGAGGCCGTGCCGCAACGCGTTGAGCAGCAGGTTGCGAAGCGCACGGATGAGGTCGCCCTCCGCGACGTTGACGATCGCCGCCTCGGCCGGCGCCTCGAACGTTATCGCCGCGCCGAGCTCGTCCGCGAGCGGGAGGACGCCGGCGACGGCTTCCTCGGCGAGGGCGCCGGCGTAGGCGTTGATGCGCGTCGCGGTACCACCCCGCAACGCCGTGAGCGCAAGCAGGTCCCGGCTCATCGCCGCTATCCGCTCCACCTCGGTCCGGCAGACGGCGATGGACTGCCGCGCGCTGTCGCTGATCGGCTCGTGCGCGAGCAGGTCGAGGTGCCCGACGACGGCGGTCAGCGGTGTGTAGACGTCGTGCGCGAGTCGCGGCGCGAGCTCGGCGAGCATCGCGTCGCGGCGGTCCATCACCGGGTCGCGCGGCAGCGCGACGGCGAGCGCGCCGCCGCGGAACCCGGCGACCGCGATGGGCGTACCGTCCGCGGTCGCTCCGCGGACGACCTGCCCCGGTGCCGGGATGCCGGTCGCCGCGGCGAGGTCGGGACCGCCGGGCGGCCCGGTGCGCGCGCGGACGGCGCCCCCCGCGTCGAGCAGCGCAGCGGGCACCGGCCACAGCCGCCAGGTATCGACCCGCCGCCGCGTGACCAGCCACCAGGCGGCGAGCGCGGCGAGGCTCCCGGCCCACAGGCCAGCAGCGATCCAGCGCCAGCCCATCACGCACCGTCCGGCAGTCGCAGGTAGTAGCCGACGCCGTTGCGGGTCAGCAGGTACTCGGGCCGGTTCGGGTTCGGCTCGATCGCGGCGCGGAGGATCGACATGCGCACCGCGACGGTGTGCGGGTCGCCGTCGAAGTCGACGCCCCACACGGCGGCGAGCAGCTGCGTGCGGCCGAAGACCTGGTTGGGGTGCTCGACGAGGAACGTGAGGAGGTCGAACTCCTTCGGGCCGATCGAGAGGGGGACACCGTTGCGGCGTGCCTCCCGCGCGAGCAGGTCCACCTCGACGTCACCGAGGTGGACGACGCGCCGCTGACCGCTGGCCTGCACGCGGAGCAGCGCGCGGATGCGCGCGATGAGCGCCTCGGGCAGGAACGGCTTGGTGACGTACTCATCGGCGAGGGCGGCGAAGCCGGCGAGCTCGTCCTCCCGCGAGTCGAGGCCGGTCAGGAGGATCACTGGGACGTAGCCGGGCTGCCGGCGGATCGCCCGGCACACCTCTAGGCCGGAGAGGTCGGGGAGGTTGACGTCGAGCAGGACGAGGTCCGGGCGGCTGTCGAGCACGCTGGCGACGGCCGCGGCTCCGCTGGCTACGAGCGTGGCGGTGAAGCCCTCCCGCTCGAGGAGCGGCCCGAGGAAGCTGCGGACGGACTCCTCGTCGTCGACCACGAGCACTCGCATGGCGCATCCCTCCAATCGGAGGATCCCTCCGAAGTGCCGCAGGTTCACCCGATTTGTCGGCCCGTTCGCGCCCGGTGTCCTAGCCGACCCCGCCTGTCGTACGCGTCGTACGCCAGTGGCAGCAGGCGGAGCGTTAGGAGGTCCACTCCGGGTTCGCCCACTTCGGGTCGTCGGGCAGCTTCGCCCGGACCAGCCCGGCCTCCCGTCGAACGCGGACGCTGTCGTGGAGCAGAGCGCCGGCCGGGATGGTGCGCGTCTGGTAGCCGAGCAGCCGCCACGCCTTGCCCATCCGGTGCTGCTTGCCTTTCGCGTGCTCCTCGGTCACCGCGGAGCACACCGCGCGGTACGGGCCGTCCTTCATGAGCACGCCGTTGGCGTGCGCACCCTGCGCCATCCACTTGAGCGAGATCTTCGCGAGCCGCGGGTCGTCCTCGAACGTGCCGCCGACGTCGGAGTGGACGCCGGCGAACCACACCTCGTAGATCGTCGGCTGCACCTTCGCCTTGGCGTCCTTGCCCGCGAGGTAGTCGCGGTAGGGCCGCCGGTACTCGTCGATCGACACCGCGTGGCGGACCTTGCGGACGTTGGCGAGGTTGCGGGTGTAGGGCCACTTCGCATCCCAGCGGAGGATGCCCGCCGCCTTGACCGTGTCCCAGACGCCGAGAAACTCGACGGGCACGCGGGTCTCGCCGTCGACGCGGTGTGCGAAGACCCAGCGGAAGCGGTCGAGCTGCTTCCAGTGCTTCGCCGTCTTGGTCCTGCGCGTGTAGGCGGCGACGGCGTACTGGACGAGGTTCTCGGCGCCGGGCCGGAAGATGCCGATCGTGTGCAGCAGCCCGCTCAGCGCGCGGGCGGTGTAGGCGCCGCGGCTGAACCCGAACAGGTAGATCCGGTCGCCGGGCTCGTAGGCGCGCATCAGGTACGTGTAGGCCTCGGCGAGGTTCTGCCTCATGCCGGTGCCGAACGCGAGGCCGGCGACGCGTGACGCGAGCCGCGCGGGCGGGGTCCACGCGCCGGGTGCGCTGAACGTCCCGACGCCGGGGTCGTAGTAGGCGACCTGCTTTGTGGGGTTGGTGAGGTCGAGCAGGTCGTAGAGGGCGACGACGTTGGTGTTGCCCTCGCCCTTGAGCTCGTTCCCGGTGCCGTCCAGGCAGATGACGATGTTCTTCCCCACGTCCCCTCCGGGCGGTGGCTGGTGACGTCCGGTGCCGCACCCACGTGCGCGCGGCGGGACGTCGCGGTCGTCTCGACGCAGCGTCTCGCGGCGCTGCCGCACGTTGTGGCCCCGCGCTGAAGTTGGCGCCGTGAAGTTCTGGTAACCCGCCGTGAGATTTCCGTGAACCTTCGCCGGGAGGGGCCGGACCTGCGGCACCCGAGGCGCAGCGTGCTCGACACGCCGGCCCGCTCGCTGGGGCCGCCGACCGACACGGAGGCAGCCATCACTACTACCGCCCTTGTGGCCTACCTCCCGGCGGCGTCCCCGGTGACCGGGCCGGCGCCGGACATCCCGATCATCCCCAACCCGTTCGACCTCCTCGGCGACGGCATCGTCGCGGTCATCCGCGAGCTGCTGCGCGGTCTCGTGGAGGACTTCCTCAAGAGCCTCGCCGAGCCGGTGCTGCGCTACGTCCTGCACACGCCGGACCTGCTCGCCGAGCCGACGCTGCGCAGCATGTGGGCGGCGTCGCTCGCCGCGCTGTTCGTCCTGGCGGGGCTGCTTGTCGCGATCTCCGGCACGGCGATGATCACCGGCTCCTCGACCCGCATGGGTCTGGCCGCGCGTGAGGCGGTCGGGGTCCGGCTCGCGAGCGCGCTGCTGACGGCGGCGGTGAGCCTGCCGGTCGTCGCGATCGAGGTGCGGCTCGCGAACACCCTGGTTGACGCGCTGACGCAGGTGAGCCTGAACAGCGCCGCGGACCCGATGACGTCGACGTTCATGCGCATCCTCGGCGGCGACCTCGGCAGCTCGCTTGCGATGCTCGTCACGACGGTCGTCGGTGTGGTGTTCCTCCTCGTGCTGACGGTCCTCGGGCTCGCCCGCTGGGCGACGCTGTGGCTGCTCATCGTCCTGGCGCCGTTCGCGATGGGTCTCAGCCTGCTGCCCTCCGGCGGCGCGGCGGCGCGCGCGTGGTGGCGGCTGCAGGTGACGGCGGTGTTCCTCCCTGTCGCGCACGCGGTCCTGATCGGCACCTACGTCGCGATGTTCAGCTCGAACAAGTCCGGCTTCGTCGGGGCGCTCGCCGGCGTCGCCACGTTGGCCCTCATGGCGAAGCTCCCGGGCTGGACCGCGGGCGCCGCGATGGGCCTCGACGGCGGCGACGTCGTGCACCGTGTCCGACGCACCCACGGCTACGGCCGGATGGCCGTGCGGGCCGTCGCAGCGGCCAAGACCGGAGGCGCCAGCGCCGCCGTGTCGGCCGCGGTCCGAGTGGCGCCTCCACCCCGGACTGGAGGCGCCGGTGGAGGCGCCACCCAGAGCCGGCCGTCGAACGGGACTGCTCCACCTGGCTGACCTGCGGTTTCTCCTCCGTGCGTGCGCGGTTCGCGGCACTTGGTCGGAAGCGCTTCGCGCCCCCGACCAAGTGCCACTCCCTCGACACGCACTTCGGAGAGGGAGGCAGGTCAGCCAGGTGGAGCAGCAGAGAGCAACAACAGCAGGAAGAGAGAAGAGAAGTGAGAGAGAACAAGATCAAGAAGAGCAAGAGCAAGGACAAGGACAAGAGCGGCGGGCGGGTCAAGCGGTGGCGGCGCGGGTTCGTCGCGTCGATGGCCGTGGTCATGGTCGGGGCGTCGAACGCATGGGCGCAGCCGGGTGACGAGGGCATGGCCCAGGTCAAGTCGTTCGCGAACAACCTCGCCAACTACGTCACCGCCATCGCCGCGTCGGTCGCCGTGCTGTTCATCGCGATCAACGGCGTCAAGTACACGAGCGCGGGCGGGAACCCGAGCAAGCAGCTCGAGGCGAAGAACGGTCTGGTCGCCGCGGGTGCGGGTCTCGCGATCGCGCTGTCGGCGCGGGTCATCGTCGGGCTCGTCGTGGCGGCCCTCCAGTGACCGCGCAGCGCGTCACTGTTCCGGTCCCTGCTGAGACGGGTGTCGAGGACCGGCTCGCCGGTTCGCTGACGTTCCGCCACGCCGCGTACCTCGCCGTCGCCGCGGCGGGCGTCGCGGTGATGGTGCTCGGCGGCGGCTCGCCGCTGCGCGTCGTCACGGGTGCTGTGCTCGCGCTGGTCGCCCTCGCCGGAGCCGCGATCCGCCCGTACGGCGAGCCGCTCGACAGGCTCTTGCCCGCCGCCGTCGCGTACCTGCGGCGGCGCCGCAACGAGCGTCCAGACAAGGCACCGGCGGCCGGCGAACCTGGTACCGAGCCCGAGAGCATCGCCGAGGTGAACGAGGTCCACGTCCGGCCGGTCGAGGAAGCGCCGCGGGCGGCGGACGCGACGACGGCCGAGGACGAACGCCTGCGAAGTCGCGTCCGCCGGCGTCGCCCGTGGAGGGCGGTCGTCTTCGGTCTCGCGGCGGTGGCGGTGGTGGCCGTCGCGGCGGCGCGCTGGCCCGCTCCGGGCCCGGCTGCTCCGGTGACCCGCGTCGTCGTCGTGCCGGTGCCCGTGCAGGTGCCCGCCCCGGACCCGTGGGAGGAGGCGATCGACGATGCGGTGGACGCATGGGTCGACGACACCCTCGGCGGCTGAGCCCCGCTACCTGCTCGCGCAGCCCGACGTCACGCTGCTCGACCACGACGGTGAGCTCGGCGTGCTGGCCCGGCTCGTGTCGGTGCTCGACGCGGGGCGTGCCGTGCAGGTCCGACACGAGCGGCGCACGTGCGCCGACGACGCGACCGGCACCGCCGCCGAAGCCGTGCTGGCGCGACGCCTCGCCGCGGAGGCGACGGTCTGGCAGACGCAGGTCATCGGCACCGAGCCCGCGGAGTGCCTCGTCCCCGACACCGCCGAGGCCGCCGCCGCGAGCGTCGTGCGGGAGCGGCCGACGTCCGCGGTGATCGACGACGGCCGAGTCGCCCGGACTCTCGTCCTCACCCGGTGGCCGGCGCAGGTGCCGCTCGGCTGGACCGGCGCGCTGCGCGGCTTCGCCGACACCGTGTCGCTGCACCTGCGTCCTGTTCCGGTCGCGGTCGCCGCCGCGCACTTCCGCCGCCGGGTCGCGACGCTGGTCTCGACGGCGGCCGTCGACGAGCAGGCCGGGCGGGTCGCCGACCCGGCGACGGCGCAGGCGATCGACGCGGCGGAGGCGCTGTGGGAGGCCGTGCAGGCCGGGGCGACGACGGCGTGGTGGGCACAGCTTCTGCTGACCGTGGTCGCGGACGACCTCGGCGCGCTCGACGACCGGACCCACGCGCTGCACGACGCCCTCGCGCCGTGGCGCGCGGAGGCGCGGGTGCTGGTGTTCCGGCAGCGCGCCGCGTGGGCTGCGGCCGCCGCCGGGGGCAGCCCGCTGCCGGGCCGGTGGCGGATGGTCGACGCCTCCTCCGCGGCGGCCAGCATTCCCGCGCCGCTCGGCCCCGCGTTCATCGGCACCGGGGTGCTCGCGGGCGCTGACGAGGCGAGCGGCGCGCCGCTGCGCGTCGACCGGTTCCGTCTCCACAACCCGGCGCGGCTGGTCGTCGGCACCAGCGGCGCCGGGAAGTCCTACGCGACGAAGCTGGAGGTCTGCCGCTGGCGCGCCCGCGGCGCCGAGGCGGTCGTCGTGGACCCGGAGGGCGAGTTCACCCGCGTCGGCGACGTGCTCCGCGGGCTCGTCCTCGCCGTCGGCGAGGAGCCCGCCGGCCTCGACCCGGTCGGCCTCGCGACCCGCCCGGGGCTCGCGGCGGCGGAAGGGCTCGCGGTCCTGGCCAGCGTCTCCGCGGCGCTGCTCGGCGGGCCGCTGACCGCCGTCGACCTGGCGCTGCTCGACCGGGCGCTGATGGTGCTCCGCGCCGACATCGGCCACCGCGCGACCATGCACGACCTCATCGACGTCCTCGCCGACGTCAGCGCGCACCCGCCGTTCACCGGCGCCGACCTCGCGGCGCGACTGTCACCCGCCGCGTCGGGCAGCCTCGCGCAGCTGTTCGCGGCGAACCCCGATCTCGAGGACCCGCCGCCGCTCGTCGTGTTCGACCTCCGGTCGGTCCCGGCCCGGGCACGGCCCGCGGTGATGGCCTGCGTGCTGGCGTGGACGTGGGACCGGGCGACGACCGGCGCCGTCGCGAAGCCGCGGCTGCTCGTCATCGACGAGGCGCACCTCCTCCTGGATGACCCGGCCGCCGCCGAGCTGCTGGCGCAGTTCGCCCGGCGCGCGCGGAAGTACCACCTCGCGGTGGACGTCGTGACCCAGCGCCTCGCGGACTTCCTCGCCAACCACTCCGGCCAGGCGGTGCTCGCGAACACCGCGACGAAGCTGCTCCTCGGCTGCGAGGACCACGACCGGGCCGCGGTGGCGGCGGGTCTCGGCCTCACCGCCCCGGAAGCGGCCTTGCTCCGCGCAGGGCGGCGCGGTCACGGCCTGCTCCTCACCCCCGGCCTGCGGGCGGCGGTCCGGATCGTGGCGCATCCCGCCGAGCACGAGCTCGCGTCGTCCGGGCCGAGGTCACGATGAAGCGCCTCCTGCTCGCGGTCCTGTGCGCGGTGCTCGGGCTCCCGCTGCTCGCGCTGCTCGCGGTCGGCGCCGCCACGTCCGCCCCGGCCGCGGCGGTCGCGGGTGACGACGCGGCGCAGGTCGCCGCCGCACCCGAGCCCCTCCGGCCGTTCTTCGTCGCGGCGGCGCGGCGGTTCGTGCTGCCGCCCGCGCTGCTCGTCGCGGTCGCCGACGTCGAGTCCAGGTTCGACGTCGACGCGGTCGGGGAGCCGATCCCCGGCGGCCCGGCGCTCGGGCTGATGCAGTTCCTGCCGGACTCGTGGCTGCGGTTCAACGTCGTGCCGGGTGCGACGCCGTTCGACCCCGGGCCCGCGGTGCTCGCGGCGGCGAACCACCTGCTCGTCAGCGGGCGGCTGGACGGCGGCGGGTGGGACGCCGCCCAGGCGCTGCGCGGCTACGGCGGCTCCGCCGCCTACGCCACCACCGTCCTCGCCAAGGCGGCCGAGCTCGGCTACCACTACAGCCCCGGTGGGCCGCCGCTCGACTCCACCCGCTACGCGTTCCCGATGACCCCGCCGGGCGACTACGTGAACGGTCACCACGACTACCCGGCCAACGACATCTTCGCGCCGATCGGCACCCCGGTCGTCGCCTGCGTGCGCGCCGAGGTGCTCCGCACCTCACCGGTGGAGACAGGCAAGGGCGGCATCACGGTGACGCTGCGCGGCGAGGACGGGTGGCGCTACTACTACGCCCACCTCGCCGCCCTCGACCCGTCGATCAAGCCGGGTGTCGTCGTCGAGGCCGGGACGCGGCTCGGGCTGTCCGGCAACACCGGCAACGCCCGAACCACCGAGCCGCACCTGCACTTCGGGATCAGCAAGACCGGCTCCGTCGCCGGCGAGATCAACCCCTACCCCTACCTCCGGCTCTGGGAGGGCCGCCATGCGCCGATCACCTGAACCGCGTACCTGGCTGCAGGTCGTGGTGCCGCGCGACAACCGGTCCGCGCCGTTCACCGCCGAGCAGCTCTACGCCGCCCTGCACGCCGCCACCCGGCGCGGGCAGTGGACGGAGATCGCGCTCGTCGGCGCGCCGCGCCACGTCGGCATCTACCTCCGCGCCGAACATTCCCGCGTCGTCCCGATCCGCGCGTTGCTGCGGGCGACGTACCCGGACGTCGAGGTCGTCGACGCGGCGCCACCGCTGCCCGAGAGGCCGGCCGCGGTCGCCGGGACGCGGTGGCGGCTGCGCGAGCACGCGGCCTACCCGGTCAAGACGGTGCGCGAGTTCGAGAACAGCGAGCCGATGGCGATGACTCTCGGCGCGCTCACCGAGGCCACGGCGGACGGCGAGTGCGGCTTGGTGCACCTCGCGCTTGAGCCGGCGCCGGTGCGGTTTCACCGCGACGCGAAGGCGCTCGCCCTCGCCCTCGCCCGCGGCGAGGTGCCGCAGCCGCTGTGGGCGCGGGCGCTGAACGTGCCTCTCGACATCATCGAGACCGTCGTCACGTCGCTGCTGTCCACCTCTGCCGAGCCGGCCGCGCCGACCCCGGCGGCCGTCGTGCACGCCGACCTCGACGCGCAGCTCAAGTGGGTCAACGGCAAGGCGGCGCAGGCCGCGTTCACCGTCACGCTCCGTACCGCGTGGACGGCGGCTACCGCGGCGCGCGCAGCCGAGGGCCACGCCGCGCTCGCGGCGGCGCTCGGGCAGTTCGCCGTGCCCGGCCAGAACGCGCTCGACCCCGCCGCCACCATCGACGTGGACGGTTGGGACGGCCTGCTCGACGGCGCGGTCGCGCGGCGGGAGCGGCTCGTGCTCGGCACCGCCGAGCTCGCCGGCCTCTGCCACCTGCCTGGGCCGGACCTCGTCGTGCCGCACCTCACCCGCACCGGCGCCCGCCGCCGGGAGCAGCGCCTCGCCGCGCCGCCGGACACGCTGGTGCTCGCCGAGACCACCCACCGGGACGGCGGCGAGCCGGTCGGGGTGCGGGTCCGCGACCTGATGACCCACGCCTACGTCATCGGCCCCTCCGGCACCGGCAAGACGACGATGCTCGTCCGTCTCGTCCTCGAGCTCGCCGCGCAGAACACCGCCACCGTCGTGCTCGACCCGCACGGCGACCTCACCCGCAACGTCCTCGCGACGGTGCCCGACCCGGTGGCGGAGCGGGTCCGGCTGTTCGACATCACCGACCCCTACGCACTCCCCACGGTCAACCCGCTGTGGCTCCCGCCGTCCGCGAACGACGGTGCCGCGGCGGTGGCGCGCGCGGTCCGCAGCGCCGCGGTGACCGCCGTGTTCGCAGACCTGTGGCGGCTCGACCGCGCGGCGGCGCCCAACCTCATGCACTTCCTCGAAGCCGCGCTCGCCGCCCTCGTCGCTGCCGGCGACGGCTGCCTCGCGCAGCTCCCGCGGTTCCTCACCGACGGCGCGTTCCGCGGCGACGTGGTCGAGCGAGCCAACGACCCGCGGGTCGCCGCCCGGTGGCGCGAGTTCGCCTCCCTCGCACCCGACGACCGCTCCCGCACCGTCCGCGCGATCCTCAACAAGGCCGCCGACTTCGACCGCAACCCGGTCCTCGCCACCGTCTTCGGCGACCCCGGCCCGGGCCTGCGCCTCGACGACGTCATGGACAACGGCGGCGTCCTGCTCGTCAACCTCCCCCGCGGCCTCGTGCCCGAGGGCACCGTCGAGCTGATCGGCTCCCTGCTCGTCACCCAGCTCTACCAGGCCGCCCTCGCCCGCGAGGCGCGGCCGCCCGACCAGCGGCCACCCGTCGTCGCCGTCATCGACGAGTTCCAGGAGTTCGCGCTGTCGACGTTCGCCAAGATCGTGACCGCGACCCGGAAGTACGGGCTCGGGCTCGTCGTCGCGAACCAGAACCTCTCGCGGCTGCACGCCGTCGGCCCCGACGTGCTGTCGACGCTGCTGGCGAACGTCGGCACCCTCGCCGCGTTCCGCACCGGAAGCGCCGACGCCGACTACCTCGCACCGCTGTTCGCGCCGTTCGACGCCGACGACCTCCGCGCGCAGGCCGCGCACGAGTGCTACTGGCGGATCACCCGCGACGGCACCCCGCAGCCCGTCGTCTCCGCCCGCTCGCTGCCGCCCGCGACAGCGCTGCGATCCGGCCACGCCGCCGACCGGCTCGCCGGCGCCGTCCGGCTGCCCGGCCGGCCGATCCAGCTCGGCTACGCCACCGAACCCGAGGACGGCTTCTGATGCGGACGCCCCGGGTCTCCCTGACCGCGAGAGACCACCGGCTCGTGCACGCCGCGTGGTCGCTCGGGTGGGCCACGTCGCCGACGCTCACGCAGCTCGTCTCGCCGGGCACGTCGGTGAAGACCCTCGCCGGGCGGCTCAGCGAGCTCGCCGCCGCCGGCTACCTCCGCCGCCGGCACGTCCCGGCCGGGCCTGGGGCGCACGTCTGGCTCTACGGCGCCGGCCGCAACGCCGCCGCGATCGACGGTGCATACCGGGACGCGTGGCGGCCACCCGACGCGCAGCTCGCGCACACCCTCGCCGTCTCCCAGACGGTCGCTGCCCTCACGCGGCCAGGCGCGCTCGGCGGGATCGAGGTCACCGCGTGGCAGGGCGAGGCCGAGCTCCGCACCTGGCACGAGCCCGGCGCGCCACTGCCCGACCTGCGGCTCCGGTGGACCCTCGGCGACGCGTCCGGCGCGTGGGCCGTCGAGGTCGACCGGGGCACCGAGGCACGCGGCGCGTGGCGCCGCAAGCTCATCCGCTACCTGCACCGGCCCGACCACACGCTCCTCGTCGTGACGACCAGCGACGAGCGCGCACGCAACATCGCCCGCATCGCCCGCGGCCTCGGCGTCGCCGCCCTCACCACCGACCGCCACGCCCTGGAAGGCGCGCCACCGCTGCAGGTCTACGACACCCGCCAGGGGCGCCGGCGGCGCGTGGACGAGGCGCCGACGTCCTGACGGGCGCCGGTATTCGGTTCACCGAACCCGCGGCCCCGGCTGAGAATCTCCAGAGCAGGCGTTCACGCCGGGAGCGAGGTGAGAGTGGTGCGGCTGAGACGAGGCGCATGGTCGCTCGACCGGCAGCAGCAGCCGGAGCTCGGGCCGTCGATCCACGACTTCCTCCTGCGCCACCGCGAACGCATCGGCCTGGACAGCGCGGGGCAGACGCTGCCGGACGAACCTCTGCTCGGCCCGTTCCCCGGCGGCATCCGCTGGGCGCCGGGCGCCCTCGACGGCATGACCGGCCGGCACATCGCCCCACCGGCTGACCCCCTCCTCGCGGAAGAGGTCCGGGACAGCATCCTCGTGCTCACCGTCGACGACCCGCCCAGCGACGCCCTCACGCACCTCTACCGGATCACCGCCGAACCGCGCGCGATCGCCTACGTCGACCAGGTACTTCGCGCCGTCCTTGCCGAGCCCGGCATCGACCTCGACCGCGTCCGCGAGATCGGCCGCTGGCTCGCGACCCGCGGCGACCGCCGCGAGCCAGTGAAGCTCGGGATCGCGCTGCTCGGCGCCACCATCAGCCCCGACGCGCTCGACGTGTTCCTCACCCTCGGACGCCACGACGAGTTCACGCTGTACTGCGCCGTCGCCATCCGGGCCACCTTCAAGACCCCCGACCGCGTCCTCTGGGAGGTCGGCCGGCACGTCACCGGATGGGGACGCGTCGAGATCGTCTACCGCCTCTATGACTCGCAACTGCCAGACGTCCGGGCCTGGCTACTACGAGACGGCTTCCGCAACGAGGTCGACCTCGGCTACACCGCAGCCCTCGTCGCGATCGGATGCAACCTCGCTCGCGCGCTCGAGATCGACGAGGACGAGGCGCTCGTGGACGCGGCCACAGAGATGATCGGCGCGATGTCGGAGACCGGCGGGCCAGGGCTCACCCTCGCCAGCTACCCCGACGCCGCTCGCGCGATCGACCAGATCCTGCAGCGGCTGGCTGTCCGCCCGCCCGTCATCAGCCGCGGCGCCGCACTCCTCGCGCTCCGCGAATGGCTCACCACAGACGAGTCCGAACCGGAGGACCCGGCGCTGGCGGCGGCCGCCCGCCGGGCGTTCGCCGACCGCGTGAACAAGGTGCTGTATCAGCCGGCGTGGGTCGACGCGGTCAATGAGGCGATCACCAGCGACGATCCGGATCGGCGTGAGCAGGCGGCGCTTCTGCGCGCCGCACTCAACATCGTCTAGTCCCTCTGCTAGCACGCGTCGCGTCGGTAGGCCGTCTGGGGCCCGCTTTTGGCTCGCGGATCGACTGGACCTAACCATAGGGACGGCTCGACCTTGACGGACAGTGGCCGACGGTCGAGCTCGCTGGCAGGTTGGGATAGCCATTGCTCCGCCTCAAGGCCCACGGTGGATCGGCCTTGGTAGAGCCGCCCCGGCTCGCTGGGCGCATGCCGTCTACCGCTTGGCGCCAGGGACGAGACGGGCCAATAAGGCTATGCGTCGCCATCTTCGGCATCGGGACCACCCCATCACTTTGAGCCATATCCGACACCAGGGATCGTGGCTACGGTTCCGGATGTACCTACCCGGAGGGGGACCGGCGCATGAAGCGTGAACGCGAGGCGCTGCTTTCAGCTGCGCTGATGTTGGGTTCGGTCCTTCTGGCGCCAGCACGCGCCGAGACCACTTACGCTGAGCAGCAGGGTCGGCACGGCGTCAACACCTTCAAGAACTACCACAACGCCTCCGACATGGGCCCGCGCATCGAACCGGCGCAGTGGGTGCAGGTGTCGTGTAAGGTTCACGATCCGTACATCCAAAGTGTTAATCCGGACGGTTACTGGTACAGAATCGCCAGTTCCCCGTGGAACAATCAGTATTATTCGCCCGCTAACACCTTTATGAATGGTGATCCTGGGGCGGTCCCTACACTCACAACACCGACTTCGCGGTACCTGATTGCGGTGCTGCGCCGCCTCCCACCACTTCGCCGCCGCAGCCACCGCCGACTTCGTCGGCCCCGCCTGCCCCGCGGCGAACTGTCACGCTGGCGCGAGGTCCCGCTGCGCAGTCCGGGTACCGATACGCGATTACGCTCCAGTACTTCGCAGCCAACAGCGATATCCCCGTAGACTGCTACGACAGTGTCAGTCCGGGCGGGTTCTATCCGTTCAAGCTTCGGACGGATGGTGCTGGTCACGCATACACGGAGCGGCACTGCTACTCGGCCGACGGACCAGATCACTGGGTCGTGGCAGGTGGTGTGCCGTCCAACCACGTCCGCTGGGGCTCAAGCGGAGGCGCTGCCCCGCCGCCCGTAAACAACGGCAATACGAGTGTCTCCACCGGGGGAGCTGATCCCGGCACGCCTCCGTCGACGACGTCGAAGCCACGGCCTGTGGGTGACCCTTGCGTTACGGCATATCCGAATGCCCGTCAGTCGTCGCACAGCATTTTCGGCGGCTCTGAGACTAATTACAACCGAGCAGCGAGTCTTTACCAGGTGTGTGAGGGCTGGGGCGCTCCCGACGGCATGGAAGTGTCGGCAACGACGAAGTGCGCAGTCATCGCGGCGGCGGCCAGGTTCGGCGGAAAGGCGTCTCTCGCTAACCTGAGTGAAAATATATGCGATGGCCTTGAGCTATATGAGATGATCAACACGCGCGACGTAGCCAAGGGCGCGCTAGGCCTGACGTGCGTGTACTTGGGAGAGGTGTTTGCGACCGGCGTTGGAACGGCTGCCGCAGGTGCATCTTCCGCTTCGGGTCCAGGTGCGGTGGCAGTCGGCATCAAGACGTGGCGAGCCTTGTCCGCCTTCACCAAGGTTTCTTGCGCTCTTGTCTTTAGCGGCGCGGCAAAAGAGTTCGGCCAGTTATTGGAGGCCAAGCACCAGCTTCATATAGCTCGCGACATCGTCAACGCCGGAAGATGTCTACGGATGCGTCGAGTGTTCGGGCTGTTGTCGTGGTCAGCGGCAGAGTGCGCGGGTTAGCCGGGCACACTGCGTCGCCGCATTCGACCGAAACGTATCGAGAGGCGTTGGGCTGATTTAGTACGCGAGGAGCACCCGCTGATGGATCAGCGGCCGTCCAATGTCGCACAACACTGTGATCTCCTCAAGACTGCATGAGGAAGTAATATGCGCAAAGAAGCTGGCAGCAGAGACATGCGGCGCCACAGGTTCGGACTGCGCCTAGTGGCAGTTGTACTTGTGGGCGCCGTAGGTTGTTCCCGTGACAGTACTGCGCCTGTTGCCGTGCCGGTGCCGTCCATGCCGCCCGTCACTAGCCCGGCGGCCGCGGCTCCGTCGCTGACGCCTACCGAGTTCTGTAAGTTCTTGGTCGAGGCCAACCGGACTGCTAGCGCGGCGAAGTCGTCAACAGACGGTTTGAAGGCCTTAGTGGCACTGCAGCCGCGGTTCGAAGGGCACCTCGGGTTGCTTCCGACGCCTCTTCGTTCGGACGCCTCCGTGGTTCTCTCGGCGGTGCGCGATGCGGTCAGAACGCAGAACCTGAACGCGCTCACGACAGATCCTGTAGCCCAGGCCGGCGCGAGACTCTCAACTACGTGCGCCATCGACGGGCGCTGACTTTACGCCTGGGTAAGCCACTCCGACAGGAACCCTGCGGCCTCGACGACCTCCTCGAGTTCGCAGATCGAAGTTGTCGACGCCATGCAGCGCACTTCGAACACCAGCCCGTCTTGCTCCCACGCGACGTTGACCGCGCGGACGGTCCCACGCTGCTGCGTCACGACGAAACCATTATCGCCGAGGCTGTCTAGGTCCTTGATCGAGGCTTGAGCCTCGGTTCCATTAACCTGATCGACCATCACAGCCATATTGCGCCGGGTGACCTCGTACGGCTGGTTGAGCGCGTCGGAGCCTGACTGATTGTAGATGTGCACCGCAACGAACGTGCCCTCTAGGTCCGGATGCTCCAGCGTGCACTGCGCCTCAGACGGTGTCGGCCCGTTCTCGACTTGGCCTAGTAGTGTCACCGCGATTTCATCCGTGAGGTCGCACGCGTCGTCAATACCAAGCCGTTCGGAGATGTTCGTCGGCACCGCCGCGGAAGCATCGTCTGTCGGTGACGCATTGCTGGCCGGCTCCGATGGTGGTGCCGTGCTTGGCATCGGTGCCGCCAACCGGTCACCCGGGGCGTTCGGACGCTCCTCTTGCTCGGAGCCGTTGCTACTGCACGCCGCCAGCAACACGACCATTGTCCAAGTCGCTAGCTGAGTCAGCCGCCGCATCTTGTCCCCGTCCTTCTTCCTAGCCCCCTAGTCCCGAATTCTTCCCGGTCCAGTCACGTGGTACTCCTCCGCGCAAGAACGGGTCCGGTGTCTGACTCCCGCTATTGACCCTCTCCCTCGGGTGCTGGTCGGGGGCGGTCGTGACCGAGGCTGCACGGCGGGTCGGCGACCGATGCTGCCCCGTCAGCCGAATCCCGAGACGGCGCTGACAATCGAGCAGACCTCGCCCTCGCAACGCATCTCACACCGATTCCGGCCGTGCTTCTACGCGAGCGGCGCCGTCGCGTCGGGCGTGGGGCCGGACGCCGCGCATCCTGCGGGGCCGCCCCTCCGGCGTCAAGGGCGCGCATTCGCGCGTCGCTGCGCGACCGCCTTCGGCGGCCCTTGACCCCGGAGCCTCTGCGGCCCCTACGGACAGGAGGAGCGGGCAGGCAGGAGCGGCCTGCCCGCAGGGCGCGCGGCGCCCGGCAAGCGGCGTCGGTGGTGCGGCTGGCGGTATCCAAAAGCAAGGCGAGCCTGAGATATCGCGGCGCCCACATTATCCACAGCGACGGGTATTTGTGTCCACAGATTTGGCACGAGTACGCCACCAGGGGTTGATTCCTGAGAAAATGGTCCTACACCGCAAACGCGGTCCGGGACAATAGGAGGACCCCGATGTTCCATACGATTACGGATGAGTGCGACCGAGTATTTCTGATGCTGGAGGCGTCGGCGTCGCGCGCCGTCTCGGACGTGCACAGCCACGACGAGGCGCAGTGGTGCGCGGAGGTCAGCGACGTGTCCAGCCCCCTCGCCGGTCTCTACGCATTCGGTGAGACGCTGGGCAGCGCCCGCGACTCGCTGGCGGTGCTGGCGTGGACCGCCGTCGCAGCCGGCGAGCTGTGGATGTTCGGCATCCGCGCGGAGGACGTCGCCGGGATCGACGTGCGCGTCACGACCTCCGCGAAGTACGACGCCGCCTCGCTCACCGAGCGGATGGAGGGCGCCGCATGACGATCACCGCCGTGCAGGTACTCGACCCGGTGCCCCACACCGCGACCTGGCTCGACCGCGCGGGATGCACCGACCTGGAGCGCCTCTTCGACGACGAGAGCCGCGCGGCCGAGGCGGTGTCCACATGCCGCCGGTGCCCGGTCATGCAGGAGTGCCGGTCCTGGGCGGTGTCCAACGCCGTGCACGGTGTCGCCGGTGCCATGACCGCCGAGCAGCGCCGGAGGTGGCGGCAGGAGCGCGGCCTGCCCGAGCCGGTCGCGTCGGTCGACCACTTCATGCCGCCGGAGATCGCAAACGCCGACCGGCAGCGCCCGCGCAGCAAGTCCCCCGCGGTACTCGACGCCGTGCGGCGGTGGACCGACCTCGGGCTCAGCGGCCGCGAGATCGCCGAACGGCTGGACGTGACGCGCCGCACCGTCGTCCGGCTTCGCAACCGCTCCCTCGACCGTGCGGCGTAGTGATCGGCGTCCGGTGACGCCCTCGCGACTCGACGTCCGAGGGCGTCGTCGCGCGTCGATAGCGGCAGCGGTCAGCGCACGCCGTAGGTGAACCAGATGCCGTGTGCCTGCACAAGCGGGTCGGCTACGTCGTGCGCCTGGACGGCCTGGAAGCCGAGCCAGATCCTGCCGCGGCCTGAGTAGTTGCCGATCTGCATGAACGACGCCTTGCCGTAGTTCACGAAGCTGTTGACCATGTTGAAGGCGTCGGCGGGCATGTCCCGATCCGTCATGTCGCAGCCGGTGTCCGAGCGTGGCGGCGTGGCGTCGCCGGGCCCCCGCGGGTAGGCGCAGCCGCGCGTGGCGCGCTCGTTCGGGTAGTCGCCAATCGGGGTTCCGGCGCGGTCGTAGGTGGCGACGAGCACGTCGGCGCTGCCCATCGAGCCGACGTCGCGTGCCCCGCCGCCGTACCACAGGCGCTTAGCGTGGCCCTCTGCCGGTGAGCATCCGGGCGCCGCGCAGGTGATCGGCAGGACGTGGACCTCGCCGCGCGCGCGCCCGGCCGCTGTCACGGCCGTGCGCGCACCACGCAGCCCGGTCCGGTCGAACGTGAGCGTCGCGGCGCCGTCGGTGAACAGGTAGAGCTCGTAGGTGCTGCGGACGAGGTTGCTGCCGCCGATCCGCGTCAGGTGGTCGGCTCCTGCCCCGTCGCTGCTCGCGAGGTACGGCGCCATGTCGTGCGTGTAGTCGATCTGGCCCTTGAGGCAGCGGACGCCGCCGTCGCAGGACTTGGCAGGCGCGATGCGCACGAACGCGTAGGAGCCGCCACGCAGGGTCAGCCGCGCCCCGTACGCCGGAAGGCTCACCTCCGTCGGCACGACAAGCCGCACCGCCTTGACCCCGGTCCAGGCGACCGTGGTGTGCGACGAGAGCGTGACGCTCGACGCGCGTGGCGGCGAGGCCGACGCCTGCCCCACCGGGAGAGCGACGACGAGCATGAGCGCGGCGAGCAAGGACCGGCGCCCGCTCCGGCTTCGGAGAGGACGAGGCGGGCGCCGGTCGATGGTCATGCGACCGACATCGAGTCGCCGGCGGGCCAGGCGACCTCCGAGTAGCCGTGGCGCAGGGCCCCGTTGAGCGAGTTCGACAGGATCGCGTGCGCCCGGTGCAGCGGAACCCGCACCCCCGGCGGGAGCGCGCTGTAGTCATAGGTGCACAACGTCGAGGCGGGGGTCACTGCCACGCCGGTCCGGTAGACCGACTGCGCCGTCCCGCTGCCTGCCGGGCACACGGCGACGTACTCGCCCGCGCTCTCGTCCCAGCGCTCGATCTGAACCTTCACCGTGATGCTGTACGACTTCACGGTGAGGCTCACGCAGTGGCCCTCGGCGGCCGCCGCGTCGGTTCCCCGGACGAGCACCGTCCCCGTGTCGCGGTTCGGCGTGACGATGATTCCCTTCACCGTCGGGTTCGCGCAGGTGATGTCGGTGTCGGACGCGTTGTAGAGGGCGGTCGTCAGTTCTGCGGACGCAATGTCGGTTGCGTGAACGGCGACGGCGTCAGCGACGGGGACGGCGGCGACCGGCGTCGTGGCAGTGAGCGCGCAGGCGGCGGCGACGGCGGCGATCACTGCGCGCGCCAGGGGCCGGTGCGTCATGACGAAGTCCTTTCGACGGGTGGCTCACGGCGTCCTGCCGTGAGGCGGTAATGAGGGATGAGCAAAGGAGCCTCGCCGTAAGCCCCAGTGGTCAGTGCCTACGAGACCTGAGGAGTCCACGCGTGGCATCGGTTTGGCTTCGTAAGGCAATACCGCGCTGACTGCGCTGTTGTTACACAGGTGTCGGGTATCCGACAGTTCGCTGCGTCACGCCCACGGCGCGTATGGACGGTTCAGTCGGCGACGTACGTCAGGGTGCCGTCCGGTGCTGGTTCCAGCCGGTGCACGTCCCACTCCACACCGCGCCCTGCGGGCCGTTCGAGCTTCTGGGCGAGGACGACGCACTTCCCGTCGGGTGCGCACGTTCACCATTCCGTAGACGGCGATGGCGCGCTCCACTGCTTCGGGTGGCGCGCCCGCGGCGCGGAGCGCCTCGGGACGCTTCGTGAACTCGCGTGCCGACCGGGCGAGCTCGGTGCTGAAGATCAGCGGCCGGTCGCCGCGGCCGTACTTCCCGAGCGCACCGAGCGCATCAGGGCGCGGGTGCGAGTAGGGCTCGTCGTCGCCGCTGGACACGATCGTCGCGGCCGCGTTCACCGCCCGCAGGAAGTCCGTCGAGAAGTGGCTGCTGCCGTGGTGGCAGCTCTTCGCGACGTCTGCGCCGAACACCGACGGCGCCGCGGCGCCGTAGTGCTCGAGCAGGTACTCCTGGGCCGGGTGGTTCAGGTCGCCGCCGAGGAGCACGCGGACATTGCCGATCGAGAGCATGAGGACGACGGAGTGCCCGTTCTTGGTCACCCCGTCGTCGCCGAGCCGGCGCAGCAGCAGGCGACTCTGCTTCCGCTCGGTCACCGGGGCCAACACCTCGATCTTCAGCGGGCCTTCGTTGAAGCCCGGCATTTGGCGATCGGCCGCCGACAGCATCGACACGTCACCGATCCGCCCCGTGGCCAGCCCGTCGCGCAGCATCACGGGGTAGCGCTTCGCCCCGACGGCAGCGGGGTCCCTGACCAGGCGCTGGAGCTTCGTGCGGGACGTGACCACGTCGGTGAGGTAGGTGACGCCGTCGATCTTCGCGGTGGGGCCGAGGAGCGGTCGTGGCGCCCGCTCGACGATGCCGTTGTGGTGGACCCGGCCGAATGTGAACTGCGGCGACTCGAAGAGTGGGCGGAAGCCCTCGTAGTGGTCGGCATCCGGGTGCGTGATCACCGCGTCGTCGATGTGGATCACACGTTCCGGGTTCCTCCGCAGGTTGAACCGCCAGCTCAGGAAGCGCGCGAGGTTGTCGCTTTTCCCGGCGTCGATCAGGAGGCGCCGGTCGTCCGGCGCCACGACGAAGCACGCGTCGCCCTGCCCGACGTCCACGAATCCGATCTCCAGGATGCGGTCGTCCTGGAGGTCCTGCTCGCGCATCCATCCCGACGAGTTCCGTGCCTGGTCGACCTGCACCCACTGTCCGCGCCGCTCGCTGCCGACGCGGACGTAGTCACCGAAGATCAGTTGCTGAACGCGCCGCCCGTCCGGAGCGTCGAACACGAACGGCGCGGGATATGCCGCGAACGCCATTGCTCCCCCTGATGATCCTCCAGGCGACCGTACGCGGAGTTCGGGAGGAGCGGTAGCGCGCATGGCGAGGCGCCGGCGGACCCCACGGCGCCCGCGAGGCCCGAGTCGCTGCGCGGTCGTCCATAGCGACGACGCATCGGCAGCACCTCGGAGGCTGAACTTCACCAAAGCCTCACGACGGGTTACGAGAACTTCACGACGACCTCACGGACTTGGTAACTCCGCCGTGAAGTTTTCGTGAAGTCCAGAACGGACCGTGCTCCTCCCGCCGCCACCGAGGCGGCATCCGAGAGGAGCACCGAATGAGTACCAAGAGCACCGCCGCGACGGCTCTGGCCGCCGTGGCCCTCGCAGGGTCCGCGTGCACGTCCGCCGGGACGCCCACGACCGTGATCACGGTCGCGCCCGCACCGTTCCCGGCGATTCTGACGCCCACGCCCACGCCCACGGCTTCGGCCATCGCCGCGCCTGCCCCGCCGAAGCCCCGCGCGACTCGCCCCACGCTCGACGACCTGAAGCGCTCCTTCGCCGACACCGGCGACCCGAAGGGCACGCCGGTGCAGTTCGCGATCCGCTACATCGAGGCGCTGCGCGCTGGCCGGTGGCAGGCGGCGGTCGCGGAGATGGCCGCGGTCGAGCGGGCGTCGATCCGCGTCAAGGACAACGCCGTCGCCGTGGGCCGCGACGTGCTCCGCAACGCGACGGGCGCCCTCCGCACGCTGCCGCGTTGCACGTCCGGGGCGATCGTCGACCGCGACGCGGTGCTGCTCCGCTGCGGCGCCGCGCGCGTGGTGATCCACGTGGACGCGTGGACGGGGTTCCGCGGGGTCAAGGTCGCGGACGTCTTCGTCGCCAGCGACCACTACGGCCACCCGCACACCCACGCCTACACGTCGGTGCTGTGATGACCAGCTTCTTCGCGGCCGAGCCGGCGCGGCGCGCACTGCGCCGGCTCGCCGCCGAGACCGACGACAGCATCTGCGCCATCGCCGACAACGCCGGCGTCGACCGGGACACGCTCCACCGGCTGTTCACCCGCGACCGGCTGCGGTGGGACGCCGCCGACCACATCGCCGTGGCCCTCGGCTACCACCCGTGCCAGCTCTGGCCCGAGTGGTTCCCGTTCACGGGGGCGACGTCATGAGCACCGACGACCTCCGCACGCTCCCGCCGGTTCTCGACGTCCCCACCGCGGGCCGCCTGCTCGGCCTCGGTCGGACTGCCGCGTACGACCTGGTGCTGGCAGGGAAGTGGCCGACCCCGGTCCTGCGGCTCGGCCGCCGGCTGCGGATACCCACAGCCCCGCTGTTGGCACTACTCGGCCTTCCACAGATCGCCGCTGGCCGTAGTGCGGTGTCGCAATGCGGTGAGAGCCTGGAGGCGTCACCTACTGCCCCGGCTGTCTCCGACGAGGGAGACCAGCCATGAGGAAAGAGACCGGCGTGACCCAGCGGCACACGAGGCACTGCCCGCGCAGCGCGCGCGGCCGTGGCTACGCGCCGCACAAGTGCACCGGCACCTGGTCCTACGTCATCGACGTGGGGCGGGACAGCAACGGCAAGCGCATCCAGGAGACGAAGGGAGGCTTCCTCACCAAGCAGGACGCCCGCGAGGCCCGCGCCGCTCGCACCACGACGCTCGCCTCACGAACGGCCGACGCCCACCGGCTCACCGTCGGCGACTTCCTGGAGCAGTGGCTCGAAGGGAAGCGGAAGCTGCGGCCGAGCACGCTGGCGTCGTACCGCGAGTACATCGACAACGTGTTCAAGCCGCACATCGGGTCGCTCCGGCTCGTAGAGCTGGAACGGCACCCGGAGCACCTCGACCGGATGTTCACCGCGCTCGCGAAGCCACGCGAGAACGGCCGGCGTCTGGCCGTCGGGACGATCCATCGGATGTACGGGGCGCTGCGGGCGGCGCTCAACGTCGCCGTCCGGCGGCGGCTCATCACCTTCAACCCCGCGCTGACGATCGAGCTGGAGGAGCTGCCGCGCCCCCGGATCGTGGTCTGGACCGCCGAGCAGGTGGGCGAGTTCCTCGACTTCGTGAAGGACGACCGGCTGTACCCGCTCCTGCGGCTCGTGCTGATGACGGGGATGCGTCGCGGGGAGGTCGTCGGGCTCCGTTGGTCCGACGTCGACCTCGACGCGCAGGTGCTGACCGTGCGCCAGCAGGTGGTCGATGTCGGCGGCCAGCTCTACATCGGCCCGCCCAAGACGAAGTCGGGCGAGCGCGTCGTCCCGTTCGACGACGAGACCGCGGCGGTCCTGCGGGCGCAGCAGCGCGCGCAGGCCGCGGAGCGGCTCGCGTGGGGCGAGGCGTGGATCGACTGCGGCCTCGTGTTCACCAACGAGGACGGGTCGATGCTCCGGCCCGACGCGGTGTCCCGGCGGTTTAAGGGGCTCGCGGAGAAGTCGGGGCTGCCGGTGATCCGGTTCCACGACCTGCGGCACACCTCCGCCAGCCTCGCGCTGTCGGCGGACGTCGCGATGAAGGTCGTCAGCGTCCGGCTCGGGCACAGCTCGACGGGCTTCACGGCGGACCGGTACACGCACGTCGTGCCGGCCGTCGCGAGGGACGCCGCGGACCGGATCGCGGATGTCGTGTCGCTCGCGGCGAAGCGGGAGAAGCGGGCCGACGCCGGACGCGCTCACACCGATGTGAGCGCAATGTGAGCGCACAAGATCAACTAGAGGGGAGCGCGTAGGACCCGCAGACGCGAAACCGCAGGTCAGAGCGGAGGCTCCGGGATTTGAACCCGGGATGGGGGGTTACCCCAAACCGCATTAGCAGTGCGGCGCCATAGACCGGACTAGGCGAAGCCTCCCTACGGCGCCGTCGCCGGTGCCGCAGCCCACGATGATAGGTCACGGCGCCTCGCGCGGCGGCGTAGCGTTCCAGGCGAGCGAACGACGCAGGGAGGAACGCGATGCGCTGGGCCGGGATCAACCACCTCGCCATGGTCACCCCAGACATGGACGCGACCGTCCGGTTCTACGCCGACGTCCTCGGCATGCCGTTGGCGGCGACGCTGGGCAACGGCGACCCGAACGAGCCGTACCCCTACCGGCACTACTTCTTCGACATGGGCGCGGGCGGGACGCTCGCGTTCTTCGAGTGGCCCGGCATCGACACGGGCGAGAAGAAGCCGGCGGGGATCCCTGCGCCGGGCCGCGAGTTCGACCACGTGAGCTTCAACGTCCCCACGGTCGAGGACCTGCTGGCCCTGCGCCAGCGCCTCACGGAGCACGGCGTCGACGTCACGCCGGTCATCGACCACACGATCATCTACTCGATCTACTTCGACGACCCCGTCAACGGAGCGGCGCTCGAGGCGAGCGTCTGGGTGCGCGACCTGAACAGGGTGCCGTACTACGGCGACCCGCAGCCCACGGAGGCCGCGCAGGCGCACATCAAGCAGCGCGACGCGGGCGCGCGGCCGCCGGGCGACCCAAACGCCGCGATCTAGGACGAAACGGGTTCACCCGTAAGGGTCAACAGCGGAAGGGCCCGGACGGCCGATCACCACTGCATCCGAACAGCGGCGAACGAAGCGGAGCAACGGTGAGCGTCCAGCTGCACGAGGCCAGCATCCGGCCCGCGGCGATCCTTCCGATCGACGCCGCGACCCGGATCGTCGCGGCGCTCGAGAAGCTCGACGTCTCCCGCGGCGGCTGCTGGAACGCCACCCCCGGCGTCTGGCAGCGCTACGACAAGCCGTGGGACGGCCCGGCCGGCAGCCGCGGCACGGCCGAGCTCGTCGGCTCGATCGCCGTCGTCTACGACCGCCCGCGCCGGAACGAGATCACGGTCTACAAGGCGACGCTGACCGCGGCGGGCAAGCTCCAGGGCTGGACGACCGACAAGATCTGCAACGACGCCCTCTCCTGGGCCGACCTGACCCTCGCCTCCTGCCCGCGCGACGCGCTGGCTGAGCCGCCGTCGACGGACCCGTTCCGTCGCGTGCCGCGGCAGCGCTCGCTCACCGAGCTGCTCAACACCGACGTCCGCGAGCTGCTGCGGACCGACGTACGCGACCTGCTCGGCCGCCGCTAGAGACCGCGTTCGCGGCGCAACGCCGCCGACAGCGACTCGACGGCCAGAGCGAGGTTGTCGGCGACCGCGCGCTGCCGTTCGACCTCGGTGCGCAGCGCGGCGACGGCGTCGCCCTCGGCGCCGGGGCGAGCGTCGTACGCCTCGAGCTGCTCCAGCTTCTCGCGTCGCGCCTCCTCCACCTGCGCGGCGTCCACATGCTCGACGGCGCCGACGACGGTGCTCCGGAGCGCGGTCTCCGGCTTGTCCTGGCGCTTCCGCAGCGCGCTCTCGCCGATCCCCATCAGGCGAGCGGCTTCCTTGATGGTGTACCACTCGGGAGGTAGGACCGGCACGGCCGGAATGTTCGCACGCGTCGCTGGTGGGAGCCAGGCGGGCGAGAAAATTCCGAGGGATCCGTCGGAACTTTCCGCGTGGCGCGTTGCTCCTGCGCCACGGGCGAGACACACTCGGACATGCAGTGAGGGGCGCCGGCTGGCACCAGCGCCCCCCACCTCTGGCGGAGACCATGCCACAGGGCGTACGGCCGGTATCCCTGCTTTGCTCGCGCAGTCAGTTCCGGCCAAGTACCGGATGCTGCGGCTCGTGCGATGGTTCCATCTCCGTTGTAGCAGCCGAACCCCGCGACCCCGCGGCACTGATGCGGCGCGTCGCGCAATTTCTGGCGTGGATGTGCCACCGCGGCCGCGAGCCCGAAGGGGCGGGGCCACCAGCACGCCACCCGTCGTGGCCATCGAGGACCACCCACGATGACCGTTCAGGTGACGAGGGCGCCGGTCGAGGATCCGTTATGCCGCAACTACGGGTCGCGTCCAGGCTCTCCCTCGCCATCGGCCTGCTCGTCGGGTGGAACGCTCCCGCGTACGCCGCCGTCAGCCCGCAGGGCGACGTCGCGGCGGCGTGGCCGGCCGCGTGGAGCACGTACCGCACGGCCACCGGCGACCCGATCCTCGACGTCCTCGGCGACGAGAACCCGGACAACTCCGACCTCTCGTCCGGCCCGTGCTCGGGCAGCGGCTGCACCGGCACCTCGCCGACGGTCTACTACGCCTCCGACGGCACGACGGCGTTCTTCCGCACGCGCCTCGCGGTCGACCCGTCGGACGCGACGAAGGGCGGCCTGACCGGCAACGCGTACCTCACGCAGATCGCCGTCGGCGGCACGGTCGTCGCGGTGGCGGGCGTCGACGGCAAGAGCGCGTCGGTCGATTACGTCTACGTCGCCAGCGCGCCCGGCACGACCGTCACGCAGATCTACACGTGGCCGTTCACGTCGCCGTCGAACGGCATGCGCGTCGTCTCCGACGGCGCGGGCCAGTGGTTCCTCGACTACCAGGTCCCGATCGCGCGGCTCACCACGATCTCCGGCGGCGCGATCACCGCGACGACGCCGATCCAGCTCTACTACGGCTCCTCGGCCGCCGCGAACCTCGCGACGCTGAACAAGGACCTGATGCGCGGCAGCACGAGCACGGTGTCGTTCACCGGCCTCGCGACCGTCTCGCTGTCGCCGTCCACGCTGTCCGCGACGAGCGCCGCGACGCGCACCTCCGGCCCCTCGCCGACCGAGGGCCAGACCTCCCGCTACACGGTCACCCTGACGGCCACGAACGGCGGCGGCGGCGAGCTCTCCGGCGCCGTCGCGACCGCGACGCTCCCGGCCGGCGTGACGTACGTCTCCGGCGGCACCGGCGTCTCCGCGAGCGGCTCGACCGTGACGTGGAACGCCGGCCTGCTGCTGCCTGGCGAGACGGACACGGTGACGTTCGTCGTGGACCTCGTCCCGGCCTCGGGCACCTCCGGCTCGAACGTCCCGCTGCTGTCCGCCGTCTCGGTCACGGGCACCGACGTCGGTACGTCGTCCGCCCGCTCCGCCTCCGCGCCCGCGCTCACGGTCGGCCCGGTCGCCGCGCCGCCGCCGGGCAACGTCGCGCCGGTCGCCGCCGACGACACGCTCACCGCCGCCGAGGACGGCTCGGGCTCGGTCAACGTCCTCACGAACGACGGCGACGCCAACGGCGACGCGCTGACGGTCACGGTGACGGGCGCGCCGGCGCACGGCTCGATGTCCGTCTCCGGCGGCGTCGTCACGTACACGCCGACGGCCGACTACAACGGCCCCGACTCGTTCACCTACACGGTCTGCGACCCGTCGAACGCCTGCGACACCGCGACGGTCACGGTCACGGTGACCGCCGCCAACGACGCGCCGATCGCCGCCGACGACGCGCTCACCGCGACCGAGGACGGCTCGGGCTCGGTCAACGTCCTCACGAACGACGGCGACGCCGACGGCGACGCGCTCACCGTCACGGTGACCGGCGCCCCGGCGCACGGCACGACGTCGGTCGCGGGCGGCGTGGTGACGTACACGCCGGCCGCCGACTACAGCGGCCCCGACTCGTTCACCTACACGGTGTGCGACGCGTCGGACGCCTGCGACACCGCGACCGTGACGGTCACCGTGACCGCGGCCAACGACGCCCCCGGCGGCCTGGCGAGCACCGGCTTCACGACCGACGAGGACACGCCGCACAGCGGCACGCTGCCGACGGCGACCGACCCCGACGGCGACGCGCTGACGTACTCCGCCGCGACGCAGCCCGATCACGGCTCGGTGACGGTCAACGCGAACGGCACGTACACCTACACGCCCGACCCGAACTACGCGGGCGGCGACTCGTTCACCTACCGCGCCTGCGACGCCGACGCCGCGTGCGTGACCGCCACGGCGACGGTGACCGTGACGCCGGTCAACGATGCGCCAGGCCCGCTGGCGGGGACGTCGTTCACGACCGCCGAGGACACGCCGCACGACGGGACGCTGCCGGCGGCGACCGACCCTGACGGCGACGCGCTGACGTACTCGGCCGGGACGCAGCCGGCGCACGGCTCGGTGACGGTCGACGCCGGCGGGTCGTACACGTACACGCCCGACCCGGACTACTCCGGCCCCGACTCGTTCACCTACCGCGCCTGCGACGCCGCGCCGCTCTGCTCGACCGCGACCGCGACGGTCACCGTGACGCCGGTGAACGACGCGCCCGGCGCGCTCGCGGGCACGACGTTCTCGACGCCGGAGGACACGCCGCACGACGGGACGCTGCCGACGACGACCGACCCTGACGGCGACGCGCTGACGTACTCGGCCGCGACGCAGCCCGCGCACGGCTCGGTGACGGTGAACGCCGACGGGACGTACACCTACACGCCTGACCCGGACTACGCAGGCCCCGACTCGTTCACCTACCAGGTCTGCGACGCCGCGCCGCTCTGCTCGACCGCCACCGCGACCGTGACCGTCACGCCCGTCAACGACTCGCCGGGCCCGCTCGCGGGGACGGCGTTCACGACGCCCGAGGACACGCCGCACGACGGCTCGCTCCCGGCGGGCAGCGACCCCGACGGCGACGCGCTGACGTACTCGGTCGTCACGCAGCCCGCGCACGGCTCGGTCACGGTGAACGCCGACGGCACGTACACGTACACGCCCGACCCGAACTACGCGGGGTCCGACTCGTTCACCTACCAGGTCTGCGACGCGGCGCCGCTGTGCGCCACGGCGACCGCGACGGTGACGGTCTCCCCGGTGAACGACCCGCCCGCGGCGCCCGCCGCGACATCGTTCTCGACGCCGGCAGGCACCGCGCACGACGGCACGCTGCCGGGCTCGACCGACCCCGACGGCGACGCGCTGACGCACTCCGTCCTGACCGGCCCCGCCCACGGCACCGTCGTCGTCGCGCCCGGCGGGACGTACACGTACACGCCCGCCCCGGGCTACGTCGGCGGCGACTCGTTCACCTACCAGGTGTGCGACCCGTCGAACGCCTGCGCCTCCGCGACCGCCACGGTCACGGTGACCGCGGTGCCGCCGCCGAACGTCGCGCCCGTCGCGAACGACGACGTCGCCACCGTGACGACGGGGACGACCGCGCCCGTCGACGTGCTCGCCAACGACGCCGACACCGACACGCTCACGATCACGGCCACCTCGACGCCGGCGAACGGCGGCACCGTCGCGGTGCTGCCGGGGTCGCTGACGTACACGCCGGCGGCCGGGTTCGTCGGGACGGACACGTTCACCTACACCGTCTGCGACCCGTCGAACGAGTGCGACACCGCGACCGTCACGGTCACCGTGCTCGCGCTGCCGCCGGTCAACAAGCCGCCGGTCGCCGACGCCGGCAAGGACGTGTCGACCCTGGCGGGCAACGGCGTCACGCTCGACGGCACCGGGTCGTCCGACCCCGACGGCGACACGCTGACGTACGCGTGGACGCAGGTCGGCGGCGTCCCCGTGACGCTGGCGGGCGCGACGACGGCGACGCCGTCGTTCACGGTGCCGAAGGTGGGCAGCTACGTGTTCGTGCTCACCGTCTCCGACGGTCTCGTGACGTCGACCGACACGGTGACGGTCTTCGGCGGCCTGCAGGTCGTGGACTTCCCGGCACCGAGCTGCCCCGACGTCACGATCGCGAACACCGGCTCAGGCGTCACCGTCCCGCTCGGCTGCGACACGGTGGACGACGGCACGACGGTCGCCGTCGTCGACGGTCCCGCGCACGGCGACGCCGAGGTGCTGGACGACGGCACGGTCAACTACGTCCCCGACCCCGGCTGGACCGGGGCCGACAGGTTCACGGTGCGGGTCTGCAACGGCGACGCGTGCGAGGACGTCCTCGTCACGGTCCTCGAGCGGACGGTGCGCCGCCCGTCGCGGCTGCCGAACACCGGCAGCGGCGCGGACGTGCTCGTGCCCGTGGCGTTCGTGCTGGTGGTGCTGGGCGCCGCGTCGTACCGCAGGGGCGTCCGCGCGTAGCCGGTCGGTCTAGCCTTGGGGGCATGGACGTCCTCGCGCGCCACAACGTCACCGTGTCGGGCCGCCCCGACGGGCAGCCGATGGTGTTCGCGCACGGGTACGGCTGCGACCAGAACATGTGGCGCTACGTCGCGCCGCGGTTCGCCGACGAGTTCAGGGTCGTGCTGTTCGACCACGTCGGCGCGGGCGGGTCCGACCTGTCCGCGTACGACGTCGAGCGCTACGGCTCGCTGCGCGGCTACGCCGACGACGTCGTCGACATCTGCCGTGCGCTGGACCTGCGCGACGTCGTGTACGTCGGGCACTCGGTGTCCGCGATGATCGGCGTGCTCGCGGCGCGCACCGCGCCGGAGCTGTTCGACAGGCTCGTGCTCGTCGGCCCGTCGCCGCGCTACATCGACGCGGACGGCTACGTCGGCGGCTTCAGCGAGGACGACATCACCGAGCTGCTCGAGTCGCTGGAGAGCAACTACCTCGGCTGGTCGAGCGCGATGGCGCCGGTGATCATGGGCAACGCCGACAGGCCGGAGCTCGGCGACGAGTTGACCGCGTCGTTCTGCAGGACCGACCCGGCGATCGCGCGGCGGTTCGCGCGCGTGACGTTCCTGTCGGACAACCGCGACGACCTCGCGAAGGTCGACACGCCCGCGCTCGTCCTTCAGTGCTCCGACGACGTCATCGCGCCGGTCTCGGTCGGCGAGTACGTCACCGCCTCGATGCCGAACGCGACCCTGGTCATGCTCGACGCCACCGGCCACTGCCCGAACCTCAGCGCACCCGACGCGACCGCCGCCGCCATCGCGGAGTTCGTCCGCTCGCCGTGACCGACCAGGCGCTCGACGCGTTCTACGACGCGCTCCTGGACGACGACCCGGAGAGCCTCTACGACCGCGCGCCCTGCGGGTACCTGTCGACCACGCCCGACGGCACGATCGTCAAGGTCAACGAGACGTTCCTCACGCTGACCGGCTACGAGCGCGGGGACCTGCTCGGCAGGCGGTCGTTCGCGAGCCTGCTCAGCGCGGGCGGGCGGATCTACCACGAGACGCACTACGCGCCGATGCTGCGGATGAGCGGCGTCGCGCGCGAGATCGCGCTCGACCTCGTCCGCGCCGACGGCTCGCGGCTGCCCGTCCTCGTGAACTCCGTCCTCGACCGCGACGCCGCGGGCGACGCGAGGGTGATCCGTACGGCGGTGTTCGACGCGACGCAGCGGCGCGAGTACGAGCGCGAGCTGCTGCGCGCGAAGCAGCGCGCCGAGGAGTCGGAGGCGCACGCGCTGGTCCTCGCGCGGACGTTGCAGCAGACGCTGATCCCGCCCACACCGCCGGAGATCCCTCGCCTCGACGTCGCGGCGGCGTACCGGCCGGCGGGCGACGGCGGCGAGGTCGGCGGTGACTTCTACGACGTGTTCCAGGTCGCGCCGGGCGAGTGGGTCGTCGCGATTGGCGACGTCTGCGGCAAGGGCGTCGACGCGGCGGTCGTGACCGCGATGGTGCGCTACACGCTGCGCGCGGCCGCGGTGCGCGTCGCGTCTCCCGCGGAGGCGTTGGCGATCGTCAACGACGTCCTCCTCCGCCAGGACGTCGACCGCTTCTGCACCGTGCTCGTGCTGCGGCTGCGCGAGGACGGCGGCGGCTGGCGCGCGACCGTCGCCTCCGGCGGCCACCCCTGCCCGCTGCTGCTGCGGGACGGTGAGGAGCCGGAGCCGTTCGGCGACGACGGGTCGCTCGTCGGCGCGCTCGAGGACGCGACGTCGTGGCGCGACGCCGAGACGGTGCTGCGCCCGCGCGACGTGCTCGTGCTCTACACCGACGGCGTCACCGAGGGGCGCAGGGGAGACGAGTTCTACGGCGAGGCGCGGCTCGCCGACACCGCCCGCAGGTCCGCGGCGTCCGCCGGGGCCGTCGCCGGCGCGCTCGTGTCGGACGTGGTGGCGTTCCAGCACGGCGACACCCGCGACGACGTCGCCGTCGTCGCCGTGCGCGTGCCGGCTACCCCTTCCTGAACGTCCGCCCGCTCCGGGTGGAGACGCGCCCGGCAAGGCGGCGCGGCACCAGCCGTCCCGCGCCGACCAGCGCCTTGTACTGCCACCCGGGAACGCTCACCGCCCTGCCCTTGCGCAGGTCGGCGAGCCCCTCGGCGACGACGTCGTCCGCGTCGAGCCACAGCGCGCGCGGGATGCCGCTCATGTCCATGCCGGCGCGGTCGTGGAACTCCGTGTGCGTGAACCCCGGGCACAGCGCCAGCACGCGCACGCCGCTGCCCGCGACGTCCTGGCGCACCGCCTCGCTGAACGACACCACCCACGCCTTCGACGCGCCGTAGGTCCCGCGCGGGAAGAACGCCGCGACGCTGGCGACGTTGACGACGTCGCCCCTGCCGCGCTCGGTCATGCCGCGCACCGCGGCCGTCGTCAGCCGCAGCACCGCGTCGACGTGGACCCGCACCATCGTCAACTCGTCCGCGACGGGCACCTGGAGGAACCGGCCCCGGTGGCCGAAGCCGGCGTTGTTCACGAGCATCGCGACGTCGGCGCGGCCGGCCCGCTCCTCGACGCGCGCGACGCCTTCGTCGGTCGCGAGGTCGGCCGCGAGCACCTCGGCCTCGACGCCGTACGCCGCCCTCGTCTCCTTCGCCAGCGCCGCGAGCCGCGCCTCGTCGCGCGCCACCAGCACGAGGTCGTGCCGCTCGCGGGCGAGGCGGCGTACGAACGCCGCGCCGATCCCCGCGCTCGCACCCGTCACGATCGCTGTCGCCATGCCGACGAGGGTACGGTGCCGCCGTGAACGAGTTCATCGGCCAGGACCTGCGCGGCGCCCGGTTCGACGACTGCCACCTCGCCGGCGCGCGCTTCCACAACGTCTCCCTCGCCGGCGCGCGCATCACCGGCTCGTACCTCGGCGACGTCGCGATCACCGGCGAGATCGACGGCCTGACCGTCAACGGCGTCGACGTGACGGCGTTCGTCCACGCCGAGCTCGACCGGCTCCACCCCGACCGCCCGAAGATGCGGCCGACCGACGCGGACGGCTTCCGTGAGGCGTGGTCGATCCTCGAACGCCTCTGGGGCGAGACGGTCGCGCGCGCGAAGGCGTTGCCGCCCGAGGCGCTGCACGAGCGGGTCGAGGGGGAGTGGTCGTTCGTCGAGACGCTGCGCCACCTCGTGTTCGCGACGGACTCGTGGGTGCGCCGCGCGATCCTCGGCGACCCGAGCCCGTGGCACCCGCTCGACCTGCCGCACGACGACATGGAGGCCTCGCGCGTTCCGCCGGTGCCGCGCGACCGCGAGGCGCGCCCGTCGCTCGACGAGGTGCTGGCGTTGCGGGCCGACAGGCAGGCGACCGTACGGTCGTTCCTCACGGACCTCACCGACGACGCGCTCGCGGGGACGACGACGCCGGTCGATGCGCCGGGGTACCCCGAGTCGAGGGCGTTCCCCATCCGCGACATCCTGCTGTCGATCCTCAACGAGGAGTGGCAGCACCGCCTCTACGCCGAGCGCGACCTCGCGGTCCTCGCCTCGCGCTAGAAGTCGATCCGCATCACGACGCGACGCAGCGTCGGGTGGGTGACCTGCTTGAGACCCGCCGCGACGAACATGTTCCGGCTGCCGACGTGCACCTCGCCCCACGTGATGTTCTGGCCCGGTTTGGTGATCATCGGGTACGCCTCCAGCGCCTTCGCGCCGCGATCGCGCGCGTGGTCCACGGCGGCCGCCGCGAGGGCGTAGCTGTACCCGCGCCGCCGGTACCCCGCGCGGACGGCGAAGCACGTCGCGGCCCACACGTCGGGGTCGTTCCTGTCCTCCTCGGGACGTCCCTTCCACGGCACCGGCATCCGCAGCAGGCGGCCGTACATCGGCCTCGGCTCGACCGCGCACCAGCCGACCGGCTCGTCGCCGAGGTACGCCACCAAGCCCGCCGTGTCCGCGCCGGGGACGCCGCAGTTGACCTGGTCCCGCAGCTCGGCGGCGAGCACCTCGCGCGGCGCGTGCTCCCACCATCCCTCGGTCCACTTGAACCGCTGGCACTGGCAGCGCGCCGCGACCCCGCGCTGCCCGAACACCGTCTGGATGTCGTCCCACGTCGCGTCGTTGGCGGGCACGATGCGCAGCGCGTCGTTCATGCCGTACAGCCTCGCACGCAGGTCATCCGCCTCGGGTGCCGAAGGAGGTCGTGTCCCGTCCGCCCCCTCACGGAGGAGAGCCCATGCGTACCCGTCGCCTGACGCTGGCCAAGGAGTCCCTGACCGAGCTGTGCACCGACGAGATGGAGAACGTCGTCGGCGCCGCCGCGCAGCAGATCACGCCGATCGCCCAGTGCGTCGAGAACGTGACGAGCAAGGTCATCAACTGCCTCAGCGTGTTCGACCCCTGCCCGACCCGCTAGACCCCGCGCCGTAGCAGGCGCACGCACGACGACGGACCGCGCGACGCACCCGCATCGCGCGGTCCGTTCGCGTTCGGGGGCACGCGCAGGTGAGGGGTCAGCGGTGCGGGCGCAACGTCCTTCCTGGATCTTGACGCGCCGTCGCCGCCGAGCGGATATTGCCCCGATTCGCGCGACTTTCGTCGCGTGGACGTTCTACGGGGGACTCGTGGACCGCACATGACGCGGCGACCCGGCGTGCGCCGCGCCTCGGCGGAGGGCGTGGGATTCGAACCCACGGTGGACGTCCCCGCCCACAGCGGTTTTCAAGCGGGAAGATCAACATCCGAGCGGGTCCGGGGCAGTTGGTGACACACCACCTGACCTGCGGTTTTGCGAATTTGGGTGACACCGCGTCCGCCCCGATCCGGGGCCGTCCGCGGTCACATGTGACCGCGATGTGACCGCACTTCCGCCTGCGGCAAGCGTCGCAACCCGACGCCGGGGCGACAAGGCCGTCGCACGGAGCCGATACGGTCGCGACCACGGGACGACCTACGGAGGTTCGGCTTGTGGAGCCGTTGACGCTGCGGGACGAGTCTGTGCCCGACCTACTCGTCGTCGTTCGCCTCGGCTCAGTCACGCTCGCGGACGACGCGCTTCACAAGAGCGTTGCCGAGTGCCACGCCCGATGGGGCATCTGGGGCTTCTCGGTGTTGGAGGTCCCTGGCGGCGACTTCCAGCTTCTGGCGCGGCTTCGGCCCATCATCACGACGCGCCGGCTGCTTCTCGTCGCACAAGGCCGCGAGTTGGTCGAGGCAGGCTTCCCGCTGCTTCCGACTCTCGACCACCCGCACTGGACTGTCGTCCTCGCGACGCCATCACCCGACCAGTTTGCGGCGGTGCGACGCGTGTTCCACGGCCCGATCGAGAACCCGGCCTGGACAGGTGGGGCGTGAACCCTACGATGGTGAGCGTGGGATCAAGGACGTACGACCTCTGGTACGACGCCACCAGCGTGGGCGCGGACCTGGTCGCGGAATGCTGGATCTCACATGGTCCCCGTGCGTCAGATCCGACCTTCGATCCGCAGCCAGGCGATCACGTCTTGGTAGGCGACGACGATGAGTCGCCGCTGCGTGCACGTGTGGTTCGCCGGCAGGGAGAACGGGTCACGGTGCAGATCGCCATCGCTGACGAATCGAACGCCGTAGCGTAGCGCGGCGCACATCTCCCTCGCGTAGTCGTCTTTAATGGAGACATGTCACGACGACCGACCACGGCTCGCCGACTCGCGAGTGAGTTCGGCCTTGACTTGGACGAAGTGCTGGTCACGCTGTGGGACGCCGGCTTCGAGGATATAAACGACGTAGACGACCGCATTTCGCCTGGCGACGTTGCAAAGGCACAGCGGGCGCTCGGCTTAGCGACTCCGCGCGAGATGCGCACGCTCTCCTACTGGCAGGAGGCGCTCGGGATCAGTGCCGAAGCCTTGCGCGCGCAACTTTCAGAACTCGGCGTTTCGGTGTCAACCGGGGCACGGCTCGTGCCCAAAGGAGGCCTCGCAAAACTTCGGCGCCTCTCTTCGGGAGGATTTACGCCACCCGCTATTCAGCCGACCACTGATCCCCCAGAGGAGAGCCCTTCACCGCCGCCAGAAACGGAAGCGGCGCTTGAGTGGCGCTGCATCGGCGCAGCTCGGCAATGTGAGCACCTGTCGTCCGACGAAGTGCGTCAGATTCACGAAGCCCTTGAACAAGCCTTTGCCGAGACGTCGGATCCGGTGACGCCGCCGGGTGTTCGCGACGAGACACTGCTGGAGTCGGCCGTGCATCGGCCCGAGACGAGCCTAGGCGGGGAGTCGAAGTACCCTTCAGCCGAAATGGTTGCGGCCGCCCTTCTTCATTCACTCACGCATAACCATCCCTTCTTCAATGGAAACAAGCGAACCGCCCTCGTTGCCATGCTCGTGTCGCTAGACCGGAACGGACTACTACTGACGTGTGACGAGCAGACGCTCTTTCGGTACGTTCTTCGCGTGGCGCAGCACCGGGTCGTCGCTAGCCGACGCGTAAGCATGGCAGATCATGAGGTGCTCGCGATCGCGCAGTGGATCTCTGAGAACAGTCGGCCACTGACGCGGGGTGACCGGCCCATCAAGTGGCGAGAGTTGCGCAGGATCCTAACCCGCTTTGGTTGTACCTTCGAGGGGCCACTTCCTGGCAACAAGATGAAGGTTCGAAGGCAGGTAACGACGCGGGGGTTCCTGCGCAGGCAAAAGGCGCGAGAGCTCGTGGCTCATGCTTGGTACGGCGGCGAGGGCCGCGAGGTGTCGCCCGATCTCGTACACTTCATCCGTCAGAGCCTTGAACTTGACGACGCGGCTGGATACGATTCATCCTACTTCTATGGGACGGACGCGCGCGATCCAGACTCGTTTATCGCCGAATATCGAAACATCTTGAAGCGGCTCGCAAAGCTCTGACGTACCCCTTAAGCCGGTACCGCAGCCAGCTCGACGCCCGAGCCGTGGCGTGCGCTTCGTCTGCTGCTTTGCAGATCGGCGTAACGCCGCGTCGGCCCGCCGGGCGGTCGCAATAACGTGTGACCGCGATTTGCCACACCTCGGGTCGCTTGATCCTCTGCCTGGGCGCGCGGACGATATGCCGCCCGATCCAAAGCCCTTGCCATGACGAACTGGTGCTCGACTCCGCCTGCCGACGTGGGAGAACCGCAGAGGGTCACCCTTGAGCATCGATCGTCCGGGGTTCTTCCGCGCCCTGGCCAGCACTATTGTGCGCGCCGTGGAGTCACTCGTCGCAGTCATAGGAACACTGGTCGGTACCGCGACCGGCGCCGGCCTTGGGTACCTGGCGCAGCGCGCCCAATATCGACGCGAGGCCACCGAGCGGCTGCATGCGGCCCGACGCGCCGCGTACGTCGAGTGGCTGACACGGTTGCACGACGTTTTCTGTGCGATGCGCGTCGCAGTCAAGGAGACAAGGCACGACGGGGTTTCCGGTGCCGCCCTCGCTGAGGCCATCGCGGCCGTCCCGGCACACGAGGCACAAGCTGCGCTCGAGCATTTGCGGCTGGTTAGCGGAGACCGAGTGGCATGCGCCGCTGCGGATCAATGGCACCACATGCGGAAAACATTGCCGCGGCGGTGGGCCGACTGGTCGAACACATACTGGATGCTACGAAGGGAGTTCACGAACGCGGCACGCGCGGAGATCGGGCTCGACCCGCTGGACTGGCGCGAGGCCGGAGTCACCGCCGACTAGGATTAACTGCAGAAGTGTTTGGTAGTCGTCTCGACAACACGGGCCATGCCCGTACTCAGATCTCAAGGTTGGTAGTTGGACCGGAGCTCACACTGGCTTGGCAAGGTTCCGGCTCTCCACGTCCTTCATTCCGAGGCTCGTGAGGTAGAACCGCCCGGTCGTTGGGTGATGTAAAACCAACTTTCGCTGGTCGAGGGCGAGCAGCCTCGTCTTCAAGTGGTCTTTCCGGCTTGCGCGGAGCCAACCGGCCAGCTCGTCAAGCGTCGCGCCGCTCGCGCCAGCTCGGTACAGCATCAGGAGCGCTTGATCCCGCGCACCGAGATCGCGCAGGATGACGGGCTGACCACCGATCTCCTGTACCGCAGGGACTTCCTTGGAGATCAGGTCTTCGATAATCTGTTGTGCTGAGTTCGGGGATACTGAGTGGTATAGCCGCACAAGCTCGGCCAACGCCCAGTCCATGCAGCCAACAATTAGGGTTGCGTCCTGACGGTTGGGGTCAATTCCATCCCCAAGGTGCGCGACGTCACGCTTGTTTCGAATATCGTAGATCAGTTTCAGCGTTCGCGGAATATGTAGCCGCAGGGCATCGACCGTCTGCGAGTTCTCGAACTGCGAAAGCAGTTTATCTACCGTCGGTAGAGTCTTTCCAAGGGGCGTAACCGGATGTCCCGTCGCGTGTTGCAGTAAACGGAACGCTGCTTCAGAGAACCTGCCGCCCTCCACCGCTTGCGGCCGATGGTCACCGAGGTGGAACCTCCGCTTCGCTTCCGCATACGCCGTTAATAGTTCGGATATGACGGCCGGCGGAAGGCCGCTCGCAATAAAACCTGTCTTAACGTCCGCGAGGTCCACGCCCTACTTCGCTGATTCTCCGGCTTCGCGGCCGGTCGCGCGGTTCACGGCTGACACAAAGTCACTGACCCACTTGGAGGTCAAGACGATCTCTTTCTTGTTCGCGCCTGAGTTGAAGCCCTTCAAGGCGCCGAGGCTCTTACTCGCGTAGTTATTCTGATCGAAGCACCCCTTGCGCTTTACTTCTGCTCGCACCGCGTCCGCGTCTACGGGCTTCTCGCCGAGCCCTTTCGAGCGGGCGCCGGCGACCAGCGCAGTGACGGTACGCGCCTGCTCCGCAGTTGATGTGCCCAGGTCCTTCGTCGGCACAGTAACGATTACGGACCCGTCCTGCCGGAGATTCAAGACGTCACGTAGGTCCGCTTCGGCCACACCAGACTCGTGGGCCAACTGCTGGAAGAAGGCGTCCTCGCCCGACGGGCTGTCACCGCCGCGGCGCTCGCCGCTCCCGCCCTCGTCCTGCCGTTCGCCGGCTCGATCGCCGGGCTGGTCGCGCATATGAGGCGGCGCGCTACTTCCACTCCGCAGGTAGGAGATTGCCTCCTTCAGCGCTACCTCGTGGAGTTCCTGCGGTATCCCCGACTGCTCGACCGCCTGCCACGCAGTTGATAGGAGCTTCTGCACGTCCATCCGACGAGTTTACGATCCGTTGACCGTTGTCGCGTTCACGACATGACGTCGCAGGCGACTTGGTCTCGATTGTGCATCTCAGCAAGAGCGCCGCGGGCCGCGCGCCTCGCGGGCAGGGCTTGTCCCTGCCCGCTCCTCCTGTCCGTAGGGGTCGTAGAGGCTCCAAGATCAAGGGCCGCCGAAGGCGGTCGCGAAGCGACGCGCGCAGCGCGCCCTTGAACTTGGAGGGGCGACCCCGCAGGATGCGCGGCCCGCGGCGCTCGACCGGACGGCAGCGACCCGACCGCGAGCTTGTGGACGACGCGCCGGCATGCGGCGAGTTTCCACAGATTGCGACGCGCCTCTTGCGGAGACTTGGGAGTGGGGCTGGACTTTGGGTATGGCCAAAGTCGATGCGCTACTCGATCTCGTCCAGCCGCGCCAGCAGTTGGGTCGGCTTGACGTCGAGGGCGCGTGCCAGTCGGACCGCGAGCCCGACCGTCGGATTGTGCTTGCCGGACTCCAGCTCCGAGAGGTAGCTGACGTTCACCGCCGCCCGCTCGGCGACGCTCGTCTGCGTCAGGCGCTTGCGGAGCCGCACTTCGCGGACCCAAGCACCGAAGGCGCGCCCCACGCGCTGATCCATCTCCGGTTCTGGCACGACCGCATCGTACGGACGGCCTCCACATCGAGCCGCGATCACGCGTCGCGGGAAACCGAGGAGGACGCATGACGGCACAGACGGTTGTTGACGACGTTGACCGGACGTTCCTGGTGCTGCGGGTCGCCGCGGCGCTGGACGACTCGGCCGGCGACGGATGCGGGACGCGCTGGTGCGCGCACGTCTGCGACCCCGCGAGTCCGCTTGCGGGGCTCTACGCGTTCGCGGACTCGCTCGCCGACGCGCGGGACGCGGTGGCGGTGCTGGCGTGGACGGCTGTCATGGCGGGTGAACTCTTGCCGTTCGGCCTGAGCGCCGACGACCTGGCGGGCGTCCACGTCGCGGTGACGACGAGCACCGCGTACGACGCGTTGTGGCTGACGGCTGCCGTCGCCAACGATGCGGCGTAGGGGCGCCATGGCTGAGCAGACAGGCTGCCGGCCGCGCCTGGTGAGCGACCGCGCGGACGAGCCGTACACGTCGTGGGTGCGGCGGGCACAGTGCGCCGGGCAGACGACGGTGTTCGGTGACGAGAGCCGGAGCGACGACGCGCTGGCGATCTGCGGTGGGTGCGTCGTGCGGCGGCAGTGCCGGGGGTGGGCACTCGTGAACGCGGTCGAGGGCGTCGCCGGCGGCATGACCGAGGCCGAGCGAAGGGCCTGGCGCAGGGAGGCGGGCCAGCCGGAGCCGGTCGTGACGGTCGAGGACTTCCTCGGCGCCGACGTTGTGAGCGGTGACCGCACCTGGGGACGTGGCCGGTCGGACGCGATCCTGCACGCTGTTGCCCGCTGGACCGACAACGGTGAGTCCGGACGACAGATCGCGATTCGCCTCGGCGTCACCCGTCGTACCGTCAACCGCCTCCGCGCCCGATGCCGTGACCGCAAGTTGATCGCCTGACCGAACCCCGACCTACCTCCCCGAACCCTTCTCTCCTCCCTCTCCACCCTGTCCACTGCTTGTTGTTGATCTTGCTGCTGACCTACTCCGCTCCACCCCGCTGACCTGCCCCTCCCTTCTCCATATGCGTGTCGAGGGAGTGCCATATGTTCGGGGGTGCGAAGCAGCCCCGAACATATGGCGCGACCGACCCGCGCGAAGCGCAAAACCGCAGGTCAGCGGGGTGGAGCGGGCTCCGAGAAAGATCTTCAAGGGTGGCGCCTCGGTCCACGCCTCCAATCCGGGACCGAGGCGGGGGTCTAGACGCCGATCTGAGCCGGCCGCGGTTACGAGAACTTCACGGAGATCTCACGGCGCTGGTAACTCCGCCGTGAACCTTTCGTGAACTCTCGGCTGAACCGTCCTCCCACGTCCCGCACCTGGGACGCGCGAGAGGAGAGCCGCCATGACCATCAACGACCCGGCGTCGCTGCCGCCCGTTCTCGACGTCCCCACCGCCGGCCGGCTCCTCGGGATCGGCCGTTCCGCGGCGTACGACCTCATCGTCGCCGGGCTCTGGCCGACCCCGGTCCTGCGGCTCGGGCGACGGCTGCGGATACCGACCGCTCCGTTGCTGGCGCTTCTCGGCCTCGACCCTGTTCCGGTGTCTCTCTCCGGTGGCATGGTGCCGGAGTCACCAACTGCCCCGGCGGCTCTCTCGGAACTCCGAGAGGACGAGTCATGAGGAACGAGGCGGGCGTGTACCAGCGGCACACGAGACGCTGCCCCACCGCGGGCAGTGGCTACGCGCCGCACCGGTGCGCCGGTACGTGGACCTACGTCATCGACGTGGGCCGGGACAGCAACGGCAACCGAGTGCAGGAGAAGAAGGGAGGCTTCCAGACCAAGCAGGACGCCAAGGCGGCTCGGGCGGCGCGGATGCGCGAGCTGCGCGGTCGCACGGCGGACGCGCACAGCATCACGGTCCGCGAGTACCTCGACCTGTGGCTCTCGCGGAAGCGCGCGCTGCGGGAGAGCACGCGGGTGATCTACCGGAGGCACATCGACGACTACCTCGGCCCGCGGCTCGGGTCGTTGCGTCTTGTCGATCTGGAACGTCGCCCGGACCACATCGAGGACTTCTTCACCGACCTGACGATCGGCAAGAGCGGCAAGCCGCTGTCGCCGGCGTCGATCCGGCGCATATACGGCACGCTCCGCGCCGCGCTCAACACCGCGGTGAAGAAGAAGCTGCTCGCGTACAACCCCGCGCTGTCGGTCGAGCTGCCGGCGACGGAGCCGAGCAAGGCGCGGGTGTGGGATGCCGACCAAGCGGGTCGCTTCCTCGACTACGTCCGCGACGACCGGCTCTACGCGCTGTACCTCCTCGTCGTCATGGCGGGGCTGCGGCGCGGCGAGGTGGTGGGTCTACGGTGGGAGGACGTGCGCTTCGACACCGGGTACCTGCGGGTCGCGCAGCAGGTGGTCGAGGTCGGCGGTCAGCTCTACGTCGGCCCGCCGAAGACGAAGGCGGGCGAGCGGATGGTCGCGCTCGACCCCGACACGGTGAACGTCCTCAAGGCGCATCGCGCGGCGCAGTTGCGCGAGCGGCTGGCGTGGGGCGAGGGCTGGCACGACACCGGCCTGGTGTTCACGCGCGAGGACGGGCAGATGCTCAAGCCGGCGTCGGTGACGATCGGCTTCCGGGCAACGGCGCGGCGGGCCGGGGTGCCGGTGATCCGGTTCCACGACCTGCGGCACACCTGCGCGACGCTCGCGCTGGCGGCCGACGTACCGATGAAGGTCGTCAGCGACCGGCTCGGGCACTCCACGATGGCGATCACGGCGAACCTCTACACGGCCGTCCTGCCGGCGGTCGCGAGGGAGGCCGCGTTACGCATGGCCAACGTGGTTCCGCACACCCGCGAGGGCTCGGTGACCGCGATGTGACCGCGGGGGCCCCTTCCGAGGCCGACCAGCGACGAGCGAAACAGCAAAGCCGCAGGTCAGAGCGGAGGGCGAGGGATTCGAACCCTCGACAGGGGTGAACCTGTAGCGGTTTTCAAGACCGCCGCCATCGGCCGCTAGGCGAGCCCTCCAGGACCGCATTGTGCAGCGCGCCGCCATCGCAGTGCGCGAGAAGAAGGGGGACGTGGTGATCCGGATCCAGCTACGAGGCGTCGTACGGGAGGCGGAGACCGGGCTCGGCGTCGCCGGCCTGTTCGTGAAGGCGTACGACAAGGACCTGCTCTTCGACGACCTGCTCGGCTCGGCGGTGACGGGCCCCGGCGGCGAGTTCGAGGTCGTCACGGAGTCGCGCGACTTCCGCGACCTGTTCGAGCGGCGCCCCGACGTCTACGTCCGCGTGTACGCCGCCGACCGCACGACGGTGCTGTTCGAGCCGGACCGCGGGACGACGCTCGACGCGGACACGGTGATCGAGGTCGAGGTTCCGCGCGACGTGCTCGGCGAGACCGCTCCCGAACGCCGCGTACGCATCGTCGGCGACGACGGCCGCGACAAGGACGACGTCGCGGTCGGCGAGTCGCTCACGCTGCACGTGACCGGCGTACGGCCGTCGACGATGCACCGCGTCGAGGTCTCCGACGACGACGGGGCGCTGTTCACCGACTCGCTGATGTCCGACGCCGCCGGCGTCCTCGGGCCGTCGGTCGTGTGGCCGCTGCTCGGCCTCGAGGACCCGCGCACGACGGAGCCGGTGCGGGTCGACGAGGCGCTCGAACGCTGGGCGGGCCGCACCATCAGCCTCCGGCTGACCGACGGCCGCGACGAGGTCGGCACGGCGACGTTGACGGTCCCGCGGGAGCGGCGGCCGTTCGTGGTGCACGTGGACGACGACGACCGGGTCCTCAACGGCTTCGACGCCGGCGAGCGACCGGTCGCGCTGCACGTCGAGGGCACTGACGCGTGGGAGTCGGCGCAGGCGTTCCTCGTGCCGCGCCAGCACGCGTGGCGCGTCGGCGACCCGTTCGCGCCCGTCCTCCTGGACGAGGGCCGCCCGGCGGTCGCCCGGGTGCCCGGCGGCGAGCGGCGCATGGTCGTCGCCGAGGCGGGCCACGTGCCGCCCGGGGCGTACGACGTCGTGGTCCGCCACGTGCGGTACGGCTACGAGGACGACGACGACCTCGTCCTGCGCGCGGACGACATCGTGACGTCGCGCGTCACCGGCGTCGTGATCCGCGAGCACTTCATGCCGAGCAAGGTCATCGGCGGCGGCTGCGCGAACCTGCAGCCGATCGCCGGCCGCGTGCTCCCCGGCGCGCCGTACCTGGAGTACTCCGACGTGTTCCAGGTCGGCGAGGACGTGTGGGGCGCGCTCGACCCGTCGGCGCTCGACCCCAACCACACGTCGAAGATGGTCGCGGTCTACGTGGTGCCCCACAAGACGGCCGCGCAGTGGTCGATGGACAGCAGCCTGCAGAACCTCGCCGTCCTCGGGGGCAACGCCGCGACGCCCCGCTGGCTCACGCAGTCGTACTGCGTCAACGCGAACCTCAGGCTGCTCTGGCCGAACGCCACGCAGGTCGGCACGTACGACGTCGTCGCCGACTTCGGCAACAACACGGCGGACCCGATGGCGTTCGTCCCCGACGACTCGTACGACATGCCGCTCGACCTGATCGACGGCTACATCGCCCCGGGCTTCCGCATCGTGCCCGACCCCACGACGGACACGTCGTATCCCTTCGCAGGCCAGTTCACGTACACGTCGGCGACCGAGGGCACGATCGACGTCACCGACGACTTCGCCACGCAGGTCAACGGCATCCCGCTCAACGCGCGCGTCTACTTCCCCGCCGACGTCGCGGGCGCGACGCTGCCGTCGCAGATCAGCGCGGCGCAGCCGTCGTACCCCGTGGTGGTCGTCGTCCACGGCAACTCCAGCGCGCACCCGAACGACAGTTACCTCGGCTACGACTACCTGCTCGAGCACCTGGCCCGCAACGGGTTCATCTGCGCCAGCGTCCACTGCAACTACGGCATGTACGCGACGGGCCGCGCCCGCGTCATGTGCCGCCACCTCGAGCTGCTGTACGCGAAGTTCGGCGCCAACGCCGCGAACAACGTCGGCCTGATGGGCCACAGCCGCGGCGGCGAGGCCGTGCTCGCGGGCACGCGCCTGAACCAGCAGGAGGGCTGGGGCTACACGGTCAACGCCGTCATCGCGCTCGCGCCGAGCGACTGGATCCTGCACGAGAGCCTCGTCGCTCCGTGGGCCGAGCCGTTCCTCGCGATCTACGGCTCGCTCGACGGCGACATCACGGGCGTCGAGGAGACGGCGTTCAGCATGTACGACCGGGTGCGGGACGTCCCCAAGAGCATGGCGTTCGTGCACGGCGCCTGCCACGACCGCTTCAACGCGATCTGGGGCGACGGCGACTTCTACTTCGGCAACCTGCACGCGAACGACATCGCGAGGGTGATCCCGGCGGCGACGCACGAGCAGATCGCCAAGGGCTACATGAGCGCGTTCTTCCGCCAGCACCTGCGCGGTGAGACCGAGTGGCGCGGCATCTTCACCGGAGACTGGGCGCCGGCCGCGCCGTTCGCGTCGAGTCCCGGGCTGCGGATCCCCGTGCAGTACAAGGACACGTCGCCGCGCACCGTCGACTCGTTCGAGGGGGCGCACACGCCGACGAGCTGGCAGACCAGCACCATCGGCGGCGCCGTCACCGAGAGCGGGCTGCCGGTGCCACCCGTCGAGGACGACCTCGCCGACGTCGACGTCCACTCGCCGCACGAGACCGGCGGGCTGATGCTGCGCTGGGACGGGACGACCGACTCGGTCCAGTGGGACGTGCCCGCGGGGCAGCGCGACGTGACGGCGTACGAGGTGCTGTCGTTCCGCATCGGCCAGCGCGTCGACAGCGCGTCGAACCCGGCCGGGCAGCCGCAGGACCTGCGGGTCACGCTCACCGACGGCGGTGGCAACCTGCGCGCGATCCGGGTCAGCAAGCTCGGCTCGGTGCCGTACCCCGACGTCCGCTACTACAACGTGTTCACGAAGTCGTCGATGTCGACCGTCCGCATCCCGCTCTCGGCGTACACGATCCACTGCCTCGGCGTGCCGGACGTGGACCTGACGAACGTCGTCAGCGTGCGCTTCGAGTTCGCGGAGAAGCCGACGGGCGAGGTCGCGGTCGACTCCATCCAGTTCACCGACTGAGAGGGCGGACATGGAAGCCTCCGACGTCATCAGGCTCCCCGACCCGCGGGAGGACGTGCGCGCGTCCGTGCGCGAGGTCGTACGCGACCTCGACGGACGCCCGACCGTCCTGTGGCGGCTCACGCTCACGGGCTGGCACTTCGTCGACCGCGACTCCAGGCCGTTCATGCTCGTCGGCGACGCGGTGTCCGACTTCGTCCGCATCACGCCCGACGGCGTGGCGCACGGGTACTTCGCGCGGGACCTGCCCGAGGCCGACCGCGTGAGCTTCGGCTACGGGCGCGTCGTCGCGTGGGACTTCGACCTCAGGATCGGCACCGACCTCCCGCGCCTCGACCGCGCCAGGCTCCCGAAGGGTGTCGTGGACGGGTTCCGCGATACTGCGGCGCGTGAGGTTCCGCGCGAGGGTCGAGCTCCACGGGAGGACGGCGACGGGCTTCGAGGTCCCGCCTGACGTCGTCGAGGTGCTCGGCGCGGGCAGGCGCCCGCCGGTGACCGTGACGCTCAACGGCCACACCTACCGGAGCACCGTCGCGGTGAGGGGCGGGCGCTACCTGCTGCCGCTCGGTGCCGAGCACCGGAGTGCCGCGGGCGTGGCGGCCGGCGACGAGGTCGACGTCGAGGTGGCGCTCGACACCGCGCCGCGCGAGGTCGAGGTGCCTGACGACCTCCGGGCCGCGCTCGACGGCGACCCGGCGGCGAGGCAGGCGTGGGAACGGCTCTCGTACAGCCACCAGCGCCAGCACGTCCTCGCGATCGAGGAGGCGAAGGCGGCGGCGACCCGCGAGCGCCGGATCGCCAAGGCGCTGGAGATGCTGCGGCGGTAGTCACGCGCCGCGCCCGGCCGATGAGTTCCGGCCGCCCCGGAAGTCGTGACGTTCGGCCCCGGGCGTCGACCCCACCCACGCCATAGGGTCGAACGACAACGGGTGGGGCTACGGACGTCAGGGGAGCGGGATGCTCGTCAGGGTCGCCGGCTGGTGCTACGAGCGCCGCCGTCTGGTCGTCGCGCTGTGGGTGGCGCTGCTCGTCGGCAGCATCGCCGCCGGCAGCACGCTGGGCGCGCAGTTCAAGCAGGACTACTTCGCGCCGGGCTCGGAGTCGAAGGCGGCGCTGGGTCTGCTGGAGGAGAAGTTCGCGGCCCGCGCGGGCGACACGGTGCAGGCGGTGTTCCAGGCGCCCGGCGGCGTCGCCGCGCAGCGGCAACGGATCGAGCGCCGCCTCGCCGAGGTCGAGCGGCACGACGGCGTGCGCTTCGTCGTGAGCCCGTTCAGCGAGATGGGCGCGCACCAGGTCTCGCGCGACGGCACGATCGCGTACGCCGACGTCCAGCTCGCGAAGCAGGGCCAGGACTTCACGCCCGAGGAGGCGCGCTCGCTGGTCGACGCGATCCGCGCGGGCAGCGGCGAGGACGGCCTGACGATCGAGGCGGGCGGCCAGGTCGCGGGCCTGGCGCAGGCGCCGGAGATCGGCTCCGAGGGCATCGGCTTCCTCGCGGCGGCGCTGATCCTTCTCGTGACGTTCGGGTCGCTGGTGGCGACGGGGCTGCCTCTGATGACGGCGCTGTTCGGCATCGGCATCTCGATGTCGCTCGGCGCGGTGATGCGCAACGTCGTGGACGTGCCCGACTGGGCGCCGAGCGTCGCGGCGATGGTCGGCATCGGCGTCGGCGTGGACTACGCGCTGTTCATCGTGACCCGCTACCGCTCGGGCCTGACCGACGGCATGGACCCGCGCGAGTCGACGGTGACGGCGCTCGCGACGGCGGGCCGCGCGGTGCTGTTCGCGGGCTGCACGGTCGTCATCTCGATGCTCGGCATCCTCGTGATGGGCGTGCCGTTCGCGGCCGGCGTGGCGTTCAGCGCGGTGCTCGCGGTCCTCGTCGTGATGCTCGCGTCGGTGACGCTCCTGCCCGCCGTCCTCGGCTTCACGGGCCGCAACATCGAACGCCTCCACGTGCCGTTCTTCGGCAGGCGCGCGAAGGAGTACGACCACTCGTTCTGGTACCGCTGGAGCCGTTTCGTGCAGCGCCGCCCGTGGCCCGCGGCGATCGGCGGGCTCGTGATCCTGCTCGCGCTGGCGGCGCCGTTCCTCGGCATCCGGTTCGGGTTCCCCGACGCGTCGAACGACCCCACGACGTTCACGACGAGGCGCGCCTACGACCTGCTGACGACCGGCTTCGGGAAGGGCTTCAACGCGCCGTTCCTGCTGACGGTCCAGGGCGACGACCTGACGAAGGCTTCCGGCGTCGCCGAGCGGCTGCGCGGCACCCCCGGCGTCGCGAGCGTGTCACCGCCGGTCGCGGGCACCGGCGACCTCGCCGTCCTGTACCTCGTCCCCGCGACCTCGCCGCAGTCGGAGGAGACCGAGGCGCTGGTCGACAGGCTGCGCGACGAGGTCGTGCCGAAGGTGACGGCGGGCACCGGCCTCGACGTCAAGGTGACCGGGCTCGTCCCCGGCGGCGTCGACTCGACGCGCGGCATCAGCGCACGCCTGCCCTGGCTCGTCGGCAGCGTGGTGCTGCTGTCGTTCCTGCTGCTGCTCGTGGTGTTCCGCTCGGTGCTGGTGGCGTTGAAGGCCGGCGTGATGAACCTGCTGTCGATCGGGGCGGCGCTCGGCGTGATGGCGCTGTGCGTCAACGGCGGCCCGGTCGGCGACCTCATCGGCATCCCCGAGGCGACGCCGGTGCCGTCGTTCATCCCGATGATGATGTTCGCGATCCTCTTCGGGCTGTCGATGGACTACGAGGTCTTCCTGCTCTCGCGCATCCGCGAGGAGTACGAGCGCACCGGCGACAACGGCCTCGCGGTGGCCGACGGGCTCGCGCGCACGGCCCGCGTCATCACGGCGGCCGCGGCGATCATGTGCACGGTGTTCCTGGCGTTCGTGCCGAGCCCGGTGGTGTTCCTCAAGATGATCGGCGTCGGCATGGCGGCGGCCATCTTCGTGGACGCCACGCTCGTCCGGATGGTGCTCGTGCCCGCGACGATGGAGCTGCTCGGCGACCGGAACTGGTGGCTGCCCCGCTGGCTCGACCGGCGGCTGCCGAACCTCGCGGTCGAGGCCGTCGACGCCGCGGAGCCCGCGCGGGCCTGACGCTGGGACGGAACCCCCCGGACGGGCGCGCCCGGGGGGTTCCGCGTCTGCTACGACCTCAGAGCGAGACGCCCACGAGGCCGGGGTCGCCGCAGCCCGCGCGGACGTTCGGCACGATCGAGTCGACCGTGCACGTGAACTCCGTCACGAGGCGCGTGTCGACCGACCACTTGAACTCGTAGCCGGCCATGCCCTGCGCCAGTGCGGTCTGCACCTCGGGAACGCCGTCGCTGTCGCAGTCCATCGACGTGCGCGCGGCGCCGGTCTCCGACAGCGGCGACGCGTCGGCGTGCAGCACGTCGCAGTGGTAGTCCATGACCACCGGGAGCGCGACGGCCTTGCAGGTGACCGAGTACGAGCTGCCGCTGCCGCCGCCCGAGCACGCCCACTGGTGCGGGTCCGACAGGCCGCCCAGCAGGGCGTGGCCCGTGCCGGCCTCGTCCGTCGAGAAGATCTGGATGTAGCCGACGACCGCGGAACGCCCGCGGGCGCCACGGCCGCCACCGCCACCGGGGCCGCCGACGACCGGGCCCGTGTCCACGTGGACGCCGGTGGTGTTCTCCACCTTCTTGACGACCGTGTCCACCGGCTCGACCGCCATGGCCGAGCCCGCGAGCACCGCCGTCAGCGCCGCGGCACCGACCACTACCTCACGCGTACGAAGCACGCGTACCTCCCCTTCTAGGGCGCGGCCCGTGCGGCCACGCACCAGACACACGCGCGGGAGGGTCCGTGATTACCGGGCGAAGGCGTTCAGGTTCGCTTCAGGACGCCGGGGCAGCATGCGTCGCATGGAGACCGAGACCACGCGCCCGACGTTCTCGTTCGACGAGTCGGCGTACTACCCGTCCGAGCCGCCGTACGTCGGCAGCGACGAGCCGACGATCATGTACGGCCCGCCGTCGGCTCCTCCCGCGCCGCCCGCCCCTGACCCCGGCCGGCGTCCCGGGCGCCTCGCGATCGCGCTCGTCGCCGCGTCGGCCGCCCTCGCGGGCGGCGTGGGCGGGGTGTTCGCTGGCCGCGAGCTCGCCGACGACGGTGTGCCCGCCGCGGCCGCGCCGGCCGCGAACCAGCCGCTCGGCTCGGGCAGCGCGCCCGTCAACGTCAGCCAGGCCGCGCCGGGGTCGTACCAGGCCGTCGCCGCGAAGGTGCTGCCCTCGGTCGTGCACCTCAACGTCGCCGGCTACGGCGGCCGGGGCACCGGCTCGGGCGTCGTGATCCGCGCCGACGGCTACGTCCTCACGAACAACCACGTCGTCGACGGCGCGCAGACGATCCGCGTGACGTTCAACGACGGCTCCGCCGAGGACGGCCGCGTCGTCGGCACCGACCCGGCGAGCGACCTCGCGGTCGTCAAGGTGGACAAGGCGGGCCTCGTCGCGGCGACGCTCGGCGTCAGCTCGAACGTCAAGGTCGGCGACCAGGTCCTCGCCGTCGGCTCCCCGCTCGGCCTGTCGGGCACGGTCACCGCGGGCATCGTCTCGGCGCTGAACCGGCCCGTGAACACCACCGACCGCGGCGGCTCGGGCGTCTCGACGGTCATCGACGCGATCCAGACCGACGCGGCCATCAACCCCGGCAACTCCGGCGGCGCGCTCGTCGACCTCGCGGGCCAGGTCATCGGCATCAACTCCGCCATCGCGAGCACGTCGGGCGGCAACATCGGCGTCGGCTTCGCGATCCCGATCGACCAGGCGAAGGTCATCGCGCAGCAGCTCATCCAGAACGGCCGCGCGAGCCGCGCGCAGCTCGGCGTGAGCATCGCGACCGCGACGACCTCGGCGGGCGACACGCGCGCGGTGCTCACGTCGGTGACGCCCGGCGGCCCGGCCGAGCAGGCGGGGCTGCGGGCCGGCGACGCGATCGTCAGGCTCGGCGACACGAACGTCGCCGACGCCGACGCCCTCGTGGCCGCGATCCGTTCGCACCGGCCGGGCGAGACGGTCCAGGTGACGTACGAGCGGGACGGTTCGCGCAAGACTGTGTCCGTGCGGCTGACGGACGCGACCACCGGGTGATGCCCCGGTGACCGGTGCCACCGCGCTGGTCGTCGACGACGACCCCGCGCTGCGGGCCGCGCTGACCCGCGCCCTGCGGCTCGACGGGTACGACGTCACCGCCGTCTCCAACGGACTCAAGGCGCTCGAGACCATCCCCGAGCTGCGGCCCGACGTCGTCGTGCTCGACCTGATGATGCCGTACGTCGGCGGGCTCGAGGTGTGCCGCAGGCTGCGCGCCAAGGGCGACCGCACGCCGATCCTCGTGCTCACCGCGCGGGACCAGGTGGGGGACCGCGTGGAGGGGCTCGACGCGGGCGCGGACGACTACCTCGTGAAGCCGTTCGCGCTCGACGAGCTGCGCGCGAGGCTGCGCGCGCTGCTGCGCAGGGCGCGGCCCGCGGAGGAGTCGGCGGTCGTGACGCTGGGGGACCTGACGCTCGACGCCGACTCGCACGCCGTACGCCGCGGCGACCGCCCGATCGAGCTGACGCGGACGGAGTTCGCGCTGCTGGAGCTGCTGCTGCGCAACGCCGGCCGGGTCCTGACGCGCGATGTGATCATGGATCGCGTGTGGGGCTACGAGCTCGAGCCCGCGTCGAACTCGCTCGAGGTGTTCATCGGCTACCTGCGCCGCAAGACCGAGGCGGGCGGCGAGCCGCGGCTGATCCACACCGTTCGCGGCGTCGGCTACACCGCGCGCGAGGAGCCGTGAGCGGCCGCGACACGGGCCGCGAGACCGCGTGGTGGGACCTGTCGCGGTCGCTGCGCTCGCGGCTCGTCGCGGTCGCAGCGCTCGCCGTCGCGGTGGCGCTCGCGGGCGTCGTCGGCGTGGCGTACGCCGCCGTGCGCCGCGAGGTCCGCAACCCGCTGGACGAGCAGCTCCGCGCGCACGTCGCGTCGCTGCGGCAGCAGGCCGCGGCCAACCACGACCCGTTCGCGCTGCGGCTCGTCGTCCGCTTCGGCGAGGTCGGCGGCTACGCGCAGGTGGTCGACGCGCGCGGCGTCACGAACCCCGTCGAGGGGCAGGAGGTGACGCTGCCGACGAACCCCGACGAGAGGGCAGTGGCCCGCGGCACGCGCGACGAGGTGCTGCGGACGGCGCGCATCGGCGACGCCAAGGTGCGGATGCTCACCCGCGAGCTGCTACCCGGCTACGCGGTCCAGGTGGCGGTGCCGACGGCGACCGCGGACGCGCAGCTACGGCGGATCGCGACGTCGTTCGCGACGTTCGCGCTGCTCGGCGTCGCGCTCGCGACGGCGCTCGCGTGGTTCGTCTCCCGCCGCGCGCTCGCGCCCGTCACGGGCCTGACCGAGACCGCCGAGCGCATCGCCGCGACCCGCGACCTGACGGTCCGCATCGACGGCGCGGGCGACGACGAGATCGGCCGGCTCGCGGCGTCGTTCAACACGATGCTCGGCGCGCTGGAGCAGTCGGTCGGTGCGCAGCGCCAGCTCGTCGCCGACGCGTCGCACGAGCTGCGTACGCCGCTCGCGTCGCTGCGCACGAACGTTGAGCTGCTGCACCGCGTCGAGGAGCTGCCGCCCGACGTGCGCGGCGAGGTGCTCGACGCGATCGTCGGGCAGGTCGAGGAGCTGACCGCACTCGTGTCGGACGTCGTGGAGCTCGCGCGCGGCGACGTCGTGGACGCGCGGACGGAGGACGTGGCGTTCGACGAGCTCGTGGAGCGCTGCGTCGAGCGAGCGCGGCGGCACTGGCCGGCGAACGCGTTCGACCTCGCGACCGTCCCCGTCGTCGTGCGCGCGTCGCCCGCCCGGCTCGAGCGCGCGGTGACGAACCTCCTCGACAACGCCGCCAAGTTCTCCGGCGACGGCAGGCCGGTCGAGGTGCGGCTTCGCGCGGACGGCACGCTGACGGTCCGCGACCGGGGTCCCGGCGTGCCGGAGGCGGCGCTGCCGCACGTGTTCTCGCGGTTCTTCCGCGCCGACGAGGCACGCGGGCTGCCGGGGTCCGGGCTCGGACTCGCGATCGTGAAGCAGGCGGCCGAGGGGGCGGGCGGCCGGGTGTCGCTGCGCAACGTCGCCGACGGCGGGGCGGTCGCCGAGCTGACCGTCCCCGCCGTCGCGCGTCACGTCACCGGCTGATGTCGGGGGCGCAGTCGTTGGGGTGCGTCCGGCAGTAGGCCGCGAACTCGCGGATCGCGTCGTACCCGCCCTCGCCGATCGTGTTGTCGACGATGCTGTCGCGGAGCTCGGCCGTCGACGGCGGGTCGCGGACGAAGTCGACGACCGGGTCGGCGGTGTCGAGCGCGAACGCGATGTAGCCCTCGGCGGTGGCCACGGCGTCGTCGGACAGGCCGAACACGATCGTCGTGGCGGTCCCGGCGAGGTTGGTCACGGTGACGACCGCACCGCCGGCGGTGCTCAGCGCGGTGCCGGCGAGGCCGGTCGCGGTGGTCGCGGCCGTGCCGGCGAGGTTGGTGGCGGTGGTCACGGCCGTGCCGGCGAGGTTGTTCGCGGTGGTGACCGCGCCGCCGGCGGTGCTCAGCGCGGTGCCCGCGAGGCCGGTCGCGGTGGTCGCGGCGGTGTCGGCGAGGCCGGACACCAGCGTCACGTACGGCTGCAGCAGCGTCAGGCTCGGGACCTGCCCGACGGCGATGGGGTAGTAGACGTCCTGGTACCAGAGCACGGCGACCGCACCGGTACCGGGCTGGGCGCCGGGCACGGGGACGTCGACGGTCGTCGGACCGACGCAGTCCGCGACGTAGCAGAGCCGCGGGACGGGGACGGCGACACTCGTGGTGGTCGTCGTGGGGACGGCGTTCGTCGGCGTCGTGGAGATCACGCAGACGTACGCCTGGGGGAACGCGGGCGAACCGGCGCAGCCCTTGCCGTCCTCCGGCGTGGCGGAGGCGGGCGTGGCGGCGGCGATCGGGAGGACGAGCGCGGCGGCGAGGGCGCCGATCCATCGGGTGAGCTTCATGAGGGGCTCCTGCTGGGAGGGGTGGGGCCCCACCTTTACGTGCGCGGTCCCCGCGCCCCTACGACAAGTGGCCGGGTGGCCAGGTCGGTGGCAGGTCCCGGGGCGGTGGGTCGCGAACAGAGACACCAGCGACGCGCCTGCCCACGCCTTGCCGCCGCGACCCCCTGCCTGCCCTCCGTCGGGAGAGTTCGTTGCGCCGTCTGTTGCTCTCGCTCTGTGCCGTCCTCCTCGTCCCCGTCGCGGTCCTCGCCCGCGACGCCTCCGCCGCGCCCACGCTCATGGCCGGTGCCGCCGTCGTCGACGACACGTGGCACGTCGGCGCGGGCGCGGGCCAGTACGGCGACGACGGCTCCCCGCTCGCGAGCGCCGCGACCGGCGGCGAGACCGACCCGCACCTGCACTCGACCAAGAAGGCGTCGTCGTACGGCGTGCAGTCGCGCCTCACGGCGCGCGCGATCGTGCTGCAGGGCAGCAACGGCGAGCGGGTCGCGCTGGTCAAGACCGACAACTACCTCGCCCAGGACCTCCTCGTGCGCCGCGTCGCGCAGCTCCTCGGCGAGGCCGGGTCGGCGATCACCTACGACCGCATCCTCTACGGCGTCACGCACGACCACTCGTCGCCGTACTACGCGACCCCGGCGGCCGGCGTGTGGCTGTTCCAGGACGCGATCGACCTGCGGGAGTTCGAGTACCAGGCGCGCGCGATGGCGAAGGCGATCGCGACGGCCGAGTCGCGCATGAAGCCCGCGCGGATGGGCGCGACGACGGTGCCGTTCGACGTCTACAAGGGCAACATCGTCGGCCCGGCGCGCGCCGACGACGGCACGCCCGCCGGGTACCCCGACAAGGAGGGCGACGACGGCCTCGTCGTCATGTCGTTCACGGCGCTCGACGGCGACCCGATCGCGACGTGGATGAACTGGGGCCAGCACCCCGAGTCGCTCGACTCGTACAACCTGATCTCCAGCGACTACGTCGGCACGCTCGAGCGCTACGTCGACCGCGCGACGGGCGCGCCGCTGGTGTTCAGCCAGGGCGACGTCGGCTCCGCCGAGGGTCCGTACTACCGCTCCGGCTTCGAGCGCATGAGCGACGGCGTCGTCCGCGCGTGGGCGCACGTCGGCTTCGCGCAGATGGAGCGCGGCGCGCGCTACGTCGCCGACGCCGTGCTGTCCGGGCTCGGCGACCTCTCGTCGGGGCGCGGGACGGTGCCGTACTCGTCCGACGTGCCCGTCGGCGTCTACAGCCGCTGGACCACGGGCCCGGTGTCGCACCCGTACCCGTCGGTGTCGAACTGCCGTACGCAGCCGACCGTCGACGGCGACCCCGGCGCGCCCGTCCTCGGCCTCCCCGACTGCCAGCGCGGCGACGCCCCGACCGCGGCCATGGCGCCGGTCTGGGACAACCTCAAGGCGCACGGCATCCCGGTGCCCGACAACTACGACGCGCCGTCGTTCGGGGCCGTCGAGGAGAACGCCAGGTTGCGGCTCCAGGCCGTGCGCATCGGCGACGTCGTGCTCGCGTCCTGCGCGTGCGAGGCCCAGGTCGACCTCATCAAGAACTTCGAGAGCCGCGCGGACGACGTGACCGGCAACGTCTACGACGGCTACGACTGGCCGGCGCAGTGCACGCGGAACGCCGACACGACGTGGACCTGCCCCGACCCGCCGACGCGCGGCAAGGGCACGCTGACCGTGTCGGACAAGGCGTACCAGCGGATGAAGGCGCAGATCCACAACGACGCCAACGGCTGGGACTCGCCGGAGAACGCCGCCCGCGCGATGAGCGAGCCGGACAACCCGGCGGAGATCTTCGGCAACTTCACCAAGGAGGAGCTGCCCTCGGCCCTCGGCTACAAGCTCGCCGTCGGCATCGGCCACGCGGGCGACTACAACGGCTACACGGTGTCGTACCGCGAGTACCAGCGCGGCGACTCGTACCGCAAGGCGCTGACGTCGTACGGCCCGCACACCGCCGACTACATGGCGACCCGCCTCGTCCGGATGGCGGGCGCGCTCAAGGGCGGCCCCGAGCTCGCCGACGAGCCGACCGCGCCGCTCGGCGTCGCCGACGAGGCGCGCCAGGCCGCGCTCGCGATCGCGCTCGGCCAGGCGTCGAAGGCGGCGTTCGAGTCGTACGAGGCCACCCTCGCGGACGATGCGGGACCCGCGGCCGTGACCGCGCAGCCGAAGAGCATCACCCGCTTCGACGGCACGTCACTGTCCTGGCGCGGCGGCAGCAACGCCGTCGACCAGCCGCTCGTGCGCGTCGAGCGCCTGCGCACCGGCGACCGCTGGGAGCCGTACGCCGACCAGACCGGCGAGATCCCCGTCCAGCTCGCGCTGCCGGAGGGCGTCGAGGGCCTGGCCGGGGCGCGTACCGGCACGCGGGAGTGGGTGTGGACCGCGGCGTTCGAGGCGTACTCCGCGTTCCCGTCGAGGCTCGGCCAGACGCCGGTCGGCGTGTACCGCTTCGTGGTCGACGGGCGGATGCGCTCGGGCGACGCGACGGTGCCGTACCACCTGGAGTCGGACGAGTTCGAGGTCACGCCGTGGCAGGGCATCTCCGTGACGGACGTGCGCGCCGAGCCCGGCGGGCGGGTGTCGTTCGCGGTGGACGTGGCGTACCCGCGGACCTACTCCTCGCCGTTCCGGTACATCGAGGACGACGGCGACAAGAACCTCTGCAAGACCTGCACGTTCCGCCCGTGGGCGTCGACGGCGCCGGTCGCGGCGGCGGTGCTGACGGTCGCCGGTGGCGACGGCACGACGCGCAAGGTCGCGGCGACGTACGCCGACGGCCGCTGGTGGGCCGACGCCGAGCTCGCACCGGGGGAGACGGCCTACGTCGCGCCGGGCGGGATCCGCGACGCGAACGGCGAGACGAACGGCCGGGCGAGCGGGAGCGTCGCGGGCTAGACGAGGTCGAACAGCGAGATCTCGGTCGCCGGGCGCAGGCACGAGCGCAGGTCGACCCGCAGGTACCGCACGGGCGTCGGCGGCGCGTAGTCGAGCTCGCTCCACGGGTTCGTCGCGAGGAACGGCGTCCACACCGTCCCGTCGACGGACACCTCGGCGGGCATCGTGCCGGTGGTCTCGTTCGGGTCGGGCTGGCAGCCGCGCACGACCGCGGCCTGCGCGACCTTGAGCGCGCCGAGGTCGAGCCGCACCCAGCCCGGGTGCGCACAGCGGGCCGACGGGAACTGGCAGGCCTTGTAGTTCCCGGTCGCGTAGCGGTTGTCGACCTCCGCGGCGAGCGCGCCGTCGGTGTAGCGGCAGCCGGCGAGCGGGACGAGCGAGTCGTCGGTCCCGTACGCCGCGCACGACGCGCCGCGCGACGGCGGCATGACCGGGGGAGCGGCGACAGGCACCGCGCGCGAGAAGTACGTCGCCTTGTAGCCGTGCCCGAACGTCGCCACGGCCACCTCGCGCACCCCGGTCACGCCCTGCTCGACGGTGCGCGCGTCGGACCAGTGCTCGTCGTTCGTGTCCGCGTAGCGCCACACGGCGCTGGCGCCCTGGAGCAGGTACACGCTCGGCGCCTCCTGCTGGGGACGGCCGAACGCCGCGGGCAGCGGCTGGCGGCGCACGCGTACGGCGGGCCCGAACGCCTCGACGGACGGCTCGGCGTTCCAGAGCCGCAGGTCGGGCACGGCGAGGTCGCGACGAGCCCAGTAGACCTGCGTCGCGGTGTACGCGCCCGGCAGGCTCGGCGTGCCGGGCCCGAAGATCGTCAACGACTTCTGCCCCGCGCGGCCGACGGGCGTCCAGTCGTCGACCTGGATCGCGTAGCGGCCGTCGCGGCCCGTCCTCGCCGTCGCGACGGCGGGGCGGCACGGCTGCGGCAGGAACAGGAACGTCGCGCACGCCAGCAGGATCGGGAAGCCGAACATGTCCGTGTCGGACGTGAGCCGCACCGTCGCGCCCGCGACGGGCCGCCCCGCGTCGTCCAGCACGCGCCCGCGCACGTACGTCGGAGGCGGTTGCGGCGACGCGACGGCGGGCACCGCGATCGCCGTGGCGGCCACGGCGGTCGCGAGCAGGGCACGCAGGGAGCGCATATCGGTGAGAACGCCTCGCCTCATGTCGGGTTACGGCGCCAGCACGACGAGCCGGCGTTCGGTCATCTCCTCGATCGCGTAGCGCGGGCCCTCGCGCGTGTTGCCGCTGTCCTTGACGCCGCCGTACGGCTGCAGGTCGGCCCGCCACGTCGGGACCTCGTTGACGAGCACGCCGCCGTAGCTCAGCACCCGCGCGGCCTGGAGCGCCTTCGGCAGCGAGGACGTGAACACGCCCGCCTGCAGGCCGTAGCGGGAGTCGTTCGCCAGGCGCAGCGCCTCGTCGTACGACTCGTACGGCGTCACGGTCACGACCGGTCCGAACACCTCCTGGCAGACCACCTTCATGTCCGGCTTCACGTCCGTCACGACCGCCGGGCGCAGCACGCCGTCCACGACGTCGCCGCCGCAGAGCAGCCGCGCGCCACCGGCGACGGCCTCGTCCAGCCACGCCCGCACCCGCTCCGTGTCGTCACCGCTGATCAGCGCGGAGACGTCCGTGCGCTCGTCCATCGGGTCGCCGACGACGAGCGCCTCGACCGCTGGGACGAGCGCGTCGAGGAACGGCTCGCAGACCGAGGCGTGCACGTACACCCGCTGCGTCGAGATGCACGACTGGCCCGCGTGGCTGAACGCCGCCACCGCGGTCTTCGACGCGGCCGCGCGCCAGTCGCCGTCGGCCTCGACAGCGGCGAGTTCGATCCGAGCTCCAGGCGGACCTTCGCGCGCGGTGCCTTCACGACCATCGCCCAGCCGACCTCGGGGCTGCCGGTGAACGACACGTACGCCACGTCGGGGTGCGTGACGAGCGCCTCGCCGACGGTGCCGCCCGAGCCGGTCACGACGTTGAGCCAGCCGCGCGGGACGCCCGCGTCCTGGAGCAGCTCGGCGAGCAGCAGCGCGGACAGCGGCGTCTGCGTCGCGGGCTTCAGGACCACGGGGCAGCCCGCCGCGATGGCGGGGGCGAGCTTGTGGGCGACGAGGTTCAGCGGGAAGTTGAACGGTGAGATCGCGGCCACGACGCCGATCGGCACGCGCATCGTGTACGCCACCCGCCCGGCTCCCGACGCCACCGCGTCGACGGGCACCAGCTCGCCGGTCATCGCGCGCGCCTCGGCCGCCGCGAACGTGAACGTGTCCACCGCCCGCGCCGCCTCGACCCGCGCGGTCTTGAGCGGCTTCGCCGCCTCCGCCGCGATCACCCGGGCGAGCTCCTCGGACCGCTCGCGCAACGCCGCCGCCGCCGCGTCGAGCACGGCGATGCGGTCGGGTCGCGGGAAGTCGTCGCGCGCCAGCGCCGCCGTCGCGGCCGACACCGCCGCCGCCACGTCGTCGGGCGTGCACGCGGGGACGCGGCCGACGACCTCGCCGTTCCAGGGAGAACGCACCTCGGAGTCGGGCGTGCCGACCCGGGAGCCGTCGATCAGCGCGCGCAGGTCCACACGCGCTACTACGACGCCGGGCCGCCGGTCTCCTGGCTACGTCGCCGGCGGGTCGACGTGCACGGGCTCGTTGACCTTGGCCAGGTCGAGCGAGAGCGACAGCGTCACCGGCGCCATCGCCCGCAGCGCCTCGGGCAGGTCGCCGGACGCGGTCAGCGTCACGCGCAGCACGAGCCTGCGCAGCAGCCGGTCGTCGTTGCCGCTCCACACCTGGACGCGCGAGTCGGTCGCGGCCTTGCGCAGCGCCTCGCGCGAACGGTCGTCCAGCGGCTTGAGCCCCGCGAGCGCGGACGAGCCGAGGCGCTGGCCGAGCTTGCCGAGGTCGTCGAACGCCGCCACGACGTCGAGCCCCGCCTCGACCTTGTCGGTCTGGACGCCGTTGACGGTCCCGCCCGCGGTCTCCTTCGGGTCGTGGAGCCACTGGTCGATCCGCAGCTCGCCGAGGCCGCCCTCGCCGCCGCCGCCGACGGACACGGCGGGGGAGGCGAGCGGTGTGGCCTTGCCGTCGCGGACGACGTACGCCTTGTCGCCGGTGGACACGAACGACACCGTCGTCGTGTCCGCGCCGCGCAGCTCGGAGACCACGAGGTTCGCGACCGGAAGACCCGCCTTCTTCTCCGGCAGCGCGAACGGGCCGCGCATCGAGAAGCCGACGGGCCCCTTCGCAGCCGGCGACTCGGCGGTCATCTTGAGGTCGAGCGTCGCGCTGCGGATGTCGCCGAGGTTGCGCGCGGTCTCCGACAGGACGCTGCTCTTCCCGCCGTCCGACCCGCACGCGGCGAGCGCCAACGCCGTCGCGGCCACCGCCACCGCGCCGCGCCGCGCGCGGCTCGCGGCGGGACGGCTCACGGCGAGACCGACGGCTCGGCCGTCGGCGACTCCGTCGCGCTCGCGGTCGGCTCGGCGCTCGGCTCCGCCGACGGCTCGTCCGTCGCCGTCGCCGACGCGGACTCCGAGGGCGCCGCCGACTCCGACGGCGAGCCGGAGGGCGCGGCCGTCGGCGAGGCGCCGCCGGTGCCGCTCTGGCCCGCGGCGACGAGCTCGGTCGAGAGCACCTGCCAGAGCTGGTCCATCAGCGCGTCGAGCTTCGCCTGGATCTGCTCGATCGGCAGGTCGGACCCGCGGAGCTGGAGCAGCGCCTGGCGGATCTCGGCGAGCGCCTTGGACCCCTCGGGCGTGAAGTGGACGTTGCCCTCGGCGGTCAGCACGAACTGGTACGCCGACGCGAGCGTCTCGCAGGCGACGCAGGAGTCGTTGATCGCGATGGCGACGTTCTCGGGCGCGACCGTCGAGGAGTCGTAGCCGGAGATCAGCAGCACCTGGATCGCGAGCGCGACGGTCTGGCAGTCGGTGCACGAGGCGTACGCCACGGCGCCGTTGCCGGTGTCGATGACGTCGCCCGTCGCGCGCCTGACCTGGAACGCCAGCCGGAAGACGTCGAAGCCGTCCTTGGTGTTGATCGCGACGGCCGTCGTGTCGCCCTGCGCGTACGCCGGCGCGGCCGGCAGCAGCACGACGCCCGCGGCCACCGCCGCGACGGCCGAACGCATCCTCACGGCGACACCTCCACCGACGGGCTCACGCTGGGCTCCTCCGTGACCTCGGCCGACGCCGACGCGGACGGCTCGGGCGCCGGCGTCTCCTCCGTACCCGTCACGACCCCGCTCGACTCGCTCGGCACCGCGCTCGGCTCCACGACCTCGGGCTCCGGCTCGGTCGGGTCGGCCTCGGCGACCTCGTCGGCGACCTCGGGGATCCCCGCCGACTCGCCGGAGGGCACGAACGCAGGCTCCTCCCCGCGGTCGGTCAGCACCGTCGAGGACGCGGCGACGTAGTCGGTGAACGTCCCCCGCTCGCCCTCGCGGATCGGCGTGTACGACGTGCCCGGCATCCAGGCCCACGCGAGCAGCGCGACGAGCGTCGTGCCGCCGGCGAGGACTACTCCGCGCTTGCCGTACGACCCCGCCGACCACGCCCACGAGCGCCGGCCGACGCGCATGCCGACCCTGACGAGCGTGTAGACGATGCCGAGGAACGGCAGCAGCAGGACGAGGAGCTGGAGGCCGCCGCCGATGCCGGCGATCACGTTGCCGTCGCCGAACGCGTCGCGCGCGGCGCCGCCGTTCTTGTGCAGCGACTCCATGCCGGTGGCGAGCAGGCGCGGCAGGTGCACCATCAGCAGCACGAGGTTGAAGACGAGGAACGGCACGACGACGAGCACCCACGCCGTCACGAACACCCGCACCCAGCGCTTGAGCGCCATGACGCGCTGGTCCGACCTCCGCCCCGGGATCATCGACTTGAGGATCGGCCCGATGCGGGTGAACAGGTCGGGCACGCCGACCGCGTCCGCGACGACGTAGTAGCCGTCGAGGCGCAGGAACGGCAGGAGCTGGTGCGCCATCTCGATGTGCTGCACGAGGATCAGGAACAGCAGCGGCTCGAAGCCCGTGAGGAAGTACGCGGCGTACGTCCCGAGCACGAACAGGCCGTTGAAGTAGAGCCCGCCGAGGTCGGTGCGCAGGCGCCCTCCCTTGGACAGCCGGTAGGCGTCGGTGACGTCGGTGTAGAACGCCGGGAACACGAGGTACACGCCCGCGCCCATCACGCCAGGCTCGCCGCCGCCGTAGCGCAGGCCGGTCGCGTGGCCGACCTCGTGGCAGAACGCCGACACCACGACGAGGCCCATCATCAGCAGGAACAGCGACGGGTGCATGACCGTGTCGCGCACGCCCTGGGCCACGCCGTGCCTGGCGAACAGCCACCAGTCGAGCGCCACCAGCGCGCCCACCGCGCCGATGACCACCGGCGGCAGGAACAGCGGGTAGAAGACCGTCGTCATCGCCTTGACGAGGCGCGGCGAGATGACGCCCTTGCGGAGGTTCAGCGCGAGCAGCGAGTCGGGCTTGGACAGCACCGGCTGCGAGCCGTCCGCGCTCGTGATCAGCCCGAGGGCGGTGAGCTTGTCGTCGACGAGCGTCTTCGCGTTGCGCGCGGACAGCCGCTTGCCGAACTTCTCGCTCGCCGCCGCCGCGATCTCGTCGTACGTCCGCCGGCCGTCGCAGGCCTCGGCGACGACGTAGAGCAGCCGGGAGAGCTGGATCGTCTGGCCGTCGGAGCGGCGGGCGAGGTACGGCGCCTGCTTGAAGCCGGAGCCCTCGTACTCGCCGAGCAGCTCCACGCCCTGCGCGAGCCGTGGCGCGCGCGCCGACGGCGGCGGCTGCGGCGGCGCGCCGGGCGCCGTCCCGTCTGCGTGCGCCGCGCGGGACGCCTCGAGCACCATCTCCTCGCCCTCCGGGTACGACACGGCGACGGGGTGCCGGAGCACCCCGCCGCCTGCGATGTGCGGCTTACTGCGTCTGCGTGATCTGCGCGACCTGCTCGGCGTTCGCGTACGCGACCGAGCCGTCCGAGAGCACGTTGGCGGCCACCGCGGCGTTGACCGGGGCGGCGAGGTTGAGGTTGAGCAGGGACATCGCCTCGCGGTCGGGGAGCTGCTCGCCCGTCTCCTGGGCGATCTCCTCGTCGGTGAGGTCGACCTGGTCCTTCTCGTTGTCGGCCATGGCTCAGACTCCCGGGGCGCCGTCGAGCATCGACTGGTCGATGTCGGCGTACTGCTCGGCGTTCGCGTAGGCGACCGAGCCGTCGGAGAGCACGTTGGCAGCGACGGCCGCGTTCACCGGGACGGCGAGGTTCGCGTTGATCAGCGACATGGCCTCGCGGTCGGGAAGCTGCTCGCCGGCCTGCTGCTCGATCTCCTCGTCGGTGAGGTCGATCTGCTGGTCCTTCTGGTTCTCGGCCACTTCTTCTCTCCCTAGATCGACTGGTCGATGGTCGCCGTCTGCTCGGCGTTGGCGTACGCCGTCGAGCCGTCGCTCAGCACGTTCAGCGCCACGGCGGCGTTGACGGGGGCGGCGAGGTTCGCGTTGATCAGCGACATCGCCTCGCGGTCGGGCAGCTCCTCGCCGGACTCCTGCGCGAGCTCCTCGTCCGTGAGGCCCTCGTCGCGGACGTCGTTCTCTGCCATCTCCGTCTCCCTCTCGTTCGTCGAGATCACGGCGTTGACGTCGGCCACGACGTTGAGGCCGCCGCCCGACCGGCGAACCGTCCGCCGGATGTGCCGTGTCGTCATGCGGCCGTCGTTCCCGACGCGGCGCTTACCAACCCGCCAGAAGCCGATCTCGTGGGGTGACATCAGGAGGATCGGGATGAGTGATTCGGGATAAACGGGACAGACCCCGGATCGTGCGCGACTCGATCACCCTGCAGCCGGAGCCCAGCTCCGCGGGTGAGGCACGCCTGTTCGTCGCCGAGCACACGCACGGCGTGCTGCCCGACGAGGTGACCGAGGTGGCCGTCCTGCTGACGAGCGAGCTCGTCACGAACGTCATCGTCCACGCCCGCACGCCGATGCGGCTCTCGGTCGACGTCGACTCCTCCGCGCTGCGCGTGGCGCTCGCCGACGAGGTGTCCAGGGCACCCGTGCGCCGGGCGTCCGAGGGGATCCCCCGGCTCACCGGCCGCGGGATGCACCTCGTGGAGGAGCTGTCGAACCACTGGGGCGTCGAGCCGACCCCCGCAGGCAAGACGGTCTGGTTCGAGCTTTCTGCATAGTTGGCGCCCGTTCTGGGTACGCGCCGCCTCGACCCCGTTCGCTTGAGAAGGTCGGTACCCACCCGTGCCCGCGACCGCCCCCGCCGTTCGCGACGTCGACTCGGTTGCCCGCGACGTCTTCGGCTTCGACGCGCTGCGCCCAGGACAGCGCAGCGCCATCGACGCCGTCGTCTCCGGCCGCGACACCCTGGCGGTCCTCCCGACCGGCTCGGGGAAGTCGGCGATCTACCAGATCGCCGCCATGCTGATCGAGGGCCCGTGCGTCGTCGTGTCGCCGCTGATCGCGTTGCAGCGCGACCAGGTCGCGGCGCTGCGCCAGCTCCCGGTCGGCGGCGTCGCCGCCGCCAACTCCCACACCGGCGTCGTCGCGCGCCGCGAGGCGTTCGCCGGGCTCATCGACGGGTCCGTGAAGTTCCTGTTCGTCGCTCCCGAGCAGCTCGCGACCCCCGAGGTCGTCCGCGACATCGCGGCCGCCGGGCCGACGCTGTTCGTCGTGGACGAGGCGCACTGCGTCAGCGCGTGGGGCCACGACTTCCGCCCCGACTACCTCCGCCTCGGCGGCGTCATCGAGGCGCTCGGCCACCCGACCGTCCTCGCCCTGACCGCCACGGCGTCGCCGCCGGTGCGCGACGAGCTCACCGACCGCCTCGGCATGAAGGACCCGGCCGTCGTCGTGCGCGGGTTCGACCGCCCGAACATCTGGCTCGACGTCGAGACGTTCACCTCCGACGAGGCCAAGCGCGAGGCGCTGATCCTGCGCGCCGCGGGCGAGCTCAAGCCCGGCATCGTCTACGCCGCCACCCGCAAGCGCGCCGAGGAGCTGGCCGAGGCGATCTCCGAGATCGGCCTGTCCGCCGGCTGCTACCACGCCGGCATGAAGGCGGCCGACCGCCGCCGCGTCCAGGACGCGTTCGTCGAGGACCGGCTCGACGTCGTCGTCGCCACGACGGCGTTCGGCATGGGCATCGACAAGCCGAACGTGCGCTTCGTCCTCCACTACGACGTCCCGGACTCGCTCGACTCCTACTACCAGGAGGTCGGGCGCGCGGGCAGGGACGGGCTGCGTTCGGAGGCCGTCCTCTACTACCGCCAGGAGGACCTCGGCCTCCGCCGCTTCTTCGCGGCGGGCGCCGTCGCGGTCGAGCCGCTGACCCGCGTCGCGAACCTCCTCGAGGCCGCGTCCTCGGACGGCGCCGCGCTGCGCGTCGACCTGACCGAGCTGCGCAGGGTCGGCCGCGTCTCGTCGTCGCGGCTGTCCGCGATCCTCGGCCAGCTCACCCACGCCGGCTTCGTGCGCGTCGACCCGACGGGCTCGTTGGAGCTGCTGCCCGACCGCCCGTCCGTCGAGTGCGTCGTCGAGCTCGCGCTGCGCGAGGCCGACATGCGCAAGACGCTCGACCAGTCGCGCGTCGACATGATCCGCGCGTACGCCGAGAGCCAGGGCTGCCGCGGCCGCCTGCTGCTGTCGTACTTCGGCGAGCAGTCCGACGACGCGTGCGGGCACTGCGACAGGTGCACCGCCGGCGTGGACGTGGAGGCGTTCGACGGCCCTTTCGCCGTCAACAGCCGCGTCGCCCACGCCGACTGGGGCCACGGCCAGGTGCTCCGCTACGAGGAGGACAAGGTCGTCATCCTCTTCGACACCGTCGGGTACAAGACGCTGTCGGTCCGCGCGATCGTGGAGCGCAACCTGCTCGAGGCCTGCTGACGTGGCGTCGTACGACGCCGTCGTGATCGGCGGGGGACCGGCGGGGCTCTCCGCGGCGACGTGGCTCGGCCGCTACCGCCGCAGGACCCTCGTCGTGGACTCCGGCGAGCACCGCAACCGCTGGGTCGAGCAGTCGCACGGCTACCTCACCCGCGACCCCGCCTCGCCCGCCGAGCTGCTGCGCGTCGCGCGCGAGCAGCTCGCGGAGTACCCGTGGGTGACGTACCGCGAGGGCACCGTCGACGCCGTGCAGCGGGTGGGCGACGAGTTCGTCGTCGAGGTGGGCGGGATGCCGTACTCCTGCCTGCGCGTCGTGCTCGCGACCGGCGTCGTGGACGCGTTCCCCGCGGTCGAGGGGTTCTTCGAGCACTACGGCGCGAGCGTGTTCCACTGCCCGTCCTGCGACGGGTACGAGGCGCGCGACCGCAACGTCGTCGTCCTCGGCTGGACCGCGCACGTCGCCGGGTTCGCCGTCACCCTCCTCGACTGGGCCGCGACCGTCACGATCGTCACCGACGGGCGGCACTTCCCCGGCGACGAGGCGGACCTGGAGACGCTGGCGTCGTACGGCGTCCGCGTCATCGAGGACGTCGCCGAGTCGTTCGTCGGCTCCCGCGGCTCGCTGACCGGCATAGCGCTGCGCAAGTGCGGCCTCGTGCCGTGCGAGCTGGCGTTCTTCACCGTCGCCCACGAGCCGCGCAACGAGCTCGCGTCGATGCTCGGCGTGGACACCACCGGCGAGGGCTGCGTCCAGGTGAGCGAGGACGGCGAGACGAACGTCCCCGGCGTCTACGCCTGCGGCGACCTCACGCCGGGCATGCAGCTCATCCAGGTCGCCGCCGCCAAGGGCACGATCGCGGGCATCAACGCCGCCCAGTCGCTGCGCGGCACGCCCGGCGCCGCCACCTCGCCCGAGCCCGCGCCCGACCCCGAGGTCGTCGCGGTCGAGCAGTCCTAGAGGCCAGGCACGTAGCGCTGGAACACGCCCTTCGCCACTTCCTTCGGCCGCTGCTGCTCGCCCATGAGCGCGTTGAGCGACAGCATCGCGCCGGTCAGCGCGGGCACCGCCCACCTGGCGGCGGGCTTGCGCTGCGCGAACGCCGTCGCGACCAGCGCCGCACCGGTCACGCCCGCCTTCACCAGCGCCGTCGTCGCGACGCCCTTCTGGTCCTTGATGCGCTTCTTGTTCGCCCACGTGAGCTCCAGGGCGCCGAGCACGTGCGCGCCGATCGCGGCGGCGTTGAGCGGCATCGGGCCCGCGGACGCGCGCGGGTCGACGGCATCCTTGAGCGACCCGCCGAACCACGCGGCGAGGCCGACGTCGTGCATCGTGCGGGAGAGGGTCTCGGTGCGGGCCATGCGTGGCGCGTACCCGCCGGGGTCGTTCTGACACCGCGCCCGCACGCGCGGCTCCGTTCTGACACGATGCGGGGGAGGGAGGTTGCCGTGTCCGACTTCGCCGTCGTGGTGTCTCGCGTCGAGGGTATGTGGGAGGCGGCGCTGCTGCCGGAACGGCTCGTCGACGATTTCGAGGGGCTGCTCGGGGCCCTGCGCCAGCAGGTCCCCGGCGACGGCGGCGTCATCGGCCTCGTGAACGTCTCCGACGAGTTCTTCGTCGCCGTCCGCATGGTGGGCGCCGACCCCCGCGTGCTGCTGTCCGACGTCACCGCCGCCGTCGCGTGGGACCTCGCCGCGCAGGTGGTCGAGTACCTCGGTCTCGAACGCCCCGGCGACGAGGACCTCGAGGACGTCTGGCCCGCCGGAGACCTCTCGATCTTCGCCGACCTCGGCCTCGACGAGATGGAGCTCGGCGCCCTGCTGTCCGACCTCGACGCGTACGCCGACGAGACCCTGCTGCTGCTCGCGAAGCGGCTCGGGTTCGCGGACGCGTACGAGCGGGTCGTCGAGCCGGTGTTCCACTAGCCCGTTTCCCTTTACCATCGCCCTTTCCCGATCCTTCCCCGGAGCGTTCAGGTGCCGTACTTCGCCGCCGCCCTCGTCCAGGGTCCTGACGGCTGGACCGCCCGCGAGGTCGACATGGACAACGTCGAGGACCTCGACACGCTCGTGGAGTCCCTGCGCGACTCCGCGGACGGCGGGACCGCGCTGTTCTTCCTCGAGGAGGACGACGAGTACCTCGCCGTCGTCCGCGTCGACGGCGACGGCGACCCGCGCACGTTCATCTCCGACGACCGCGCCGTCGGCACGTCCGCCCTCGCCGCGCTCGTCATGGAGGACGTGGCCCCGCCCGAGGAGGGCGACGCCGACGAGGACGACGACGAGGGCACCCGCCCCGACGCCGAGGTCGCCGGCGACGCGGACATCGTCGCGTCGTACGGCGTCTCCGCCGACGCCCTGATCGCCCTCTGCCAGACCGAGGGCATGCTCCCCGCGGACATCGTCACGGCCATCTGCGAGAAGGCCGGCTGCGTAGACGCGCTCGACGAGATCCGCGAGGGCTGACGGCCTTGGGCCTGTATGGCGCCGGCCGCGCGGCCGACGTCGACGCCATGCGCGTCGCGCTGGTCGAGGCTCGTACCGCCCTGGACCACGGCGACGTTCCGATCGGCGCCTGCGTCGTCTCCGGCGCCGGCGAGATCCTCGGGCGCGGGCACAACGAGCGCGAGCTGCGCGCCGACCCGACCGCCCACGCCGAGGTGCTCGCCCTGCGCGAGGCCGCCCTCGTCGTCGGCTCCTGGCGCCTGTCGGACTGCTCCCTCGTGGTCACGTTGGAGCCCTGCACCATGTGCGCGGGCGCCTCCGTCCTCGCCCGCGTCGCCCGCGTCGTCTTCGGCGCCGTCGATCCCAAGGCGGGTGCCGTGGGGTCGTTGTGGGACGTCGTTCGGGACCCGCGGCTGAACCACCGCCCCGAGGTCGTCGGCGGCGTGCTGGCGGAGGAGTGCGGCGAGGTGCTGCGCTCGTTCTTCGGTCCGCACCGGGGCCTGCCCGGCTAGGCGGCTGCGGCCCGTCCCGTGGTCCGGTAGGCTCGCCGACGGTGGAGTCGCCTAGTGGCCGATGGCGCACGCCTCGAAAGCGTGTGAGGGTTCACGCCCTCCGTGGGTTCAAATCCCACCTCCACCGCCAACGCTTCTGACCATAACCGCAGGTCAGGGGCCATGTCCCGGTGCGCACTGGCCTCCGGATGTCCGTGCCAGCGATTGCCAGCATGAGGTTGGCGCGTTCACCGACACCTGGCGCTGTCGCGGGTGGCTGGGAGTCGGCTCATGCAGCCACCGGGAGAGGACGACCGCAGTGTCACGCGGCGGCGCGTGCCGCTACTCCCGCGCCCACCTCGGCGTCAATCGCCGGGACATGACAGAAAGTTGACCGATGACGGTGTGGAACGCGCTGGCTAGGGTCTCCGGCGTCCCATTCCGACTCGGAGAGGCAGCAGGATGCCACCCACGGACCCACGCAAAGCCATAGTGATCAACCGGCTGGCGATCACACGCATCGAGATCCCGCCAGCGCACACGTTCACGACGCTGGCCACCGGCTGGCGCATCGACTTCTCGGCCGCAGGCCAGCTCAGGATCGTCGGCCAGACCGGCGGCAACGACTCGTTCGACGTCGGCTCGGGCGACTTCCTCGTCGCCATCGGCGAGGACTACTACGTCTCCCGCCTCGTCGCGGCCGGAGGTGCGTGATGGCAGAGACCTCGGCCATTCTCCAGGGCGTCCTCGCGACGCTGAACGCCACCACGGTCGCGCAGGGCACCGGCCAGGTCGTCGCCGCGAGCGTCGGCCCGAAGCCGGGGAACGTCGACATCGCCGAGATCCTCACCGGCACGCTCGACTTCACCTGGCTGACGAAGAACGTGAGCTTCAAGAACGCCAACCTGGAGCCGTCGCTCGTCGCGGCCGACCTCCAGTCGAAGATCACGCAGATCGCGTCGCCTGTGACGGTCGCCGGCCTGCTCGGCCAGCTCAAGGGCACGGTGCCGCTGCTGAACCAGGTCAGCGTCCCCGTCGCGCTCAAGGTCGAGTGGTCGGTCCTGGACGAGAACAAGAAGCCGCTCGCGACGAGCGAGTTCGCGGTGCTTTCGGGGCAGTCCGCCGCGGACTCGAAGGTCAACGGCGTCGACGTCGTGCTGGCGTTCAGGCCCGCGATCGTGGAGATGACGAAGGAGGCGCCGGTACCCGCGCCCAAGCAGCGTTTCCTCAAGCCGAAGGTGACCTTGTCCGCCCTCGACACGACGGTCACCGCGCCCGACGACCGCTTCCCCGAGATCCCGGTCCTCGTGCCGGCGATCGGCGTGCCGCGGCTGCTCGCGGCGTTCCGCCACGTGGACTTCCAGCCCACGAGCGGCGGCGAGGACGGCTTCGTGCTGCTGTTCGCCCCGGCGAACTCGCCGCTGCAGAGCCTCGACCACCTCAAGACCACGCTCGCGACGGTGCAGGAGGCGGTCACGGCGGTGAAGGCGTTCGGCGACATCGCCGGCATCCTGCCGGGCATCAGCTCGCTGACGAGCGGGGTGACGGCGTCGCCGTACTTCGTGTTCGTGGTGGCCGACGAGATCCAGAACCTCAACGACATCACGGTGATCCAGCGCTCCTGGTACGAGAACGACACGGAGCTCGAGGACGAGATCAGCTCGATGATCCTGATCGGGGCGGCGGGCAAGCAGCTCGACGTGTACTGCGAGACCGAGCTCGACGACGAGAACGGGCACTGCAAGCTGACGGTCGGCCCGAACAACTTCGCGGTGGTGAGCAACCTGCACTCGAAGCACCCGGACTCGCACCCGGCCGGCAGCCTCGAGGTCGTGAAGGAGCCGACGCACGCGACGGAGGACCCGACGTTCGGCGACTGGATCTCGTCGATGAAGTGGCTCTGACGGTTCGCGTTCCCGGTCCGGCGGCGCTGTGGTCGCTGACGGTGGACGGCGTCGCGTACGACGTCGCCGCCGCGGTGCCCGTGCCGCCGGGCCGGTCCCTCGTGCGCCTCGACGCGCGCGTGCCGTTGCCCCGGGGGGACGGCGCGCTGCGCGTCGAGTGCGCGGTGGACGTGCCGCCGGCGGGGGACGTCGTGCTGACGCTCCCGCTGGCGGACACGCCGCTGGACGACCTGCTGGACTGGGCTCAGCGGGCGTCGGGGGCGAGCTGAGCGACGTCGAGGACGTACCACTCGCTCGCGACGCTGCCGCCGAGGCGGGACAGCGCGTCCCGCTTCGCGAGGTCCCGCGCGCTCGTCACGACGACGCACTGCACGGCGCCGCGCTCGCGGGCGAGCCGCGCGACGTACGCCAGCAGCTCGGGCCCGGCGTGCGCCCACAGCGACGGGTCGCGCACGGCGAAGTCGTCGATCGCGCACGTGCGCCCGCCCGGGTCGTAGACCGGGGGCGCGTCCACGACCGACGCGAGCAGGAACCCGTCAACGGCGCCGCCGGTCTCGTGCACGACGGCGAGCGTGCTGTCGCGCGCGGCCTGCTCCGCGAGGAAGGCCCGGCCAACCTCGGCCGCGCCCGCGGCCGGGCGCCAGAACGTCGGCTGGTGCTCGGCGTACGCCCGCCGCCGCGCGTCGCACAGCGCGGCCGCGGCGTCGAGGTCGCTGTCGCGGTAGTCGCGTACGAGGCAGGTCACGGCGCCATTGTCGCTACGCGGGGAGGGGCGCCGCGACACCGCCCGCGCCCGCGAGGTCGCGGGCGCGGGACGGGTCACGCCTGGCGCGGTGGGATCAGCAGAACTTGTAGCAGAGGGCGTTCTGGATGGTGTGCGGGGCCTCGCACACCGCGGGGAACTCCCGGATGAGCGGCGAGCAGGCGTGCGTCGCGGACGCGGCCTGCGGCGCCATCGTCAGCGCGACCGACGCGGCCACGCCGCCGAGCAGAAGAAGCTTGCGCATGAGGTCTCCTCCGTCAGCAGGGGTTGAGCTTCGGGTTGCAGGTGAGGTTCTGCACGAGGTGCTGGACGTCGCAGAGCGTCTCGAGCCCCTGCGCGCAGGAGTGGGTCGCCGAGGCGGCCGGGGCGAGGGAGAGGGCGACGGCGGCGGCACCGAGAAGCAGGCGTGCGCGCATGGGACTCCTTCGGACGGTGGCGCCGAGGGGGAGGCGCCGGGTGCCGCGAGAGTTCGCCGCGCGGGCGCGCGGTCCTGCGTCAGCGGCAGGAGCCGCGGCGCAGGTCGGCGTTGACGTACGTCGGCGGGACGCGCCGGTGCGAGACCTGCTCGTACGCGTAGGCGTACGCGAGCAGCCTCGGCTCGGCGTACGCCGTGCCGGTGAACGCGAGTCCCACCGGCGCCGTGCCGTCGCCCGTGACGCCCGCGGGCACGATCACGGTCGGGTACCCGGCGGCCGCGCCGACGTTGGCGTTGCCGGGGCCGAGCTCGAGGACCGCGTCGAGGTCGTCGGCGGCGAGCGCGGAGTCGATCGCCGCCTGCGCCTGCGTACGCACCGGCAGGGCCGACGCGGTCGCGAGCGCCTCCAGGCCCGGCGTCGCGTCGGACGCCTCGAGCAGCCGCTGGCCGTACTTCACCTTGTCCGGGTGCGCCTTGTTGTACTCGACGATCGCGGACAGCGTGCGGGTCGTGACGCGCCGGTTGGCCGTCGCGAGGTAGGCGTTGAGGCTCCACTTGAACTCGTTCGGGATGAGCCCGAGCTCCGACAGCGAGGCGAGCGCGGTGGTGCCGAGGTGGTCGGTCTCGACCACCGTCGCGCCGGCCTTCTTCAGGTCGGCGATCGCGCGCTCGAACACCTCGCCGCGCTCGCCGCCGGGGCGGTTGTCCGCGGAGGGGACGCCGAGGCGTACGCCCTTCAACGCGTCCTTGCGCAGCAGCGGCAGGTAGCCGCCCTTCGGCACCTGCGCCTCGGCCGTCGCCGCGTCCTTGGGGTCGGGGCCCGCGATCGCGGTGAGCATCGCGGCGGCGTCGGTGACGGTGCGGACCATCGGGCCCGGCACGTCGAACGACGGCGCCAGCGGGACGATCCCGTACCTGCTCGTCAGGCCCAGCGTGGGCTTGACGCCGACGAGGCCGTTGACGTCGCTCGGCGACAGGATCGAGCCGGACGTCTCGGTGCCGATCGTCGCCGCGGCGAACGCCATCGACCCCGCGACGCCCGAGCCGCTGCTCGACCCGCTCGGGTCGCCGCCGTTGTACGCGTTGACGACCTGGCCGCCGAGCGAGGAGTAGCCATTCGGCATCGACAGGTCGACCCAGTTGGCGAACTCCGAGAGGTTCGTCTTGCCCAGGACGACCGCGCCTGCCGCGCGCAGCCTCGCGACGATCGTGGCGTCCTCGGCGGGGACGTTGTCGGCGAGCGCGATGGAGCCCGCGGTCGTCGCGAGGCCGCGGGTGCCGACGTTGTCCTTGAGCAGGACGGGGATGCCGTGCAACGGCCCCCGCACCCGCCCGCGACGGCGCTCGGCGTCGAGCGCCCGCGCCTCGCGGACGGCGTTCGGGTTGAGCGCCCTGATGCTGTTCAGCTCGGCCGAGGCATCCCACGTGGCGATCCGGGAGACGTACGCCGTCACGAGCTGCTCGCTCGTCAGCCTCCGCGCGGCCATCGCGCGCTGGAGGTCGAGGATCGTGCCCCTCTGGAGGTCGACCCCGCCCGCGGTCGAGGTGCACGCGGGGCGCGGCGGCGTCGAGTGCGCGTCGGCCACCAGGGGAGTCAACGTCAGCGCGGCCGCGCACGCCAGGAGGCGCAGCCGGAACGTGGCGGGTCGCATGCCGAGACCTTCGCCGCGCGGGGCGCGGCGACCTTCCGTGGCGGAGGATGCGAGATTCGAACTCGCGAGGGGTTGCCCCCAACACGCTTTCCAAGCGTGCGCCCTAGGCCAACTAGGCGAATCCTCCGCCGGGAAGGATAGCCCGCCCCGGCGCGGCTCGCGCGCGTCAGCCGATCGGCGGGAGGTCGACCGCCGGGACGGGCGCGGGCGGGTCGACCAGCACGGGGACGCAGACGTTCTCGGGCGGCCCGGGGACCCAGTTCGGCAGGTCGAACTGCTCCGTGAGCGCCACCGAGACGCAGAGCAGCCGGCCCGCGTCGGCGGGGGTGACGGCGGTCCCGATGGCGAGGAACGCCACCGCGGGGGCGAGGACCAGACGGCGCAGCATGGGTACTCCTTCGTGATCGTCGAACGTTCGGTGCGGCTGGGCAGGACCCGGAAGCAGGAATCCGGGCGAAGCGGTCGAATCAGTCCCGGTCGCGCGCTCTGCCCAGCAGCGTGACGGGAGGACCTGTGGAGCCTGACGGCCCGGAGCTGTTCGCCGCGTGGGGAGCGATGGTTCGCGTCTGCGAACGCGTGCTCGGCTCGCGGGAGGACGCGGAGGACTGCGCCTCGGAGGCGCTCCTCCAGGCGTTCTCCGAGGGCGTCGACGACGTCGAGAACGTCGAGGCGTGGCTCGTCGCGATCGCGAAGCGGCGCGCCATGGACGTGCTGCGCCGCCGCGTCCGCAACCGCAGGCAGCTCCTCAAGCTCGCCTCCCGCTGCGACGTGAGCGACCCGGACCCGGCCGAGCGGGTGGCCGACGAGGCCGAGGCGCGCTGGCTGTCGGCGCAGGCCGACACCCTGCTGACCGCCCCCGCGCGTGCCGTGCTGCGCGTGGTCGCCGACGGGGGCTCCGTCAACGACGCCGCGCACCGGCTCGCGATGACCCGCCGCTCCGCCGAGAGCCACCTGCACAGGGCGCGGCTGACGCTGCGCGCCGCGCGGGTCGCGCTGCCGGCGTTCGCGATGGCGGTCCTGCGGTCGGTCCGCAAGCCCACGGCCGCGTCGTCGGTCGCGCTCGTGGCGAGCGTGGCGGTCGTCGCGCCGGCGTTCCTCACCCCGGCGATGCCGGACGCGCCGGCGCGCGAGGTCGCGACGCCGTTGGTGAGCGAGGTCACCAGCACCTCTCCGGACGAGGCCAAGCCGGTTGTCGTGCGCAGGCGTACCACGGGTCCCGTCTCGCGCACCGCGACGTCGCGGCGCGTCACGGCCCCGGTGCGTACACCGGCCACGAAGCGGCACGAGGTTGCCAGGGTTCCTACCTCCGCGGCGGTCGTCAGCGCCCGGTGGGAGGAGCGGGGGCCCCAGGAGGCCGTCCCGTTCCTCGTGTACTGCGTCGAGCGCATCAAGGTCGTCGGCAGGGACGTCGGCTGCTGACGGGTGGTCCCGTAGACCTCAACGCTGGTACCACGCACCGGTGACGCGTGCGGCCACGTGGTCCTCTCCCGCTCGACCCGGAACGAAGCACAAGCCGCAGCCCCGGTCGGGCACGAGTGCCGAACCGGGGCTGCGACCTGAGGGGGACGTGCGGTCTATGGCCCGCGGGAGCATGGGGGGCTACGCGGACCGGAGCCGTGAGGGCGGCTCCACCCGGTAGTCGCTCGAGCCCCCCGCACACACGCAGAACTTCTCGAACTTTTTTCGCGGGCACGTAGACTCGCCCTCAGCCCCCCGCGCGGCGCTCATCCCGTGAACTCCCCCAGGGCCGGAAGGCAGCAAGGGTAAGCGGGCTCTGGCGGGTGCGCGGGGGGTCCCTCCGAACCGTCTGGGACGTCCTGCGTTGACTCTCGCCCTGTACCGCCGCTACCGGCCGTCGACCTTCGCCGACCTCGTCGGCCAGGAGCACGTCACCGACGCGCTGCGCCAGGCGCTCACGTCGGGGCGGCTGCACCACGCGTACCTGTTCTCCGGCCCGCGCGGCTGCGGCAAGACGTCCTCCGCGCGCATCCTCGCCCGCTCCCTCAACTGCGAGTCCGGCCCCACGCCCGAGCCGTGCGGGACGTGCGCCCAGTGCGTCGCGATCACCGAGGGCACCTCGCTCGACGTCGTCGAGATCGACGCCGCGTCGCACGGCGGCGTCGACGACGCGCGCGACCTGCGCGAGCGGGCGTTCTTCTCGCCGGTGTCGGCGCGCTACAAGGTCTACATCGTGGACGAGGCCCACATGGTCTCCTCCGCCGGGTTCAACGCCCTGCTCAAGGTGGTCGAGGAGCCGCCGGAGTTCCTGAAGTTCGTGTTCGCGACGACCGAGCCGCAGGCCGTGATCGGGACGATCAAGTCGCGTACGCACCACTACCCGTTCCGCCTCCTGCCCGCCCGTGCCATGACGACGTTGCTCCAGCAGATCTGCGCGGCCGAGGGCGTGGCGATCGACCCGCGCGCGGTGCCGCTCGTCGTGCGCGCGGGCGGCGGCTCTGCCCGCGACGCGCTGTCGGTCCTCGACCAGCTCATCGCCGGGTCGGGATCGGACGGCGTGACGTACCGGCTCGCGGCGTCCCTGCTCGGGGTGACCGACGCGGCGTTGCTCGACGAGGTCGTGGACGGCTTCGCGGCGGGGGACGGCGCGGCGGTGTTCGACACCGTCAACCGCGTGGTCGAGGCCGGGCACGACCCGCGGCGGTTCGCCTCCGACCTGCTCGACCGGCTGCGCGACCTGATCGTGCTCCAGCGCGCGCCCGACGCGGCCGAGCGTGAGCTCGTCGACGTGCCGCCGGACGAGCTGCCGCGGCTGCGGCACCAGGCGACGCTGTTCGGGCCCGCCGAGCTGTCGCGGGCCGCCGACCTCGTCTACGCCGGCCTGACCGAGATGCGCGGCACGACGTCGCCGAAGCTCGTCCTCGAGCTGATCTGCGCCCGCGTGCTGCTGCCGGGCGCGGGTGCCGACGAGGCGTCGGCGCTGGCCCGCCTGGACCGCCTCGAACGCCGCCTCGACATCGCCGGAGGGGCGCCCGCCGCGCCGCGCCCTGCGACCGTGGCCGCGCCGGTCCCGCCCGCCCCGGTGGAGCCGCCCGTACGCGAGGAGGCACCGGTCCGCGAGGAGGCGCCGGCGGTCCGCGACGAGGCACCCGTGCGCGAGGCGCCGCCCGTGCGCGAGGAGGCCCCGCCCGCGCCGGAGGCGCCCCCCGGCGGCCTCGACGCGGCCGCCGTACGCCGCGCCTGGGAGCAGGTCCTCCTCGCCGTCAGCGGCAAGAAGAAGGCGACCCGCGCCCTCCTCGACAGCGCGCAGGTGACGGCGCTCAACGGGCGCGAGCTGACGTTGCGCTTCCAGCACTCGCCACTGGCGAGGCAGTTCGAGAAGAGCCCGAACCCCGACGTCCTCCGCGCCGCCCTCACCGAGGTGCTCGGCGTCGACTGGACGGTGCGCGTCGACATCGGCGGCGGCGAGGCCGACGCACCGTCGCGCCAGGACCCGGCGCCGGCGGCGCCCGCGTACGAGTACGACCCGCGCGACGAGCCCGCCGAGGACGACGCCCCCGAGCCGCCGCGCGCGACGCCGACGGGGGAGGACCCCGCGATGGCGTTGCTGCGCAGCGGCCTCGGCGCGACCGTGATCAGCCAGGCGGAGCCCGACTAGCCGCAGTGCACGGGCGACGTGTACGACCCGCCGCCCACGAGCAGCGCCCAGTGCTGCTCGCACAGGGTGACCACGAAGGTGGGGAGCGACTGGCTCCACTCGCCCACCGCGACCATCCCGGGCACGCCCGTGTCGAGGCCGGGGCCGTAGCCGTTGAACCAGCACGACACGCCGGTGGCGTACGCGGGCGTGGACGAGACGGCGTAGCCGACGAGCGTGTACTGGATCCCGCTGCCGGCCACCCCCGTCACGCCGCGTACGTAGGTGCAGCCGCCCTGGACGGGCTCGGCGGCGGCGTGCGCGGGAGTGACGAGCGCGGCCGAGGCGAGGGCGGCGGCGAGTGCGAGGCGCATGGGTTCCCTTCCGGGTTCAGGAGCACTGCTGGGAGCTCGTGATGTACGTGCCGTCCGGCGTGGTCGCGGTGCGGTACCAGGGCGAGACGCAGAGCAGGCCCTGCCGGGTGGGCACCGTCCCCGAGGTGGCGGCGACCAGGACCGGGGCGCTGCCCGACGCCGTCGCGACGAGCTTCGGCCCGTCGTACGACTGGAACGAGCACGTGAATCCGCCCGCGACGGCGTCGGGCGGCAGGACCGCCTCGGCGGTGAGCGTGAGGTCGTACGGCGCGGTGTTCGTCGTGAACGCCGGCGTGCAGTTGACCGTCACGCCCACGGTGGGCGGCAGGACGAGCGACGACGCGAGCACGGAGGCGACGAGCGGGAGGGGCATGACGGCTCCAGGGACGAGGGGACGGTCGGGTGGTGGCGCCCTACACGCAGGCGATCGGCGAGGTGTACGTGGTGCCGTCGACGTACCGCGCCCAGTGCTGCTCGCACACGCGGAACGGGAGCCGGAAGACCGTGCCCGTGCCGGTCGCGACGACCGCGACGCCGGGGTTGCTGCCGTTCGCGTAGCCGCTGCCGCCGTCGCTGACCCAGCACGAGATGCCGACCTCGAGCGCGGGGGCCGTCGTGACGGCGTGCGCCGTCAGGACGATCGTCGGGAACGGCGACGACACGGTCGCGAGCGCGTACCTGCATTCGCCGGTCATCGGCGCGGCGTGCGCGGGAGTGGTGAGCGTGGCCGCAGCGAGGGCGGCCGCGAGGGCGAGGGCGCGCATGGGGGCTCCAACGGTCTGGGAGGCGACGACACGACGTAGTCGTCCGGCGAGGCCCGGGGTACGCAGCCCGCGTACGCTTCCACCCACCACGACGAAGGAGAACGCGATGCGACCCGGCGGCCCGCCGAACATGCAGCAGCTCATGAAGCAGGCCCAGAAGATGCAGCAGCAGATGATGGCCGCGCAGGAGGAGCTGGCGAACGCCACCGTCGAGGGCAGCGCGGGCGGCGGCCTCGTGAAGGCCGTCGTGACCGGCGCCGGCGAGCTCCAGTCGCTCACGATCGACCCGAGCGTCGTGGACCCCGAGGACGTCGAGACGCTGACCGACCTCGTCGTCGCGGCGGTCCGCGACGGCAGCCGCGCGGCGCAGGAGATGGCGGCCGAGAAGATGGGCCCCGTCACCGGCGGCCTCGGCGGCATGATCCCGGGCCTGGGCTAGCGGCGTTGTACGAGGGCCCGGTCCAGGACCTCATCGACGAGCTCGGGCGGCTGCCCGGGGTCGGTCCGAAGGGCGCGCAGCGGATCGCGTTCCACCTGCTGGCGCAGGACCCCGAGGACGTGAAGCGCCTCGTCACCGCGCTCACCGAGGTCAAGGACAAGGTCCGCTTCTGCAAGGTCTGCGGCAACGTCGCCGAGGCCGAGGAGTGCCGCATCTGCCGCGACCCGCGCCGCGACCTCACGGTCATCTGCGTGGTCGAGGAGCCCAAGGACGTCGTCGCGATCGAGAAGACGCGGGAGTTCAAGGGCCGCTACCACGTGCTCGGCGGCGCGATCAGCCCGATCGAGGGCGTGGGCCCGGACGACCTGCGCATCCGCGAGCTGATGCAACGCCTCGCCGACGGCGCGGTCACGGAGCTGATCCTCGCCACCGACCCGAACCTCGAGGGCGAGGCCACCGCGACCTACCTCGCGCGGCTCGTGAAGCCGATGGGGCTGCGCGTGACACGCCTCGCGAGCGGGCTGCCGGTCGGCGGCGACCTGGAGTACGCCGACGAGGTCACGCTCGGCAGGGCGTTCGAGGGCCGGCGGCTCCTCGACGTCTAGGTGCGCCCCGGCGTGGGCGTGGGCGACAGGGCCGGGAGCTGCTGGACCTTCGCGGGGACGAAGAACCACGTGGAGTTGGGCTGGCCGCCGAGCGCGACGAGCTCCAGCACGCCCGACTCGACCTCGATGCGCGTGGCGACGCCCTGCTCCGCGAAGCAGTACGTCCCGTCCTCGAACCCCGCCGCCGACGTGCCCGGCGACGGCGCCAGCGTCGTCACCCGCTCGACCGCGAAGCACGTGCCTGACGGCACCGGTCCGGTGGCGCCCGACGCGCCCGACGCGCCCGACGGCCCCGACGCTCCCGAGGGCCCGCTCGCGCCGGTGGGGGCCGTCGTCCCGGCCGGAGCCGACGGGGTCGCCTCCACGACGGTCACGCGGTAGTCGTTGGGGTTGCGGGCCAGCTCCTCGACGGCGTCGCGGAACAGCCGCTGCACCCCCGGGTCGAACAGCGGCGGCACCTCCTCGCCAGGCCTCGCGACGAGGAAGCACGACGTCGCCCTGCCCTTCACCGCGCAGGAGATGACGCCGCGGTTCAGCGCGAAGAACGACGCCGTCCCCTTCGACGTCACGTCGATGCGGTACTCCGGCGGCACCTGGCGGATGCGGATGGTGCCGGTGGCGTTCGAGGGCCGCTGCACGAAGCGGTACGTCGCGTCGTACGACCCGTCGGCCGTCGCCTGCGCGAGCACCGCGAGGCGCGCCCGCGCGTCCGCCTGCGGGTCCGGCGTCGGCACGGGGTCCTTCGCGTCGGTGCAGGCGACGGCGAGCAGCAGCAGCACGACAGGGAGACGGCGCACGCCTCCATGCTGTCACGCCGCCCGTAGACTCGGGCGCGTGGCACTGGTCGTGCAGAAGTACGGCGGCTCGTCCGTCGCCGACGCCGAGCGCATCAAGCGCGTGGCCGAGCGCATCGTCATGGCGAAGCGCGACGGCAACGACGTCGTCGTCGTCGTGTCCGCGATGGGCGACACGACCGACGAGCTGATCGCGCTCGCGCAGCAGGTCTCGCCGCTGCCGCCGGGCCGCGAGATGGACATGCTGCTGACCAGCGGCGAACGCATCTCGATGGCGCTGCTCGCGATGGCCATCGCGAACCTCGGCCTGCGGGCGCGGTCGTTCACGGGCTCGCAGGCCGGCATCATCACCGACTCGACGCACGGCAAGGCGCGCATCATCGACGTCACGCCCGGGCGCATCCGTACGGCGCTCGACGAGGGCGACATCGTCATCGTCGCCGGGTTCCAGGGCGTCAGCGTCGATTCCAAGGACATCACGACGCTCGGCCGCGGCGGCTCGGACACGACCGCAGTCGCCCTGGCCGCGGCGCTGCGCGCCGACGTCTGCGAGATCTACACCGACGTCGAGGGCGTCTACACCGCCGACCCGCGCCTGGTGCCGCACGCGCGCAGGCTCGACCGCATCTCGTACGAGGACATGCTCGAGATGGCGGCGTCCGGCGCCGGCGTGCTCATGCTGCGCTGCGTCGAGTACGGCCGCAGGCAGAACATCCCCATCCACGTCAGGTCGTCGTTCACGCACAGGCCGGGTACGTGGGTAGTCGAAGGTGGGCAGATGGAGCAGGCGATCATCTCGGGCGTCGCGCACGACCGTAGCGAGGCGAAGGTCACCGTCGTCGGCGTCCCCGACAAGCCCGGCGAGGCCGCCGCGATCTTCCGCGCGCTCGCCGACGCCGAGGTCAACATCGACATGATCGTGCAGAACATCAGCGCCGCCGCGACCGCGCGCACGGACATCTCGTTCACGCTGCCGAAGACCGACCTCGTGACCGCGATGAACGCGCTCACGAAGGTGCAGCCGTCGGTCGGCTTCGAGTCGCTCATCAGCGACGACCACATCGGCAAGGTGTCGCTCGTGGGCGCCGGCATGAAGAGCCACCCCGGCGTCTCGGCGACGTTCTTCGGCGCGCTCGCCGAGGCCAACGTCAACGTCGAGATCATCTCGACCTCCGAGATCCGCATCTCGGTCGTCTGCCGCGACACCGACGTGCCGGCGGCGGTGCGCGCGGTGCACGACGCGTTCGCCCTCGGCGACACCGACGGCGAGGCGGCCGTCGTCGGCGGCGTCGACGACCGCGGTCTCTCGGAGGCCCTCGCCGAGGCGCAGGGGAACCCGTCGTGAAGCCGACGCTCGCCGTCGTCGGCGCGACCGGCGCGGTCGGCACGGTGATGCTCGACCTGCTCTCCACGCGCCCGGACGTCTACGGCGAGATCCGCCTCGTCGCGTCGCCGCGCTCGGCGGGGAAGCGGCTGCGCGTGCGCGGCGAGGACGTCGAGGTCGTGGCGCTGGCGCCGGAGGTGTTCGACGGCGTCGACATCGCGATGTTCGACGTGCCGGACGAGGTGTCGGCACAGTGGTGCCCGGTCGCCGTCGAGCGCGGGGCCGTCGCCGTCGACAACAGCGGCGCGTTCCGCATGGACCCCGACGTCCCGCTCGTCGTGCCCGAGGTCAACGCCACCGCCGCGCTCGACCGCCCGAAGGGCATCGTCGCCAACCCGAACTGCACGACGTTGTCGATGATCGTCGCGGTCGGCGCGCTGCACCGCCGCTACGGCCTCGAGTCGCTCGTCGTCGCGTCGTACCAGGCCGCGTCGGGCGCCGGCCAGGCCGGCATCGACGCGCTCTACGACCAGGTGGAGCGCGTCGCGGGCGACCGTACGGTCGGCAGCGTCGCGGGCGACGTGGCGAAGGCGGTGGGCGACACCGCGCCGTTCCCCGCCGCGCTCGCGTACAACGTCATCCCCTGGGCCGGCTCGCTCAAGGACGACGGCTGGACGAGCGAGGAGCTCAAGGTCCGCAACGAGTCCCGCAAGATCCTCGGCATGCCGGACCTGCGGGTCTCGGCGACGTGCGTACGCGTGCCCGTCGTGACGACGCACTCCCTCGCGGTGCACGCGACGTTCGCCAACGACGTCACGGTCGAGGGCGCGCACGAGGCGCTGCGCGAGGCCGAGGGCGTCGATCTCGTCGACGACCCGGCCACGATGACGTTCCCCACTCCGGCCGACGTGGTGGGGACCGACCCGACGTACGTCGGCCGCGTGCGCCGCGCGCTGGACGACCCGCGCGCGCTGGACCTGTTCGTGTGCGGCGACAACCTGCGCAAGGGCGCCGCGCTCAACACCGCCCAGATCGCCGAGCTCGTCGCCAGGGAGCTGGCGGGCTAGTCGCCGTCGACATTCACGAGGTTGACGACGCCCTCGTCGTCGGGGGCGGAGTAGAACGTCGTACGGAACTCCAGCGCGGTGCTGGTCGCCACCAGCGCCACCGCGAGCGCGACGCCCACGGCGATCGCGAGGCGGTCCTCGACGACGGCGCCGCGGAACAGGCGCAGCGCGACCGGCAGCAGGAGGCCGAGCACGAGCCCGATCCCGATCATGTGCCAGTAGTTGTTCGAGATCGCGTCGGGCCAGGCCGCCGCGACACCCTTGGCGACGGCGACCACCGCGAAGGCCGCGACGACGGCTCCCCGCTCGCGCTCGCCCACCAGGAGGGCGGGGAGGAGCAACGCGAGGCCCACCACGAGCCCCTCGATCAGCAGCAGCACGACGAGGTCGGTGGAGACGTGCGCCAGGCGCATCAGCGCCGGTACGCCGTCCCCGAGGGGGTACCTGGACAGCGGGAGCCCCAGCGCGAGCGCGACGAGCAGCAGCGCGTACGTCGCTCCGGTGAACGGCACCGACGGCGTCGGCAGCGCGCTCTCCACCTCGTGCGACGACCACTCCGCGTCGTCCCCGGCCTCGTCGTCCGCGGCCCCCTCGTCCTGTTCGACCGCAGGCTCGGCGACCACCTCGTCGCGCGGCCGCAACGCCAGCGCGACGGCCAGCGCGACCGCCAGCGCGGCGACGTACAGCGTGACGTAGGCGCCCTTCCTGTCGCTCTCGCGGATCCCGCCGACGGGCGCGACCACGACGCCGAGGAACGACGCCTGGCCGAGCGCCCCGCCCGCCTGGAGCAGCAGCAGCGCCGCGGCCAGCACGGTGACGGCGGCGCGGATGCGCGAGCCGATCGCGTCGCGCGCGAACCACAGCCCGAGCGGCAGCAGCACGCCGAGCGAGACGAGGACCGCCGCCCAGCGGTTGGCGTCAGGGATGCCCATGGCGGCGAGGCTACGCGCGGTCCCCGCCGTCGGGGTGGAGCCGGCGCGAGACGCGCAGGGCCGCCCTCTGGTGAGGACGGCCCTGGCGAGTGGTCGGGATGGGGAGATTCGAACTCCCGGCCTCCACGTCCCGAACGTGGCGCGCTAACCAAGCTGCGCTACATCCCGATGCAGCGTCGTGCACTCTACCGGGTCGCCGGAGCGGGCGTCAGCGTCAATAGCGACGCCTCCGGCCTGCACGCGAAGCGCACCGGCGCGTACGGGCTCGTCCCGAGCCCGGCCGACACGTGCAGCCACGCGCGGCCCCACCGCGACAGGCCGCGCGCGCGGGCGCGGTCGATGCCGCAGTTCGTGACGAGCGCGCCGACGCCCGGCAGGCGGAGCTGCCCGCCGTGCGTGTGGCCGCACAGCACCAGGTCGAACCCGCTGCGCTCGAACCGGTCCAGCGCCCGGGGCTCCGGCGCGTGCACCAGCGCGATCCGCAACGCCGCCGACGCGTCCGCCGGAGGGTCCGCGACGGCCAAGCGGTCGCGCTTGAGGTGCGGGTCGTCCACGCCCGCCACCTCGACAGGACGCCCCGCGACCGAGACGTGCGTGCGCGCGTTCGTCAGGTCGGTCCACCCGAGGTCGAGGAACCCGGCCACGAGGTCGCGCCACGGCAACGGGTCGCCCGCGACGCGTTTGTGGTCCTTCCAGAAGTACTTGAACGGGTTCTTCGGCTTGGGTGCGTAGTAGTCGTTCGACCCGAGCACGAAGATGCCGGGCACGCCGCGGAACGGCTCCACCGCGCGCAGCATCCCCTCGAGGCCGTCGGGGCCCGCGAGGTTGTCGCCGGTCGTCACGACGAGGTCGGGCTCCTCCGCCGCGAGCGACGCGACGAACGCCTGCTTGCGCGCCTGCCGCCCGAGCATGTGCACGTCGCTGACGTGCAGCACCCGCAACGGCGCCTCGCCCGCGCGCAGCACGGGGACGTCGTAGCGGCGCAGCACGAACGCGTTGCGCTCCACGACGCCCGCGTACGCGAGCCCGGTGGCTCCCGCGACGGCGGTGGCGGAGACGACGGCGATCACGCCTCCCACTATCTGCCAGGATCGGCGGCATGAGCGAGTTGAAGGACCGGCTCCAGGCGGACCTCACGGCGGCGATGAAGGCGCGCGACGAGCTGCGCACCGCGACGCTGCGGATGGCGCTGACCGCGGTCAAGACCGAGGAGGTCTCCGGCGGCGCGGCGCGCGACCTCGGCGACGACGAGGTGCTCAAGGTGCTCGCGCGGGAGGCGAAGAAGCGCCGCGAGTCGGCGACCGCCTACGCCGACGCGGGGCGTGCCGAGCTGGCCGAGCGCGAGGACGCGGAGCGGGTCGTCATCGAGGCGTACCTGCCGCAACAGCTCTCGGACTCCGATCTCGCCGCGCTCGTCGCCGCGGCCGTCGAGGAGGCGGGCGCCACGTCGCCGCAGCAGATGGGCGCGGTCATGAAGCTCGTGACGCCGCGCGTCGCGGGCCGCGCCGAGGGCGGTCGCGTCGCGGCCGCCGTGAAGAAGGCGCTGGCCGGCTGACCGAGGGCTAGCGCGCGCCCTCGCCCGCGCCGCCCGAGGGGGTCGGCGTCGGGGTGGGGGTCGGCGTCGGCGTGGGCGTCTCGCACTTCGGCGCGTTGCCGTTGCACGGCTTGGGCGACGGGGACGACGTCGTCGGCGCGACGGTGGGGGTCGGCGAGGACGTCGGCGGGACCGTGGCGCTCGGCGTCAGCGTCGGCCGCGGCGGCGGCGCCTGCCCGTCGGAGACGTACAGCACGACCGTCGTGCCGCGGTAGACCTGCGACCCGCCGCGCGGCGTCTGCGCGCCGACGAACCCCGCGGGCACAGGCCCGGCGTGGACCGGCTGCGTCGAGATGACGTACGGCAGCCCGGCCCGCCTGAGGATGTCCTCCGCGGACGAGAGGCTGACGCCGGTCACGTCCGGCACCGTGATCGTGGAGCCGAGGATCGTCGACGCCGGCGGCACGGGGAAGTCCGTGGGCGGCAGGCCCTGGTGCGCGGTCAGCATGATCTGGCGCCACATCGACGCGGGGAACCCGCCGCCGTAGATCGTGCGGCGGCCGTGGATGTTGCGCATCGGCACCGGCGCGTTCGGGTAGCCCATCCAGACCGCCGCCGCGAAGTCCGGCGTGTACCCGTCGAACCACGCGGCCCGCGACTCGTTCGTCGTGCCGGTCTTGCCCGCGGCGGGTCGGCCGATGCTCGCGCCCTTGCCCGTGCGGTGCGGGTGCGGCCCGTCGATGACGCCGCGCAGCACGGACGTGACGGTGTTGGCGACGTCGCGGTCGAGCACCTGGTGGCACTCGGGCTCCACGACGATCGGCTGCTGTCCCGGCGCGTGCACCGACACGATCGGCGTCGGCTTGCAGTACGTCCCCTGCGCGGCCAGCGTCGCGTACGCCCCCGCCATGTCCAGCGGCGACACCGACCTCGCGCCGAGCGTCAGCGAGCACTCGCGGCGGCCCGCGTCGTCCAGCGGCACGCCCATCCGCCGCGCCATCGCGACGATCTTGTCGAGGCCGACGCGGTTCTGGAGCTGGAGGTAGTACGTGTTCACGGACAGGTGCGTCGCGGTCGCCATGTCGAAGTTGCCGGCCTCGCTGTCGCCGGCGTTCGAGAAGTAGCCGCTGGTCGGGGTGTCGCACTTCGCCGACGCCGGCGGCTTCCAGCGCGCGGGCGAGGGGATCCGCATGCGCAGCGGCAGCCCCTCCTCGATCGCGGCGGCGAGGGTGAACGTCTTGAACGTCGACCCCGGCTGGAACGACCGCAGCGTCGCGAGGTTGTTCTTGACGCTGGTCTTGTCGTGGTTGGAGACCGCCATGGCGACGACGGCGCCGGTGCCGGGCTTCACGACGACGGCGGCGGTGGCCGGGTCCTTGGGCAGCGGCAGGGTGTCGTTCAGCGTCTTCTGCGCGCTCGCCTGGATCTTCGGGTCGAGCGTCGTACGGATCGTCAGGCCGCCCTGGAACAGCCGCGTCGCGCGCTCGGGCACCGTGTCGCCGAAGCGCTCGTCGCCGAGGAAGTACGAGCGCATGTAGTCGAGGAACGCCGGCGCGACCTTGCTGTCCTCGATGCCCGAGAGCTGCTGCGGAACGATCCTCGGCAGCGGCCGCGCGAGGGCCTTCGCCACCGACGCCTCGTCCATGAACCCGAGCTCGGCCATGCGGCGCAGCACGACGTCGCGGCGCGCCTTGGCGTTCTTCGGGCTCTTGACGGGGTTGTGGCGCTCGGGGTTCTGCACGAGGCCCGCCAGCAGCGCCGCCTCGTCCAGCGTGAGCTGGCGGACGTGCTTGCGGAAGTAGTACTGCGCGGCGGTGCCGACGCCGTACACGCCGTTGCCGAAGTAGGAGATGTTCAGGTACTTCTCGAGGATCTGGCGCTTGGTGTAGACGCGTTCCAGGGCGATCGCGTAGCGCGCCTCCTGGATCTTGCGCTGCGTCGAGCGCTCGACCGCCTTCTGCTTCCCGTCCTTGTCGTCGGCCGCGACGATCAGCATGTTCTTCACGTACTGCTGCGTGATCGTCGACCCGCCCTGGGTCACCGTGCCGGCCTGCTGGTTGCGGACGAACGCGCGCACGAGGCCGCGCACGTCGACGCCGCCGTGCTCGTAGAAGCGCGAGTCCTCGATCGCGACGATGGCGTACAGGAGGTACGGCGGCATCTGGTCGATGCGCGCGAGGACGCGGTTCTCGTTGAGGTAGATGTCCGCGAGCGTCGATCCGTCGGCCGCGAGGATCTTCGTACGCTGCGGCAGCGGCTCCTCGGTGAGCTCGGCGGGGAGGCCGTCGAACGAGTTCGCGGCGCTGCGGGCGAGCAGCCCGAGGCCGCCGACGAACGGGAACGTGATGCCGGCGACGAGCAGCCCCGCGAGCACGCTGACGAGCAGGACCAGCGCGCCGCGATGCAGCGCGCTGCCTGGGGCAGTGCGGTCGGCCGTCGTCATAGGGATCACGTGAGGGTATCGGACGACTTGCGCCCCGGGACGAGGGTCGCGTCGTTGTCACCTCGGCGCCATGATCCGTTCGAACCAGCGGAAACCGCCCGGGGAGGGGATGGGCGCGGCGGGACCCACTTCGTACGGTCGATTTCGGACCAAATCGCTCGGCCACCCCCGAGCGCGAGCCGAAGGACCGGACATGGACTGGACCACCAGCGCGGCGTGCAGGACGAACGACCCGGACGAGCTGTTCGTGCAGGGAGCGGCCCAGAACCGCGCCAAGCAGGTCTGCCTCGGGTGCCCCGTCCGCGCCGAGTGCCTCGCCGACGCCCTCGACAACAGGGTCGAGTTCGGCGTCTGGGGCGGTATGACCGAGCGCGAGCGTCGCGCCCTGCTGCGCCGGCGCCCCGACGTGCGCTCCTGGAAGACGCTCCTGGAGACCGCGCGCAGTGACTACGAGCGGGCGTACGTCCGGGCCTGACGCGTCAGGCCGTACGTCCCACCAGCGACTCGCCCACCCGGCGTAGGCCCTCGACGTCGTGCACGTCGGTCGCCATCGCAGGCACCTCCGCCACAGGAACGTCAGCCCGCCCCGCCACGAACGCGCGGATCGTCCGCCGCTCCTGCTCCGCCAGCGCCACCCGGTCCGCGTGCATCCGCAGCAGCCCCGCCGTCGGCCCCTTCACCTTCTTCTCGTCCAGCAGCTCCGCCGCGCCCTGCGCCCGCGCGGCGGTGAGCTGCGGCGCGGCGACGCGGTGGACGCGGTTCACGACGACGCCCGCGAGCGGCATCCGCTCGGCGGAGAGGCGTTCGACGAAGTACGCCGCCTCGCGCAGCGCCGCGGGCTCCGGCGACGCGACGACGACGAACGCCGTGTCCGGGTGCTGCAGCAGCCGGTACGTCTGCTGCGCCCGGTCGCGGAACCCCCCGAACATCGTCTCGAACGCCGTGAAGAAGTCGCGCAGGTCGCGCAGCAGCTCGGCGCCGGTGATCTTCGTGATGACGCCGGTGAACGTGTTGATGCCGACGTTGACCAGCCGCGCGCCGAACCTCCCGCCGACCTTCGCCGGCGCGAGCACCATCCGCAGGAAGCGCCCGTCCAGGAACCGCGTCATCCGGTCCGGCGCGTCGAGGAAGTCCAGCGCGCTGCGCGTCGGCGGGGTGTCGACGACGATCAGGTCCCACCGCTTCGTGGCGTGGAGCTGCCCGAGCTTCTCCATCGCCATGTACTCCTGCGTGCCCGCGAGGTTGGCCGAGAGCATCACGTAGAACGGGTTGTCGAGGATCTGCTTCGCGCGCGCCGGCTCCGCGTGGGTGAGGACGATGTCGTCGAACGTCCTCTTCATGTCGAGCATCATCGCGTGCAGCTCGCCGCCGCCCGCGCCCGCGCCGGGCACCTCGCGGGGGGTGTTGTCGAGCTCGGTGAGGCCGAGGCTCTGGGCCAGCCGCTTCGCCGGGTCGATCGTGACGACGACGACCTTGCGGCCGCGCTCGGCGGCCCGCAGCGCGACCGCCGCGGCGGTCGTCGTCTTGCCCACGCCGCCGCTGCCGCAGCACACGACGATGCGCCTGCGGTCCACGACGGCGTCGAGGTCGAACGTCACCGCTTCACCAGCCGGTCCGCGAGCCGCGAGACGGTGCCGAGGTCGATCGGCTCCGGGATCAACGGCAGCTCCACCATCGGCAGGCCGAGCTCGGCGAGGTCCTCGCGCTCGCGGCGCTGCAGCGCGACCCTGCGGGCGTGCTCGGCCGCCTCGTCGGCGAGCACCTTCGCGAGCCCCGGCTCGGTGAGGCCCACGTCGGCGAGCGTCGCGCCGATCGCGTCGACGTCGAGGCGGCCGCTCGCGGCCTTGGCCAGGTCGGCCTTGGACAGGTGCTCCTCGCGGACCTTGTTCACGAGGATCGCGCCGACGGGCAGCCCCTCGGCGTGCAGCGCCGCGACGCCGTCGAGCGTCTCCTGGACCGGCATCTCCTCGAGCAGCGTCACGAGGTGGATCGCCGTCTCCTCGCCGCGCAGCAGCGCCATCACCTGCTCGGACTGGCCGCGGATCGGGCCGACCTTCGCGATCTGCGCGACCTCGTCGGTCGCGCCGAGGAAGCGCGTGATCCGGCCCGTCGGCGGCGCGTCGAGCACGACCGCGTCGTAGTAGCGGCCGCTGCCGGCGCGGCGTACGACCGCCTCCTTCACCTTGCCGATCAGCAGCACGTCCCGCAGGCCCGGCGCGATCGTCGTCACGAAGTCGGTCGCGCCCATCCGGTCGAGCAGCCTGCCCGCGCGGCCCAGGTGGTAGAAGAGGTCGAGGTACTCGATCAGCGCGAGCGCCGGGTCGACCGGCATCACGCTGACGCTGCCGCCGCCCTCGGTCGTCGTGACGTGCGTCTCGCCGTGGGGGAGCGGCCCCTTCCCGAACAGCGACGCGAGCCCCTGGCGCCCCTCGACCTCGGCCAGCAGGACGCGGCGCCCGCCGCGCGAGAGGGCGACGGCGATGGCGGCGGCGACGGTCGTCTTGCCGGTGCCCCCCTTCCCGGTGACGACGTGCAGCCGGATGCCCGGAAAGAACGCCACGAACCGAGGGTACCCACGCGCTCCTGGCGTCGCCGGGCGAGGCCCGTGGGGACGCTGTGACGCCGGGGGCGGGAGCCGTGTCGCGACGCGACGGGAACGGCGTTCGGGGTGATGATCGTGCGGTGACTGCGCCGAAGCGCCGCGGGCGGGTGATCGATCTCACCGGGTCGGCCGCCACGCTGCGCGACGCCGCGCGCGGGTGGCTCCTCAACGCCGCCAAGGCCATGGCCGACGGCGAGGCGCTGCCCGCGCTGCCGACGGCGCTCACCGCCGTGCGGAGCCTCGACCGCCTCGCCGACCTGTCGGGCTGCCGGTTCGACGTCGTGAAGGAGCTCGTCCAGGCCGGCCACGACTACCGCGTCTGCGACCGCCTGTGGGACGTGCTCGTCTGGCAGCTCGCGTACGCCAGCGAGTCCGTGCTGCGCGACGAGCTCGCCGCGCTCGCCCGCACCGACCCGCTCACGGGCCTGCTCAACCGCCGCGGCCTCACCGAGGCGCTCGACCGGGAGACGTCCCGCGCGCGGCGCACCGGCGCGACGGTGAGCCTCGTGCTGCTCGACCTCGACCGCTTCAAGGTCCTCAACGACACCCACGGCCACCCGGCGGGCGACGACGCGCTGCGGGCGGTGGCCGACGTGCTGCGCCGCGGCCTGCGCGGCGGCGACGTCGCGGGGCGCTGGGGCGGCGACGAGTTCGGCATCGTGTTCGTCGACCTCGAGGCCGAGGTGGCGTACGACGTCGTCGACCGGCTGCGCGCCACGCTCACCCACCCGTCCAACCGCGCGACCAACGGCAAGCGGGTGTCGTTCTCCGCGGGCGTCGCCGCGCTGAACGGTCCCGACGCCGTCGCCGAGGACCTCATGGCGATGGCCGACGCGGCGCTGTACGAGGCCAAGGCGGCCGGCGGCAACAAGGCTCGCAGGGCCGCCGCGCGGCCCGCGTAGCCACCCCCGTAGACTCCTGACACCGTGACCACCGCTCGCCGCGCCTGGGCGTGGCTGTTCCTCGTCGTGTCCGCGCTCGGGCTCGCCGCGCTGCTGCCGCGCCCGGCCGCCGCGCAGGACGCGCCCGGCGGGCGCGTGTCGATCGTGCAGATCGGCGGGGCGTTCGACAGCGCGTACGCCGACTTCCTCGTCGGCGAGATCCGCCGCGCCGAGCGCGCGGGCGACACGGCGATCGTGCTGCGCCTCAACTCCTCCGGCACCATCGAGACGGACGCGGACAGGCTCGTTCAGGCGGTCGCCACGTCCAGGGTCCCGATCGCCACCTGGGTCGGCCCGAGCGGCCGCCACGCGCGCGGCGCCGCCACCCGCATCTGGTACGCCGGCGACCTGCGGCTCGTCGCGACCGGCGCCAAGGTCGGCCCCGCGTACCCCACCGACGTCGGCGGCGACGACGCCGCCCCGGCCGGCAGCGACCTCCCGCCCGCGCTCCAGCGCGGCCCCGACCTCGACGCCGACGCGCTCGTCGCGCAGGGCATCGCGCACGGCAAGGCCGGAACGCTCTTCGAGGCGTTGCGCGCGCTGGACGGCAAGTCGTTCGAGGGCCGCACGATCACCCTCGACCAGACCAAGGACGCGGTCCGCTTCGCCAAGCCGGGCCCGGTCGTCGCGGTGCGCCAGGCGCTCGCGAGCAACCCGACGCTCGTCTACCTGCTGCTGCTGACCGGCATCGGCGCGATCGTGTTCGAGGCGTTCCAGCCGGGCTTCGGCCCGGCGGGCTACGCCGGCGGGATCCTCGTGCTGCTGGCGGCGTACGGCCTCGTCTCGATGCCGACGAACCCGGTCGGCCTCGCCCTGCTGCTGCTCGGCATCGGCGGCATGGCGCTCGACGTGCGCCGCGACGCGATCGGCCCGCCGACGTGGGCGGGCGCCGTCCTCGCCGCGCTCGGCTCGTGGTGGCTCGTGCACACCGACGGCCCCGAGCTGCGCCCTGCGCTGTGGGCGACCGTCGTCGGCATCCTCGGCAGCCTGCTGTTCTACGGCATCGTCATGACCGTCGTGCTCCGCGCCCTGCGCGGCCAGAGCGCGCAGCTCGGCCAGGCGCTGGTCGGCCGCAGCGGCGAGGTGCGCAGCACGCTGAACCCCCAGGGCCACGTGCTCGTCGAGGGTGCCCTCTGGCGCGCCCGCGCGGTCGAGTGGGATGGTCCCGTCGCGGCGGGGACCCCCGTCCGTGTCACCGGAGTCGACGAGGAGGCGCTCGTGCTCGACGTCGCGCCGCTCGTTCGGGAGGGCTAGGGCATGGTCGGCAGCGCGATCGTCGTCGTCGTGGTGGTAGTGGGCATCGTCGTCGGGATGGGCCTGCGGATCGTGCAGGAGTACGAGCGCGGCATCGTGTTCCGCCTCGGCCGCGTACGCCGCGAGGCCATCAAGGGCCCGGGCCTGCACGTGATCATCCCGGTGATCGACCGCATGGTGAAGGTCAACATGCAGGTCGTGACGCACGGCGTCCCCGCCCAGGAGGGCATCACGCGGGACAACGTCACGCTGCGCGTCGACGCCGTCGTCTACTTCCGCGTCGTGGACGCGCTCAAGGCGATCGTCAACGTCCAGAACTACCTGTTCGCGACGAGCCAGGTCGCGCAGACGTCGTTGCGGTCGGTCATCGGCCAGAGCGACCTGGACGAGCTGCTCTCCGACCGCGACTCGATCAACGCCCAGCTCCGCCTGATCATCGACCAGCTCACCGAGGAGCCGTGGGGCGTCAAGATCGACCTGGTCGAGGTCAAGGACGTCCAGCTCCCCGAGACCATGAAGCGCTCGATGGGCCGCCAGGCCGAGGCCGAGCGCGAGCGCCGCGCGCGGATCATCGCCGCCGAGGGCGAGCTCCAGGCCTCTCAGAAGCTCGCCGAGGCGGCCATCGCGATGTCGCAGGACGCGGGGGCGTTGCAGCTCCGCCTGCTCCAGACCGTCGTCGAGGTCGCGGCGGAGAAGAACTCCACGCTCGTCATGCCGTTCCCCGTCGAGCTGCTGCGCTTCTTCGACCAGGCCGCCGGCCGCGACTCGGGCGAGGTCGCGCCCGCCGCCCCCGCCAAGGCGCCGGCCCGCCCGCGCACCCCGAGCGCGTAGGCAACCCAACAGCCTCCCCGAGCGTCTCTACGGGTGAGGCGGTCACCCGGGTGAACCTCCCGGGTGCCTCCTCACTCGTAAGTCCACGTAGACCTCTCGATGCCCGGGAGGTCGGGGGGGTGAGGAATGTACGAGGACACCACCTGGAGGGTCGCCGCTCTCTGCCGGGGCGACGACGCCGCGTTCTTCTACGCGCCTGCTCATCTGGAGCGCAAGGAGGAGCGGACGCTGCGTGAGAACGCCGCCCGCGCCCTCTGCTCGCGCTGCCCGGTGCGCGACACGTGCCTGGAGGCCGCGCTCTCCTCCGGAGAGCCGCACGGCATCTGGGGCGGGCTGAACGAGCTTCAGCGCCGCCGCCTGCTCCGCCGCCGGAGCGCCTAGTAGCCCTGCTAGCGAACCAAGACGCTCGGTGGGGGCTCTTCCTTCCCGCAACGCTGCCCGCGCCCGAAGGAAGAGCCCCCATGCGTCCTGCCCGCCTCGCCGCCTGTGCCGCCGCCGTCGCGGCGCTCGCCGTCGCCCCCGCCGCCACCGCGGGCGCGCCCGCCTGCAACCTCGTCGTCGACCCCCGGGGCGACGCGCGCACGGGCGACCTGCCGCCCGGCGTCTACGCCAGCCCGGACCAGGACATCGTCGGGGCGGACATCGCCTCCAACAAGCGCCACCTGACCGCCGTGGTCCGGCTCGCGTCGCTGCGCGAGCTCGACACCGACGCGCCGACCGGACGCTCGTACGTCGTGGAGTTCACCGTCGCGGGCAAGCCCTACTCGCTGCACGCGACGTACGGCCCGGACGGCTACCAGGGCGTGGCGTGGGACGACGCGACGGGCTCGGGCCTCGGCAACGCCTCCGTCGTGCTCGACCACCAGCAGCGCCAGGTCCGCATCACCGCGCCCGCCGCGCTGTTCGGCGCCGTGCCCGGCCGCACCGTCGCCGGCATCACCGCCAAGGCCGGCCACCGCTACGGCACCAACGCGCCCAAGGCCGTGCCCGCGGCCGCGGGCTACGGCGCGTACGTCGGCGGCGCCGGCGCCGACAGCGTGGTCGACACCGCGACGACGAGCCGTACGTACGTCGCCGGCTCGGCCTCCTGCGTCACCCCCGCGAGGTAGCCGCGCGCGGCGCCTCGGTAGGGTGCCGCCATGCAGAAGTGGGAGTACGTCACCGTCCCGCTGCTCGTCCACGCGACGAAGCAGATCCTCGACAACTGGGGCGACGAGGGCTACGAGCTCGTCTCCGTCGTCCCCGGCCCGAGCAGCGAGCAGCTCGTGGCGTACCTGAAGCGGCCGAAGCAGTGAGCCGCGTCGCCGACCGCCTGGCCGAGCTCGGCCTCGCGCTGCCCGACGTCGTGCCGCCCGTCGCGGCGTACGTCCCCGCCGTTCGCAACGGCTCCCTCGTCTGGACGTCCGGGCAGCTCCCGATGGTGGGCGGCCAGCTCCCCGCCACCGGCCTCGTCGGCTCGGACGTGAGCGCCGAGGACGCGAAGGGCCTCGCGCGCACCTGCGCCCTCAACGCCCTCGCCGCCGTCGGCTCCGTCGCGGACCTCGACTCGGTCGTCCGCGTCGTCAAGGTCGTCGGCTTCGTCGCGAGCGCGGACGGGTTCTACGGCCAGCCCGGCGTCGTCAACGGCGCCAGCGAACTGCTCGGTGAGGTGTTCGGGGAGGCCGGGCGCCACGCGCGCTCCGCCGTCGGCGTCGCCGTCCTGCCGCTCGACGCGCCCGTCGAGGTCGAGATCGTCGTCGAGGTGGGCGGCTGATCCGGCGCACGCCGGACGAGCGGTTCGAGGGCCTGCCCGGCTGGCCGTACGAGCCGCGCTACACCGACGTCTCGGGGGTCCGCCTCGCGCGCGTGGACGAGGGGTCAGGCGCGCCCGTCGTGATGCTGCACGGCGAGCCGACGTGGGGCTTCCTGTACCGCGGCGTGATCCCTCGCCTGCTCGACGCGGGCCTGCGCGTCGTCGTCCCCGACGCTCCCGGCTTCGGCCGCAGCGACAAGCCCGCCGACGTCGGGTGGTACTCCTACGACTCGCACTCCGACGCGCTCGCCGCGCACCTCGCGCCGCTCGACCTGCGCGACGTGACGCTCGTCGTGCAGGACTGGGGCGGGCCGCTCGGCCTGCGCTGGGCGATGGCGAACGCCGACCGCGTCGCGCGCGTCGTGATCCTCAACACCGGCCTGTTCAGCGCCCGTGACGTGCCGCCCGGGCTCGAGGCGTGGCTCGACTACGCGCGCACGCTGTCCGACCTCGACGTCGGCAACGTCGTCTCGCTCGCCTGCGGAGGGCTGAGCGACGAGGTCGTGCGCGGGTACGACGCGCCGTTCCCTGACGCGTCGTACAAGGCCGGGGCGCTGGCGTTCCCGCGGCTCGTCCCGACGTCGGTCGACGACGCCGGCGCGCGCGAGCAGATGGCGGTGCGCGACGCGCTCGACGCGTGGGACGGGCCGGTCACGGTGGCGTTCGCCGACGGCGACCCGATCTTCCCCGCGGCCGTCGGCGAGTCGTGGGCGCGCCGGCTGAGGCACGCGACGTTCACGAGGATCGAGGGGGCCGGCCACTTCGTGCAGGAGATGCGACCCGACGCCGTGGCCGACGCCGTCCTGTCGTTCTAGAACACGTTCAAAAAGTCCTTGACGCCTGCCCGCCCCACCCCTAACCTCGGTTTTGAACACGTTCAAGACAACGCGAAGGGACAGGGGCATGAACATCAAGGTCGTGACCTACCTGGTCTACCTCGGCATCTCGATCGGCCTGACGGTCTGGGTGGCGAGGACGCTGCACAAGAGCGGAAGGGCGTTCCTCGTGGACGCCTTCCACCAGAACGAGGCGCTCGCCGACTCGGTCAACCACCTGCTGGTCGTCGGCTTCTACCTGATCAACCTCGGGTACGTGACGCTGGCCCTCAAGACCGAGGACCCGCTGGGCAACGCGGGCGAGTCCATCGAGGCGCTGTCGCGCAAGGTCGGGCTCGTGCTGCTCGTCCTCGGCGGCATGCACTTCTTCAACCTGTTCGTCTTCAACAAGCTCCGCACGCGGTCGCACGTCGGCATGGCGCCGCCGCCGGTCGAGCCCAACGCGTTCGCCTACGCCGCCGCTCCCGAGGCGTCGTTCGCGCCCGTCGAGCCGCGCGCGCCGGGCACGCCCACCCGCCGCAAGACCTCCTGAAGGAGAGTGCGGACATGAGGTCGCTGACGGTCCTCTACGACCCGACGTGCAGCCTCTGCTGCAAGGCCGCCGCCTGGGTGTCCGACCAGGAGAAGTACCTGCCCGTCAACCTCGTCGCCGCCGGTTCGCCGGCGGCGCGAGCCGCCTTCCCCACGATCGACCACGAGGCCACGCGCAACCAGCTGACCGTCATCGGCGACGGCGGCGAGGTGTACTACGACGAGCGCGGGTGGCTGATGGTGCTGTGGGCGTTGCGGAAGTACCGCGCGATGGCGATCCGGTTCTCGCAGCCGGGGATGCTGCCGGCGGCGAAGCGGTTCGTGCTCTGGGTGTCGCGACACCGGGAGACCCTGCGAGGCTTCGTACCGTGACGGAGGCCACGAGCAAGACCCGCAAGGGCGCAGAGACCCGCGAACGCATCCTCGACGCGGCTCTGGAGCTGTTCCGGACGCAGGGGTACGCGGAGACGACGATGCGCCAGATCGCGCAGGCGGCGGACGTCGCGGTCGGCAACGCGTACTACTACTTCGCGTCCAAGGACCAGCTCATCCTGGCCTTCTACGAGCGCAACCACGTCGAGCACCTGAGGCTGCTCGGCGACGCGCTCGACACGACGAGGGACTTCCAGGAACGCCTGCGGGCCGTGCTCCGCACGAAGGTCGACAGCGCGATGCCGTACCGGCGGCTGTCGACCAAGCTGTTCACCAGTGCGGCCGACCCGGAGAGTCCCCTGTCCCCGTTCTCTCCGGAGTCGGCGCCCCTCCGCAAGGAGGCCGTCGACCTCATGGCCGAGGTCGTCTCCGGCGCCTCGCTGCGGGTCGGCAAGGACCTGCGGGCCGACCTGCCCGAGCTGCTCTGGCTCTACGAGATGGGCATCGTCCTGTACTGGGTGCACGACTCGTCGCCGGAGTGCGAGAACACGTACGGCCTCATCGACCGCACGGTCCCGGTCGTGGAGCGCCTGATCGGCATCGCGAAGCTGCCGGTCGTCCGCCCGATGGTCCGCGAGCTCGTCGGCATGCTCGACGAGCTGCGGCCTACGGCGCAGGCACCCGCCCCGACTGCCGAGGACGGCTCGGCTCCGGGCGGGGGACGCCGCCGCTGATGACGTAGGGCTCGGTCTCCCAGACGACGCTGTCGTCGGGGTTGACGGTCACCTTGAGAAGCTGCGTGTGGACGCTCTCGGGCCTCGACTGGAAGACGAGGTTCGACATGCTCCACGCGACGAGGCGGCCCTCGTACGTCTCCACCGGCTGCAGCACGTGGGTGTGCCCGCCGATCACCATCGTCGCCCCCGCGCGGATCGCGGCGCGGGCCGCGCGCTTCTGCTCGGCGTTCGGCCGGTACGTGTACTCGATGCCCCAGTGGAAGTACGGGATCACGATGTCGGCGACGCGGCGCGCGGCGCGGACCTGCGCGGCGATCTGCGCGTCGTCGTCGTACGCGACGCCGGGGTGCGTGGCCGTCGCCTTCCACTTCGGCGCCGGGATGATCGCGGAGATGCCGAGGAACGCCACCCGCCGCCCCCCGACCTCGAACACCGCCGGCGCGTGCGCCTCGGCGAGGGTGCGGCCCGCGCCGGTCGTCTTGATGCCGGCCGCGTGGACGGCGTCGAGCGTGTCGTAGAACGCGTCGACGCCGTAGTCGAAGGTGTGGTTGTTCGCGAGCGAGAACACGTCGACGCCCGCGTTCCTCGCGCCCCGCACCGCGGACGGGTCGCCGCGGAACGTGTACGTCTTGTGCTCCGGCGTCCCGCGCGTGGAGACCGAGCACTCCAGGTTGAGGAACGCGAGGTCGGCCGCGCGCAGCGTCGGCGCGATGCCCTGCCACGGCGCGTCGACCCCGCCGTCCGCGATGGCGCGGCGCACGGCGCGGTCGAAGTCCACGTCGCCGCCCAGCACGATCGTGATCGGCCGGGTACGTCCTGCGGTCGCCTTGGGGGAGGGCGCGGCCGTCGGCGGGGCGACGGTCGCCGGGGCGGCGGTCGTGGGCGCGGCCGTGGACGGCGACGGCGTCGCGCGGGGAACGGGGTCGGCGCCGCCGCACGCGACGAGGGCGACCGCGAGCGCGGCGACCGGGAGGCGTCTCACGCGAGGTCCGCGCCCTCGTTCTCGAGGTCGCTGAGGATCGCGTCGAGGCGGGCGGGGTTGGCGAGCCGCCGCAGCCTGTCCTCCTGCTCGGAGAGCTCGGTGACGTAGCGCTCGAGGGCCTTCGTGAGCTTCGCGCGCTCCGACGCCGGCAGGTCGGGGTGCGCGGCGGTGAGGTCCTCGATCGTGTCGAGGCCGATCTGCTTGGCGATGTCGACGATCTCGAGGATCTCCTCGTACGTGAACACCTCGCCGGCGCGCTCCATCGTCGCGTCGCGCACCGTGCGCCAGCCCGCGGAGTCGAGCGTTCCCTCGATGTAGTAGCGGCAGAACTCGCGCATCGTCCGCCGGGTCGCCTCGACCACCCGGTCGAGCGTCGCGGAGTCGAGCTGGCGGATCTTCGGCACCCGCTCGACGTACGCGGTCCGCGCGCGGTCGACGACGGACTCGAGGTCGGCGAGGACGAGGTCGGCCAGGGCCTGGCTGTCCATGGGGGCGAGCCTACAAGGCGACGTACGATCCGCTGCATGAGCGGCGACACGCTGCGGCGCCTGCCGCCCGAGCTCCACGAGCGCGCCCGCGCCGTCGCCTCCGGCGGCGTCGAGGTCGCCGAGGCGCGGCACGCCGCGACGGTCGTGCTGCTGCGCGACGGCGACGCCGGCATCGAGGCGTACCTGCTGCGGCGGCTCGGCTCGATGGCGTTCGCCGGCGGCATGTACGTCTTCCCCGGCGGCTCGGTCGACCCGCGCGACGGCGACGCGGACATCGCGTGGCAGGGCCCGCCGCCGAGCGAGTGGGCCGCGCCGCTGTCCGCCGACGATCGCCTCGCGCGCGGGCTCGTCGCGGCGGCCGTGCGGGAGACGTTCGAAGAGGCGGGCGTGCTGCTCGCCTCGCCGGTCCACGACGACCGGGAACTGTGGCAACGCGAGCAGGCGGCGTTGCTCGACCGCAGCGCGAGCATGGCCGAAGTGCTGGCGCGCAACGGCCTGGTCCTGCGCGCCGACCTGCTGCGGCCGTGGGCGCACTGGGTGACGCCGGAGATCGAGCCGAAGCGGTTCGACACGCGCTTCTTCGTCGCCGCGCTGCCCGAGGGCCAGGAGCCCGTGCACTACCGGGGCGAGAGCGACCGCAGCGAGTGGGTACGCCCGGCCGACGCCGTCGAGCGCCACGCGAGCGGCGAGCTCGGGATGCTGCCGCCGACGGTGTTCACGCTCGCGGAGCTGGCGGCGTACGACACGGTCGACGCCGTGATCGAGGCGGGCCGGCGACGGGACGTGAAGCGCGTCCTGCCGCGCATCGTCGTCGACGGCGACGACGTGCTCCTGCTGCTGCCCGGCGACCCCGGGTACCCCGAGTGACCGAGCCGCGGCTCGTGCTGGCCCCCAACCCGGGGCCGATGACGCTCGACGGCACGAACACCTGGATCCTCGGCGAGCGCCGCACGGTCGTCGTGGACCCGGGGCCCGACGACCCCGGGCACCTGCGGCGGGTCGCGGACGAGGCCGGCGACGTCGCGCTCGTGCTGCTGACCCACGGCCACCCCGACCACAGCGCGGGCGCGCGGACGCTGGCCGAACGTCTGGGCGTACCCGTTCGCGCGGTCGACCCGGCACACCGGCTGGGTGAGGAAGGTCTCAGTGACGGCGAGCACGTCACGGTCGACGATCTGGTCGTGACCGTTCTCGCGACGCCCGGGCACAGCAGCGACTCCGTCTGCTTCGTGCTGCCCGAGGAGGGCTACGTCCTCACCGGCGACCACGTCCTCGGCCGCGGCACGACCGTCGTCGCGCACCCCGACGGCCGGATGCGCGACTACCTCGACTCCCTGGAGCGCCTCGCCGAGGTCGGCGCGACGAGGCTGCTGCCCGGCCACGGCCCGCGCATCGACGACCCCGCCGAGGTCATCGGCCACTACGTCCGCCACCGCGCCGAGCGGCTGCGCGAGGTCGAGGTCGCGGTCGCGGCCGGCGCGACGACGCCGCGCGAGGTCGTGGAGCGCGTCTACGCCGACGTCGACCGCCGCCTCTGGCCCGCCGCCGAGCAGAGCGTCCGCGCGCAGCTCGACTACCTCGCCGAGACGGGGCGGGCGGGGCTGACGTGACCGCGCTCGCCTGCCCCGCCTGCGCGACGCCGGTGGTGCCGGGCGCGCGGTTCTGCTTCTCGTGCGGCGCGGCGGTCGCGCTCGACGCGCCCGACACGCTTTCCGAACGCCGCGTGGTCACGGTGCTGTTCGGGGACCTGAGCGAGTTCACGGCGTGGGCCGAGGACCTCGACCCCGAGCGCGTGAAGGTCGTCACCGACCGCGTGCTCGCCGCGCTGGTCGAGGCCGTGCAGGAGTACGGCGGCCACGTCGACAAGCTCACCGGCGACGGCATCATGGCCGTCTTCGGCGCGCCGAAGGCGCACGAGGACGACCCCGAGCGCGCGGTGCGCGCGGCGGTGCGGATGCAGGAGGCCGTACGACGCCTCGTCGCCGAGGAGTCCGGCGGCGGCCGCAGGCTCGGGCTGCGCGTCGGCCTCAACACCGGCGAGGTGCTCGCGGGCATGCAGGGCGCGCTCGCGTACACCGTCGTCGGCGACACCGTGAACACCGCCTCCCGCCTCTCCGACGCGGCCGGCGTCGGCGCGATCCTCGCGGGGCGCACCACCGCCGCCGCGACGATGAACGCCGCGTCGTGGCGCGCGCTGGCTCCGTTGCGGCTCAAGGGCAAGCGCGAGCCGGTGCCTGCGTACGAGCTGCTCGACCTCAGGGCACGCCCCGCGTCGCGTACGGGGCTCGGCGACGACGCGCCGTTCGTCGGCCGCGAGGCCGAGCTCGGCCTGCTGATCTCGAAGCTCATGGACGCCGCCGACACCGGTGCTCCCGCCGCGGTCCTCGTGACCGGCGACGCGGGCGTCGGCAAGACGCGGCTCGCGCGGGAGCTCGCTCGCTTCGCGGGCGAGCTGCGCCAGGCGCGGGTGCTGTGGGCGACGTGCACGGCGTTCGGGGAGGGCCGCGACCTCGCGCCCGTCGTGGACATCGTGCGTACGGCGTGCGGCATCGCCGACACCGACGACGAGGAGACCGCGCGCGACCGCGTACGCCGCACGGTCAGCCGCCTCGACCACCCGGCGCAGGGCGCGTGGGCGCAGGGGCTGTTCGCCGACCGGCTGCTCGCGCTGCTCGGGCTCGGCACCGACGAGAACCTCTCCCCGCTCGCCACCGCGACGCCCGGCGAGTCCGCGGACGCCGACGCCGCGAGCGCGGTCACCGCCCTGCTGCGCGGTCTCGCCGCCGATGGCCCACTGGTGCTCGTCGTGGACGACCTGCACTGGTCGGGGCCCGCGCTGCGGTCGCTGCTCGCGACGGTCGCGGCGCGCATCGACGGGCCGCTGCTGCTCGTGTCGACCGCCCGCTCCGACCTCGCGACGGCCGAGCACGGCGAGTGGCTGATGTCGCTGCCCGACCCGTCCGTCCTGCCCGTGCAGCCGCTGGAGGAGGCGGCGGCCGAGCGGCTGCTCCGTGCGTACCTCGGCGGCTCCGCGCTGGACGAGCGGTCGCGGACGGTGCTGCTGGCGCGGGCCGAGGGCAACCCGTTCTTCCTCGCCGAGCTGCTGCACCTGCTGGTCGACCGCGGCGTGCTGCGCCGCGACGCCGAAGGCTGGCGGCTCGCGGGGGAGCTGCCAGGTGACGTACTCCCCGCGGGGGTGCACGCGGTCCTCGCGGCGCGCATCGACGGGCTCGACCCGGCCGTGAAGGAGGTGCTGCGCGACGCCGCGGTGGCGGGCGTGACGTTCCGCGCGGGCGCGGTCGCGGCGGTGTCCACCGGCGACGTCGCGGCGGGCCTGGCGGTGCTGGCCGAGCGCGACATCGTGCGGCCCGTGGACGACGTCTACGTCTTCGCGCACACGCTCACCCGCGAGGTCGCGTACGCCGGCATCCCGAAGGCGGGCCGCGCCCGCCGGCACGCGCGCGTCGCGACGTGGGCCGCGACGTCGATGCCGGGCACGCCGGCCGAGGTCGACGCGTACGTCGCGCAGCACGCCGAGCGCGCCGTGGCGCTCGCGACGGAGATGGGCGTGCCTCCCGACGACGACGCGTGGTCGGCGTCGCGGGCGGGGTTCGAGGCGCTGGTGCGGCTCGGGCACCGCGCGATCGCGCGCGACGAGAACGTGCACGCGGTCGAGGTGTTCACGCGCGCGGCGGCGCTCGGGGAGCTCGACGACAGGGCGCGGATGGCGTACGCGACCGCGCTCGCCAACGTCCACCGCCTCGATGACGCCGAGGCGATGCTCGGAGGGTCGCGCGAGCCGGCCGCGCTGCTCGTGCTCGGCGACGTACGCCGCAAGCGCGGCGACGAGGACGGCGCGATCGACGCGTTCGCGGAGGCGCTGGACGCGGCGGGCGAGGACGACGTGCTCGCAGGGGAGGCGACCCGCCAGCTCGGCCTCATCGACTACTACGCCGGCCGCCTGCGCGAGGCCGACAGGCGCTTCGCCTCCGCGCTCGACCTCGCCGAGCGGTGCGGGGACACGCGCGGCATCGGCTGGGCGTACCAGCACCTCGCGTGGAACGCCACGACGCGCGGCGAGTACGACACCGCCGACGCGATGCTCGAACGGTCGATGCAGACGTTCCTCGCGTTCGAGGACCTCGGCGGCGTGGCGTGGACGGTGGGGACGGCGGCGTTCGTCCGGCTGCTGCAGGGGCGGCTGCGCGAGGCGCGGGCGATGTCGTTGGAGCTGATCCCGAAGGGCGAGGCGATGGGCGACCGCTGGGGCGTCGCCGCGTCGCTCGTCATGGCGTCGATCTCGGCCGCCGAGCTCGGGCTCGTCTCCGACGCGGAGCGGGAGAGCGCGCGGGCGCGGGCGCTGTTCGCGGAGATCAACGACACGTGGGGCCACGCGATCGCGCTCGTCGGGTCGGCGATGGCGGCGCAGGCGGCCGGACGGATCGAGGAGGCCGTCGGGCTGCTGCACGAGGCCGTCGCGCTGTCGGAGTCGGCGCGCCAGCCGATGACCCGCATGATCGCGCTCGGCGTGCTCGGGTGGACGGCGTACTGGGCGCGCGACGTCGACGGCGCCGAGGCGGCCGCCCGCGCGTCGATCGCGCTGCGCGGCCAGATGGGCATCGCGACGCAGGCCGAGGTCGGCTCGCGCGTCGTGCTCGCGCTGGTCGACCGCGCGCGCGGCGACCACGACTCCGCGCTGCGGGTGCTCGCCGAGATCGCGTCGTCGTCGGAGCCGCCGACGTTCCTCTGCCCGATGCGCCAGGCGCTCGCGCACTACGCGGGGACGCTGCTCGAGTGCGGCCGCGTCGAGGAGGCCGTGGCGCTCGCGCGGCGCGCCGTGGCGACGCAGGCGGAGGACGTACGGTCCCGCGTCCTCGCGCTGCGCGCCCTCGGCTCCGCGCTGCGGGCGGCGGGGGAGTGGGAGGAGGCGGAGGCGTCGTTGCGGGCGGCGCTGGAGGCCGCGTCGGAGACCGAGCAGGCGCAGGAGCGCGCCCACACCGAGGAGCTGCTCGCGGACCTCGTGGCCGCGCGCCGCTAGCGCCCGCGGCGGGCGAGGCGTTCGGTGTCGAGCAGGACGACGGCGCGGCCGTCGAGGCGGATCCAGCCGCGCGCGGCGAAGTCGGACAGTGCCTTGTTCACGGTCTCGCGCGAGGCGCCGACGAGCTGCGCCAGCTCCTCCTGCGTGAGGTCGTGGGCGACGCGAACGCCGCCGTCCCCGCTCGGCGACCCGAACCGCTCGCCGAGCCCGAGCAGCGTCTTCGCGATCCGGCCGGGCACGTCGGTGAAGACGAGGTCCGCGAGCGCCTCGTTCGTCTGGCGCAGCCGGACCGCGAGCCCGCGCAGCAGCTCCAGCGACACCTGCGGGTGGTCGGCGAGCCACGACAGGAAGTCGTCGCGCGCGAGCGACGCGAGGGTGGTGTCGTTGACGGCGGTCGCCGTCGCCCCGCGCGTCTGCTGCGAGTCGAAGATGGCCAGCTCGCCGAGCAGGTCGCCGGGGCCGAGGATCGCGATGGCGTTCTCGCGGCCGTCCGAGGACGTACGCGTGATCTTCACCTTGCCGTCGACGACGACGTGCAGCTCCTCGCCGGGGTCGCCCTCGCGGAACAGCGCGGTCCCACGCGGAACGACGCGGGTCGACAGGCGCGGGGAGAGTGCGTCCCAGGCGGCGTCGGGCAGCCCCGCGAACAGCGGCGCCGACCGGAGCACGTCCATGGCCCCGGAGCGTAACGGGCGCTAGCGACCGGCCCCGACGGGCTTGCCGCGACGCTTCCAGTACCGGTCGAGGGCGGGCCCGAAGCCCTCGGAGACGAACGTCTCGACCTCCTCGGGCCGCGCCTGGTCGAGGAACGACTCCAGGTCGAGCCCGAGCTCGTCCACCCGCAGCGGCTGCTCCACGCGCTCCATGGCGAGGAGCACCACGAGGATCAGCACCGGGAACAGCAGGGCCAGGTAGATGAACATGCGTCGCCTTCTCTCGGACGACCCTTCTCCTACCCCACCGCACCGCGCCCCGAACCGCCGCACTACAGTCGGTCGCCATGAGGGCTGTGGTGTACCGAGGCGAGCACGACGTCCGCGTCGAGGACGTCCCCGAGCCGGAGCTGGTGGCCGGCGACGACGCGATCGTGAAGGTGAGCAAGGCCGCGATCTGCGGCAGCGACCTGCACTTCTACAACGGCCGCGTGCCCGGCGTGTTCGAGGGCACGGTCGTGGGCCACGAGTACGTCGGCACGGTCGTCTCCACCGGCCCGGACGTCGCCGGATTCGCCGTGGGCGACGAGGTCGTGGGGTCGTTCCAGATCGCGTGCGGCACCTGTACGCCGTGCACGCTCGGCCGCTACAACCTCTGCGACGACCTCGGCGTCCTCGGCTACGGCATCTTCGTCGGCGACCTCGCGGGGGCGCAGGCGGAGTACGTCCGCATCCCGCACGCCGACCTCAACCTCAAGCGCATCCCGAGCGGGCTCGACCCGGAGAAGGCGCTGTTCGCGGGCGACATCCTCACGACCGGCTGGTACGCCGCCGGCATCGCGCCGGTCAACGCCGGCGACGACGTCGTGGTCGTCGGCGCGGGACCCGTGGGGACGTTCGCCGCGATGGCCGCGCGGGCGATGGGCGCGAAGCGGGTCGTCGCGATCGACATGGTGGCGTCCCGTCTCGAGCTGGCGGAGCGGCTCGGCGCGATCCCGGTCAACAGCGCCGAACGCTCCCCGAGCGTCGCGGTCGAGGACACGTTCGGCGGCATGGCGGACGTGGTCATCGAGACCGTCGGCATGCCGCCCGCGCTGATCACCGCGATCGACTGCGTCCGCGCCGGCGGCACGGTCAGCGTGATCGGCGTGCACACGGAGTTCGAGCTCGGGCTGCCGCTCGCGAACCTGTTCACCCGCAACGTCACGCTGCGCTTCGGCGGCTCGTGCAACGTGCAGGGCTGGTGGGACACGGCGCTCGCCGCGATCCGCGACGGGCAGGCCGACCCGACCGCGATCGTCACCCACCGCATGCCGCTGGACGAGGCGGCGGAGGGCTACCGGCTGTTCGAGAGCAAGCAGGCGATGAAGGTCGTGCTCGACGTCAGTGGGTAGGACGCCGGCATGACGAGCGTGCGCAAGGCGGAGGAACGGCAGCGGGAGAAGCTCAGGTTCGTGCCGGTGTGGCCGGTCGTGGCGGCGTTCCTCGCGGTCGCGCTGCTCGTGTGGCTCTTCAGCCGCTGACCCGCGTCGCCTGAGCGTCGGAACGGGGGCGAGGACGTGGCCGAGAGGCTCATCGTGACGGTCCAGCGGGGCCTGAGCATGTTCTGGGTCGCCGTCCGCGACGTCGACGGCACGTGGCCGCGGACGTCGCCCGACATCGTGTTCGGTCAGATGCCCGCGCCCGCCGGATCGACGATCTACGCGTTCGACGTCCCCGGACGGCTCGTGCGCAGCGTGTGGAGCGAAGCCGGGTGCACGCCTTGGGAGTACGTCGACCAGTGGGTGGCGAACGAGCCCGTGCCGGTGCGCCAGCTCGCGGCGACCACCGCGGGTACCACCGAGCACGTGCTGGTCCGCGGTGGCGGCTCCCCCGACTTCGCGCCGTGGCACACGCTCCGCGACGGCGCGGACGGCTGGCAGCCGACGTGGCTACAGCCGCCCGGCATCGGGGGCTACCCCCTCAGCCCGTTCGTCGACCTGAGGTGCGCGGGGATAGGGGACTCGCTCCACGTGGTGGGGCTCTCCACGGACTACGTGTGGCACAACGTTCGCGACGCCACGGGCGCGTGGCAGGCGTGGGAGTCCTGGGACGCGCCGGCGGGGTCGCGGCGCGTGGCGTGCGCCGCGGTGGGCGACGAGCTGCACGTGGTGGCCGCGGGCGCGGACAGGATCTGCCACACGATCCTGTTCCCGAAGGAGAAGGTCGAGCCGTTCCGCGACGTCGCCACGATGGTCGGCGGCGTCCCGCCCTCCATCACCGACGTCGCCTGCGCCGGGGTCAACGGCGAGCTCAACGTCGTCCTCGCGGCGGCGGACGGGGTCGGGATCTGGCACGCGCTGCGTCACGCCGACAGGAGCTGGGCCCCGCCGACGTGGCAGCAGCCGCTGCCGCGGTTGACGCAGGTGACGGGCCTCACCGCCTCGACCCTGCCGTCGTGACGCCGGTCAGCGGGTGACGGCGCGCAGCACCGCGCGGACGTACGGCTTGCGGGTCTGGCGCGCGAGCGTCGTCTCGCCGGCGACCAGCCGGCTGAACAGCCGCCACCCTCCCGGGAACGCCGCGAGGAAGCCGTGGAACACCTGGCGGTTCGCGGAGAACGCCGCGAGGAAGTCCCGCCCCGCCGCCATCTCCGGCTCCAGCTCGGCGGCGACGTAGCGCTCGTACGACGCGGGGTCGCCCGTCGCGGCGGCGAGGCCGGCCGCGCGGCCCGAGCGGAGGGCGTACGAGATGCCCTCGCGCGTCCACGGCTCGAGCAGCCCCGCCGCGTCCCCGGCGACGAGGACGCCGTCGCGGACGAGCGGGGAGCCGGGCGTACGGCACCGCGTCAGGTGACCCGAGAACGTCGCGGGCTCCGAGAGCCCGAGCCGCGAGACGAACGCCTCGTAGTACGCGCGCATCGCGTCGCCCGACGAGCGCGGGCCGATGACGCCGACGGTCAGCAGGTCGCCCTTCGGGAACACCCAGCCGTACGACCCCGGCACGGGACCCCAGTCGATGAGCACGCGCCCGCGCCAGTACGCGGCGGCGCGCGGCGGCGTCGGGAACTCGCCCTCGAGCCCGACGTCGACCTGGGCGAGCGTGACGCCGACGTACGCGCCCGTCCGCCCGCCGGTCCCGTCCGCGCCGACGACCCACCGCGACCGCAGCTCCTCGCCCGACGCGAGGGTCACGGCCATGCCGTCGGAGGACGGCGCCAGGGCGCGGACGGCGACGCCCGTACGGCACTCCGCGCCCGCCTCGACGGCCCGCGCGACGAGCGCCGCGTCGAACTCCGAGCGCATCACGAGCCGGAAGATCGGCCGCCCGCCGCGGGCCCGGCGCGTGTACCGCTGCGCGCCCTCCTTGCTGAACGTCATCCGCGTCACCGCGTCGCGCGTCAGGGGCGCGAGGTCGACGGCGGCGTTCGCCTGCGAGAGGCCGATGAGCCCACCGCCGCAGCACTTGTAGCGCGGCGGGGTGGCGCGGTCGACGAGGAGCGTGCGGGCACCGGAGGCGGCGGCGGCATGGGCGGCGGAGGCGCCGGCGGGGCCGGTCCCGACGACGAGGACGTCGTACACGAAAGGGCCACCCCGGAAAAGAGAAGTGCCCGGGCGTCGCCGACGGGGGACGCGGCGACGCCCGAGCAGGTGGAACATTACCCCAACTGCGGCGCAGCGCAAATCACCGGATCGGGTGACAGGACAGAGCGGGACGAACTACCGCAGAACGTTCCCTGACGACCCCAACGGGAGGCGCAGGACCGAGTCCGGGAGCACCTCGACCCGCTGCCCGGAGACCGCGTCGGGCACCCCCCACACCACGTCGGAACCGGCGATCGCGAGGACCAGCCGGTGGCCCGCCTTGACCACGTAGTCCTGCGGCCGCAGCGTCACCTTGGCCGTGAACGGCTGGCCCACGGGGACGTCCTTCGGGGCCGCCAGCGACTCGCGGAAGCGCAGGTCCAGCAGGCCCAGGGTGACCACCTTCGCCGCCGTCGACTCGGGGCCGAGGTCGAGCAGCGTCGCCGCCACCTGGCCGCGCGGCAGCGAGCAGGTGAGCCGCAACGTCACCGAGCCCGACCCGGCGAGGCGGGTGTCCTTGCGGAACGGCTCGGTGGCGTAGGAGGCGAAGCCGCGCTGCGTCGTGGGGTCGCTCTTGAACGCCTTGCTGGTCTCCGAGCCGGAGTTGGTGAACGTGCCGTTGCCGGTGCCCTTGCGGCCGAGCGTCCCGATGCCGGTCGCCGGGTGCGCGAGGGAGAACGCCGTCTGCGGCGCGGTCATCGGCAGCGTCGTGCGGACGAGGTTGTCGTTGCCTTGGGACAGCACGCGCGGGATGCGCTCGATGCCCGTCCTGCGGTCGCCCTTGAGGTGCTTCGCGTAGAACTTGTCGAGGTACTCCGCGGCCGAGACGTCGAGGCCGATCTGGCGCTTGCCGGAGAACACGTCGACGTGCTCCCACTGGCCGAGGATCGCGCGCGCGTCGGGCGAGCGGCGCAGGCCGAGCCAGAAGCGCGTGAAGTTGTTGGGCTTGGTGTTCATGTCGCGCCAGCCGTGCTGGAACAGCACCGCCGCCCGCACGTTGCCCGCCCGCAGCGCCCAGTCGCGCTCGCGCCAGAAGTCGGTGTACTCGGGCTGCACGTAGTGGCCGCGGGTGTTGTGCTCGGCGACGTCGCAGCCGCTCGCGGCGTCGTTCGCGGCGGCCTGCAACGACGCGGGGGAGGCGTGCGAGGGGTCGGTGTTCGGGGTCGTGCCGAGCACGAGGTCGAACAGGTCGGGCGTGCCGACGGGGTAGCCGGTCTCGTCGGGGGAGGTGTCGTCGTTGGAGTTGTGCGTGACGGCGGAGTCGTAGTTGTACTCGTACCAGGACGACACCGGCTCCTGCGGCACGATCGCGGCGAGGTGCTTCGGCGCGAGGGTCGCGATCTCGAGCTGGATGGCGCCGTCGTACGACGTGCCGATCATGCCGACGCGGCCGTTGCTCCACGGGCGGGTGCCGAGCCACTCGACCAGCGCCGCGCCCGACTCGGCCTCGGCCTTGCCGCCGTAGTCCCAGCAGCCGCCGGACAGGCCGGTGCCGAGCAGGTCGGCGTACGCCACGGCGTAGCCCTGCGCCTGGTAGCGCGTGCGGTAGTAGCCGCCGCGGCTCGCCGTCGGGTCGGCGTCGCCGTAGAGGTAGCGGTACGGCGTCACCTGGAGGATCACGGGCGCCTTGCCGGTCCTGGGGCGCACGAAGTCGACGAACATCTCGCCGTGGGCCGTGGGGACGTAGGCGCGCTCCTCGACCCACTCGGCGGCGGTGGCGGGGACGGCGAGCACGCCGGCCACGACGGCGGCGATCAGCAGGGCGGGGCGCAGGCGCATCCTTACGAGATACGACACGGCCACAGCCGCCCCTGCCTGGGGGTCCCCACCGGCGCGCGCAGCGCGGCGTGTGGGGAGTTCAAAGGGCCCCGGCCTCTAGCACCGAGACGGTGCGAGGCCGGGGCCGAGACTCGCGCGCAGCGCGAGGCTGCCGGAACGCTGGTCCCGAAGCCGCTTGTCTCAGCGGCCGCATCCCGGGCGCGACAGCGGGGAACCTAGCAGGTGTCCACCCACCCGCGTCAACGGCTGCGGAACCACTTTCCGAGCTTGCCCAGAGCCTTGCTCGCGGTCTCGACGGCCTTGGCCGCCTGCTCCCCGCTGATGGGCAGGCCGGGGATGACCTCGTCCTTCTTCTTGTCGCCGCCGGACCCGCCGCTCGGCGCCGTCGTCGCGGACGCGGAGGGCGACGCCGCGAGGGCGACCTGGGTCTGCGGGAACGGCGTCGGGTTGAACCCGGGCGGGTTCGGCCCGAAGACCTCGTCGAGCACGGTGAGCGCGGTGATGCCCTCGACGTGGAAGTTGCGCCAGTGCGGGACGCCGCCGCGCCGCGAGCCGCCGCCGACCTGGTAGGCGTGCAGCGTCTCCTTGCCCTTGCGGTTGCCGACGCCGAACGCGGCCGGCTGCACGCGGCGCTCGTGGCCCTGGTAGGTGAACGTCACGATCTTGCGCTGCTGGATCGCGGCGGTGAGCTGGTCGCGCACGTCAGGGCCTCTCGTCCGATGTCGCGGCGATCCTCTCGTCGCGGGCCGCGCGCGTCCAGCCTCGCTATCGCAGCGTGAGCTGCCGGGAGAGCAGGCCGCTGCGGGCGCGGCGCTCGTCGTCGCTCAATGCGCGCGGCTCGGCGAGGACGGCGTTGACCCGCTCCCACAACGACGCCGCGGGCGCCTCGAGGTCGTCCGCCTCCATCTCGTGCGGCAGGTCCCAGACGGGGACGAGCAGCCCGTGGGCGCGGAACGACCCGACGTAGCGCGTGCCCTCGCCGAGCGAGAGCTCGCGGGCGGCGGCGAGGCGGGCGAGCGCGTCGAGCGCCGGCTCCTCGTCGAACGGCAGCGCCCACCGCAGGTGGCAGCGCTCGCGCATCCGGCACCAGTACGCGGCCCGCACCGACGAGAGCCTGCGCGTCGGGATGACGGCGGCGTTGGCGCGTTCGAGGGAGGCGGCGACGTCGCCGTCCGGGTCGTCCACGCCCTCGACCCAGAAGTCGAAGCCGTCGTGCACGGTGACCTCGATCGGCGCCGGGTCGAGCATGTCCTGCAGGCGCGGCGCGTCGCCGGGGACGAGCGTCGTGATGGCCGTGCCCGGCGTGGCTTCGAGGGCCATCGCCAGGGCGTGGCCGATGTCCTTGGACACGTCGCCGGTACGGCCGGGCACCTGCAGGCCGACGAACACGCCGCCGTCCGCGCGCACCATCGCCGGCCACGCGAGCGGCAGGACGGTCGCGAGGGTCGCGGTGCGGCCGTCGACCAGCGTCAGGGGCGCGGTCGCCGCGGGGACGACCTCGCGGAGCATCACCCACTCCGCCTCGTCCTCGCGGCCCGCGAACGGTCGCGCGACGAACGCGCGGTCGGCGCGGCCGGAGCCGTGGCAGGCCTTGTAGCGCTTGCCGGACCCGCAGGGGCAGGGCTGGCGGGCGCCGACGACGGGGATCTCGTTAGCCGTGGTCACGGCGTCGCAGCCTAGTCGGCTACGGTCGGGGCCGTGGCCGCCAGGAAGCGTCGCAGCCTGCTCGTGCTGCTGATCACCCTCGTCGCCGTCGCGATCGCGACGGGACGGCTGTACGCCGAGGGCGACGCGGTGCGGCTCGTGTTCGTGCTCGCGCCGCTGTTCCTGCTCGGCTCCGTCCTCTCCGGCGGCATGCCGGCCGCGCACCGGCGGAAGGGGCGGCACCCCGTGGTGTCGCCGGTGCTGACGGGGCTGCTGCTGTTCCTCGCGTTCCTCGTGATGGGCGCGGTGGTGCGGCTGGTCCCGGCGTTCGACCACGCGGTCGAGGACGTGCTGGCGAAGGCCGACGAGTCGTCGAGGCTCGCGGTGGCGGTCTCCGCGGTCGTCGCGGGGGTCGCCGAGGAGGTGTTCTACCGGGGCGCGCTGTTCGAGCGGCTGCGGCTGCCGATCGTCACCACGACGCTCGCGCACGCGCTCGCCGTGCTGCCGTCGGGCAACGTCGCCATGGTCGGTGCCGCGCTCGTGCTCGGCGGCGTCTGCGGCCTGTCGCGGCGGGCCAGCGGCGGCTGGTGGACCGCCGCCGTGGTGCACTCGACGTGGTCGCTGCTCGTGCTCGCGTGGCTGCCGCGGTGACGTTGCCCCCTGTCTGGGGGTTTCGGGCACCCCGGTAACGGTGACGGCACAGGTATGACCACTGCGAGCCTGCGTGACGAGGACGTCCTCGTCTACCGCTTCGACTCGGGGGACGGTGGCCTGTGGCTCGCCCGGCAGCTCGCCGAGCAGTGGCTCCGCGACCGCCACGTGCGCAGCGACGCGATCCCCGACCTCCTGCTCGCGATCAACGAGCTCTGCACCGGGCCCGTCGACCGGGTCGTCCTCCGGGGGCGGGTCGTCGGCGACGGGATCGAGGTCGAGGTCGAGACGTCGGCGCCGGACGTGTTCACGGCGCTGGCGACGCCGCTCGGCGACCTGCGGCTCGCGGCCGCGGTCTGCGACGAGGTCGTGCTCAAGGTGCTGCCCGAGCGCACGGTCGTCGTCGCCCGCAGGCACGGGGTCGTGCTGCCGTGAGCGACGCGCACGCGAACGCGTTGCGGCTCGCGGAGGAGTCGCAGGAGGCGGGCGACGCGACCGGCTGGCTCGAGACGCTCTACTCCTCGGCCGCCGGCGACGCGTCGAAGGTGCCGTGGGCCGACGGCCTGCCCAACCCCAACCTCGTCTCGTGGCTCGACGCCCGAGAGTCGCACGGCGGCCGCGCGCTCGTCGTCGGCTGCGGGCTCGGCGACGACGCGGAGGAGCTGGCACGTCGCGGGTACGACGTGACAGCGTTCGACGTGTCGTCCTCGGCCGTCGAGTGGGCGCGCTCGTCGCACGAGGGGACGGCGTGCGACTACGTCTGCGCGGACCTGCTGCACGCGCCGGCCGAGTGGGCGCAGGCGTTCGACCTCGTGGTCGAGATCTACACCGTGCAGGTGCTCCGCGGGGAGCCGCGGCGGGAGGCGCTGCTCGCGCTGCCCGGCTTCGTGGCGCCAGGCGGGACGCTGCTGCTGGTCGCGCGCGGCCGCGACGACGACGAGCCCGAGGGCGACCTGCCGTGGCCGCTGACGCGCCGCGAGCTGTCGCCGGTCGCGCAGCTCCTGACGACGGAGTCGTTCGAGGACTACGTCGACGCGGAGGGCAAGCGCCGCTTCCGCGTCACGTGGACGCGCCCGGCCCAGTAGCCGTGCGGCTGGCGGCGGCGCCTGAGTGGCTCGGTGGTCGTTCCTGGCCGCCAGCGCCGCGTCTCTCCGCGTAACGATCTTCAATGTCGGGTGCGTGGCCCGCGCGGAGTCACCGGCAGGAGCACCGAGCTCGCTACAGGCCGATGCCCTTGGCGACGTTCGTCTTGAGGATCTCCGACGTGCCCTCGTAGAGGCGCATCGCGCGGACCATGCGGGCGAAGCGCTCGATGCCCATCTCGGTCATGTAGCCGTTGCCGCCGTAGACCTGGATCGCGCGGTCGGCGACGCGGCCGACCATCTCGCTCGCGACGTACTTCGCCTTCGCGGCCCACAGCCGCCCGTCGCCGCCGCTGTCGATCGCGTCGGCGGCGGCGTAGACGAGGAAGCGCGCCTGCTCGAGCTCGACCAGCGAGTCGACGATGTGGCCCTGGACGTACTGGTTCTTGCCGATCGGCTTGCCGAACGCCTCGCGGGTCTTGGCGTAGTCGAGCATCTTCTCGTAGAGGTGCTGCGCGACGCCGACGGCGTTCGCCGCGATCTGGATGCGGCCGCCGTTGATCCAGCGCATCGCGCTGTAGAAGCCGTAGCCCTCGCGCCCGAGGATCTGTGTCTCCGGGACCTCCATGTCCTCGAAGACGAGCTCGGCCTGGTGGTTGTCGTACATCGTCTGCTGCTTGCGCGCGACGGTGAAGCCGGGGGTGTCGGTGTCCACGAGGAAGCACGTGATGCCGCCCTGCGCGCCCTTCTCGGGGTCCGTGACGGCGAACAGCAGGACGTAGTCGGCCTCGGCGCCGTGGGTGATGAAGTGCTTGCGGCCGTTGACGACGTACGTGTCGCCGTTCTTCACCGCCCGCGTCTTGATCTTCGTCGCGTCGGAGCCGGCCTCGGGCTCGGTCAGCGCGAACGCCGCCTCGCGCTCGGCGCGCATCGTCGGGAACAGGTAGCGCTCGCGCTGCTCCTCGTCGCAGTCGAGCAGGACCGGCGTCGGCCCCTCGACGTTCGGGAGCAGGCCGCCGCCGTTGGCGAGGTACGACCCCGTCTGCGCGACGGCCTCGTACGCGAGCGCCATGCCGAGGTAGCCCACGCCGCCGCCGCCGACGTCCTCCGGCATGAACAGCCCGTAGAACCCGGCCTGCACGCTCTTCTTCCGCAGCGCGCGGCGCATCTCCGTCGCGCCGGCGATGTGCCCGGTCTCCTGGAGCTCCTGCGCGTGCTGGTCCTCCAGCGGCCGCGCCTCGCGGGCGACGAAGTCGCGCAGCGCGTCGGTGAGCGCGGTGAACTCCTCGGGAACGGCGATGACCGGCATGGCGACCTCCTGATACCGAACGGCGTTCGGGAGCCTACGCCGATCGGGACGTTACGGCTGTACCGGGCGCCGGCCTGCCGTAGCGTGGCACCCGCCGCTTCTGTCGGGGGGACCACCGTGCGCCGTACCAGCCTGCTCGCCGCCACCGCGCTCGCGCTCGGCACGCTCGTCGCCGCGACGCCCGCGGGCGCCGCCGACGACGCGAACGTCGAGCTGCCGCTCGAGTCGTTCTCCGACATGGCCGTGGACGTCGCGCAGGGCCGCGTCTTCGTCTCCGGCGACGGCCGGCTCTTCGCCCGCGACCTCGCGGGCAAGCCGGTCGGCGAGACCTACGGCTACGGCATGGCCGGCATCGCGCTCTCGCCCGACGGCACGCGGGTCTACGCCGCGATCCCGAGCGCGAACGTCATCGAGGCGTACAGCGCGACGACGCTCGACAAGGTCGCGTCGTACCCCACCGGCGACGCCACGTGCCCCCGGTGGCTCAGCGCGGCGGGCGACTCCGTGTGGTTCGGCTACGGCTGCTCGGCCGGCGACGTCGGCCTGCTCGACGTGTCCGCCGAGACGCCGGTCGTGACGCTCGCGCGGACGCCGGAGGGGACCGGCCTGCCGGCCGCGCCGCGCGTCGAGGCGACGGCCGACGGCGGGCACCTCGTCGCCGCCGCGTCCGCGACGCCGTCGCCGGTGCGGTCGTTCGCGGTCACCGGCGGGACGCTCTCGGCGGACGGCGCGCGCGACGTCGCCGGCGCCCTCAAGGACCTCGCCCTCACGCCCGACGGCACGCGCGTCGTCACGGCCGCGACGTCGCCCGAGCAGTACCAGCGCTTCCTCGTCGCCGGCCTCGCCGACGACGGCGCCCTCGGCAGCCAGGTCCCGGCGCCCGCCGCGGTCGCCGCCACCGACGCGTACGTCGCCGGCGGCGCGGGCGGCACCGGCGACGACGTGCGCGTCTACGGCGCCGGCGGTGAGCTGCTGCGCTCGTACGAGCTCGGGGCGCCGCCGGTGCCCGGCGGGCTCGCGTTCGCGCCCGACGGCGGCACGCTGTTCGCGGTCACCGCGCCGGGCTACCGCCTGCGCCTGCACCTGCTCTACGACCCGTACAAGCACCTGCCGGCCATGACGCTGAACTACCCGGTGTCGCCGAGGGTCGGCACGGCGTTCACCCTCACCGGCTCGCTCGTCGGCCCCGCCGAGGGCGCGACGGTCCACGTCACGCGGTCGAGCCAGTACGGCACCGTGGCGCTGCCCGACGTCGTCACGGGCGCGGGCGGCGCGTTCTCGTTCAGCGACACCGTCGCCAAGCGCGGCGGGTACACCTACGTCGTCGCCTACGACGGCGACGCGACGTGGCGCGGGCTGTCGCGCGGGCGCGCGTTCGCGGTCGCGGGCCTCGCGCCGCCGCTGACGATCACGACCGACCGATCGGTCTACGCGTTCCACCGGACGGCGCAGGTCACCGCGCGGCTCGGCACGGGCACCGGCGGCCGCGTCGCCATCTACGCCAACGCCGGGTACGGCAACCAGCTCCTCAAGTACGGCGCCGTCGACACCGGCGGGTACCTGCGCGTCGGCTACACGATCACGCGCCGCACGCAGTTCACCGTCGAGTACGCGGGCAACGACGTGTACGGGCCCGGCAAGGCCGGCGTCACGCGCGACGCGCAGGCCGGCCTCACGACGTACCTCGACGGCTACTACGCCACCGCGTCGCCGTACCGCGTCTTCCGCCGCGCGACGCACCCGATCGTGCACGCCTACGTCGAGCCGTTCCGCTACGGCACGTGCATGGCGTTCGAGGCGCAGCAGTACCGCTCGGGCGCCTGGCGCACGCTCGCGACCAACACCTGCATCCGCCTCGACCAGGGCAGCCGCGCCGACGCCGTGCTCACCGGCACCCACCCGGTGTCGGTCCCGCACCGGGTCCGCGTGACGTTCCCCGGCGACCGGATGAACGTCCGCACCGTCGGGCCGTGGCTCTACCTGCGCTTCACCTAGGCGCAAGCCGGTCGTGGAGGCGTTCGAGCGCCAGGCCCGCCGCGAACCACAGCGGCGCGTACGCCGGCCGCACGAGCCCGCGGACGTTGGCGGGCACCGGTCGCGTGCCGCGCGGGCGCGCGTAGTCCCACGGCACCTCGCCGGTGGCCTTGCGGATCGCCTCGCCGGAGGCGGCCTCGACGGCGTAGAAGCCGGCGGTGTACGCGAGGCCGCGCTGCCACCACGGCCGCGCGCGCAGCGCGTCGTGCGCCGGCTCGAACAGGTACGCCGCCGAGCCGTAGATCGGCAGCATCCAGAGGTACGTGTGGCTCGCGAGCCGCCAGTCCTTGTCGCGGAACGGGCCCTTCGCGCCGGTGAACAGCACCTCGAACACCCATCCCGCGGCGCCGTAGGCGAGGAAGCGTTCGTGCCTGCGCATGCGCAAGACCGTACAAGTTCACCCGTTCGGCGGATCGGCGGGCGCCTCGGACGGGGTACCAATGACGCATGTGGGAGTACCGCTGGGCCGAGGTGGCGGCCGGCATGGGTGAGGACCCGGAGCTGACGCGGCTCGGCGCCGACGGCTGGGAGGCCGTCAGCCTGACCGTGACCGGCGAGCACTTCGGCAAGACGTGGGTCCGCATCCTGCTCAAGCGCCCCGTCCGGGTCGCGGAGCACGTGATCGACCTGACCGCCGCCGAGGCGCGGGCCTCGCGCGCCTGACGTCCACTACGCTCCCTCCGGCACCGCACCCCGAGCCCGGAGGCGAACGTGGACACCGACCGACCCGAGGACTACGACGGCATGGCCGGCGACGCGACCGGCTCCCCGGCTCCCGACGCGACCGGCTCTCCGGCTCCCGACGCGACCGGCGTGGCGTACGCCGCCGACCCGGTCGCCGCGCCCCAGAGCCGCCTCGTGCTCGGCACGCTCGCCGGGCTCGGCGTCGTGATCCTCGCCATCGCCGCCTGGGTCGTGCTCTACCTCGCGATGGACAAGGACTACCCGGGCATCACCGTCGTCGCGGCGCTGGCCATCGGCTACGTCGTGCGCGAGGTGTCGCGGCGTTCCGACCTCCGCGCGCGGCTGATCGCGGCGGTGCTCGCGCTGGTCCTCTGCGTCGTCGGCGCGGTCGCGGCGATCGCCGCGCTGATCGTCAACGAGACCCCGGGCGGCGAGGAGGCCGGCTTCCTCGACTCGTTCACGAAGCTGCTGCCGCACTCGTTCCAGGTCATCAACGACCGCTACCAGCCGCGGCCGTGGCTGACGTGGCTCATCTTCGGCGCGGCCGTGGTGGTGGCGTTCTTCTCCGCGGCTCCGGCGAAGGCGAAGCAGGCCAAGGCGGCTCCGGCCCCCGCCGAGCCGGTCTCGGGCGACGAGGGCTAGCCGCTAGTCGACGTAGACCGACGCGCCCAGCTCGACGAACTCCACCGACTTCTCCTTCATCCCCGCCGTCAGCGCCTCGTCGTCGGTGACGCCGCGCTCCGCCGCGTACTTCCGCACGTCCTGCGTGATCTTCATGGAGCAGAAGTGCGGGCCGCACATCGAGCAGAAGTGCGCGGTCTTCGCGGGCTCGGCCGGCAGCGTCTCGTCGTGGTACTCGCGCGCCCTGTCCGGGTCGAGCGAGAGGTCGAACTGGTCCGCCCACCGGAACTCGAAGCGCGCGTCCGACAGCGCGTCGTCCCACGCCTGCGCGCCCGGGTGGCCCTTGGCGAGGTCGGCGGCGTGCGCGGCGATCTTGTACGCGATCACGCCCTCCTTGACGTCGTCCCTGTCGGGCAGGCCGAGGTGCTCCTTCGGGGTGACGTAGCAGAGCATCGCGGTGCCGTACCAGCCGATCATCGCCGCGCCGATCGCGCTCGTGATGTGGTCGTACGCCGGCGCGATGTCCGTCGTGAGGGGCCCCAGCGTGTAGAACGGCGCCTCGTGGCACAGCTCGAGCTGGAGGTCCATGTTCTCCTTGATCTTGTTCATCGGGACGTGGCCAGGGCCCTCGATCATCACCTGGACGTCGTGCTCCCACGCGACCTTCGTCAGCTCGCCGAGGGTGCGGAGCTCGCCGAGCTGCGCGTCGTCGTTGGCGTCGTAGATGGAGCCGGGGCGCAGCCCGTCGCCGAGGCTGAACGCCACGTCGTACTGCTTGAGGATCCGGCAGATGTCCTCGAAGTGCGTGTAGAGGAAGTTCTCCTCGTGGTGCGCGAGGCACCACGCCGCGAGGATCGAGCCGCCGCGCGAGACGATGCCGGTCTTGCGCTTGGCGGTCATGGGGACGTAGCGCAGCAGCACGCCGGCGTGGACCGTGACGTAGTCGACGCCCTGCTCGCACTGCTCGATCAGCGTGTCGCGGTAGACCTCCCACGACAGCTCCGACGCCTTGCCGTCGACCTTCTCGAGCGCCTGGTAGATCGGCACCGTGCCGATCGGCACGGGCGAGTTGCGGATGACCCACTCGCGGGTCTGGTGGATGTTCTTGCCGGTCGAGAGGTCCATGACCGTGTCGGCGCCCCAGCGGGTCGCCCACGTCATCTTCTCGACCTCCTCCTCGACGGTGGAGGCGACGGCGGAGTTGCCGATGTTCGCGTTGATCTTGACGAGGAAGCCGCGGCCGATCGCCATCGGCTCCGACTCGGGGTGGTTGACGTTCGCCGGGATGATCGCGCGGCCGCGCGCGACCTCGTCGCGGACGTACTCCGGCGTCACGCCCTCGCGGATCGCGACGAACTCCATCTCCGGCGTGATCTCCCCGCGCCGCGCGTACGCGAGCTGGGTGACCGGCTTGTCCTCGTCGCTCGCGCGCAGCGCGCCGCTCGCGGTCTCGACGACGTCGCCGCGCTCGCGGATCCACGCGTCGCGCAGCCGCGGCAGGCCGTTGGTGACGTCGGTCGTCACGTCGGGGTCGGTGTACGGGCCGCTGGTGTCGTAGAGCACGACGCTGTCGCCCGTGGTGAGGCGCACCTCGCGCATCGGAACGCGGAGGTCGGGACGGCTTCCCTGGAGGTACGTCTTGGACGACGGCATCTGCTTCGCTCCCTACGCCGGCATGACCCGGACAGGTTCGAGCGGTCGGCGGCGCTCTCGTAGCCGCCCTCTCAGCCCGGTGGCCCGGACTCCCGCGTGACGAGGGGAGCGTACGTCAGGCGACCAGGGCGCCGGGGATCACGGTCACCGCGAACGGCTCACGGGCGGCGTACGGGCCATGGGATGACGACAGAAAGAGGACGCGGCTTCAGCCGCGCCCTCTCCCGTGCCGCTGCGTCGCTACGTCGTCGGGCCGCCGCCGTCGCCGTAGTCCGCCGCCGTGTCCGGGTCGGTCTCGGAAGGACCGGCCTCGCCCTCGGGCGTGCCGAGCTCGCCCGGCAGCCCCTCCTGGTCGGACAGCTCGTCGCCGCCGCCGAACGTCTGCTCCGTCATGCCGTTGCCTCTCTGCTCAGCCCGTACCGGTCATCGCGTGGGGCGCGGCCACCGGCTTCGACTCCGACGACCCGCGCTCGCGCAGGAAGATGGTGAGGACGACGATCGCCGCCACCGCGAGGAACTCGCTCTGCCAGTTCTGGAACGACTCGAACCAGAAGCGGCTCGTCGTCAGGTACCCCCAGAGGCCGACGCCAGCCTCGCCGTGCGCCGCCTGCTCGTTGCTGTACTCGTGCGCGCCGGTCCAGGCGTGCAGCAGCATCGACAGCAGGAAGAACGAGAACAGCGCGATCGTCAGCGAGTGCTCGTAGACCTTGAGCACCACGCCGCCGCTCTTGACCGGCCACGGCGAGTCGGGCCGCACGTTCTCGCGCGGGTCCTCGTCGGTCGGCTCGTCCTTGTCCGGGTCCTTCGACTCCGCCGAGCCCTTCTGGACGAGGAACACCGTCAGGAGGACGTACATCCCCATCTGGAGGAACTCGCTCTCCCAGTTCTCGAACGTCGCCTCGCCGAAGTGCGCCGTGTGCAGGTACTCGCCGTAGGAGACCGTCTGCTCCTGGTGCGAGCGCTGGTCCGCGTTGTACTCCCGGTGGCCGGCGATCGTCTGGCCGACGAGGAACGTCGTGAAGAACAGGAAGAACAACGCCAGGGAGAGGCTGTTCTCCCGCAGGATCTTCCTCATGCGCGAGGGGGTGCCCCCGGCGATCACGGACGAAACGGCAGGCGTGGCCGCGGCGCTGCGGGGAAGGCGTACGGCATGAGCTTCCTGACCGACGTGAAGACGCTGCGCGAACGCGCCCGCGAGCAGATCGAGCAGGGCCCGATCACCGAGGCGTACGGCGCCGACCGCGAGCGCGTGATCGAGGTGCTCCAGGAGGCGCTGGCCACCGAGCTCGTCTGCTACCTCCGCTACACCCGCCACTTTTACGCGTCGACCGGCCTGTCCGCGAGCTCCGTGGCGGCGGAGTTCCTCGAGCACGCCGGCCAGGAGCTCGACCACGCGAACCAGATCGCCGCGCGCATCACGCAGCTCCAGGGCCTGCCGGACTTCAACCCCGAGATCCTCACGGCGCGCAGCCACGCGGAGTACGTCGAGGGCAACGGCCTGCTCGACATGGTGCGCGAGGACCTCGTCGCCGAACGCATCGCGATCGCGTCGTACACCGAGATCGCGCAGTGGCTCGGCGACAAGGACCCGACGACCCGCAACCTGATGGAGTCGATCCTCGCCGTCGAGGAGGAGCACGCCGACGACCTGCTCTCCATCCTCCAGGAGATTTCGTAGGCGCATCCACGCCTCAGGCATGGATGCGGCGCCTGCATCCCTATCCGCACGCCGGATCGAGGACGACAGTCGTCGGCGTGGACACCATCGCGACCGTCGTCATCGCCGTGGTCGAGGTGGCGCGGCTGCTCTACGAGGTGTTGTTCGTCGGTCGCGCGCGCCGATGAGGCCGTAGGTCCGCGAGCGGCCGCCCCGTCGAGCTGATGCGCCAGAACCGCCAGCCGTCGGTGTGCCCGGAGCGCCGCGCGGGGTTGATCGCGTGGACGACGGCGCGGGACGCCGCGGTGGGGTTCGGATACGTCGTTCCGGAGAGGGCCCCCGACGTCACGGTGAGTCGCGTGGTGGCGCGCACGAACTCACCGTTGGTGCGCTGGCTCAGGTACGTGCCGTGCACCGGGACAGGCGTCCAAGGGTCGTCCGGGAGGTCGGTCGCCGGAACGGGCTGGTACGACATCACGGCCAGTCGCAGGAACTCGTCCTCGGAGACGCCGGCGAGGCGCGCTCCGTACGTGATCAGGGCGTACGTCGCCTCGGTGATCGGCAGCAGGACGGTTCCCACGCATCTGATCCTGCGGACGAACTCCCGCCACTCCGTGGCATGACGCGCCCACATCGCGCCGCTTGGCCGAAATACGCCGGGTCCCCGGCTACGCCTCAGGGTCCGTCGTCTCGGCCCGTTCGCGCAGCCGCTCGGCGCGCTCCCGGTCGGCGCGCTCCCGCTGCAACCTCTTGACCTCCGCCGCGACGGCGTTCTCGGCAGCGCGCTCGAGGGAGGTGCGCTCCACCCGTGCGATCTGTTCGAGCCTGTCGGCGACCTTCTTCTCGACCTTGCGTCTCCGCACCAACGCATCGTCGCGTACGGCTGGACGCGAGCACCCGAACTACAAGGCACTATTACGCCAAAAGTCAGAAAGATGTCAGACCGACGCACGTCGCAGGCGGAGATCTCCGGAGACGGTCTTGCCGCGGACGTCGAGCAGGGGGCCGGCGTCCTCGCCGCCTGCTCCCGCCTCGGACAGGTCGATCTCGGACTTCAGGTCGCCCGACACGGTCGTCACGTCGACGTGCACGCGCGAGCCGGGCACGACGCCCACGGTGACGTCGCCCGAGACCGAACGCACCGACAGCGACCCCTCGCGCACGGACGCGAGCTCGATGTCGCCCGACACGGCCGCCGCGGAGCCGCCGAGCGGCGCGGCGCCGACCCGCAGGTTGCCCGAGACGACGCTCGCGTCCAACGTCCCGCCGACGGTGCCGACGCGGACGTCGCCCGAGGCCGAACGCAGCTCCGCGACGCCGTCGACGTCGCCGACCCGCAGGTCGCCGCTCGCCGTCTCGACGCGCACGGTGGCGGCGAGGGGGACGTCGACGTCGCCGCTCGCGGTCTTGCCGCGCACCTCGCCGAGCCGGCCGGTGCACGCGACGTCCGCCGACGCGGTGACGAACGACAGCGCCGCGCCCTCCGGCGCGACGACGGACACGCGCAGGCGCGGCTCGCGGCCGAACACCCACCCGCCCCGCTTCGGCACCTCGACAAGCACCTCGGTGCCCGACGCGGCGGGCCGCTGCTCGACGACGGTCTCCTCCACGGCGCGCCGCGTCGCCTCGTCGTCGCGCAGCGCGACGACCTCGACGGTCGTGGTCGGCAACGCGTGCGTGGCGACGACGACGTCGCCGACCGGGCACTCGACCGAGACCAGCACGGGCCCCGGGGTGTCGAACGTGTACATGACGCTCCTCAGCTACGGCCGTAGCCGGTCAGGCGGCGGCCGACGGTCTTGGACGTGGCGGGGCCGCGCGCGATCGCGCGGACGAGCCACGTGTTGACGGAGACGCCCGACTCCGACGCCCACCGCTCCACCTGCGCCTTGAGCCCCTCGGGCAGGCGCAACGTGATCCGGGCGTCGTACGCCTCGTCGCCGGCGGACGCCGGCGCGGGCTCGGGCGAGGGGACGAACACCAGCCGCGGGTCGCGCCCCTCGAGGCGGACCTCGACGTGCCCGTCGGGAAGCTGGCTCGTGACCTGCGCGGCCGCCTGGTTGGCGACGTCGAGCAGCCACAGGTGCGCGGCCGCCTCCAGCGAGGAGGCGAGCCGCTCGACGACGGCCGCCGTCGCGGTGTCGCCCGAGGCGGCCGCGACCTCGCGGTGGAGCGCCTCGATGAACGGTGCAGTCTGCATGACATCATCATGATGTCACGGTGACTACGGCGTCAAGAGCGACCTCGGAGCCACAACGCCGCCGCGCCGCCGAGCGACGCCGCTGCCACGAAC
>DASZER010000009.1:0-22809 GCA_035940575.1 Frankiaceae bacterium | reverse complement strand
GCATCAAGCTCAAGATCGAGCCGGGCTGGGACGTCGCGCCCGTGGAGGCGGTCCGCGAGCGGTGGCCGGACATCGCGTTGCAGGTCGACGCCAACGCCGCCTACAGCCTCGCCGACGCCACGCACCTCGCGCGGCTCGACGCGTTCGGGCTGCTGCTGATCGAGCAGCCGTTACCCGAGGACGACCTGCGCGGCCACGCCGCGCTCGCCAGGCGCATCGCGACGCCCGTCTGCCTGGACGAGAGCATCACGAGCGCCCGCTCCTGTGCCGACGCGCTCGCGATCGGCGCGTGCTCGGTCGTCAACGTCAAGGCGGGCCGCGTCGGCGGCTACCTCGAGGCCGTACGCGTGCACGATGTCGCCGCCGCCCACGGCGTGCCCGTGTGGTGCGGCGGGATGCTGGAGACCGGCCTGGGCCGCGCCGCCAACGTCGCGCTGGCCGCGTTGCCGAACTTCGTGCTGCCCGGCGACACGTCGGCGTCCGACAGGTACTACCGGCAGGACGTGACGACGCGGCCGTTCGTCCTCGAGGACGGGCACGTTCGCGTGCCGACGGGACCCGGGCTCGGCGTCGAGCCCGACCGCGACGTGCTGCGCGACCTGACGACGTCGGTGGAGACGCTGGGCTGACGGCTCACGCCGCGACGAGCGACTCGAGCAGGGCGAGCAGCTCGCGTTCGGTCCGGCGGTCGGGGTCGTCGGCGACGTACCAGATGACGTTGGTCCCGTCGCCGTGCGGCACCGACCACGTCACGTCGCGCAGCGGCGCGCTCCCGTCGGTCGGGCGGTACTCGTTCAGGATCGCGTCGCGCCCGCGGACGCGGACCCGGCGTGACCACGGCGCCGGCGACGGCAGCCACTTGTCGGTCGCGAGGTACGTGCGCAGGACGACGCCGCCCGCGTTCGCGGCCGCCGCCACCCCGCCCTTGCGGCGCGTCATCAGCGCGAAGTGGTCGTCCGGGAGCACGAAGGAGAAGTCGGGGCCGTGCTCCGGGTTCGGGCGCTGCTCGACGGCGTCGTCGCCCGCGGCGTGCAGCATCGCGCGGAGGCCGTCCGCGCCGTGCGACGGCACGAGAGCGGGAAGGTCGCCCCACCACCGGAGCGCCTCGCGCAGCGAGGTGCAGCGGTAGGTGGCCTCGCGGCAGTTCGAGTCGGGCGGCCACGGCGCGGCCGTCGTCCGCGGCGTCGTCGGCGCCCATGGCGGCGGGGACACGGCGGGTCGAGCCGTGCCTCGTGCCGCCGTCCCGGGCGACCCCACGGTCACCGACGGCGCCGGCGTTCGAGAAGCGCTTCCCGTCACGGCCGGCGCCGGCCCGCCGGCTGCCCTCGCCGCGCCCGGCGTGACCGTCGTGGCGGCCGAGGGCGCGCGGCTCTCGGCCGCGCACCCGGCGCCACAGGCGACGAGGAACGCCACGACCAGCCGCGTCAGGCGCACGTGTTTCTCGTGACCCGCGCCGCGACGTCCGATCGTGACCGTACGTACCCCCTGTATCCCGCCGGGCCGGTCAGAGCGCGGACGTTAGCGCTCCGGACGGCACTCGACCAGGGGGGCCGCACAGCGCACGATCACGGGCGGTGCGGCGGTGCGTCTCTAGCCCAGGCGCAGCGCGCGCATCGTGGCGGCGGCCATCTCCGACTCGCCGAGAGCGTTCGGGTGGACGACGACGGGGTTGGTGCTCTGCAGCACGGGCTCGACCCAGCGGACGCCGATGTCCTGGCAGGCGTCGTGACCGTTCGAGACGACGGAGAGGTCGACGTACGTCGCACCGGCCGCCGCGGCGGCGCGGCCCACCGCGTCGTTGAGCGTCGCCTGCACGCCGCGCAGGTACGGCACGTCGCCCTCGGCGACGGGCATCTTGTCGAGGCATCCGCCCGTCTCGGGCAGGATCCACGGGTAGCCGAGGATCGCGACCTTCGCGCGCGGCGCCCGCTCGCGGACCGCCGTCAATGCCTTCACGAGCGACGGGTACGTCGTCGTGCGGATCGTGTCCTCGAACGACGAGCCGTACCGGTCCTTGCACGGGCTCCCCTGGAACGCCGCCGTGACGGCCGCCTGCCCGCAGTACGCGATCGCGTTGATGAACACGCCGCTGTCGTTGCCGCCGATCGTCATCGTGACGACCTGCGTGTCCTTGGCGAGCGCGTCGAGCTGCGGCGGGACGTTGTCGTACTGCGGCTCGAAGTAGTGCCGGGTCTCGGCCGCGCCGCACGTGACGTCGGTGAGGTTCGCCCCGGTGGCCTCGGCGATGACGTGCGAGAAGTTGCGGCTCGACCGCAGGCAGTCGAACGGCGCGAACGGGTCGGGCGGGAGGACACCGGACGCGGCGGCGTACGAGTCACCCATCGCGACGTAGCGCAACGGCGCCGGGGCGGCGTGCACGGACGGCGCGGCGGCGGCCGCGACGGCGAGGGCGGTGACGAGGAAGCGGCGCACGGGACTCTCCGGCGGGTGGGGGGCGTCGTCGTGCACAACGGCACCGGCGGGCGACGGTGACGTGGTGCTACGGACGATTGTGACGAGACCCGGGCTTCCCGGGCGAGTCGAGCCCCGGGCGAGCGCCTACCGTTGGGTCGTGCGCTACTTCACCGCCGACCTCCACCTGGGGCACGCGAACATCATCGGGTACTCGCACCGGCCGTTCGCGACCGTCGAGGAGATGAACGACGCCCTCGTCGCGCGCTGGAACGACACCGTCGGCGACGGCGACGAGGTGTGGGTCCTGGGCGACGTCGCGATGGGTCGCGTCGCGGAGTCGCTGCCGCTGGCCGCGCGCCTCGCCGGCCGCAAGCACCTCGTCCCCGGCAACCACGACCGCTGCTGGCCCGGCCACCGGCACGTGCGCGCGGCGGACGTGCGCATGTACGAGGACGCCGGCTTCGAGGTGCACGGCGCGGAGGTGGCGTTGACCATCGCGGGCCGCGACGTCGTCGCGTGCCACTTCCCCGTCGCGGGCGACAGCCACGACGAGGACCGCTTCGTCGAGCACCGGCCCGTCCTCGGCGAGGGCGTGTGGCTGCTGCACGGGCACGTGCACGAGAGGTGGCGCGTGCACGAGCGGCAGGTCAACGTCGGCGTCGACGTGTGGGACTACCGGCCGGTGTCCGAGGACGAGGTCGCGGCGCTGATCGACGCGGGCTAGCGCGCGACGGCGACGAGGACGTTCGACGTCGCCTCGGAGCGCACCGCTCCCTCTCCGTCAGTCAACGGCGCCAGCGCCTCGGCCGCCGCCTCCTCCAGCGCGCGCCGCCCGTCCGCGTCGAGCGCGCGCACCATCGGCGCGACGGACGCGGCGGCGAGCGTCGCGAGGACCTGCGAGGGGCCGCCCTCGAACGTCACCGGCAGCCGTTCTGCCGTGACCGTCACGTCGCCGAAGCCGGCGGCCGACACGAGCTCCGCGAGAGCGTCCTCGCCGGTCATTCCCCACGGGCCACCGGCGTAGAGCGCCGCGGCGTCGGCGCCCAGCGCGCGGCCGACCGCGTCGCGCAGCGCCGCGAAGAACGGCGACTCCTCGATCGCCCGCCACACCGCGACGCCGAGCCGCGCGCCCTCGCGCGAGGCGCGGCGCATCTCGCGCAGCGCGGCCGGCTTGTCGGGGAAGAACTGCAGTCCCTGCTGGCACGTCACGACGTCGTACGCGCCGTCGTCGACCGCGAGCGCGTCGGCGGGCGACGCGACGTACTCGACTCCGCCGCCCTTCGCGCGGGCGATCGCGAGCATCGCGGGCGAGAGGTCGACGCCGGTCACGCGGCCCGTCTCCCCCACCCGCGCCGCCGCGAGCCGCGCGACCGTTCCCGGGCCCGTCGCGACGTCGAGCACGGCGTCGCCCTCGCGTACGCCCACGCGGTCGAGCAGGACCTCCGCCCACGGCGTGAACAGCCGCGGCACGAACACCTCGTCGTACGTCGCCATCCCGTCCGCGGTCCCGCTCGCGAACGACGCGCTCCACCTCTCGCCTGCGCTCATGGCCGTCTCCTCACGACGGCGCGAACGCTACCCCGCTACTCGCGTACGAGGACGAGCTCGGTGATCACGTCTCCCGCGCGCCGCGCGACGAACGTTCCCGAGGCGACGGGCGAGGTGGCTCCCCCGAGGGTCGTGGACGGCGACCACGGGCCCTCGTAGCGCAGGCACGGCGACCCGCCCGGGTCGCACACCCGCAGGCCCGCGTCGTCGCGGTACACCTCGGCGGCCACGCGCCCCGCGTGCCCGTCGCGGATGCCGGTCACCGAGCCGTACGTCCGCGCCGTGCCGCCGCCCGGGCCGTCCCACATCACCTCGGTGCCCTCCTCGCAGTGCACCGCGTCGGCGGGCACGTGGCCGACGCCGCGCGAGGGCCGCTCGACCCGCTCGCCGACGACGTAGCCGTCGCCGCGCGGCGACACGCGGTAGTACGCCAGGTCGGCAGGCGCGGGACCGAACGAGTACCTGCCGTACTCGTCCCATCGGCTGCCGTGCTGCGGGTCCTGGAACCCGTGCTCGCCGGGGCACCAGCCGACCTGCTTCGCCGCGCCGTACGGGCGGTGCGTCGACACCGTGTCGAGGACGGTGACCGTGCCGTCGGGGTGGCGGACGACGTAGACGCGGGTGCCGTCGTCGAGCAGCTCGAACGCGATCCCCGGCGCGTCGGGCGCGGAGACGACGTTGGCGGGCTCCGACGCCGGGGGGCGGAACAGCGCGAGCGCCGCCGTCACCGGCACCAGCGCCCACGCGGCGAACGCCACCCTGCGGCGGCGCAGCACCTTCGCGCGGCCGAGGAGCACGTGCACGTCGAGCGGCCGGCGCGGCGTGGCGGCGGCCGACGCGAGCAGCTCGCGAATGTCACGGGACATCGAGCGCCTCCGTCTCTGTGAGGTCCAGCCGCTCGCGCAGTCCCGCGATCGCCTGCGCGGTGAGCGCGCGTACGGTGCCCTCGCGGCACTGCATCTGCGCGGCCACCTCGGCGACGGGCAGGTCGGCGTAGTAGCGGAGCACCAGCGCGGTGCGCTGGCGGCGGGGCAGCGACGCGACGGCGGCGCGTACCGCCACGGCGTCGGCGGCGTCCGGCTCCGTGTACGTCGCCGGCGCGGCGCCCACGCGTTCGCGCGCCCTGCGCTCGCACGCCTTGCGGCGGAAGTGGGAGTTGGCGAGGTTGATGCCGACCCGGTGCACCCATGCGCCCGGGGCGTCGTAGGACTCGACGCGCCGCCACGAGCGGCACGCCCTGGCGAGCGCCTCCTGCGCGAGCTCCTCGGCCAGGTCGGCGTCGCCGGTGTAGAGGCTGAGCGCCCCTACCAGGCGGGGGTGCTCCCGCCTGCAGAACGCGATCCTCGGGTCGGTGTCCATCACTCCTACGAACGCGCGGGAAGCCTGCCGCGCTTAGCGTCCTCTCGCGGGCGCCGTACAGACAGCGGTCCCCGGACGCGACGTGCGTCCGGGGACCGTGGTGCCAGGGGCCGCCGTTACTCCGGCGGCGGTATGCAGACGAACAGCGGCAGGGTCGGGATCACGCAGAAGTGGAGCGTGTTGCAGTTCTGGGTGATGCCGCCCGCGATCGAGCCGAGCTCGTCGCTGGTCAGCTCGACCAACGTCTCGGCGTGCAGGCGCAGCGTCCGGTTCATCCGGGTGCCCTTCTGTGAGGGGTGCAGGGGCGCCGGCGGCAGAGACGCCGGCCGCCACGGCTTCTCCGGCGGCGGCCGGGTCTCCTGCTCGCCCACGGCACCCGCACTCCGTGACGACCGGCGCCGACCGCCGTCACGACGCCCGTGCGCTCGGAAGGGGACGCGGAACGTCGACGACGATCGACGCGACCTCGACGTCGCGCTCGGCGGAGAGACGGGACGCCGTCGCGTCGAGCGCCTCCGCCACCTTCGCCCGGTCCCGCTTCTCCGCCACCCTGCGCCTGCCGTCGTCGCGGTCGTCCCATGCCTCGGCGTCGAACCACGCCGTCACGTAGACGCCACGCGTCGCGCCGGTCGCGGCGAGGTAGTCGTCGACGAGCTGCTCCTCCAAGTCCTCCATGAGGCGCGGGTTCCAGCAGCCCTTCACCTCGACGGGACACTGTGGCGTTCCCGCGACGGCCTCGCCGTCGACCGCGGCACCCGACACCAAAAGGTCGACCGAGAGCCCCTGCCCCTTGCTGGAGGTCTGCTCGACGAGCACCTCGCGGTTGACCACCAGGCGCTCCAGCTCGGACTTCAGGTGGTCGCGAAGTGCCGCCGACACGTCCGGCTCGTACTTCGGGCGCCACACGGGCGGTCCCGTACCGCCCGCCGGGCGCGTCTCGTTCCACAGGAGCTGTCCCACGTGGCGAACGCGATCGGCGAACCTCGCGAGGGACGCGACGACCGCGCGGTAGAGGTCGTCGTCGTCCTTGACGATCGTGCGGCGCGCGTCCGACAGCAGCACGACGAGCTGCTCGGGCGACGGCCCCTGCCACGCGGCGTCCCGGTCTCGCTCCTCCGCGGACTGAAGCACCGCCCTCACGCGCCACTCCTCCGGGTTCGCGGCGGCCAGCTCGTCGAGCGCGCGTAACGCCTCCTCGGTCGAACGGCTCGCGAGCTCGTTCAGCACCGCGTCGCGCCAGCGGCGCGCGTGCTCCTCGTCGCCGACGAAGCCGCTGGCGAGCACGTCGCTGCCCCAGCTCCACACGGAGTCCAGCCACGCCCACAGCGCGGCGAGGTCACGCTCTCCGAGCCGCTGGAGGAGCACGCGATCCTCGCGTGCCGCGAACATGTGGGCGAGCGCGCGGCCGAACGCGGCGTCGGAGCGCATCAGGTCGAACGTCGCCGCCCACGTCGCCGGGTCGACCATGACCCGGGCGCAGGCCGCGGTCGCCCGCGCCTCCAGTGAGGCGTTGCCGTCCCGCACGATCCCGTCCAGCAGGCTCAGCGTCGGTTCGTCGCCGCCTGCCGCCAGGTGCGTCGCGATGACGAACGCGTTGTTGCGCGCGATCTCGCGGCGGCCCAGGGCGGCGTTCGCGTCGGACGGCGAGCCCGCGGCGTCGACGGCCGCCGCGGCCTCGTCGATCGTCTCGAACAACGCCGGGAGGAGGTCGTGGAGCCGCCGGCGGCGGTCGCCGTCCAGCACCGCACGCTCCTCGATCGCGGAGAGGGACCAGCCCGATCCCACCCGCACCTCCACGAGCCGCACGCACGCCTCGGCGAACGCGTCGGGGACACGCGCGGACGCCACGTCGAGGAGAACGTCACGCACGTCGTGGCCGACTCGCCGGAGCGGTAGCGCACGACGGCGGCGACCCACCGGCGCCACACGTCGTCCGACAGCGCGTCGAGCAGGGCCGCGGCCTGCGGCTGCCTAGCGAGGTACGCCAGCGCGGCGTAGCCCGCGACGACGCCGGACGAGAACGACGCGGGCGTGTCGAGCCACCCCCACGCCGTCGGGTCCGTCACGTCGAGGTAGGCCTGTGCGGCCGCGGCGAGCTCCGCCGGGTCGGGGGCGAGCAGGTCGAAGCCAGGGAGCCTCGTGAACTCGTACTCGAGGGGTGTCTCGTCGCCGTCCTTCGGATCGACGCGCAGCCTCGCCCACACCTCGTACAGCGCGGACGCGTCGCCTGCTCGACACCGCGCCCAGGCCGCCTCGAGCAGCGCCCGATGTTCGTCCGCCCCCTCCCACCCCGTCTCGTCCTTCGCGTCCTGCCACTCCTCGCGCATGCGCGCCGCCGCCTCGCTGTCGACGCGGACGCCCTCGAACCAGTGCGCTACGGCGCTGTCGAAGATCGGCTCGCCACGGTGACGCCAGGCGCACTCCTGGTGCGCGCGGTCGAACGGGCGGAACGTCGCCCGCACCAGCACCACCGCGTGCTCGTGGAGCTCACTGCCTCCGAGGCCGAACAGCCACTCCAGGTCCTCCTCCCGCACGAGCGTCGTGAACGTGCCGGGCGCGGCGCCTCCCCCCGCGGCGGCCTGGTACCGCGCGAGGTAGAACGCGCGGACGGGTTCGAGCTGCTTCAACGCGGCCAGCACGAGCGCACGCCGCAGCTCGGTCGCGCCGTCCTCACCGAGCCCGGGACCGCCGAAGCGCAGCGGCAGCGACAACGGACGGTGCCGCGTGAGCAGCGACGTCACGAGCCACGCCACCTCGTCCAGGACGCGGGGCAGGCACGGGCTCCGCAGCGCGCGCTGCACCACCCGCGCCGTCAGCGCCGCACCGCGACGCGTGCCCATGAGCAGGAGGGCGTTGACGTCCGCGGGCTCGGGATCGTCCTCGTCCTCGTCCACCCAGTCCTCGTCGGGCACCTCGTCCGGCGCCTCGCCGGCAGCGCCCGGCGGTGTGGCGACCAGCCGGATCAGGCGCTCCAGGTCGCCTTCCGACAGCTCGTCGGGAAGCCGTTCGAGGAACAGGTAGTAGTCGCCGATCAGGTCAGCCTTCTGCGGCCTCGCCAGCGCGCGGACGAGGTCCTCGACCGTCAGCGCCGACGGCCAGCACGTCCGCAACGCGAGCGCCCGCAGCTCGTCGTCCGGATCGTGCTCCGGGTGCTCCACGACCTCGTCGAGGACGCGCCGAAGCGCCTGGACCGCCCGGTCGCGATCGAGGTCGGCGAGGCAACGCGCCGCGCTGGCACGAAGGTAGGGGTTGAGGCCGCGCGCCTCTACCAGACGAGCCACGTCGGGCACGAGGTCGAGCTCCCGCGCGAGGCGCGCGATCTGCAGCGCCGCGCGCGCCCGGCGGGCGACCGGGTTGCCGAAGTGCTCGCCGGCGCCGCCGTCCACCGCCCTCGCGAGCGCCGGACGAAGCTGCGCGCCGAGCCCGGGGTGCCGGAGCCTCCACCGTGGCCGGGCGAGCGTGACGTCGCGCTCCGCCGCGTCGAGCGCGTACGAGACGAGTCGTGCGCTGGTCGCCGCATCGGACACCAGCGCACCGTGCGCCACCAGGCTCGCGGGGTCGGTGTCCACCAGCCACCCGTGCCGCTGCGGGTCCAGCGCCACGAGCCACCCCGCGACCTCACGCAGCCGCGTCGGAACGCTCGTGCGGCCGAGACTGCTGGTGCGCGTCAGCAGCGCGCGGAGCTGGTGCTCCGGAAGCGTGTGGGTGACGAGGTACCGCGCCGTCAGGTACGCGGCGAAGCTGGCGTGCACCACCGCGAGCCGCCCGGGTCCCCGGCCCGAGAACAACGCGGTCGCCAGCGCTCCGTCCACGAGGTCCGCCGTCACCTCGAACTCACCCATCGGCAACGGCTCGGTCCCGCCCGCACACATACCTCGCGGGAGGTCGGTGTCGGCCGGCGAGGTGGCAGTGGTCACGGCACTGCGTCCGCAGAGCATGAGATGGGCGGCGAGGCGCTGCGCCACGGCGAGACGCTGCGCGTCCGTGCCGGTCGGCTTCTTCGCCCGGTCGGGGTCGGGATCGGCGGCGAGCAGCAGCAGGCCGCGCTCGTACAACGGGCCCGCCGCTGCGGGCAGCGCGCCGTCGGCGGCGTAGAGCGTCAACAGCAGGTCGAGTGTCAGCGGAAGCGTCGCCAAGGGCACGGCGGACGCGGCCACGACCGCCTCGACGAAGGCCTCGCCGTCCACGCCTCTGCTCGCGGCGAGCTCGACCACGTCCTCACGCGACAGCGGCAACAGCTCCACGACGGCCAGACCGCCGACCGCCGCCCCCAGCGACGCGCCGAGGGTCTCGGGCCAGTCGGCCGTACGGCAGCCGACGACGACCCGCGTACCCGGTACCGACCGCAGCGCCGCGTCCAGCCGGCGTACGAGCGTCTTCGTCGGGAGCGGGCACTCGTCGACGCCGTCGAGCACGAGCGTCCGGTCCTCGGCGCCGGTGGAGGCGAGGGTCGGCGCGAGGAGGTGATCGAGCACGAGCACGTCGGTGACCTCGTCCAGCCGGACGACGTTCACGTCCGACGCGTCGCGTACGAGCTGCGCGATCGCGGTGGTCTTGCCGATGCCCGGCTCCCCGAGCACCGCGACGGACCCCGCGCCGGCGTCCGCGAGCGGCCGCTGCGTGGGCGGGTTCCACCACGCCGCGTTGCGGCGGAACCCGTCGTCGTCGACCGCCGGCTCCTTGCCGAAGTCGACGACGTAGCGGGGCACCGTCTTCTCGAACAGCACGCGCGCCTCCCAGTGCTCGGCTCCGAGCCTAGGCGGCTGCTGTGACAGGCGGCCGCGGCTCCGGTGGCCGCTCGGGCGACGGGATCTGCGTGCGGTCGCAGGTGAGCACGCGTTCCGCGACGAACCAGCGCACCACCCGTTACCCCTCCCCACCCAGGAGCCCTCGTGAAGAAGCACCTCGTCCTGCGGACCGAGCACCTCGTCGAGCTCACGAACGACGAGCTGGAGCTCGCGGGCGGCGGCGCGTTCGAGCGCTACACCGGCAACCCGCTGTGCTCGCTGTCGATCGTCGACCCGTGCGTGTCGAACATCTGCGTCGGCACGAACAGGTGCATCGACACCATCGGCTAGCCCCCGGGCGATGAGTTCGGCGCCGGGCGCACGTCTGTCATGACGACCGTGCCGTACGACCCCACGGAGGACCCATGACGACCCCGAGCGACCCGGCGACCGCGCTCCCCGGGCGCCCGCCCGTCGTCGACCTCGCGACCTGGCAGGCCGCGCGCGACGAGCTGCTGGTCCGCGAGAAGGCCCACACCCGCGCCGGCGACGCCATCGCGGCTGCCCGACGGCGGCTGCCGATGGTGGAGTTCGACCCGGCCGTCGAGGTCGTCGGGGCGGACGGGCCTGTGCCGTTCCTCGACCTGTTCCAGGGCTGCGACGAGCTCGTCGTCTACAAGCACATGTGGTACGATGGTGCGCCGCACCAGGGGCAGTGCGAGGCTGCACCGTCACGGCGTGGCACCTCAGGGACGCCGTCTACCTCAACGCGCGCGGCGTGTCGTTCGCGATCCTGACCACGGGCGCGTGGGACGAGGTGGCGCCGTACGTCGAGTTCATGGGCTACACCCAGCCGTGGTACTCCGTGCGCGACGTGCCCGCGCCGGTCGGCGACGACATGGGGTCGATCACGTGCTTCCTGCGCGACGGCGACCGCGCGTTCCTCACCTACGCCACGACGGGCCGCGGCAACGAGGTCACCGCCCCGTCGTTCGCGCTGCTCGACATGACGCCGTACGGGCGCGGCGAGGCGTGGGAGGACAGGCCCGAGGGCTGGCCGGTCGTCGGGCACGTGGGCGAGGGGCACCCCGCGCGGAGCGGCCAGGCGTGCTGGTACTGGCGCGCCGACGCGGACGGCAACGCGATCTGGGGGCCGACCAGCCGGCCCGTGCCGCAGTGGACGCGCCCCGGCGCGACGCCCGTGGAGACGCTCGGCCGGGGCGGCCACCACCACTGACCGCCGGGGCTCCCGGCGGTTGCGCTGTACGTCAGGCGCAGCGCGGTGACGCCGTGATGTCGCCGCAGTTGAGGTAGACGCTGATCGCGAAGCACTCCTCGAGCACGAGGGTGCGGGGGGCGTACACCGGAGGCGTCGGCTGCGGGCCGCCGGTGTTGCCGCCGACGACGGCGAGCAGGTCGGTGCCGAGCTCGGTGAGCGTCTCGCGGCGGAGGGTGAGGGTGCGCTTCATGTGAGGGGCTTCCTTTCAGGGGATGGTGCTCAGGGGGTGCCGCAGCGCGGCTGCGCCGTCAGAGTGCAGACACCGCCGCTGACGCAGCCGAGCGCCGGGCAGGTGAGGCCGCTCGGCAACGCGCCGGCGACGACCGAGCCGAGCTCGTCGGTTGTGATCTCGTCGAGCACCTCGCGCCGCAGCGCGAGCACGCGGCGGCGCATCAGACCTCCGTCGGGCACAGGCAGCGCGACGGGCCGGCCGCCTCGGTGTAGCAGACGACCTGGGAGTTGAGGCAGTAGCCGAGCGGCGACGTGGGCAGTGCGGCGCCGGCGACCGTGAGCAGGTCGTCGGCCGACAGCGCCGCGAGCTCCTCGCGCTTGAGGGAGAGCGTGCGGTTCACGAACGGCTCCTCTTCGTAGGGGACCAGCACGATAACCGCTAGCTCTGCCCGGCGCGGGACCCGCGTCGGACACCGCCAAGGCGTCTGCGGACACTCGACGTACCCGCCGCGCTTCCAGGGCGGGAGGCGACGCCGAGCGCGCCCTCCCTCGCGGAGGTGCAGCCGGTCGAGCAGCTGCCCCTGCCGTGAACAGCCGCCGCACGAACCCCAAGCCGACGCCGTCATCCCGTCTGCTGACGCCACACGCGAGGACGCGCTCCACTACCCGCCTACCGACATCCCGACCGCATCCTCGCCACGAGTGGGGCGGCCGTACCGGCTACAGCCCACCTGGGCGTCGGCAACCCTGGTGCAGTGGCGATGTCAGGGGGCGGAGGAACGTTCCACCGGCAGCGCCGACAGCTGTGGCCGCCTCACGTCGAACGTCGGCAACGTCGTCAGCGTCGCGGGCACGCCATTGGGCCGCGCGAACGGCATCGGGATCCACACGAAGTACGACGTCTGGTCGGCGATCTGACCGACAGCCTCCACGGAACGGCTGACCCCCCACCGTCCACGCGGAAGGCCAATGAACGCTGACAGCCCGGAGTACTCGAAATTGACCGCCGGAAGCGCATTCCCCACGCCTGCTCCGGCTTCAGCGCCTATGCAGTGCGGCAGATAGCGGCCCGCAGGAGGATCACCCCCGTCGTCGGCGCACCAGTACGACTCATAGCCGCGCGGAGCGGTGATCCGCGCCGCGACAGTGGCGATCGCGAGCGTCTGTGACGCTTCGAGATCGCGGGCGTCGGCGAGGACCGACCCCGACAATGTCAGAGGTGGCGCATCGGCTCGGTGAAGCCTGATGGCCTCCCGTCGCACCGGCGTCACCGTCCGCGTTCCTCCAGCCAGTCCTGGTAGCCGGAAACGGACCGTCGTCGCGCCGCCCGGGGTGAACAGGTAAAGCCGATACGGCCCGGCGGGGAGACGCAACGACTCGAGGACACCACGCCCGGAACGATCGTCGCCGAAAGCGAGCTGAATCCGACGGCCGCGCCCAGCCTGTGGCGTGACGACACCGACCAACGTCGGCGGGTTGTACGCGTAACGAAGGCTCACGAGCGCGTATCCGGCACCAACGCGATCGGCGTCGAACACGCTCGACGCCGGATCGAACAGATCAGCACCACTAAGCGTCACCGGCCGGTCGAGGGACACATCAACAGATGCGGAGCTCGTTCCGCGCAGCAGAACCGTGGAGGCGAGGGGTATGGGTTTTCCCTGCGTTGCCGCCGTCGCGATCTGCGGGCTGAGGCACAGCGCGGCGAGGACGAGTCTCCAAAGCCGGTGCGGATGCGCCACGACTGCCCTCTAGCAACCGGCAGACGGCGTCGAGGACACCGTCGTGGCTCCTTGGAAGAATGCGGCTCCGTAGGCGCAGACGCGCACACCGCCTAGCCGGTCGAATGGCACCGTCTGCGAAAGTCCAGCCGCAGCCGCCGCAGCGCCGGGCGCGTCGCCGGAGGGGCCGCCCCATGAGCCGGAGGCCGTGCGCAGTACGCAGTGCACGTGCGTCGCCAGCACAACCGGCGTCACGCTGCTGTTGGACGAGGTCGCTGTCCCGGAAATCGCGAATTGAATGCCGTTCGCTTGCAGAATCGGTGCTTCGATCTTGCATGCGGCTGTGACGCGGGGGCCGGTGGGCGCCGGAGAGCTCACGACGTCCAAGGCGACGAAGTTGTCCGCTTGCGCGGAGCCTGGCAACAGACCCAGCAGGACCAGTGGTGCGGCGACGAGAGTGACCGTGCGACGACTCATAACTTCTCCCCGTTGATGACCAGTACGAGACGTGCGCGATCGCAACGAGAAGGCCCGCGGACCCCCGTCAGAACCGCAGCAGCGCACGCTACAACCAAGCATGACTCGTGACAAGGTGCCCCACTGGCATGCGACGTTGATAGCGGGAGGCGTTCTTCCAGCCGTTGCACCCGGCTGCGTTGCCCTGGCGCCAGGCCGAGATCATCATCGCGTAGCCAGAACGTTCCGAAGTCGTCGCCGAAACGCAAAATCGACACCCCGGCCGAACACCCTCAAGACCCGTGGCGCAGTCGGCTTTCCGTAGCGGCGGTATAGGGACGCGCCAAGTTCGGCTGGTAGCACTTCGGGTGGGCTGGCGATCGTCTGGAAGCGGGACAGTTCCGCCATGACCGAAGCGAGCGATTGGCATCCGGTTGGGCGCTGGTACGTCTCCATGTAGTGGACCGCCGACAACGGGAGCGAGACGAGGCCGCACTCAGCGCCGTACCGGAGGACGTCGAGTGCCTCGTTCACCTTGGCGGCGCCCTTGCTCGTCGCGGCCTTCTCTAGCGCGATTGACACTGATCGAGGTATACGCGCTCACGCGCTGTCTCCGCCCGGTGGTGCTGCCGCGGAGGGGCTCCGTGCGGACATCCCGATCAGGCCGCACACGGAAAGGGCCCCACCGCGGCTCGTCCGCCTGACAACTCTGACAGCGCACCGCGGGAGCAGGTCTAGGTCAAACGCATCGCCACAGCATCGCGCTGCGTCGTCCACGCGTGGAAGTTCCGCCTTTCTCCCGCGTCTGGCGATCGCCTACGCCGTGCCGTCGCGTAGCGGGTCAAACACGTCATCTCGTGCAGGTCTTGATGGCAAATTGGGGGCAAATGATCTTGAGGCCTGATCCGAAGGGTCCGGATCAGGCCTCTGACCTGCGCTTTCTTTGTAGCGGGGGCAGGATTTGAACCTGCGACCTCTGGGTTATGAGCCCAGCGAGCTACCGAGCTGCTCCACCCCGCGTCGGTGCGAGCACACTACCTCGCGGCCGCCGCCCCGCGCCAATCCGTTGGTCAGCGCGGGGTGGGCGAGGCGGTCGGTGACGCCGACGGGGAGGCGCCGGTCAGCTTGTTGAGCTCGTCGAGCGCCCGGCGCAGGCGGTCCTGCTGGCGCGCGTACTCCGTGTAGTCCTGGCGCCCGAACGCCTCGGCGGCCTTCTTGAACGCGTCCTGCGCCTCCGCGGACAGCCGGGCCACGGCCGCGTCGCGGGTCTCGGTCGTCGGCGGCTTGCCGTCGGGCGGGGTCGCGCCGTCGCCGCGGATCGCCTGGTCCAGCGCGGCCTCGAACGTGTCCGCGAAGCCGATCTTGTCGCCGAACCCGACGAACACCTTCTTCAGCTCCGGGATGCGCGCGCCGGTCTGCGTGGCCTGCACGTACACCGGCTGCACGAAGACGAACGTCCCGCCGACGGGCAGCGTGAGCAGGTTGCCGAGCACCACCTCGGACCCGCGCTGGTCGAGGAGCGCGAGCTCCTGCGACGCCCGGGTCTCCGCCTGGAACGTGCTCCCCCGCTGGACGGGCCCGGGAACGGCGGTGTTGGTCGGCAACTCGAGGACGTTGATGGTCCCGAACGTCTCGGGCTCGTTGGAGACGGTGACGAACGCCGCCATGTTGGGCCGGTTCCGCGCGGTCAGCGGCGACGTGAGCTGGAACGCGGGCGCGGCCTGGCCCGGCAGCTTGGCGTAGACGTAGTACGGCGGCTGCGGGGGCAACGTCTCGGCGTTGGCCGCCGCGTCGCGGCGCACCGACGGGTCGCCCGGCACCGCCCAGAAGTCGGCCTCGCGGAAGAACGCCGCCGGGTCCTCGATGTGGTAGCTCGCGATGAGGTCGCGCTGGATCTTGAACAGGTCCTCGGGGTAGCGCACGTGCGCGAGCAGGTCGGGCGACATGGCGGAGCGGGGCCGCAGCGACCCGGGGAACGCCTTCTCCCACACGCGCAGCACGGGGTCCTGCTCGTCCCACCGGTACAGGGTGACGGTGCCGTCGTACGCGTCGACGGTCGCCTTGACCGAGTTGCGGATGTAGTTGATCTGGCGCGCGGTCTGCCGCGCGGTGACGGAGTCGGCGGTGAGGTCGTTGAGGTCGACGCGCTCGGAGTACGGGTAGCCGTTCGACGTGGTGTAGCCGTCGACGATCCAGACGATGCGGCCGTCGACGACGGCCGGGTACGGGTCCTGGTCGAGCTCGAGGTACGGCGCGACCTTGCGTACGCGGTCGCGCGGCTCGCGGACGTACAGGATCCTCGACCGCGGCTCGAGGGCGCCGGAGAGCAGCAGGTACCGGGAACGGAACCGCAGCGAGAACAGCAGCCTGCGCGGCATGGACCCGATGCCGACGCCGCCCTTGCCCTCGTACGTGCTGACGGTGTCGTTGCCCGCCTCGGCCGGCCTGTCGACCTCCTTCTGCGACGTCGCGACGACGGAGTACGCGGGCGCGCGCTCGCCGTAGTAGATGCGCGGCTCGCTGATCGGGATGGTGCCGACCGGCGGGATGTCGCGGACGTCGAAGCGCGGCTGGCCCTGCGGATCCACGACGTTGGTGGGCGCGGCGACGAGGCCGTTGCCATGGGTGAAGACGAGGTGCTCGTTGATCCAGTTGCGCTGGTTCGGAGCGAGCCCGGCGTGGTCGATCTCGCGGGCGCCGACGACGTACGTGACCGTCTTGCCCGCGACGTTGTAACGGTCGATGTCGAGGGTGTCGGGGAAGCCGTAATAGCCGCGGATCTGCTGCAGCGACTCCCACGCGTCGCGCAGCTTGTTGGGGTCGAGCAGGCGCGCGTTGGCGATGGTGTCGCGGTCGTTGCGGAGCTGTGCGGCGGGGACGGTGAGGCGCGCGTCGTAGCGCGTGTACGTGACGTCGCTGCCGGTCTTGAGCCGGTACGCCGCCTGCGTCGCGGCGATGTTGCGCGCGATGTACGGCGCCTCGCGCTGGATCTCGTTCGGCTTGACCTGGAGCTGCTGGACGGCGAGCGGGTAGACGCCGCCGACGACGAGGCTCGACGCGAGCATGAGCCCCAGGCCGGTGCCGGGCAGCACCCACCCTGAGCGGAACAGCGTCGCGAGGAACAGCAGCGCGCAGATGACCGCGATGAGCGCGAGGATCCGCAGCGCGGGGAGCTGCGCGTTGACGTCGGTGTACGACGCGCCGGTCACCTTGCCGCGCGGGGAGAACGCGAGCCCGAACTGGTCGAGGTAGTACGCGTAGGCCTTGAGCAGCACGAACAGGCCGAGCAGCACGGACAGGTGCACGCGCGCGCTCGCGAGGACGCGCTCGCCGCGCGTCTGCAGGCGGATGCCGCCGTAGAGGTAGTGGGTCGCGGCGGACAGCAGGATCGCCAGCGTCAGCGCCGCGAACAGGAAGCCGACGACGAGCCGCTGGAACGGGTACGTGAACGCGAAGTACGAGATGTCGCGGCCGAACTGCGGGTCGTCGACGCCGAAGCGCACGCCGTTGCGCCACTGCAGCCACGTCTGCCAGCGCGCCGACGCGGCGATGCCCGCGAGGACGCCGGCGACGAGGGAGATGACCGCGATCGCGGGCCGGTGCACGGGGTCGACGAGGGCGCGGTAGCGGTCGAGGTTGCGCTGCTCGAGCGAGGCGGGACGGAACGGCGGGCGCAGGCGGTAGGCGACGGAGAGGTTGGTCGCGACGGTGAGCGCCATGAGCGTCCCGAACACCGCGAACAGCAGGATGCGCGTCCGCAGGACGGTGTCGAACACGCCCGTGAACCCGACCTCGCCGAACCACAGCCGGTCGGTGTAGAGGTGCGTGAACACGAACAGCAGGACGATCGCGACGGCGAGCACCGCGACGATCCGGCCGAGCAGGGACGTGCGCGGGCTCAGCGCAGGTGTGGCCACGATGGTCAACGTACCCGGCGCGGCTCCGCGGAGCAGTTGCAGTCCTCGGCGAACGGCGGCGCCGTGCCGGTGAGCGGCGCGCCGTCGCGGCCGTAGCAGCCGGGGCTGGGGCACCAGGGGTCGCCGAAGCGCTGGTACGCCTCCCACCCCGGCGCGGCGCTCGCGGACGCGACGACCGCGGCGTTGCGGGCGCGGGCGGGGTCGCCGGCGGCGAGGGCGCGGGCGGCGTCGAGGTCGGGCTCGCCGACAGGCACGCCCGCCGCGCGCGCGGCCTCGAAGCCAGCCAGGAGCGGCTCGTCCAGCGAGTCGGCCGGGTCGGCCGGGTCGGCCGGCTCGACGCCTGCGACGGGCGCGGTGTCGGGCGCGGTGTCGGGCGCGGCCTCGGGCGGCGGCGTCCCGCGCAGGAGCGCGAACAGCGCCGGCAGCGGCGGGTGCAGGCCGCGCACCCGCAGCATCGCGTCGCGGCGAGCGTTCATCCCGTACGTCCCCTCGGTCGGGTCGTGCGCCGCGGCCGCGGCGGCGCGACGACGGCAGGCACCTCCAGCGAGAACGCCGAGCCCTTGCCCAGCGTCGACTCCACGACGACGTCGAGCCCGAAGTCGTCGGCCACCCTGCGCACGAACGACAGCCCGAGCCCGAGCCCGCCGACGGTGCGCGTGGCCGAGCCGTCGGCCTGCTCGAACGGCGTGAACAGCGACGCCCTCCGGTCGTCGGGGATGCCCTCGCCCGCGTCGCGGACGGTGAGCCGTACGTGCCGCCCGTCCTCGGCCAGGGTGGCGGCGAACGTCACGGGCTTGGTCGAGTACTTGACGGCGTTGTCGGCCAGCTCGTCGAACGCCTTCGCGACCCAGGTCGCGTCGATCAGCACGTCGGGCAGCTTCGGCGCGACGCGGCGGCGGAACTCCCGCGACGGCTCGCGCTTGCGCCACGCGGCGATGCGGTCGTCCAGGAACGTCGCGACGCGCACCGGCGCGCGCTGCGGCACGACGCGGCCTGCCTCGAGCGCGGCGACGTCGACGAGGAGGTCCACGACGCGCGACATGCGCACGCTCGACTCGAGGATCGACCCGGCGTACATGACGGTCTTCTCGGACGGGAGGTCGGGGCGGCGCTGGAGGATCTCGGCGTAGCCGCGGATCGGCGTGAGCGGCGTGCGGAGCTCGTGCGAGACGTTGGAGAGGAACTCCGTCTTCATCCGCTCGACCTCGTGCTCGCGGCTCATGTCGCGCAGGACGACGACGTGGCCCTCCTCGCCGCGCAACGGCGTCGCGGCGAGCGCGACGGGCACGGCCGGCGCGCCGTCGCGCGCGAGCAGCCCGGTGTGCTGGTCCAGCAACGGCTCGCCCGCCGGCGTCGCGAGGACCTCGCCGACGGGACGGCCGACGAGCGACGACTCGTCGGTGACGTTGAGCAGGTCGCGGGCGGCGCGGTTGACGGCGGTGACGCGGTGGCGCTCGTCGGTCGTGACGAGGCCGTCGCCCATGGAGTCGAGGACGGTCTCCAGGCGCCCACGCAGGGCGGCCTCGTCCTCGGCGGCGCGGCGCAGCGACTCGTTGCTCTGCGCGAGCGACGACGTCATCGCGTCGAACGTCCGCGAGAGCACGCCGAGCTCGTCGTTGGCGTGGACGTCGGTACGGACGTCGAGGTCGCCGCGGCGGACGCGCGACGCGGCGAGCGTGAGCTCGGTGACCGGTCGCACGATGCGCCGGCCCAGGGCGACCGCGAGGACGCCGATCAGCAACGCGATCGCGACGGTGCCGAGGAACAGCGACGTGAGCACCTGCCGCTGCGTGGCGAGGATGACGTTGGACTCGGCGGACATCGCGAGGACGCCGGCGAGGCTGCCGTCCTCGCTCGTGATCGGCTCGAACCGCACGCCGGGCCGCGACCCCTCCGCCGAGACGGACACGCCGTCGCCGTCGGCGAGCGTCTCCTGCGCGTCGCGCAGCTCCTCGTCGAGCAGCGCGGCGCGGCGCGGCGCGAGCGTCGAGGCGACGCGCTCGCCCGCGACGTAGAGCGTCGCGGCGAAGCCGGTGGCGTCGCCGATGAGGGTGACGCGGTCCTGGTCGACGCGGACGCCGTAGACGGCGGCAGCGTCGGGCTTGCGCGGACCCGTCGGCGTCGTGAAGTACACGGGCGCGACGCCGAGCGCGACGAGCCCGGGCTGCGCGCCGAGCAGCACGTCCAGCGTCGCGACCTTGCGCTGGTCGGTGGCGCCGAGGATCTCGGAGACGGCGGGCGAGCTGGACAGCGCGGTGACGGCGACGGGGTCGTCGAGGCCTGGGAACGCCGAGCCCGCCGGCAGGCGACGCCGGCAGTCGGCCGTGCCGCAGACGAAGCCGGCGATCGTGGCGCGCGAGGTCGTCGCGGTGATGCGCTGCGCGCACGTAGGGTCGTTGGCGCGGCAGCCGGCGAGCACCTGCGCGAGCTCCAGCGCGGTCTGCTTCTCCCCCGCGAGGATCTCGACCTGGCCGCGCGCGACGTCGGTGAGCCGTACCCGGCTGTCGCGGTCGAGCGAGCCGGTCGCGACGGAGCCGACGACGAGCGCGGTGCCGAGGGCGAGGACGAGGACGCCGGAGAGGATCGCGGCGACGACCTTGCCGAGCAGGCTCGTCTCCACGAGCCGTGCCACGAACCCGAGCAGCGCCACGCTCGCGAGGCCGCGCAGGACGAGGAGCGCGACGGCGGCGGCGGCGCTGGTCCGGCCGGGAGCGGTGAGCACCTCGCTGGCGGCGCTGAGCGCGAGGGCGGCGGTGAGCAGCCGCGCGCCGGGCCTGCGGGTACGCAGCGTCGCGCCCGCGGCGGCGAACGCCGTCACGGCCGCGGCGATCGCGGCGCTCGGCGCGGCGCCGAGGGGCACGACGACGGGCACCACGGGCGCGAGCGAGACGCCGCTCGCGGCGAGCGCGACGAGGACGTAGCCGAGCGCGCGCAGCAGCGCGAACTGGTCGCCGCCCGCGTCGCCGAGCAGCGCGCCGGTGAGCCCGTGCGCGGCGGCGAGCACGACGCCGCCGGCGACGAGCAGGGTGCGCGAGCCGCGCCGGTACGCCGCCGCTCCGCCCGCCACCGCGAGCCCCAGCGAGGCCGCGAGGGCGAGCAGCTGAACCGCCGCGACCAGCGCGAACGGCACCGCGGCGTCCATGCCCGGATCGTACGGGTGCGGGTGGGCGCCGCACGGGGACTTCGCCTACGTGGCGGGCGTGCGTCCCTCGGCGATCGCGCGCACGGCGGCGAGCGCCTCCTTGAACGTCGCGACCTTGACGAGCGTGAGCCCGTCGGGGCGCGCGCCCGCGGCGGTGTCGTAGTTGCCGGCGGGCGTGAGGAACCACCTGGCGCCGTAGGCGCGGGCGGCGACGAGCTTCTGCTGGATGCCGCCGATGGCGCCGACGTTGCCGTCGTCGTCGATGGTGCCGGTGCCGGCGATGACGTTGCCGCCGGTCAGGTCGCCGGGGGTGAGGCGGTCGTAGATGCCGAGGGCGAACATCAGCCCGGCGCTCGGCCCGCCGACGTCGTCGACCGCGATCGTGACGGGGAACGGCTCCTTCTGGTCCCGCTCCTCGAGCTGGACGCCGAGCAGCGGGCGGCCGTCGGGGCCGGTCTCGGCGGTGCCGGTCCGCAGGGCGAACGTGCGCTCGGCGCCGTCGCGGCGCACGGTGACGGAGATGGTGTCGCCGGGCTTGCGCAGCGCGGTGAGGCGGCGCAGCGTGCAGAGGGAGTCGACGGGGCGGCCGTCGATCTCGGCGATCTGGTCGTCCTTGGCGATCCCTGCCTTGGCGGCGGGGCCGTCGTCCTGGAGCCCGGAGACGACGATGCGCGAGGTGACGGGCGTGCCGAGCTCGCAGAGGGCCACGGTCTTGGCGTGGTCCTGCGACTCGACCATCGCCGCCTCGTTCTCCTCGTTGGCCTCCTGCTCGCTCTGGCCCTTCGGGAAGATGAGGTCGCGGGGCAGCACGGCGTAGTCGCCGTCGAACCACTTCACGACCGCGTCGACGAGCGTGAGCTCGGAGTAGACGTTGACGGTGGTGAGGTTCAGCTCGCCGCCGGCGGGGTGGTCGCGGTCCTTCGGGACGACGATGAGCGGGCGGCCCTGCGGGGTGGAGCCGAGGGTGTTGTAGAGGGGGCCGGGGCCGAGCCCGACGTACGGCACCCGCACCTGCGACCCGGCGAGCGCGAGGAGGCCGGCGAGCGAGAGGGCGACGCCGAGCGTCGCGCCGCGACGGGACATGCCGCAGAGGCTATCCGCACCCTGGGTACGCTTTCGCGTCGTGGAGCCCGCCGACGCGTTGCTGATGCTCGTCGTGGCCGGCCTGGCGGCGGGGGTGGTGCTGCGCGACGTCGCGGCGTTCGAGCGCCCGGCCCGCGAGCGGGCACCCAGGCGGGCGCGGCCCGCGCGGCAGCGCCGGGCGGCGCGGCCCGCGCGCGACGCGCGCTCCGGGGCGCCCGACGTGCCGGGTACGGCGGCGCCGGTGGACGTAGTGGAGCCGGTGGGCCTGGCGGCCCCGGTGCCGGCGGTCGTTCCCGCGCCCACGGCGGCGTCCGCGCTCGCCGTGGCGCCGCTCACGATGGGCGAGGCGGACGACACGTGGCTCGGGCAGATCGCGCGGCACACGGAGCACGACGAGCGCAGCGCCGGACGACGGGTCGTCTCGGCGCTGCTGCTGCTGACGTTGACGCTGCTGGCCGCGGGCGTGGTGGGCGCGCTGATCTACCGCGGCCTGGGCCGCCTGGGCTAGCGGGCGAAGAAGCCGTTCCCGCGGCGGCCGTTGGAGACCGGCTCGGGCGCGGGCTCGGCCGCGAACGGCTCGCTCGGCACGGCGGCCATGACCGGCTCGGCGGGGGCCTCGGCCTGCGCCTCGGCGGCCGGCGCGGCGACGCCCAGCTCGGGGATCTCCGGCATGGGCGGCATCGGCGGCAGCGGCGCGGGGGCGCCGTCCACGACCTGGCCGGGAATCTCCACGCGGTAGACCGTCTTGAAGGCCAGTGGGACCTCGGTCATCGAGAACACGCGCGAGTCCTCGACGCCCTCGACGTTGCGAAGGTGCTCGACGACCCGTACGGCCTCCTCGAGCGACGGCGTGCGGCGGTACTGGGCGGCGCCGTCCGCGCCGGTGAAGAAGACGACGTGCTCCACAGCGGGTCCCCTCGATGGGTGGTGGTGACGCTTGCTGGATGAGCGTCGGCACGAGGGGGCCGGGCCTTGAGAGACGAGAAGGGCC
>DASZER010000008.1:0-49463 GCA_035940575.1 Frankiaceae bacterium | reverse complement strand
GTCCGCGTTGTGGAACTCCACGTACTCCCACATCGTGTCGCTCGCCGTGCCGCCCGTCGTGCCGCCCGTCGTGCTGCCCGGCCTCCCGCCGGAGCCCGTGCCGCCGCCGGTGCCGCCGCCGGTGCCGCCCGGCGCCGGGCTCGCGGGCAGCGGCGGGCCGATGTGGAGGTTCTTCTGGCCGACCTGCCGGTTGGTCCTCGAGATCTCGTCGACGCCCATGCGCGTCGTCTCGCCGACCGGCGAGGCCGCCGAGTGCACGAACACGGCCATGCAGTAGTGGCCGGGGTTGCCCGCCGCCAGCAGCGGGACCGTCATCGTCCAGGACGCGACGCGCGGGTTCGACGCGTCGACGGCGGTGACGACCTGCGGGGGGCCGACCGAGACCCACGGGCTGTCGGCCGGCAGCGCGGGGACGATCGCACCGCTCGCCTGGAACTGCGACCAGAACGGGAACGCGTTGCCCGCCGACACCGACGCGCTCAGCGCGGGGACGCCGGCGGCGGCGTTGCAGTAGACGGCCCAGACCGTGACGTCGCCGCTCGGCGTCCTGCTGCGGTTGTGCACCTGGACGTGCACTCGCGCGACGTCGTTCTGCGGGAGGTTCGTGCTGTTGTCCTGGAGCTGGTCGAAACGCACGTGGTCCAGCGGCGGGATCGGGTTGCCCTCGGGGTCGGTCTGGTAGATCGCGCCGCCCGGCGCGGGCTCGTGCGCGTCGATCTTCACGTCGGCGCACAGGTAGTGCCAGAGCACCTCGGTGGGCCGGTACGGGTCGGGCATGCCCTCGGCGCACGTCGTCCCCCATCCGGGGTCCTGGTGGTGGTCGCGCAGGTACAGCGCGAGCGCGGGGTCGGCCCCGGCCTGGCGCGCGTCGGCCTCGAAGCAGCCGCGCGTCGGCACCGCCGCGCGCAGCACCACCGACGGCCCGCTCGGCGCGCCGGTCGTGACGGCCGTGAGGTCGTACACCCACTGCCCGGGCAGCCCGTCGCTGTAGTCCGCCCACGCCCACCCGCCGCCGCCTCCCGGCGTGAGCCGGTAGACGCGCGCGTCGTGCGAGGCGTAGAGGCGCGAGGCGTCGAGCGGGTCGGCCACGATCTTCCCGAACGTCCCGCCGGCCGGCAGCCCCGTGCACGGCTGCGGCTGCCACGTGCCGCCGGACAGCCGGAACAGCGGCGTCGTCGTGCCGCCGACCGTGGCCACGTACTGGAGCAGCACGTACGCCGTGCCGTCGATCGCGACAGTGATGTCGGCGATGCGGCCGCCCGGGCCGCCGGGCACCTCGGTCCACGGCGTCGCGGGGGTCGACGTGCTCGCGCCGGACGTCGTGAAGACGCGGCCGTCGTCCGTGCCCGCGTAGGCGACCTCGCGGTCGTCGGCGCGCACCGCCATCACGGTGACGCCTCCGTTGGCGATGAAGTCCTGGCTCGCGACGACGGCGCTCGCGTCGCCCGCGGCGCGCACGATCGGGCGGCGCTCGACGACGAGCGAGGCGCCGGCCGCGTGGCTGTTCGCGAAGACGGCGGTGAACGTCGTCGCGGTCGTCGCGGTCACGGTGACCGTCTCGGCGCCCGGGCCGTCCACGACGACCCGCGACCCGACCACGATGTTGGCCATCGAGGCGGGCGTCACGGCCTGCGGGGCGGGGCCGCCGGTGACCGCCGCGGCGAGCGTCGTCGTCGTGTCGCGCACGAGCGCCCCGGCGAGGCACGTGCCGCCGGGGCCGCTCTCGTAGTTGCTCGACGTCGCGACGAGCGATCCGGGCACGTGCACGTCGGCGCGGCCGGTCGCCAGCTCGCCGGTGTCGATCCAGCGCGACATCCGGAACGCGGGCCAGTCGCTCCACGCCCCGGTGCTGCCCCAGACGCGCACGCCGTCGGGTCCTGCCGCCGCCGCGATCGCGCCGCCGTCGGCGTCCATCAGCGAGCGCCACCCGAGCGCGGTGCCGCCCGCGTTGACGCCGGTGTCCTGCAGGCCGATGTAGTGGACGTTCGGCGCGCCTGGCGCGGTGGCGTACTGGTAGACGGCGCTGCTCGGCTTGCCGTGGTCGAGGTTCTCCCACGTGCCGGTGTCGGCGAGCGCGACGCCCTCGTTGTGGTGCGGCGGCGGCACGTCGATCGCGAACGCCGGGTCGGCGTAGCGCGTGCTCCGCGCGATGCCGCCGTCGCAGCCGATGTACGTCGCCGGGATCACGCCCGCGGGCGGCGCCGCCGGGGCGAACGCGATCGCGTGCTGGTCGGCGTGGAACGCCTCCGCCTCGACGTGCCACGTCCGCCCGCTGTCGGTGGAGCGCTGGATGCCGCCGGAGCCGAACAGGATGATGTCGTTGAGGCCGTCGCCCGGCGAGTTCGGCGCGATCCCGAACGACAGCGCGTAGTACCCGTACCAGGGGCTCGGCGGCGACGTCATCGTGATCGACGTCCACGCCGTCTCCGCGGCCGTCGTGGTCCAGAGGTCGGTGCGCGACGTCGCGGTGCCGTCGAACAGCCACGCGTACGCGCGCGCCGGGTTGCGCGGGCAGAGCCCGACGAGGACGACGTCGAACGTCCCCGGCGCGGGGAGCCCGGTGCCCGTGCCGACGACCGGCGGCGCGTTGAGGTTGCGCCACGTGACCGCGGCCGTCGTGTCGTCGGCGTAGAACACGCCCTGGCCGCGGATTCCCGCGTAGAGCCGCGCGGTGCCGGTCGTCGGGAAGTGCCCCTCCAGCGACCAGGCGTCGCCGGCCGCGACCGGCGTCGGGGCCCAGGTGGCGCCGCCGTTCGGCGAGCGGAACACGCCGGCCGACGTGGCGGCGTAGAGCACCGTCGTGGCGAGCGTGCCCGCGGTGCGCGGGTCGACGAGGAGCTTGCGGACCGCGCCTGGCACCGCCGAGCGCGGCGCCCACGAGCCTGGCGCGCCCCGGTTGTTCGAGACGTACACGGCGCTGTCGGACCACGTGCCGAGGTAGATCGTCTCGGGGTGCGCGGGGTTGACCGCGATGCAGGACGGGTCGACGTTCGGGTCGACCTGCTGCAGCGCGTCCGCGATCGGCGTCCACGACCGGCCGCCGTCGCGCGTACGGAACGCCGACGACCCGCCGGATGTCGGGCGCTCGGCGACGTAGATCGTCGCCTGGTCGGTGGGGTCGATCGCGATGAACGACGTGAGGCCCTGGCGCCCCGCCTCGTTCCTGACCGAGAGCCGCTTGAACGCCGGGTTGTGCGGCGCGAACACCATGTCGGGACCGAGCGGGAACCACCCCATGGCTACCCCCGTAGCGAATGCCGGTTGCCGCGCACCGTACGCCCGGTCATGTCACCGCACAACGGGTTAATTCTCGCGGCGCGTGCTAGCCGTCGACGACGGTGTACCAGTAGAGGTTCCACGCGCCGAGCGACGTCGCCGACCTGTTCACGCGCCCGGTCGGCAGCGCCGACACCGTGCCGGAGCTCGCGTACTTGCCGCCGGAGTCGCGCGACGACCAGCCGCCGTCGTCGTCGAAGTACTCCGCGTCGAACCGCCAGACCGACGAGTTCAGCATCCGGCCCTTGAAGACGACCTCGCTCTGCACGACGCCGTTGTCCATCGCGTGCGTGCCGATGTCGGCGTACGTCCCGGCCGAGCGGCTGTACGATGACGTCTCGGGCGAGCCGCGGTAGACCGTTCCGGCGTAGCCGTCGCGGCCGGCCGTCAGCGTGAACTGCGCCTCGGCCTCCGACTGCGGCCAGGGCTCGATGATGTCCTTGATGTACGCCTTGTCGAAGCCGAGCGTCACGAGCCGCGTGTCGCTCACGTCGCTCGTGGCGCCGTTGAGCGAGAGGCGGAACGTGTTGGTCCCGCCCTTCGCGTCGGGCGCGGTCTTCGTGTAGTAGTCCTGGCCGTCGAGGTCGTCGGACAGCATCAGGTCCGTGAAGTAGACGGTCGAGACCGACTCGCGAGCGCCGCCGCTGTCGGACTCCCAGACGACGAGCTTCACGTCCGCGCGCGGGCTGGTGCCCGGCAGGTTGATCCCGGCGGACAGCGGGCCGGCGTTGCCCCAGTTCTGCGTGAACGGGCCGTCCCTGTCGTACGCGATCGTGGAGACGTACTGGTAGCCGTCGTTGTTGCCGTCCTTGTCGACGTAGACGTCGAAGCGGAACTCGTCGGTCGTGCCGCCGTCGTGGTCCTGCACGATCGAGGCGTACTCCAGCCGCAGCGTCGCCGTGCCCGCGAGGTTCGCGAGGCCGGTGCCGGTCTGCGCGGAGGTGTAGTCGAGCGCCTGGATCACGAGGTCGAGCGAATGGTCTGCCGTGAGCAGCTCGCCGTGGTGGACCGGTGAGATCGAGAAGTCGGCGCCGGTGACGTACGGCGACTCCGCGGGTACGACGCCGTCGAAGCCGTGCTTCACGCCGTCGCCGTCGTAGTCGTACTGCAGCCAGCGCAGGTACGACGGGTCGCCGCCGATCGCGGTGTAGTACTCGCCCGCCTTCTCGGCGTAGCCCATGTTCGCGAGGAACCGCGAGCCCGGCGCCATGTCGCCGCCGGTGGTGTTCCAGGTGCCGAAGCCGCCGATCGTGCCGGGCACCCAGCCCTCCCACGTGCCGTGGTTGGGCGTGCCGAGCATCACGAGGTCGTCGACGCGCGACGCCCAGCCGGCGTCGACGTCCGCCACGCCGTCGCCGTACCAGCCGGTCGTGGACGACCAGTAGTCGACGTCGGCGCCGGGCTTCTCGATCAGGAACCGCGCGACCAGGCCGCCCATCGAGTGGGCGACGATGTCGACCTTCTGTGTCGCGGCGTCGTAGCCGTTCGCCGTCAGCGCCGCCTTGATCTTCTCCTCGACGACCTTGCCCGCGACGTACGAGATGTGCTGGCCCGCCGCCGTCGGCGCATAGCTCATCGCCTGCACGCCGGCCGTCGCGGTGTCGAAGTCGAGGACGGTGATCCCCTGCGCCTGCAGCTTCGGGATCATCTCGTTGAAGCCGGCCCCCTGGCCGTGCCAGCCGGGGATCAGGACGACGGGGTAGCTCCCCTCGTGCGCCCGCGCGGGCAGCGGCACCGCCGCGGTGAGGACGAGCAGGGACCAGGCGAGGACACGGCGCACGCGGACTCCCTCGGAGGGGACGAAGGGGACGAACCGGGCGGAACGCGTCGCAAGTTACTCGCCAGTAGCGGCGAGGGGAATACCCAGATGGCCACTACTTCACGGGCCGCAGCTCCCCACCGGCGCGGGGACGGGAACGCTCGACGCGGTCGCCGTGTCGCCGCCGGCGGTCGTGCCCGTGACGGTCGTGCGCATCAGCGGGCCGGCTCCGTTGACGCATGCCCAGACGCCGTGCGCGCTCGGACTCGACGTCCGCAACGACGTCGCGGCGCACGGCTTCCGCTGGGTCACCGTCGGCGCGCCGGGCCAGGACGTCGACGTCGTGCTGTTCCAGCCGCACGGCGGCCGCTCGCAGGCCGAGGGCGACGCCCTGCTCGCGCTGGTCACGCAGGGGTCGTTGCAGGCCGCGATCTTCCGCTCCGACGACCTCGACGCGACGTTCGAGAAGGTCCGCGCGTCGGGCGCCGAGGTGCTCCAGGAGCCCGCGTCGCAGCCCTGGGGCGCGCGCGACTGCGCGTTCCGCGACCCCTCTGGCAACCTGGTCCGCATCGCGCAGGCCTGAGCGCGCCGCACCCCGGAGAGACGATGCACGCCGCCGACAGCCACGACGTCATCCGCGTGCACGGCGCGCGCGTCAACAACCTCGCCGACGTCAGCGTCGAGATCCCGAAGCGCAGGCTCACGGTGTTCACCGGCGTCTCGGGATCGGGCAAGAGCTCGCTCGTCTTCGGCACGATCGCGGCCGAGTCGCAGCGGCTCATCAACGAGACGTACAGCGCGTTCGTGCAGGGGTTCATGCCCAACGTCGCGCGGCCCGACGTCGACGTGCTCGACGGCCTGACGCCCGCGATCGTCGTGGACCAGCAACGCCTCGGCGCCGACGCGCGCTCGACCGTCGGCACCGCGACCGACGCGAACGCCATGCTGCGCATCCTGTTCAGCAGGCTCGGCAAGCCGTACGTCGGCCCGCCGAGCGCGTTCGCGTTCAACGTCCCCTCGGTGCGCGCGAGCGGCGCGATCACCGTCGAGCGCGGCAACAGGAAGACCGAGCGCGCGACGTTCAACAGGCTCGGCGGCATGTGCCCGCGCTGCGAGGGGATGGGCTCGGTCACCGACTTCGACCTGTCCGCGCTCTACGACGACACGAAGTCGCTCTCCGAGGGCGCGCTCACGATCCCCGGCTTCAGCATGGAGGGCTGGTACGGCCGCATCTACGCGGGCTCCGGCTTCTTCGACGTCGACAAGCCGATCCGCAAGTACACGAAGAAGGAGCTCCACGACCTGCTCCACAGGGAGCCGACGAAGATCAAGGTCGACGGCATCAACCTCACGTACGAGGGCCTGATCCCGCGCATCCAGAAGTCGATGCTGTCCAAGGACGTGGACGCGCTGCAGCCGCACGTGCGCGCGTTCGTGGAGCGCGCGGTGACGTTCACGACGTGCCCCGAGTGCGACGGCACCCGCCTCGCCGAGACCGCGCGCGCGGCACGCATCGACGGCGTCAACATCGCCGACGCGTGCGCCATGCAGATCACCGACCTGGCCGCGTGGGCGGGCGGGCTCGCCGAGCCTTCGGTGGCGCCGTTGCTCGACGCGCTGCGGCGCTCGCTCGACTCGTTCGTGGAGATCGGGCTCGGCTACCTCTCGCTGGACCGCCCCTCGGGAACGCTGTCGGGCGGCGAGGCGCAGCGGGTCAAGATGATCCGCCACCTCGGGTCGTCGCTGACCGACGTGACGTACGTCTTCGACGAGCCGACCGCGGGCCTGCACCCGCACGACGTACGCCGGATGAACGACCTGCTGCTGCGCCTGCGCGACAAGGGAAACACCGTCCTCGTGGTCGAGCACGAGCCGGAGACCATCGCGGTGGCCGACCACGTCGTGGACCTCGGCCCAGGCGCGGGCAGCGCGGGCGGCACGGTCTGCTACGAGGGCACCGTCGCCGGGCTGCGCCGCAGCCGCACCGTCACCGGGCGCCACCTCGACGACCGCGCGGCGTTGAAGGAGTCGGTGCGGACGCCGACCGGCGCGCTCGAGATCCGCGGCGCGACGACCCACAACCTGCGCGACGTCGACGTCGACATCCCGCTCGGCGTGCTCGTCGTCGTCGCCGGCGTCGCGGGGTCGGGCAAGAGCTCGCTCGTGCACGGCTCGATCCCCGCGGGCGCGGGCGTCGTGTCCGTCGACCAGGCGCCGATCCGCGGCTCGCGCCGCAGCAACCCCGCGACGTACACCGGGCTGCTCGACCCGGTCCGCAAGGCGTTCGCCAAGGCGAACGGCGTCAAGCCGGCGCTGTTCAGCGCGAACTCCGAGGGCGCCTGCCCCACCTGCAACGGCGCCGGCGTCGTCTACACCGACCTCGCGATGATGGCCGGCGTCGCGACCGTCTGCGAGGAGTGCGAGGGCAGGCGGTTCCAGGCGTCGGTGCTGGAGTACCGCCTCGCCGGGCGCGACATCAGCGAGGTGCTCGCGATGTCGGTGACCGAGGCGGCGGCGTTCTTCGGCGAGGGCGAGGCGCACACGCCCGCCGCGCTCGCGGTCCTCGAACGCCTCGCCGACGTCGGCCTCGGCTACCTCGCCCTGGGGCAGCCGCTCACCACGCTGTCCGGCGGCGAGCGGCAGCGCCTCAAGCTCGCCACGCACATGGGCGACAAGGGCGGCGTCTACGTCCTGGACGAGCCGACCACGGGGCTGCACCTCGCCGACGTCGAGCAGCTCCTCGGCCTGCTCGACCGGCTCGTCGACTCCGGCAAGTCCGTGATCGTCGTCGAGCACCACCTCGCCGTCATGGCGCACGCGGACTGGGTCGTGGACCTCGGCCCCGGCGCGGGCCACGACGGCGGGCGCGTCGTCTTCGAGGGCACGCCCGCCGACCTCGTCGCCGCCCGCTCCACCCTCACCGGCGAGCACCTCGCGGACTACGTCGGCGCCTGACGGCTCAGCAGGCCCAGGCCGCCAGCGCGTCGCGAAGGCCCGCGTCGCCGCCGTCGCCCGCCCACGCGACGTGCCCGTCGGGCCTCACGAGCACGGCGGCGGGCGCGGGGACGGCGCCGATCGCGGGGAGCTCCCACGGGCCCGCGCAGGTCGCGCGGACCAGCCGCACCCCGCCCGCCTCGGGCGCGTCGAGCGAGGCGCCGAGGTCGAGCAGGACCGGCCGCGCGTCGTGCAGCAGCGAGAACACGCGCACCGGCCCGTCCGCGGTCTCGAGGTCGAGGTCGGGCATCCGGCGGCCGAGCAGCGGGTGGCCCTCGCCGAGGTCGTAGCGGATGTCCAGGCCCGACATCGTGCCCGCCAGCCGCCTGCGCGGCTCGTCCATGGCGAGCAGCTCGGTCACGGTGTCGCGCAACGCGTCCAGCCGGTCGTCGGACCGGGCGAGCGCGGTCTGCGCCATCGTCATGCGCAGCACGCGCGCGGCGACCGGGTGGCGTTCGGCCTGGTAGGTGTCGAGCAGGCTCTCGGGCGCCGTTCCGGCGGCGACGCGGGCCAGCTTCCAGCCGAGGTTCACGGCGTCCTGCACGCCGATGTTGAGGCCCTGGCCGCCGACCGGCGAGTGGACGTGCGCCGCGTCGCCGGCCAGCAGCACGCGCCCCTCGCGGTACGACACCGCCTGGCGGGTCGCGTCGCTGAACCGCGAGATCCACGTCGGGTCGTGCACGCCGTAGTCGGTGCCGTAGAGGGAGACCAGCGCCCGCCGCAGCTCGTCCAGCGTCGGCTCGCCGGTCCGCACGTCCTCGTCGCGCAGCACGACCCGCACCCGGCCCTCGCCGGTCCTGCCGATCGCGTACACGCCCTTGGCGTCGCGGCGCAGGCCGGCCTCCGGCTCCTCGGTCGTCTCGACCTCCGCGATGAGGTAGCTGGTCGACGCGTCCCATCCCTCGAACGCGATGCCCGCGGCCTTGCGCACGGCGCTGCGCCCGCCGTCGCAGCCGGCGAGGTACGCGGCTCGCAACGTCCTGCCGTCCGACAGCGCCACGTCCACGCCGTCGCCGTCCTGCGCGAACCCCGTCACCTCGACCCCGCGCAGGACCGGCACGCCCAGCTCGCCCACCCAGCCGGCCAGGATCTCCTCGAATCTGCTCTGCGGCAGCGCGAGGCCGTAGTTGTGCCGCGTCGGGAAGTCGGCGATGTCCAGCGGGACGTACGAGAACGCCGTGACCTGCATCGCCGTCCCCCGCGACAGGAAGCGGTCGGCGATGCCGCGCTGGTCGAGCACCTCGATCGTGCGCGCGTGCAGGCCGCCGGCGCGCGAGCCCACGAGCTCCTGGCCGGTCCGCCGTTCGACGACGACCACGTCGGCTCCCGCCAGCGCCAGCTCGCCCGCGAGCATCAGCCCCGTCGGTCCTCCGCCGGCGACCACGACCGCATGCACGTACGCCACCCGCTCTCGTTCGGTCTCCGAGCGGGCGATTCTGCGGCGCGGCGGGGGCCTTGTGGCAAGCCCCCGGCCGCGCGGTACCGTGAGGGCGGAGGGACCGATGCAGCCACTCCAGGACTCGGTGGACGAAGCGGCCGAGCGCACCGGGTTCTGCGGCGTGGTCCGCGTCGACCGCGGCGGCGTCACCGAGCTCGCCACGGCGTACGGGCTCGCCGACCGTTCCCACGGGATCCCCAACACGGTCGACACGCTGTTCGCGACCGCGAGCGGGTCGAAGAGCCTGACGGCGCTGGCGGTGATGAGCCTGGTCGAGCGCGGCACGCTCGCGCTCGACACGAGCGCCCGCTCGTTGCTCGGCGAGGACCTGCCCCTGGTGGCCGGCGACGTGACGGTCGAGCACCTGCTGGCGCACCGGTCCGGCATCGGCGACTACCTCGGCGAGGACGCCGTCGACGACATCGCCGACTACCTGATGCCGGTGTCGGTCCACGAGCTGGCGACGACGGAACAGTTCGTGCCGGTGCTCGACGGGCACGAGACGGTGTTCCCCGCCGGGGAGCGGTTCGCGTACAACAACGGCGGCTACGTCCTGCTCGCGCTGCTCGCCGAACGCGCGAGCGGCGTCGGCTTCCACCACCTCGTACGCACGCTCGTCTGCGAGCCCGCGGGCATGGCCGACACGGCGTTCCTGCGGTCCGACGAGCTACCCGGACGCGCCGCCCGCGGCTACCTGACGCTCGACGGACCGAGGACGAACGTCTTCCACCTCCCGGTGCTCGGCAACGGCGACGGCGGGATCTACTCGACCGCCGCCGACGTCAGCGCGTTCTGGGAGTCGCTGTTCGCCGGGCGGATCGTCTCGGCGGAGACGCTCGCCCGGATGCTGCGGCCGCACCCGGGTGAGGAGGGCAGCCGTTACGGCCTCGGGTTCCACCTCCACGCGACGCGCGACGCGGTCCGGCTCGAGGGCTACGACGCGGGCGTGTCGTTCGCCGGCGTGCACGAGCCCTCGACGTCGCTCACCTGGACCGTCATGTCGAACTGGTCGAACGGCGCCTGGCCCATCGCCGAGCTGCTCGACGCCCGCCTCGGCGCCTGAGGTGCGCGTCGGGCGGCGACGACCCGTCGCCCTCCCCCACGTTCGTGTCGCTCGTCCGCGAGGCGGCCGCGCAGTGCGGCCCCGCCTCCGACGTCCTCGCGGCGTAGCGCCGGCGAGCCCGGTGCTACCAGCGGATGGCCGCGCCGTCGTAGATGCCGCCGACGCAGGCCGAGCTGTCCGCCGTGATGACGGCCGTGCCCTTGCCCTCCTTCACGCACTGGCTGATCGTCACCGTCTGAACCGCCGCCGCGGGGCCCGCGATGGCGACGACGAGGCCGCAGACGAGGGCGGCGGTGCCGGTGATGCGCTTGACCATGACTGCCTCCTGGGTCCGTCCGGCGCCCCGTGCGCCGGCTCGACCCGGTTACGTCCGCGAGGGTCGCGCGGTGTCGAAAAAAGTTCGTTGCGACACCTTGCGCCGTTCCCGGCGTATCCCTGATGGTCTGTTCTGGAACGAGCAGGGGGGAACGGTCATCGACGACAGCACGGCCCGGCGGTGGGCCGCGGTCTACGCCGAGCGCGAGCGGCTGCTCCGCCTCGCGCGGTCGCGCACGCTCAACTCCGCCGAGGCCGAGGACTGCGTGTCCGAGGCGATGCTGCGCTGCGTCGAGTTCGAGGCGCTCGACGAGGAGCGGCTCGGCGCGTTCCTGACGACCGTGACGTTGCGGCTCTGCGCCGACCAGCACAGGGGCCGTGCGCGGCTGCTGCGGACCGGCGGGCGCATCGCCTACCCCGCGGCCGAGCCGAGCCCCGAGGAGAACGTCTGCGAGCGGGCCGAGGCCGCCTGGCTCGCCGCCCACCTGCGCAGGCTGCCGCTCCACCAGCGCCGCGTCGTCGAGGCGAGGGCGGCGGGCCTGTCGTGCGCCGACGTCGCGACGCGGCTGGACCTCTCCGTCGACGCCGTGAAGTCGGCCGTCGCGAGGGCGAGGTCGTCCCTGCGCGCCGCGCTCGCGTCGAACGCCGGGCTGCTGCCCGCCCTCGCCGCGAGGCACCGCCTCCTCACCGCGGGCCTCGCCGGAGGCGCGGCCGCCGGCCTCGCGGTCGGCGGCATCCTGCTCCTCCACCCACCGCACGCGGCGCCGCCGCGCGCCGTCCCGCACGTCGCGCTGCCAGCCCCCGCGTCGCCTGCGGCCCCGGCTCCCGTACGCGTCGCGCCCGCGCCCGCCCGTACGCCGGAGCCGGCGTCGACGGCGCTCCCGCGTGCCCTACGGCGGCCCCTCGCCCGCGCCCGCGTCGCGGTGGCGAAGGCCGCGCCCGTCGAGCCCGCTCCGACGCCCATCGCCACGGCGGGTCCGTACGAGCTCGCCGAGGACCCCCGCCACGACAGCTACACGACGGACGAACGGCTCCTGCACTGCGTGACCGAGGGCGTCCAGATCGACCCGTACGTGCAGTGCCGCTACCCCGGAGGAGACTCGGAATGAGGTTCCGTCTCGCGCTCGCCTGCCTCGTCGGCGCTCTCGTCGCGCCCGCGGCCCACGCGTCGCCGCCCATCCCGCCCCTGCCCGACCTGCCCAGCCTTCTCCCTGGAGCGGTGGACGTACAGGACTACTGCGTCTACGAGGTCCGCGCCGACGGCACCCGCCACATCGTCGCGTGCGCGCCCGCGGGCCGCCTCCCCGACCTCACGTGGGAGATCGAGGACCCGCCGCGCTGACCGTCGCCGCGTCAGTGCGGCAGGAGGCGGGCGACCAGCTCGGCGCGGCTGTGCACCCCGGTCTTGCCGAAGACCGTCCGGATCTGGGTCTGCAACGTGTGCTCGCTGACCTCGAGCCGGCGGGCCGTCAGCCGCGTCGACTCGCCACGTAGCAGCGCCGCCACCACGTCGGTCTCGCGCGGCGTCAGGCCGGAGGTCGCGGCGAAGACCGGCAGGATCAGCGTCGGCGTCGGCGCCTCCACGACGACCGCGATCCCGGCCGGCTCTGGCCCGTCGAGCAACGACGCGTGCAGCGTCACCCAGCGCCCTCGCCGGGTGCGCATCGTCAGCCGCTGCGGGGACCGTTCGCCCAGCAGCCGCGACGCGAGCGCGGCGACCGGCATCGGCAGGTCGCCGTCGCGTCCCGGCTCCCCGAGCTCGTCGAGCAGCTCCGCCGCGGACCCGCTCGTCGCGACGAGCGTGAGGTCGTCGCGCAGCAGGATGACCCCCGGCCCGCTGGCCCCGGTCCTCGCCGCCGCGAGCGCCGCCGTCCGCCTGAACGCGGCGGTGAGCTCGGGCAGGACCGTGCCGAGCGCGGCCAAGTCCTCGGGCGAGAAGCCGCGTTCACCCTCCGCGCGGTGCAGGCACAGGAAGCCCCAGACGCCGGCGCGGTCGCGCAGCGCGACCCGCAGCTCGTCGCCCCACCCGCGCGGCTCGATGATCTCGCGCCAGCGGCTGCTCGCGGACGGGTCCTTGCCCGCCGCGTCGAACAGCGACCGCATCGGCACCTTGGCCGCCGCGACGTCGGTGAACTTCACGAGGTCGGGCACGCCGTACTCGTGGGCGAGGAAACGCCGCGTCGCCTCCGGGCTCACGTCGGCGTTGCTGCCGCCGGTGAGCAGCCACGTGACCGGGTCGGCGGAGGCCAGGAACAGCGGCCCCACGCCCATCAGCCGGCGGAGCGGCTCGACGAGGGACTGGCGGAGCTGCGCGGGCTCGGTCGCGCGGGCGGCGACGTCGATGACGTCGTTCGTCGCGCGAGCCGGCGATGACACGCCCGCACCGTATGCCCGGTTCCTGCGGCGTTCCATACCTGTTTCTCGGGATGGCGCGGCGGCACGCGCGCTTCCAGCCTGGGGACGTCACCCATCCATGAGGAGTCGTCATGACGAGCGTGCAGGGCTTTCCGCCGACCGAGGAGACGCTGCGCTACGGCGCCGAACGACTGCCCGAGCGGCGGTGGACGCCGGGAGCGGTCGGCTGCCTCGAGGGGCCCGGAGGTCTCGGCCCCGAGAACGCCGGCGCGCTGTCCCTCGTCTTCGGCAGCTTCGCCAGCTCCGAGAAGGCACAGCGGTCGTACCGCCGCTTCACCGACGCCCAGTGCGCGCTGCGCGAGGCACCGGGGTTCCTGCGCTGGTTCTCGTTCGTGGACGGGCCGCACGGCTACGCCCTCGGCTGGTGGCGCAGCCCGGAGGACGCGGCGGCGTTCTCCCGTAGCGAGCTGCACCGGGAGCTCGTACGCGAGCAGCGCGCCGAGGGGCTCGAGTACAGCCAGTTCGCCGGTGTCTGGACGGCGCACGCGATCGGCCGGCGCAACTTCTTCTGCCAGGGCTGCGGCGCGGTCACGGCCGCGCCCGCCACGGCGTGCTCCGGCTGCGGCGTACGCCTGGATGACGGCTTCGGGACGCCCCTCGGCTGACCGGACGGGACCGTTCCGCCGACTCGTTCCGGGCGCACTCCGTAAGCCGACCGCGTGCGGTGCGTGTACCAGACGTGCCGCGCCGGCCGAGGCCGCGCCACCCGACCCCGCTCGTGCTCAGTCGTCACGGTCGGCAGCCACATGACCGACGTCGCGAACCACGCTCCGACCGGTTCCGTCGTCCTCGTGTCGGCAGAGATCGTCTGCAAGCGCGATCCGCTGACGACGCCGATCGAGTACCGCACCCCGTGGCGCGGCAGCGTGACCATGCACATCTACGTCGCTGTCCTCGTGATGACAATCACCGAACGGTGCGAGCTGGCGTTCAGCGACCCGCGGCGCCACACAGCCCCATGCACATCAACCTGGCGTGGGCGACGTTCGACCCCTACAACTGCTGCGGCGGCCTCCTCACGCCGATCACGCCCGTGGGCGTGGGCCGATACAACGTGTAGCTGCCCGCGACCACGGCGCCCGTTCGTGGGTGAAGCACCTCCGAGTAGTGGCGACCGACCTGTGCGTACGGCCTCGTGACGTTGGTTAGACGCTGTCAGACCGTCGGCACCGATGCGCCAGCCGTCAGGCGATGAGCGCCCGATCGCGGCACACGTTGCGGTTCACGAGGATCCGTCAGGTCGAGCGAGGAATGCCGTAGGTCGGCCCGGTCCAGGTGCACTTCACCTGGGTCGCGCTGCTTCGACCGCACCCGGCGACGCTGCCGTACGAGAAGTTTCCGTTGAGGATTAGCGTCTCCGTCGGCTGGTAGGTCCCGTAGCAGTCGAGGTTGCCCACGGCGGTCCACGCCGCGCTCTGCTGCTGGTACGTGGTGTTGTAGTTGATCGGAAAGGTCGTGCACGGCCAGTCGGTCCCGGTGTACTGGGCCGAGAGGTTCTGCGACATCGACGTCACGCCATTGGCCATGGGGTTGACATTGCAGGTGAAGTAGCCGTTCTCGGTGTGGTCGCCCGGGGACGAGGGCCCACTGATCTGAGGGGCCGTGCCGCGGGTGCACGTGATGATGGCTGCGGCGGAGGCGGGCGACGGCGCCGCAACGCTGGTGACGAGGATCAGCAGACCGACCGTGAGAGCGCGAGGCAGCGCGGAAGCGCCCGGGACAGATTTCAAGAACGAACTCCGTAACGTGCGAGACGGATGGTCGCGTGGCCGCATGGCGACGCATACCGGACCGTGCCCAACCTACGTCGATCGTCGCGGTCGTTCGCCCAAACGCGAGAATGAGACCGCCGCAAACAAGAGCCGACGCCCGGACTCGAACCGGGAACCTGCCGATTACAAGTCGGCTGCGCTAGCCAGTTGCGCCACGCCGGCGGGGGTCCAGTCTGACACCACCGCCGCCGGGGCTACCGAACGACGCGGAGGGACGCGACCGGCGGGCCGTACGCGCGGTGGGTGACGGTCCTGGTGACGGCACCGATGGTGGTGGTGACGGTGAGGCCGTCGAACGCCACGCGGTCGACCGGGGCGGCGGGCGGCGTGCCGGGAACGTCGCCCAGGCGCGTGATCACGGCGCGTGGCGTGACGTTGACCGCGCGCGTGCCGTCCAACGCGGTGAGGCTCGGAACGCCGTAGAACGAGCCGTCCGCGGTCGAGGCCTCGTGCGCCCACTCGTAGCCGCCGGAGTCCGAGCGGAAGACGCCGGCGAGGATCGCGCCGACCCAGCCGCGGCGGTGCTCCACGAACTCCATGGTCGGGAAGCCGTTGAAGCCGTTGTTCGCGTACACCGGGACGCTGCGGGAGAACGTCCTCCCGCTGTCGTTGCTCACGAACGAGATGCCGCCGCCGTTGCGCTCGGCGACGACGGCCACGGAGGTGGGCGACGACCACGCGGCGGCGACGTAGCCGTGCTTCCACGTGAACGCGCGGCGGAAGCTGCGGCCCGCGTCGCTCGTCAGCCACACGCTGTACTGCCGGAAGATGCCCTCGGAGACGCACTCGTTGCCGTTGCGCTCGGGCTCGGTCCAGTCGTACTCGATGAGGACGACCGCGGCGTGGCTCGCGTCGAACCACTCGATGCCCCACGCGTCGCCGACGGCGGGCAGGTCGACCCGCGTCCACCGCGCGCCGGCGTCGCGGGTCACGAACAGCGGCGTGAAGTCCACCGCGTACGGACAGAGGTCCCTGACGCGCGCGGCGCTCCAGCCGATCAGGGCCGAGGGCGCGTTGTCGGCGGCGGCGACGTTCGTCGCGCCCTCGAAGCTCTCGTGCGGGTTGCTGATGACCGGCCGGATCGGCACGGGACGCCACGACGCGCCGGCGTCGGTCGTCATCGACACGGCGCGGCCGTTCTCGGCGTACCAGCGCGTGGGGGTCGTGACGGCGACCGTGGTCTGGGAGCTGCCGCCGTTCGGCGGGCTGAGCACGAGCGGCGTCCACGTGCGGCCGTAGTCCTTGCTGGTGACGACGTTCTGGCCGCCGATGACGACGGCGGCGGTGCCGGCACGGATGCCGTCGGCCGTGGACATGCCGAACTCCGAGACGAACGTCTCGGCCCACATCGGGGTGCCGGCGTGCGATGTCGGCGCGGCGAGCGCGGCGAGCGCGGTGGCGATGACGAGTACGCGACGCATGCCCGTGAGACTCACGAGCGGTGCGGTCGGTTCGGGGCTAGTTCTGGACGCCGATCGTCAGCACGAGGATGGCGCCGTCGACGTGCGAGCCTGCGTCGGCGCCGGCCGCCTCGCCGGCGACGCGGCGTACGTCGAGGATGCCGTTGAAGCGCCCCGGCGACTGGAGGACGGCGCCGTACGCCCACGCGCGCGCGGCGGGGGCGCGCAGGCTCAGCGAGTACGACGAGCAGCCGGTGTCCGACGTGACGCACGCGGCGACCTGGTCGACGGCGGTGAGCGAGGTGGACGAGGCGACGCCCGCGGCGACGACGAGCGAGCGAGCGCGCAACGCCAGCGGGTACTGCTTGACCTCGCCCGCCGACCCGGCGGGCACGTCGAAGTCGGCGCGGTGGACGGCGAGCGGGGCGGGCCGGTTCGGGGAGAAGCCGCGCAGGCCCTGGCCCTCGATAGGCACGAATACCTCGGCGTAGCCGTCGGTGATCAGGAACAGCCGGTACATGCCGGGCGCGACGTCCCAGGACTCGCCTAGCTTGACCACGTCGGTCGCGGTCTCACCGGTCGCGCCGACGCGCGGCATGACGAGGGCGCCGACCGTGGGCCTGTTGGCGGGGGCGGGCGAGAGGTAGAAGCCGGCGAACGACCCGCGTCGGGTGAACTCGATGTCCCCGGGCGCGATCGTCGCGGTCGAGTAGACGTAGACGTCGACCCAGGACGTACGGCTGCCGCGGACGAGGATGCCTTCACTCGTGGCGGCGTGCGACGGGACCGCGAACAGCGTCAGGGCGCAGAGCAGCACCGCGAGCAGTGACACGCGACGCATCGATGCGGCTCCCCGGTGGCAAGGGTGCGGTGCAGGGACGTGCGGCGGTGCAGGGGGCGGTGCGAGGTGCTAGGAGACGTCCGCGATCTCGCGGGCGCGCAGGTGCATGTCGAGCTTGCGCTTGATGCGCTGCAGGGCGTTGTCGATCGACTTCACGTGCCGGTTGAGCGACTCGGCGATCTCCTGGTAGCTCTTGCCCTCGACGTACAGGCGGAGCACCTCGGCCTCGAGGTCGGAGAGCACCTCGTCGAAGTGGCGCTGGAGCGCGCGGATGCGCTCCGAGGAGATGACCAGGTCGGCCGGGTCGGTGATGGCGACGGTCGGGATGACGTCGCCGAGGACCCGGTCGCCGTCCTCGTCGCTGACGACGGGACGGTTGAACGAGACGTAGGAGTTCAGCGGCGTGTGCTTCTGCCGCGTCGCGGTCTTGATGGCCGTGATGATCTGCCTGGTGACGCAGAGCTCCGCGAACGCGCGGAACGACGTCTGCATGTCCGGGTTGAAGTCACGGATCGCCTTGTACAGGCCGATCATGCCTTCCTGGACGATGTCCTCGCGGTCGGCGCCGACGAGGAAGTAGGAGCGGGCCTTCACGCGGGCGAAGTTGCGGTACTTGGTCAGCAGCTCCGCCAGGGCCACGTCGTCCCCGGCCCTCGCGGCGAGCACCAGCTCGTCGTCGGAACGGAGTTCCTCGTCGTAGTGCTCGCGGTGACGTCGCACGAAGACAGCCCTTCGCTGGGGGTAGGCGCGTTGGGTCGGACCGGTTGTCTGTCGATGGTAGGGCGGTTTGCCCTACCTTGACCAGACCCCGTTTCCTTCCGCCATACGGAGCAACGAGTCGCCCGCGAGGGGGTTACGGGCGCCCCCTGCGCCGCCTGGCGACCTCCGCGAGGGTCACGGCGGCCGCCACGGACGCGTTCAGGGACTCCGTCTCGGCCACCATGGGGATGCGGACGAGCACGTCGCACGTCTCCCCCACGAGCCGCCCGAGCCCGCGCCCCTCGGACCCGACGACCACGCACAGCGGCTCCGTGGCGAGCTCGAGGTCGTCCAGCGACAGCTCGCCGTCGGCGGCGAGGCCGACGACCGAGACTCCCGCGTCGGCGTACGCCTTGAGCGTGCGCACGAGGTTCGTGGCGCGCGCGACGGGCAGCCGGGCGGCGGTGCCGGCCGAGGCCTTCCATGCGGCGGCGGTGAGGCCCGCGGCGCGGCGCTCGGGGACGACGACCCCGTGCCCTCCGAACGCCGCCGCGGAGCGGACCACGGCACCGAGGTTGCGCGGGTCCGTGACGCCGTCGAGCGCGACGAGCAGCGGCGGCTCGGCGTGCTCGAACGCGCGGCGCAGCAGGTCGTCGGGGTGGGCGTAGTCGTACGGCGCCACGACGAGCGCGAGCCCCTGGTGCAGCGCGCCGTTGGTGAGCCTGTCGATCTCGCCCTTGCCGGTCTCGCGGACCGGCACGTTCAGGCGCGCCGCGACGGTCAGCGCCTCGGTGACACGGTCGTCGTGGTCGAGCCCGTGCGCGACGACGAGCGTGCGCGCGGGGACGTTGGCGCGCAACGCCTCCACGACCGGGTTGCGACCGGCCACGACCTCGTCGACGTCGGCGAGCAGGCCGCGCTTGGGGGCGGGCGCGCGCTTGGCGGGCGCGGCGGCACGGCGGGGCGCGTCGCCGCGCGGGACGGCGATGCCGACGGGCGTACGCCGCGTCGCCTGGCGCGCGGGCTGCCGCGCCTGCTGGCGCGACGGCCAGGGCCCCGGCGCGTCGACCTGGCCGCGCTCGCCGCGTTCCTTCGGGCCGTCGGTCCGCTTGGCCGCCGCCGCCGCGCGACGGGCGGCGGGGTGGCCCTTGCGCATCTCCGCGGGCGGCGTGGGGCCCTTGCCCTTGAGCTTGTCCTTGCCCTGCCCGCCGGAGCCGACGGGCGCACCCTTGCGGTGCGACCCGGCCTTTCCGGCGCGTCCTCCCTGGCCGCCCTTGGCGATGGCCTTGCCGCCGCCGCCGCCTACGCGCTTCCCAGGTGCCACCGGACGCCTCCTGCCGTGTCCTCGACGACGACTCCCGCCGCCGTCAGCCGGTCACGGATCGCGTCCGCCTCGGCGAAGTCCTTGCGCGCCCGCGCTGCCGCCCGCGCCTCCAGCGCGATCTCGACCAGCGCGCCGACGGTCTCGTGCAGGTCGCCCGCCGCGGCCGGCCACTGCGACACCGGGTCGAGGCCGAGGACGTCGAGCATCTTGCGCACCGTCGCGCGCTCGTCCGCGGCGGGCTGCCCGGCGGCGAGGGCGGCGTTGCCGCGCCCGACGACGGTGTGGATGACGGCCAGCGCGCGGGAGACGGCGAGGTCGTCGTCCATCGCGGCGGCGAAGTCGTCCCACGCGGCCTGGTCGACGTGACCGTCGGCGCCGGCGTTGCGGACGAACGTCTCGATGCGGCCGTACGACGCCGCGGCCTCCGCGAGCGCGGCGTCGCCGTACTCGATGGAGGAGCGGTAGTGCGCGCCGCCGAGGAGGTAGCGGAGCACCTGCGGTCGCACGCCGGCCGCGAGGACGTCGGAGACGACGGTGGAGTTGCCGAGCGACTTGCTCATCTTCTCGCCGCCGGTGTTGACGAGGCCGTTGTGCAGCCAGTAGTTCGCGAAGCCCTCGCCCGCGCAGGAGGACTGGGCGTTCTCGTTCTCGTGGTGCGGGAAGACGAGGTCGAGCCCGCCGCCGTGGACGTCGAACGGCTGCCCGAGGTACTTCACGGCCATCGCCGAGCACTCGAGGTGCCAGCCTGGGCGGCCCGGTCCCCATGGCGTGTCCCAGTACGGCTCGCCGGGCTTGTGCGCCTTCCAGAGCGCGAAGTCGAGCGGGCTGCGCTTGGGGCGGTTCGGGTCGACCTTCTCGGTCTGCATCATCGAGTCCGGCTTCTGGCCCGAGACCTCGCCGTACGCGGGGAACGACCGCACGTCGAAGTACACGTCGCCGCCCGACGCGTACGCGTGACCCTTGTCGATCAGCGTCTGCATCAGCGCGATCATCTCGGGCACGTGGCCCGTCGCCCGCGGCTCGACGGTCGGCGCGAGGATGCCGAGGGCGTCGTAGGCGGCGTTGAACGCCCTGGTGTTGCGCTCGGCGACGGCGAACGCGCTCGACCCCTCGTGGCCCGCGACGTGGATGATCTTGTCGTCGATGTCGGTGACGTTGCGGACCAGCGTCACCTCGTAGCCGCTCGCGAGCAGCCAGCGGCGCAGGATGTCGAACGCCACGGCGCTGCGCGCGTGACCGACGTGCGGCGGGGCCTGCACGGTGGGCCCGCAGACGTAGATCGTCGCCTGGCCGGGCGTCACCGGCTCGAAGGGACGCAGCTCGCCCGAGCGGGTGTCGTGGAGCGTGAGGGGCACGGCGGAATCGTACGGGTTGGGTATCGTCGCGGTCCCCTCGATACCCGGAGGCACCCCCATGGTCCGCAAGCTCGTCCTGCTCGCCGTCGCCGTCACGCTCGCCGCGCCGCCCGTCGCGAACGCCGTCGTCCTCGTGAAGCCGTGCCACGGCGACACGTACCGCTACGGCGCGCTCGTCTACGACCCGCAGACCGGCACATACCGCCGCATGTGCATCGAGCAGTAGCTACGCGCCCCGGTCCACCACGTGCTCCGGTGGGACGCGCACGACGAGCCGTACGGCGTCGGGCCCGTCCCACGGGTACGGCCTGCGCCCGTGGTACTTCTCCATGAGGTCGTCGATCAGCTCGCGCCCGCCCTCCTCGGTGACGGTCGCGGTGGCGCGTACCTCGAGGTAGCTGTACGGGTCGTCGGGCGCGATGAGCAGCACCGAGACGCGCGGGTCGCGTTCGAGGTTGTCGGCGTGCCTGCGGCCGCGGACGGTGGACAGCAGGAGGTCGTCGCCGTCGCGCGCGACCCAGTGCACGGTCGACTGCGGCGACCCGTCGGCGTTGATCGTCGCGAGGGAGACGAACGCCTGGCCGTCGATCCACTGCTTGGCGCGGTCGGAGAGAGAGGGCATGCCCCGATCCTAGGTTCGGCGGATCAGCGCCGTCGCGACGGCGGCGAGCCCCTCGCCGCGGCCGGTGAAGCCCAGGCCGTCCGTCGTCGTCGCGGCCACGCTGACGGGCGCTCCGACGGCCTCGGTGAGCGTGCGCTCGGCCTCGACCCGGCGCGGGCCGATCCTCGGGTGCGGGCCGATGACCTGCACCGCGACATTGACGACCGTCCAGCCGGCCTCGCGGACGCGGCGCGAGGTCTCGACGAGGAACGACTCGCCGCTCGCCCCCGCCCACCGCGGGTCGCTGACGCCGTACGCGCCGCCGAGGTCGCCGAGACCGGCCGCCGACAGCAGCGCGTCGCAGCAGGCGTGGGCGGCGACGTCGCCGTCGCTGTGCCCGGCAAGCCCCGGCTCGTCGGGCCAGAGGAGGCCGGCGACGTGGCACGGCCGCGCGGGGTCGTACGGGTGCACGTCGACGCCCTGGCCCACCCGCAGGTCCATCAGTGCTCCCGTCGCGCGAGGCGGGCCTGGAGCACGTGCTCGGCCATGACGAGGTCGCCGGGGCGCGTGACCTTGGCGGCGTCGGGGTGGCCGTCGATGACGGCGACGGGCGAGCCGAGGCGCTCGACCAGCGACGCGTCGTCGGTGCCCGCGAAGCCGTCGATGACCGCCGCCTCGTGCGCCTTCGTGAGCAGGTCGCGCGTGAACCCCTGCGGCGTCTGCACGGTGTAGAGCCCGTCGCGGCGCAACGTCTCCACGACCCGCCCGCCCTCGACGCGCTTGACCGTGTCCGCGACCGGCATGGCAGGGATGACGGCCTCGGCGCCGCGCGCCACGGCCTGCGCGACGTCGTCGACGAGCTGGCTCGGCGCGAGCGGCCGCGCGGCGTCGTGCACGAGCACGACGTCCACGTCGGGGTCGAGCGAGTCGAGCGCGAGGCGTACGGAGTCCTGGCGCGTCTCCCCGCCGGTCGTCACGCGCACCTCGGTCGGCACGTCGTAGGTGTCGAGCAGCGCCCGCACCTCGGCCTCGTCGCCTGGCGGCGCCGCGACGACGACGACGTCCACGAGCCGCGCGCGGGACAGCGTGCGTACGGCGTGCACGAGCATGGGGACTCCGCCGAGGAGGCGCAGCGCCTTGGGGACGCCGGGGCCGAGGCGTTCGCCACGGCCGGCCGCGGGGACGATCGCGGCGACCCTCACTCGGCGCCGCCCCGGGCGCGCGTCGCACGGTCGCCGACCGGGCGCGCGAACACCATCCGGCCGTTCGCCGTCGTCAGGACGCTCGTGACGACGACGGTGGCCTCCGAGCCGATCGAGGCGCGGGAGCGTTCGGCGACGACCATCGTGCCGTCGTCGAGGTAGCCGACCGCCTGGCCCGCCTCCTTGCCGGCCTTGAGCAGGAGGACGTTGACCTCGTCGCCGGCCTGAACGGCGGGCCGCAGCGCGAGGCCGAGGGCGTGCAGGTTCAGGACGCGGATCCCGGCGAGGGAGGCGGCCTTGGCGAGGTTCGTGTCGAGCGTCAGCAGCGCGGCCTCGCGGTCGAGCGCGATGCGTACGAGCTTCGCGTCGACCTCCGGCACGCCGGGCGCCTCGTCGTCGATGACCTCGACGTCGATGCCGGGCTCGCGCCGCAACGCCTCCAGCACCTCGAGCCCACGCCGCCCGCGCGAGCGGCGCAGGTCGTCGCCCGCGTCGGCGAGGCCCTGGAGCTCGTCGAGGACGGGGCGGCAGACGAGCATCGTGCCGTGCAGGAACCCGGCGCGTACGACGTCGAGCACGCGCCCGTCGATCGCGACGGAGGAGTCCACCAGGCGCGGCAGCGCGGCCGTGGCGACCGTGCGCGGGGCGACGCCGGCGCGGGCGCCGAACATCGACAGCATCCCGTCGCGCTTGGACTCCCCGAGCCGCAGCCCGAGGAAGCCGAAGAGCACGAGCAGCACTCCGAACATCGAGAACGCGATGTACGGCTCCGGGATCAGGAACAGCGGCCAGCCGATGCCCGCCGCGACGAGCACGCCGCAGACGAGGCCGATCGCGCCGGCGACGAGCGACTCCGCGCTCGTCTCGCGCAGGCCGACCTCGAACCGGTCGACCGTCGTGACCGTCGTACGGCCGAGGATGCCGCCGATGACGTAGCCGAGGCCCGAGCCGACGATGACGCCGATGGCGATGCCGTTGAACGTGCCGAGCACGGCGCGTTCGGACGGGTCGATCGCGCGCGCGACCTCGAACCCGACGCCCGCGAAGAAGACGACCGTGAGCAGGCGCAACGCCTCCACGACGCCGCTCGCAGGCCTCCGGTCCGACACACGCCCGAGTCTAGGGGCGCGGCGCCGCTCGGGCGGCGGGGTGCGGGGCATCGCGGCGTCCAGGCGTCGGCTGGCAAGGCCGCAGGGAGCGCCGCGTGCCGTGCACGCAAGCGACCGAGAACGCCGCCAGGCGGCGTCTGGTCGACGCGACTAGGAGGCCAGGACCTCGTCGAGGACGGCCTCGGCCTTGTCCTCGTTGGTGCCCTCGGCCAGAGCCAGCTCGGAGACGAGGATCTGCCGCGCCTTGGAGAGCATGCGCTTCTCGCCGGCGGACAGGCCCCGCTCCTTGTCGCGACGCCACAGGTCGCGTACGACCTCGGCGACCTTGTTCACGTCGCCGGACGCGAGCTTCTCGAGGTTGGCCTTGTAGCGGCGCGACCAGTTGGTCGGCTCCTCGGTGTGCGGGGCGCGGAGCACCTCGAACACCTTCTCGAGCCCTTCCTGGCCCACGACGTCGCGCACGCCGACGAACTCGGCGTTGTCCGCGGGGACCTTCACCGTCAGGTCGCCCTGGGCGACCTTCAGGACCAGGTAGGTCCGCTCCACGCCTCCGACGGTGCGCTTCTCGATCGCCTCGATGAGCGCCGCACCGTGGTGCGGGTACACGACAGTCTCGCCAACCTTGAAACTCATATGCGCTGTGGCCCCTTTCGTGGCTTCCCAGGATACCAGCGCCCTTCAAGATCATCTACGCGAGGGTGCGCGGGCCGGAACCGGCCACGCGTTCCGCGGCTCCCAGGGCTCGTCCGCCGGGCCATCGACGTCAAAGGGAGACGATGCCGATCGAGCACGCGCACGAGGTCACCTGGGTCCCGTACCTGGAGGGCTCCGGTCACCTCGTCGGCGCCCACCCGTGGCACGCGGTCGCTCCACTGCGGGTGTTCGCGCACGCGGGACCCGACGCGCTCGTCCTGCGCGCACTGGAGCCTCGACCTCGTCCCCGAGGACTCCCTCGTGTACGTCGTGGCGAGCGGGGACGGTGCCGTACGCCGTCGCATCCATCGCACCGGCATCCTGAACGCCCTGCGGCCACTCGTCTGACTACGCTTCCGGGCATGGAGGTCGAGGCGGGCGGGGGGTTCGCGCGGTACCCGCTCGACGCGCGCTTCCACGACGAGTGCTTCGACGCCGACGGGCGCGTGCGCCCCGCCTACCGCCGCCTCGTCTCGCAGCTCTCGGGCATGTCGACCGACGAGCTCGCGGCGAAGGCGGAGGCCCTCGAGCTGAGCCTGCGCGCGCAGGGCATCACGTTCACCGTCTACAACGCCGGCAACGACGTCGAGCGCACGTTCCCGCTCGACCTGGTCCCCCGGCTCGTCACGGCGGTCGAGTGGGAGCAGCTCTCGGCGGGGCTCGTGCAGCGCGTGACGGCGCTCAACGCGTTCCTCGCCGACGTGTACTCGACGAAGGCGATCATCCGCGACCGCGTCATCCCGAACGAGCTCGTCGTCACCGGCCGCCACTTCACGCGCCAGGCGACCGGGCTCGCGGTCCCGCAGGGCGTGTGGACGCACGTCTCGGGCGTCGACCTCATCAAGGACGACGACGGCCGGTGGCTCGTCCTGGAGGACAACTGCCGCACGCCGAGCGGCGTGTCGTACGTCCTCGAGAACCGCGCCAGCATGGTGCGCGGCTTCCCCGAGCTCTTCTTCAACCACCGCGTACGTCCCGTGGACCACTACCCGCAGGCGCTCCTCGACGTGCTGCGCCACATCGCGCCGCGCGGCGACGTCGACCCGACGGTCGTGCTGCTGACGCCGGGCGCGTACAACAGCGCGTACTTCGAGCACACGTTCCTCGCGCGGCAGATGGGCGTGGAGATCGTGCAGGGCGACGACCTGTTCGTGGACGACGCGGTCGTCTACATGAAGACCACGCGCGGGCGTCGCCGCGTCGACGTCATCTACCGGCGCATCGACGACGACTACCTGGACCCGCTGGCGTTCCGGGCCGACTCGGTGCTCGGCGTGACCGGGCTGCTGACCGCGGCGCGAGCGGGCAACGTCGCGCTCGCGAACGCCGTCGGCACCGGCATCGCCGACGACAAGGCGGTGTTCGCGTACGTCCCCGCGATGATCGAGTACTACCTCGGCGAGAAGCCGCTGCTCGACAGCGTGCCGACGTACCTCCCCGCCGAGCCCGACCAGCTCGACCACGTGCTGAAGAACCTGCCGAGCCTCGTCGTGAAGACGGTCTCCGACAGCGGCGGCTACGGCATGACGATCGGGCCGACGGCGACGGAGGCGGAGCTCGCGGACACGCGCAGGCGGCTGCTCGCGAAGCCCCGCGCGTACATCGCGCAGGAGACGATCGCGCTGTCGCGCCACCCCACGCTGGTCGACGGCGGCTTCGGCCCGAGGCACGTCGACCTGCGGCCGTTCGTGCTGATGGGCGAGGACGTGACGATCGTTCCCGGCGGCCTGACCAGGGTCGCGCTGCCGGAGGGCTCGCTCGTCGTGAACTCCTCGCAGGGCGGCGGCTCCAAGGACACGTGGGTCCTGGAGGGCGAGGACTGATGCTGAGCCGGATCGCCGAGGCCCTCTACTGGGTCGGCCGCTACACCGAGCGGGCCGAGGACACCGCGCGGCTGCTCGACGTCGCGCACCGCGCGTCGCTCGAAGGGCGCGGGGGCGACGACCCCGCCGCGCGCGAGTCGATCGCGAACATCCTCGGCGGCTCGCCCGTCGACCACGTCCTGACGGCGTACGCGCTCGACCGCGCGATGCCCGAGTCGATCGCGTCCTGCGTACGCCAGGCGCGCGAGTCGGCGCGCACGATCCGCGACGCCGTGACGAGCGAGATGTGGGAGGCGCTGAACACCTGGCACCTCGCCGTCTCCGCGACCGGCCACGCGGATCTCGAAGGCGCGGGGGCGCACCGGTTCTTCTCGTCGATGAAGGAGCGGTCGTTCCTGTTCACCGGCACGGCCGACGGGACGATGCTGCGCGAGGAGGGGTGGCAGTGGCTGACGATCGGCCGCTACCTCGAACGCGTGGTGTTCACCTGCCGCGTCCTCGGTGCCCGCAGCGGCCTGCTGATGATCCCGACGGGCACGCGCGCGACGGCGTCGGAGACGTTCGGCTGGACGGTGCTGCTGCGGTCGCTGTCGGCGCACGAGGCGTACCGCAAGACGTACCGCAACGTCGTCGACCCGCGCAGGATCGCGGAGTTCCTGCTGCTCGACCCCGACCTGCCGCGCAGCGCGCTGTACTCGGCGCGGCACGTCGAGGAGGGCATCGGCAACGTCACCGTCGACGGCTCGCACGCGCGGCGCACGGCGGGGCGGCTGCGCGCGGACCTGGAGTACAGGCAGGTGAGCGAGGTGCTGGACGAGGGCGTGGCGCCGTTCGTCGGACGGCTGCTGTCGTCGTGCTTCGAGGTGCACGACGACCTCGTGACGGAGGCGTTCGCGCGCGGGTCCGTGGTGCCGGCATGAGGGTGCGCATCAAGCACACGACGACGTTCCACTACGAGACGCCGGCGTCGGCGTCGTTCAACGAGCTGCGCATCACGCCGCGCAACGACGAGCGGCAGAACCTCCTGTCGTTCCGCCTGCACCTGAGCCCCCGCGCGCGGACGACGGAGTACCGCGACCACTTCGGCACGCGGGTGCACGCGTTCAACGTCTGGGCGCCGCACGACGAGCTCTCGATCGTCGGCGAGTCGACGGTCGTGACCGCGCCGCGGCCCGTCGTTCCGCACGACGCGGGAGAGCTGGAGGAGCTGGAGGACCAGGCGTTCCGCGACGAGCACGCGGAGTGGCTCTACGCCTCGCCGCTGGCCAGCGGCGGCGACCACGTGATGACGTTCGCGCAGCACGTACGCCGCGTCGTGAAGCCGGAGAGCGTCGTCGGCCTCGTCCTCGGCGCGTCGCACGAGGTGCACCGCCGCTTCGAGTACGCGAGCGGCGCGTCGTACGTCACCTCGACCGTCGACGACCTGCTCGAACGCGGACGCGGCGTCTGCCAGGACTTCGCCCACCTGCTCATCACGACGCTGCGCGACCTCGGCGTCCCCGCGCGCTACGTCTCCGGGTACTTCTTCGCCAACCCCGAGCCCGAGCCCGACGTCCCGATCGACGTCGAGTCGCACGCGTGGGTGGAGGCGTACGTCCCCTCGTTCGGCTGGATCGAGGCCGACCCGACGAACGACTGCCTCGCCGACGAGCGGCACATCGTCGTCGCGACGGGCCGCGACTACTCCGACGTGGCACCGATCCGCGGGCTGCACAGCGGCGGCGGCAACGGCTCGCTCGACGTCAGCGTCACGATGGTCGCGCCGTCGAAGCCGGTGCCGGAGGAGGCGCCGCCGCCGCCGTTCGCGCGCAGGGTGCAGCAGGTCCAGCAGCAGCAGTAGCTACCGGCGCGGCTTCAGGTCGTGCGCCCACATCCAGAGGTCGCGGCGGTCCACGACCGCGAGCAACGCCGCCTTCGCCAGCAGGTCGAGCCGCCCCTGCGAGCACAGCAGCACGGCCTCCACGACGTCGTCGGACGGCGTGGACTCGCCGTAGCAGTCGTGCCACGCGTACTCCATCAGCACGAGCACGTCGAGCGCCGCCTCGGCGCCGGCCTTGCCGAACACCTCGACCGCGCGCGGCTCACGGAGCCTCCGCCGGTCGTCCCTGCTCAGCGGTGCCGGCATCGCCCACCTCCCGCTTCACGAACCCAGCCACGACGTCCCACAGCGTGTGCAGCGCGACGACGACGAGGACGTTCCCCACGACGATCGCGACGATGCCGAACGCGAGCCCGAGGATCGCCGACGACACGACGCCGAACGGCCCCTGGTACCGGTGCGCGATCCCGAACGCCAGCGCCGCGAGGACCGCGAGCGGACCGGGCCGCAGCGACGGGACGAGCGCGTTGAGGTGCAGGACGAACAGCCCCCGGTACACCAGCTCCTCCGTGACGCCGGCCGACAGCGAGACGAGCAGCCACAGCCGCCGCTCGCGCGGCGTCGCCGGCGCGATGACCTTGGTGGCTTCGTTGGCCCGCTCGATCGCCCCCGGCCGCAGCGCGCCGACGACGAGCGCGACCAGGGCGACCGCGGCGAGCGCGGCGGCGAGCGCGGCGATCGACGTCGGCACCGCGAGCCGCGACGCGTCGCGGTCCCACGACAGGCCGGCGTCGCGCCACGACCCGCCGCCGGCGAGGACCACGACGGCGTAGAGCGCGACGACGAGCGGGATCGAGAGGATCGCGCGGCCGTAGAAGCGCTCGCGGGCGCGGGGGTCGGTCTCGAGGTCGCGGCGCAGCGCGGCGACGTTGGCGGCTGCCCGTCGCGGGGCGAACGCGATCGCGAGCGCCGCGAGCACCGCCGTCAGCGCGACGGCGGCGGCGGTCACGCCTGGCGCAGCAGCGTCAGGTACAGCGTGAGCCCCGGCCCGAACGCCATCGCGACGACGTGGTCACCGCGCTCCAGCGGCGTCCGCCGCCGGATCGCGTCGAGCACCATGAGGACGGTCGGCGAGGAGCAGTTGCCGTAGTCGCGCAACGTCTCCCGCGACGCGACGAGGTCGTCGTCGGAGAGGCCGAGCCGCTCGCCGCAGACGTCCACGATGCGCGGGCCGCCGGGGTGGATCGCCCAGCCCTTCACGTCGTCGAGCCCGAGGCCGTGGCGGCCGAGCAGGTCGAGCGTCACCTCGCGCACGTGCTTGGCGAGGACGTCGGGAACGGTCGGCGACAGGCCCATCCGGAAGCCGAGGTCCGTCACGTCCCACGTCATCGCCGTGTGGTGCTCGACGTCGGTCTTGGCGGCGACGTCCACGACCTCGAGGCCCGGCGCGGACGGCGTCAGGACGACGGCGGTCGCGGCGTCGGAGAACAGCGCGTGCGCGACCATCTGCTGCGGCTCGTCGGTGGCCGGCTGGACGTGCAGCGACGTCAGCTCGACGCAGAGCAGCACGGCGGTGAGGCCGCGCGCCTTCACGGCGTCGGACACGGCCGCCAGGCCGGGGACCGCGGCGTAGCAGCCCATGTGCCCGACCATCAGCCGCTGCACGGTCGCGGGCATCCCGAGGTCGCGCGCGAGCAGGATGTCGAGCCCCGGCGTGGCGTAGCCGGTGCAGGACACGACGCCGAACAGGCCGACCTCCTCCGCCTTCACGCCCGCGGCCGAGAGCGCGCGCGAGACGGCGTCCTTGCCGAGCGGCATCGCCTCCGCGACGAACCGCTCCATCCGCGCGCCGGTCCCCCACTGCGACACGTCGTCGGTACGCGGGTCGGCGACGCCGTGGCGCGTGACGATGCCGCTGGTCCTCCAGACCTTGGCGGCCATCGGGCTGCCGTCGTAGTGCCGCGAGAAGAACCCGTCCCACAGGCCCTGCTGGTCCATCGGCGCGGGCACGGCCGTCGCGATGCTCGCGATGCGGGCGTTCACCATCGGGGTACCGCCGTCTCCTCGTCGGGGTCAAGGCCGAGTACGGCGACGCCGAGCCAGTCGGCGCAGACGTCGCTCGTCGCGGGCTGCAACGCGCCGCAGCGCGCGTCGCGGAACAGCCGCTCCAACGGGTTACCCCGCCGCGTCGCCGACGTACCGCACGCCTCCAGCATCGACGCCGTCACGTCGTGCGCGGTGTCGCCGGCGAGGAGCTTCGCGCGGTAGACGGCGCGGTTGGTCCGCGGGTCGCCGGGTGCCGTGTCGACCAGCCGCGCTGCCTCGCGCGTCGCGAGCCACGCCCCGGTCGCGGCGGCGTCGGCGCGGCCGAGCCTCGCCCGCACCGCCGGCAGCGCGTGGAGGTCGCGTTCGGTGAGCTGGCGGGCGGCCTCGTCGATCGCGGCTCTTGCGACACCGGCGTAGACGGCGGCGTACGACGCCACGAGCCACTGCGGCGAGATCCGCGCGAGCAGCAGCGCGAGCCCCTCGACGCCGCCGAGCAGCGCCTCGCGCGGCACGTGGACGTCGAGGTGCAGGTCGTTGCTCGCGGTCGCCCGCATCCCGAGCGGGTCCCACGTCTGCTCGACCGTCAGCCCGTCGCCCGCGGGCACGAGGAACTGGCTCAACGTCTCGCCGCGACGCGCGACGACGACGTACGCGTCGCCGTGGCCCGCGCCGGAGCAGAACGTCTTGGACCCCCGGATGCGCCAGCCGTCGCCCTCGGGCTCGTACGCCGTCGTCATCGCCGAGAACCGCGACCCCGCCCCCCGCTCGCTCATCGCGACGAGGTACAGCGCGCCCTCGGCCGCGCGGCGCAGCACGTCGTCGCGCCAGCCGAAGAACGACTCGGGCGCGCCCATCGCGCGGGCGAGCTCGTCCGGCGTCGCGGCGAGGGCGCCGGTGACGGAGCAGTGCATGTTGAACACCAGCGCCGTCGCGGCGTTGCCCTGCGCGAGCTCGTACGCCACCTCGGCGTACTCGGCGAAGCCCGCTCCCCTGCCGCCGAGCGCGGTCGGGACCATGAGGCCCAGGAGCCCCTCGGCGCGCAGGTCGTCGAAGTCGGCCTTGGGGAACGACGCCTCGCGGTCGTGCTGCTCGGCGCGCTCGCGCATCGCGGCGACGTTCATCGCTTCACCCCGACGCCCTGGTAGACGACGCCGGTCCAGCGCATCGGGATCATCCGCACCTCGCTCGTCCGCCCGAGCCGCCACCTGACCGCGTCGGTCACCGACGGCCTCAGACCCCGGACCCTCAACGCGATGCCGTGCTCGCCGCAGATCCGTTGCAGCCGTCGCGGGTCCACGAACAGGTCCGGGTCGTGGATGCCCTCCGGCACGAACGGCAGCCGCTCGGCCAGCGTCACCATCACGAACTTGGAGACCCGCGTCGCGGCGAGGGTGTCGCAGACGAGCGTGCCGCCGGGCTTCAGGACGCGCGCGATCTCCGCGACCATCGTGTCGAGGTCGCGTACGTGCTCGAACACCTCGCCCGCCACCACGACGTCGGCGACGGCGTCGCGCAACGGCAGCCGGAGCACGTCGCCACGCACGGCCTCGATGCCGTGCTGCCGGGACAGCCGCGTCGCCTGCTCGCCGATGTCGACGCCGACGTGCCGGTAGCCGCGTACGTGCGGCGCCATCAGCCCGCCGCCGCACGCGACGTCCACGAGCAGGCCCGTGCCCTCCGGGATCAGTGCCGCCCGCGACCTCGCGAGCCAGTGCAGCGGCTCGAACGCCCCGCCGGGGCGCCACCACTCCTCGGCCAGGTCGTCGTACTGGCCCGGGTCGTTGCGCGGGCGGGTCAGCGTCGGCACGCAACGCAGTCTGCCCCGTTATGCGTGAGGATGCCTGGCGTGATCCCGTTGCTGCGCGCCGCGCACGTCCAGCCGGCGCTCGCGGTGACGGCGATGACGACGGCGCTCGCCGTGTCCGCGGGGCGCGGGGCGGCCGCGGCGTGGGTGGCGGCGGCGTTGCTCTCCGGGCAGCTCTTCGTCGGGTGGAGCAACGACTGGCTCGACCGCGACCGCGACCGGCGCAGCGGTCGTAGCGACAAGCCCGTCGCGGCGGGCCAGGTCTCGGCGCGCGCGGTCGGCGTAGCGGCGCTCGTCGCGGTCGTTGCGTGCGTCCCGCTGTCGCTCGCGATCGGCGCGCGCCCCGGCCTGATCCACCTCGCGGCCGTCGCGAGCGCGGGCCTGTACAACCTGCGGCTCAAGTCCACGGTGCTCTCGCCGCTGCCGTACGCCTTCTCGTTCGGCTCGCTCCCGTACGTCGCCGCCCTCTCGCCGCCGCTCTGGGCGCCGCTCGCGGCCGCGCTGCTCGGGACCGGCGCGCACTTCGTGAACACGCTGCCCGACCAGGGCGACGACCGCCGCGAGGGCGTCCTCGGCGTGCCGCAACGCATCGGCCGCACGCCGTCGCTGGTCACCGGCGCCACGCTGCTGCTCGCCGCGGGCGCCGTGCTCGCGGTGCTGCCCGACGGCAGCCCCGGCGCCGCGCTCGTCCTGCTCGCGGCGCAGGTGGCGTGCGTCGCCGCGCTGGTCGTCGTCGCGCTGCTCGGGCACGAGCGGGCGGCGTGGTCGCTGACGATCGCCTCCGCCGGGCTCGCCGTCGCGCTGCTGCTCGCGCAGGGCTCGTCGCTCGCCTGACGGCGCGCCGCCGCGTTTCTGTCACACCCCCCTTCTACGGTCGTACGCATGCCACCCAAGGCGGCCACGAAGCCCGCGTACCGCTGCACCGAGTGCGGCCAGACGGCCCCGCGCTGGGTCGGCCGCTGCCCGGAGTGCCAGGCGTGGGGCTCGGTGTCGGAGGTCGGCGTGGCCGTCGTGCGCGCCGTTCGGGCGGGGCCCGTCTCGTCGCCCGCGGTGCCGATCGGCGAGGTGGACATGACCTCCGCCGCCGCCCGGCCGACCGGCGTCGCCGAGCTCGACCGGGTGCTCGGCGGCGGGCTCGTGCCCGGCGCGGTCTGCCTGCTCGCGGGCGAGCCGGGCGTAGGGAAGTCGACGCTGCTCCTGGAGGTCGCGCACCGGTGGGCCTCGCCGGGCGGCCGCGCGCTGATCGTGTCGGGCGAGGAGTCGGCGTCGCAGGTGCGGCTGCGGGCGGGGCGTACGGCCGCGCTCTCCCCCGACCTCTACCTCGCGTCCGAGACCGACCTCGCCGCCGTGCTCGGCCACGTGGACGCCGTCGCGCCGACGCTGCTCGTCGTCGACTCCATCCAGACCGTCGCGCACCCGGAGGTGGACGGCGGGGCCGGCGGCGTGACGCAGGTACGCGAGTGCGCCGCCGCGCTCATCAAGGTCGCCAAGGAGCGCGGCATCGCGACCGTCCTCGTCGGCCACGTCACCAAGGACGGCGCGATCGCCGGGCCGCGCGTGCTGGAGCACCTGGTCGACGTCGTCCTGCACTTCGAGGGCGACAGGCACGCGTCGCTGCGACTGGTGCGCGCGGTCAAGAACCGCTTCGGCCCCGCCGACGAGGTCGGCTGCTTCGAGCTCGGCGACTCCGGCATCGTCGGGCTCCCCGACCCGTCGGGGCTGTTCCTCTCGCGGTCGGCCGAGCCCGTGCCCGGCACGTGCGTGACGATCTCGGTCGAGGGGCGCCGCCCGCTCGTCGCCGAGGTCCAGGCGCTCGCGGTGCCGTCGTCGGGCGGCTACCCGCGCCGTACCGCGAGCGGCCTCGACTCCAGCCGCCTCGCCATGCTCCTGGCCGTCCTCGAACGCCGTACCGGCACGACGCTCAAGGACTACGACGTCTACGCCTCCACCGTCGGCGGCGTACGCCTCCAGGAGCCGGCCGTGGACCTGGCCCTCGCGCTCGCGCTCGCCGGGGCCAAGACCAACCGCGCCGCCGCGCACGGCCTCGTCGCGATCGGGGAGGTGGGGCTCGCGGGGGACGTACGCCGCGTCGGCGCCGTGGGGCGCAGGCTGGCCGAGGCAGCGCGGCTCGGGTTCACGCACGCGCTGGTGCCGCCGGGCACCGCGCCCGCGCCGGGGGCAGCGCCTCCCGGCATCGCCGTGAAGGAGGTGGGGACCCTCGCCGCCGCCCTCGACGCCGCCCGGTGACCGCGCACGGCTCACCCCCGCTTCGCCGCCACGTGCAACCTCCTGGGCAGCAAGGGCGTCATAGCCGACAATGAGCGCCGTACCCTTCGAGATGCCCGCGCCGCGCGACGAGCGTGCGCCGCTGGCTCCCGTCCGCGACGAGCCGAGGAGAACGGTGCCCGCACCGGAACGTGACGAGCAGATGCTCGCCACCCTGGTCGCCGTAGCGCCCGGGACGCCGCTCCGCGACGGCCTCGAACGCATCCTGCGCGGCAACACCGGCGCGCTGATCGTCTGCGGCCACAACAAGCTCGTGGAGAGCCTCTGCACGGGCGGCTTCGAGCTGGACGTGGAGTTCAGCAGCACGCGCCTGCGCGAGCTCGCGAAGATGGACGGCGCCGTCGTCCTCTCCGACGACCTCTCGCGCATCGTCCGCGCGGCGGTCCACCTCGTCCCCGACCCGACGATCGCGACGGAGGAGTCGGGCACGCGCCACCGCACGGCGGAGCGGGTCGCGAAGCAGACCGGCTTCCCCGTCATCTCGGTCAGCCAGTCGATGAAGATCATCGCTCTCTACGTCGACAGCAAGCGCCACGTCCTCGACAACGGCGCCGCGATCCTCAGCCGCGCCAACCAGGCCCTCGCGACGCTCGAGCGCTACAAGCTCCGCCTCGACGAGGTCGCCGGCGCGCTGTCCGCGCTGGAGGTCGAGGACCTCGTCACGGTCCGCGACGTGCTCGCGGTCAGCCAGCGGATCGAGATGGTGCGCCGCATCGCGCGCGAGATCGAGGGCTACGTCATCGAGCTCGGCGCCGACGGCCGCCTGATGAACCTCCAGCTCGAGGAGCTCATGGCCGGCGTCGAGGTCGACCGCGAGCTCGTGGTCCGCGACTACGCCCCCACGGGCCGCAAGGCGCGGACGGTCGAGGAGGTGCTCGACGACCTCGACCGGCTCAGCCCCGAGGACATGCTCGACCTGACGGTGCTCGCGCGGGTCGTGGGCTTCCCGACCGGCGCCGACGCGCTGGAGGCGCCGCTGTCCCCGCGCGGCTACCGCCTGCTCGCCAAGGTCCCGCGCCTGCCGAGGCTCGTCGTGGACCGCCTGGTCGAGCACTTCGCCAGCCTGCAGAAGCTCCTGGCCGCCAACGTCGACGACCTCCAGGCCGTCGAGGGCGTCGGCGAGACCCGCGCCAAGACCGTGCGCGAGGGCCTGTCGCGGCTCGCCGAGTCCTCGATCCTGGAGCGGTACGTCTGACGCACTCGCCGTTCCCCCCGGACCCGCCGCCGTTCCCTGTGATGGTCCACCGGTGGGACGACCTGACGTTCCTGCACTGGTCCTACGACCCCGCCACCGTCCAGGCGCTGCTCCCCGCCGGCATCGAGGTCGAGACGTACGACGGCCTGGCGTGGGTCGGGCTGGTGCCGTTCCGGATGACCGTGCTGCCGGCCAGCCGCTTCCCCGAGACGAACGTCCGCACCTACGTCCGCGGCCCCGACGGCCGCACGGGCGTGTGGTTCTTCTCCCTCGACGCCGACAACCTCGGAGCCGTGGCCGCCGCGCGGGCGAGCCTCAACCTGCCGTACCAGTACGCGCGCATGGCGACCGGGCGCAGGGGCGACACCGTCCGCTACCGGTCGCGCAGGCACCTCACCGGCAACGCGCCGAGCGACATCACGGTGGTGGCAGGCGGCCCCTACGACGCGAGCGACTTCGACCACTGGCTGACGGCGCGGTTCAGGCTCTGGACGACGGTCGCGGGCAGGCCGCTGTCGCTCAGGGCGCACCACCCGCCGTGGCCGCTGCGGCACGCGACGGTCACGCGGCTCGACAGCCGCCTGGTCGAGGCGGCGGGCCTACCCGCTCCCCACGGCGAGCCGCTCGTCCACTTCTCCGACGGGGTACGCGTCAAGATCGGCCTCTGAGGACATCTTCCGCACGTCCACGAGGAAGACCGGCCCGGCGCTGCCGCGCAGCACCGCCTCGACGTACGCGGGCAGCGACTCGCGCGCGGCCGACTGCTCCTCGACCAGCGTGTCGCGCCCGACGACGGCGGAGACCGAGTCGCAGACGAAGCCGTACTCGCGCCCCTCCTCCGACAGCACGAGGACGTCGCCGGGGCCGCCGGGCGAGCGGCGCACGTCGACCACCGGCAACGACGTCCCGCGCAGGTCGAGCACGCCCGCAAGCGGCGGCGTCATGCCCGGCAACGTCACCAGCGTCGTCATCCGCACGACCTCGCGGACCAGCTCGATGCGGGTCGCGAGGTCGCGCCCGTCGAGCCGGACCGTCACGTAGTCGCTCATCACGCCCTCCGTCCGCCGGCGAGCTGCCAGCACATCTCCACGAGCTCCTCGACGCTGCGGCCGTCGAGCTCCGCCGCGTCCGCGCCGGAGCGGCCCAGCGTCTCCGCCGCCGCCCTGTACGACCGCGCCGCGCCGCCCGCGTCGCCGAGCCGCGACAGCACCCCGGCGAGCAGGAAGTGCGCGAACCCGGCCATCGGGTCCACGTAGATCGCCTTGCGCAGCTCGACCAGCGCGTCGGCGTCGCGGCCGAGGTTCGCCAGCGCGAGGCCGTGCAGGTAGTACGACTCCGCGCGCATCGAGTCCGTACGCGCCACCGCCGACGCGAGCGCCGCGGCGTCGGCGTAGCGGCCGGCCTTGAGCGCGCCGCGCACCTCGTCCAGCGGGTCGCCCGCCGCCGGCACCGGCGCCGCGGGCGGCGTGCGCCGGGGGAACGGCAGCACGCGCGGCTTGGTCAGGACCTCCCACGCCGAGCGCGACGGCGCGCGCCGCGGCCCGACGCGCCGGTCGCCCTCCGGCGGCAGCCCGTCGTCGCCGGTGCGCCGGTCGGGCAGCACCGAGCGCCGCTCGTCGCCCGGCACGTCGCGCCGGTACACGAACGCGTCCCCGAGCGTCACGAGCCGGAACTCGTCGTTGATCTGCCACAGCGTCTCGGAGTGGCCGAGGAACAGGTAGCCGCCGTCGGAGAGCGCGTCGTGGAACTGCCGCATCAGCCGCCGCGTCGTGTCGCGCGCGAAGTAGATCGTGACGTTGCGGCAGAGCAGCAGGTCGATCGGCTCGGCGAACGGCGCGGGCTCGGTGACGAGGTTGTGGTGGCGGAACTCCACGAGCTCGCGCACCTCGGGCCGCACGACGTACTCGTCGCCCGAGCGCAGGAACCACCGCTCCACGTCCTCGGGCGGCGCGGTGTGCAGCGCGCGCGAGCCGTAGCGCGCCTCGCGTGCCGCGGCGAGCGCGCGCGTCGAGACGTCGGTCGCGACGATCTTCACGTCCCAGCCGTCGGTCAGCGGCAGCAGCTCGCGGACGAGCATCGCGACGCTGTACGGCTCCTCGCCGGTCGAGCACCCGGCGCTCCAGATCCGCAGCCGCCGCGAGCCGTTCGCGGCCGCCCGCTTGATGAGCTGCGGGAGCACGTGCTGGCGCAGCGCGCGGAACTGCGGCGGGTTACGGAAGAAGTGCGTCTCCTGGATCGTGACGGCGTTGAGCAGCGCCTGGACCTCGTCGGGCGAGGACGGCAGCAGCCGCAGGTAGTCGTCCACCGTCGCGACGCCGCAGGCGCTCAGCCTCTCGCCGAGCGAGTACGACAGCGAGTCGCGCCGCGACTCGTCGAAGACGAGGCCCGCCTTCTCGGTGAGCAGCGTGCGTACGCGGTCGAAGTCGCCCGGCGACAGGTCGATCCTCACGGCTGCGCCCGCAGCATCTCGAGGATCGCGGGGCCGATCGCGGGCAGCGGGAGCTGGTGCTCGACGGCGCCGACGGCCCACGCGGCCTGCGGCATGCCGTAGACCGCGCACGTCGCCTCGTCCTGGCCGATCGTGATCGCGCCGCGGTCGCGCATCGCCTTGAGGCCGGCCGCGCCGTCACGGCCCATGCCGGTGAGGACGACGCCGATCGCCTCCGCGCCCACGGCGTCGGCGACCGACTCGAACGACGCGTCGATGCCAGGCACGTGGAACTGCCGCTCCGGCGCCGGCTCGCACACCACCCGCAGGTGGTCGCGGACGAGGAGGTTCAGCCCCGAGGGGGCGACGGTGACCGTGCCGGGGCTCAGCCGCCTGCCCGTGCCGCCCATCACGACGGGCAGCGCGCAGATCTGGTCGAGCCACGACACGAGCCCCGGGACGAACCCCTCCGCCATGTGCTGCACGACGAGAACGGCGGGGCGGAAGTCGGCGGGGAAGCAGCCGAGCAGCGTCGCGAGCGCCTGCGGCCCGCCGGTCGACGCGCCGATCGCGACGAGCTGCACCGTGCCGGGGTGGCGCGCGTCGGCGATGGGCGGCAGCACCGTCGCGACGGGTGCGGGCGCGTCCGCGACGTCCGCGCGTACGACGTGCGAGGGCACGCGCGACAGGCCGGGGGAGGTCGTGCGCAGCCGGCCGCGCGGGTGCGTGATGACCCGCACGCGGGACGCGACGCGCATCCGGCGGCGCAGCTCCTCGGCGTACGCGTCGAGCTGCCCGCCCTCGCCCCACTCGGGCTTCGCGACGACGTCGACCGCGCCCGCGGCGAGGGCGTCGATGGCGTTCGTGGAGTTCTCGCCCTCGACGAACGCCGAGTACACGACGATCGGCGTCGGGCAGCGGGCCATGATGCGCTCGATCGCCTCGATGCCGTTCATGATCGGCAGGTCGAGGTCCATGAGGACGGCGCCGGGGCGCAGTCGCTCGACCATCGCGACGGCCTCGCGGCCGTTGCGGGCCTCGCCGATGACCGAGAACTCTGGGCTGTTCTCCAGCGCCGCGCGCAGGAACCTCCGCTGCACCGGCGAGTCGTCCACCAGCAGCAACGGCACCGGCTCGCGCGGCGTGCTCACGGGCTCGGCCATCACGCCACCAGCCACGGCGCGAGCAGCATCGACACGGCCTCGACGTCCTCGGCGGCGCCGACCGCGACGTCGCGCGGCACGACGTCGGTGCCGCACGACGCCAGCGCGACGACGAGCAGCTCCTCGCAGTGGCGCGCGTACCGCGACGCCATCGCCTCGCCGAGCACGGCGGCGCTCGACGCGAGCGTGTGCGCGTGGGAGACCAGCGTCCGCGCGGCGGACACCGCGCCCGTGGTCAGCACCTCGGCGGCGGCGGACTGCATGCCGGGGAGGCGCGTCGCCACCTCACCCGCGAACGCGTCGCGCAACGCCGCGACCGCCCGCTCGGGCAACGCCCGTCCGGACATGCACCACCCCGAAGACCTCGACCCTGGTACTGGCTTCGGCCGAACGGCGTAATCCCTTGAGGGGCCCACCGTGTAACTCCCAGGGGACGCCAACGGGAGGAGCGCGGATGACCGCGACCGTCACCACGATCACCACACGAACCGAGCTGATGGACCTTCTGTCCGAGGCCGCCGAGATCGAGCACTCGCTCGCGTGCCAGTACCTGTACGCCGCGTTCAGCCTCAAGCAGCCCGGCGACCCGGGCATCAACACCGCCGAGCAGGCGGACATGGTGACCCGCTGGTTCGACCGGATCGTCCACACGATCGCGACCCAGGAGATGCTGCACCTGGCCCTCGCGAACAACATGCTGACCGCGATCGGCGGCGCGCCGTACCTGCTGCGGCCGAACTTCCCGCAGTGGGACAAGCTGTACTCGGTCGGGCTCGACTCGGTGCTGACGCCGTTCTCGGTCGCCACGCTCGAACGCTTCATGTGCTGGGAGAAGCCGGCGTGGCCGGGCCCGTGGGACGAGGCGTGCACGAAGCGCCCGCTCATGCTCGCCGCGTCGACGGCGCAGATCGAGACCGAGGCGCTCAACCCGGACGCGTACCCGTACACCACGATCGCGGGCCTGTACCGCCGCATCCGCGAGCTGTTCGAGGAGGCCGACGAGGCGCAGCTCTTCATCGGCGCGCGCGACACCCAGCTCGGCGAGCGGTACGTGCCGTTCGTCCCGACGCTGCACGAGGTCGTGGACACCGCGACCGCCGTCGCCGCGATCGAGCTGATCGTCGTGGAGGGCGAGGGCACGCCGTCGCCCGACCCGACCGACTGCCACTACGGCTGGTTCCGCGACATCCGCGACGAGCTCGTCGCCGAGCTGGAGCGCGACCCGTCGTTCGAGCCCGCCTGGCCGTGCGTCGACAACCCGCTCTACGACGTCCACCACGACAACGCCACGCCCGGCGCCACGATGATCGCGAACCCGCCCACGCGCGCCGTGGGCGAGCTGTTCACGGCGTCGTACGACGTCCTGCTCACGCTGCTCATGCGGCTGTTCGACGCGGACGGCGAGACCGACGAGGAGCGCGCGCTGCTGGCCGGCGCGGCGGTCGCGCTGATGCGCACCGCCATCACGCCGCTGGGCGTCGCGCTCGCGCGGATGCCGGCGTACGCGCTCGACCCGCCGTCGCCGACGGCGGGCGCGTCGTTCGAGCTGTTCCGCGACGTCCAGCCGCTGCCCCACCTCGTCCCCGCGTGGACGTACCTGCGCGAACGCCTCGCCGAGATCGCCGCGGCCTGCCTGCAGACCGCGCAACCCGAAGGGATGCCCGACGTGCTCTCGCAGGTCGCCGACATGATGCGGTTCTGGTCCGACCGGCTCGTCCTCGACGGGGGGCCGGCGCGATGACCTACCTGTCGTACCCGCGGATCGCGTTCTCCTCGGCGAACGCCGTCTCCAACGTCTCCACCGCGAACAACCAGAACGTCGTCGACATCCTCGACTTCGACGACGTGACGTTGAAGAACCCGACCGGCCTCTCCCCCGAGGAGTACCGCACCTGGCTCATGGAGCTGTGCGAGGTCAACCAGGGCTCGGACGCCAAGCCGCAGTGGCGGCGGACGATGTTCGGCTACTGGAACTACTACGGCGACCAGCTCCAGACGTTCGGCGACGCGTCGGTCCAGTCGGTGCTGCTGCCGGCCGCGCCGGAGCCCGACGACCTGCTCGCGACCGCGAGCGTGTCGCTCGTCGCGCGGCTGGTCGACCTCGACCCGGCGGACACGTTCACGTCGCAGATGTTCACGTCGTCGTTCGTCGTCTCGGGCAAGGACTCCGAGGGGCAGCCGGTCACGCTGATCGACGCGCGGCAGCCCACGATCGCGTCGACGCGCTGGCTGAACTTCAGCAGGCCGTACGGCGCCGGGAGCTTCTGGTGCGTCGTGCCGAAGGAGCGGCTGGCGTTCGCCCCGCGCGGGACGTCGAAGGCGCTGGACGTGCTGCGCCACCACGTCGAGGCGGGCGACGGCGTCGCGCTGCGCTACGTCCTCTACTGGTTCATCGCGCCGGTCATGACCGACGAGCAGGTCGACGCGATGCGCGACGCGTTCCTCAAGGGGGACTACGTCCTCAACGCCAAGATCGGCAGCGTCGTCGGCACGTTCGGCGCCTGGACCGCGGGCGAGCCCGTCTCGGCGCCGGGCGGCGCGTGGCTGCACCCGCTCGGCTCGCCGTTCATCCCGCCGCCCGCCCCGAGGGGAGCGGGCGACGCGGCCGAGGCCGCGGTCACGCTGTCGGCGCCGGACGCGCCGCTCCCGCTGTCGCACGGCGCGCTCGACGCGCACTGGGACGCCACCGGCGCCGCGCCCGCGCACGTCGAGGTGGGGGCGTTCAAGGCCCCGCTGTTCGGGCCCGCCGCCGCCGTCGTCGGCGACGGCGAGGTGACGCTCGACCTCGGCACGACGTTCCCCGAGGAGTCGAAGGAGAGCAAGGAGAAGGCGAACGTCGGCACCGTCACGCTCTACGCCGGACCGACGCGCATCGGCGATGTCGACTACTCGCGCGAGGCGTACGAGCGCTACGGCGGCGTCGCCGTCGTGAAGGTGCCCCCGGGCGTCTCCGTGACCGGGCCGCTCTCGCTGCGCTGGCGCACCGACGAGATGACGTCGGGGCTCGTCGCGCAGCAGGTGGCGGACCCGTACGTCGTCGTCGACGACCAGTGCACGTACCTCAACCTGCCCGACGCGCAGGCGGCGCTCACGGTGCGGGTGTTCGACCCGGACGGCGCGCCGTTGCGCGAGCCCGTCACGCTGAACGTCGACCAGTGGCAGGACTACACGACGCCGAGCACCACCACCCCCGGCGACCCGCTGCCGCAGGTGACGCCGCCGTCGTTCAAGTTCCGGCCGGTCGCGCCGACCGACCCGGCGCGGATGGTGCCTTCGCGGCTCGTGGTGCCCGAGGGCGGGATCGCGACGCTGCCGCTGAAGGCGCGGCAGACAGGCTGCTACAAGATCCGGCTCTACCCGCCGCAGGTGAAGCCGGAGGACCCGAACGCGCAGACGAACGGCTTCCAGATCGACTACTGGTGCGCCGTGCGCGTGCTGCCGGTGGACGACTACTCGCACGTGCCCGACGACCGGGTCACGTGGGAGTTCGTGTGGACTGAGGTGTTTGCGTACTACGCGCTCATGTACCCGGTCATGAGCCAGTACGTGCCGTGGGGCCCGCGCAACGCGCCGCTGGACCCCGACCGCGTGCACACGCTCGCGGTCGTGCTGCGCGAGCTCGTGGACGAGCGCAACGCCGGCACGTCGATGTACATGCCGGTCACGCGCGAGCTCTCCGACGGCAAGCGCGCGCTGATCCGGCGGTGGTGCGACCTCCAGCTCGGGATCGCGTCCCGCGCATGACCGCGCGGCTCGTCGCGATGTGGGCGGCGGTGCTCGCCGCCCTCCTCGCGGTGTTCGCGGTCGCGACGGCGGCCGGCCTGCCCGTGCTCGACGACCCGGCGCCCGCGCTGCGGTCGGCGGGCGCGGCGGGCGGCGCCGTCGCGGGCGTGGCCGTCCTCGCGCTCGACGTCGTGCTGCCCGTCCCCTCGTCGCTCGTCATGGTGGCGTTCGGGGCGGCGTACGGCGTCGCCGCCGCGACCGCGCTGTCCGTCGCGGGAGGCGCGCTGATGGCGGGGGTCGGCGGCACGCTCGGGCGCCGCGGCGCCCGCGCCCTCGGCCCGAACGACGCCGCGCGGGCACGGCGCCTGGTCGACCGCTACGGCGTCGCCGCCGTCGTGCTCACGCGGCCGGTGCCGTTGCTCGCGGAGTCGGTCGTGCTCGTCGCCGGCGCGGCGGGGATGCCGTTGCGCCGCCTCGTGCTCGGCGCGGCGGCGGGGACGTTGCCGCTGGCCCTGGTCTACGCGGTCGCGGGCGCGTACGGCCGCGCGGCCGACGCCACCGTGGCGTTCGTCGTGCTCGTGCTGCTCGCGGCGGCCGCGCTCGCTACTGGACGCAGAACTCGTTGCCCTCGGGGTCGGCCATGACGACCCAGCGCTGGTAGCCCTGGTCGACCTCGCGGACCTTGGTCGCGCCGGCCGTGACGAGCCGCTCGACCTCGGCGTCGACGGCGGCCTTGCCGACGTTGACGTCGAGGTGGACGCGGTTCTTCGCCTCCTTGCCCTCAGGCACGCGCTGGAAGAACAGCCGCGGGCCCCTGCCGTCGGGGTCGACGCAGGCCGAGACCTTGTCGAAGTCCTCCTCGGGGATGCCCATCGCCCGGCCGAAGGCCTCCCACGTCTCGAACCCCTCCGGCGGCGGCTGCACGACGTAGCGCAGCGCCGCCGCCCAGAACCTCGCCTGCGCCGGAGCGTCCACGCAGTCGAACGTCACCTGGATGCCGTGTGCCATCTCTCCCCTATCCCGTCAGCGAGAACGTGTCGCCCGTCGAGAGCACCTCGCCGAAGCGCCCCGTCACGCGGTACGTCCCGGGCTCGGCGAGCTCGGCCCCCGCGGGGCAGTCGGGCGCGGAGCGGCGGCGCGACCACGTGACGCTGAACGTCAGCGGCGCCGCGCCCGGCAGCAGCGTCACGACCTGCGACCCGCCGCCGGGCGAGCAGTCGTCGCTGGACCAGATGCGGGCGTTGCCGCTCGTCACGCGGATCTCGCGCGCGGCCTGGCCGACGTCGCGGGTGCAGGGGACGGCTCCCTTGTTCGCGATCGAGATCGTGAGGATCGGGCGGCGCGAGGCGGGGTAGGTCTGCGCGTCCGCCCGCGCCGACACGACGATCGCGGTGTCGGGGCACGGGCCGACCTGCGCGGCGGGCGTCGTCGCGTGGCCCGTCGGCCCGCTCGGGCCGGTGGGGCGCGGTCCCGTCGCGCCCGTCGCGCCGCCCGTCGGCGACGTCGAGGGCGCAGGCGTGACGCTGCCGCCGCCGCCGCCGCCGCAGGCCCGCAGCAGCAGCGCGAGCACCACGAGCACCGCGCCGAACGTCACCAGGCGGCGCCGCCAGTAGACCGACGGGGGCAGCGGCCCGCGCGGGTGCAGGAGAGCGTCGGCGTCCATGGTGCCGCCGAGCCTACGATGCCTGGCGTGCCGCTCGCCGAGGCCCTGCTCCCGTGGTGGGAGGCGACCGCGCGCGACCTGCCCTGGCGGCGTACGCGAGACCCCTGGGCGATCCTCGTCAGCGAGGTCATGCTGCAGCAGACGCCGGTCGCGCGGGTGCTGCCCGTCTATGAGGCCTGGCTGGCCCGCTGGCCCACCCCCGCGGCGCTCGCGGCGTCGCCGCCGGGCGAGGCCGTACGGCTGTGGGGCCGCCTCGGCTACCCGCGCCGCGCGCTGCGCCTGCACGCCGCCGCCGTCGCCGTGATCGCGGAGCGGGGGGCGTTCCCGACGACGCTGGAGGGGCTGCTCGCGCTGCCGGGCGTCGGCGCGTACACCGCGCGGGCGGTGGCGTCGTTCGCGTTCGGGCAGCGCCACCCCGTCGTGGACACCAACGTCCGCCGCGTCGTCGCCCGCGCCGTCTCAGGCCGCGCGGAGGCCGGGCCGCCGTCGACCGCGCGCGACCTCGCCGCCGTGTCGGCGCTGCTGCCGGAGCGCGACGCGCCCGTCTTCGGTGCCGCCCTGATGGAGCTCGGCGCGCTCGTCTGCACGGCCCGCTCGCCCGCCTGCCCCGCGTGCCCGCTGCGCGCGACGTGCGCGTGGCGGCTGGCCGGGCGGCCGCCGTACGAGGGCCCGCGCGCCAAGGCGCAGGCGTGGCACGGCACCGACCGCCAGTGCCGGGGCGCGCTGCTCGCGGTCCTGCGCGACGCGAGCGCACCCGTTCCCGACGCCGCCCTGTCCTGGCCGGACGAGGCGCAGCGCCGCCGCGCGCTCGACGGGCTGCTCGCCGACGGCCTCGCGGTGGCGGTCGAGGGAGGGTTCGCCCTGCCGGGCTGAGGGCATCTCCGGGGCATGCTCTCCCTGACCCGGGACATCCGCAGCGTCCTCGACGAGGGGCGCCAGGCGTACGTCGCCATCGTGACCAAGGACGGCCCGCACGTGACGCCCGAGCTGTACGCCGTCGCCGGCGACCAGCTCTGGTTCCTCGTCGCGGCCACGACCCTCAAGGCGCGCGAGATCCCCAACAACACGCGCGTCTCCGGCCTCGTCCGCGTCGGCGGGCGTTCGGTGCTGCTCTCCGGCACCGCCGACGTCTACGACGTCCGCAGCCCCGCCGACATCGGCCGCGCCGTCTCCGACCCGACCGTCGCGAAGGCGTTGACGGGCTTCCTGCTCCGCAACGCGGGCGACCTCGCGGCGTTCGGCAAGGACCTGCTGTCGGGGCGCCTCGGCCGCAAGGTCCCCCCGCGCCGGGTGCTGATCCGGCTGCGCCCGACCCGCGCCGCGCTGTTCGACGGCACCTCGCTCGTCTCCCGCGCCGGCGACTGGCCGGGCTCGGTGACCGGCGCGGGCAAGGCGGAGACGCTGCGCGGCTCGCGCGACGCCGCCGTCGGCTGGCTCGGGCCCGACGGCCCGGTCGCGCTGCCCGCGCGGCTGGACGAGGAGTGCGCGTACGTCCCCGCCGTCGCCGCCGCCCTCGCCGGGCTGCCGAAGGAGGCGCCCGCCTGCGTCGTCACCGACGACTACGGCCGCCCAGGCCCCGCCGCCAAGTCGGGAACGCTGCTGCGCGGCACCGGGCGCCTGGACGAGGACGGCCGCGCGAGCATCGACGTCGCCAAGACCACCGAGTGGGACGGCATCAAGGCCACGACCACCAAGGCCTGACCCACCAGCGACGTGGTTCTCTGCAGCCCGTCGAGCGTCTCCCCGCGTGACGATCTTCAATGTTCGGGCGGGGGCCTGGCCGTGCCTAGGCGGGCAGCTCCACCCAGAACGTCGTGCCGTCGCCCGGCGAGGCGGCGAGCCGTACGCCCGCGTGGCCGCCGTGGGCCTCGGCGTAGCGGCGCACGATCGACAGGCCGAGCCCCATCCCGGTCGCGCGCTGGGCGCGCGAGTGGGCGGTGGTGGCGTAGCGCTCGAACAGCACCTCGTCCGCCCCGATCGTCTCCCCCGCGTCGTGCACCTCGATCCGCAGGCAGCCGCCGCCGCCCGTCACGCGCACGGTCACGGGCGGCTCCCCGACCGTCACGGCGTTGCGGACGAGCTGGTCCACGATCTCCCGCACCATCACCGGGTCGACCGGCACCGTCGCGTCCTCGACCTCGAACGCCACCTCCGGGTACGTCGCCCGCGCCGGCGCGAGCAGCGACTCGACGGTGGTCTCGGCCCGCAGCGGCGTCACCGTCCGCGTCTCGAGCTGCTCGTCGATCAGCACGCCGCGGACGAACGCGTCGAGCCTGTCGAACGTCCGCACGAGACCCGCCAGCGCGCGCCGGCGCTGTTCGGGGTCGAGCCGGTCGTAGTGGGTCTCCAGCATCGTCGCGTAGCCCTTGCCGATGCCGAGCCAGTTGCGCGTGTCGTGGCGCAGCGCGTCGTTGACCTCGCGCCGACGGTCCTGCTCCGCCGGGTCCATGCGCGCAAGCATCGCAAAGGGCCGCGGGGAATGTCTCCCCGCGGCCCTCCCGAACGTCCTGCCGTGCCCTACGACGCGGCGCTGTCTCCCGCCGAGCCGGCCATGTCGACCGGGGGCGCGTCGGGCAGCGCGTCGGGCTTGGCCTCGCCGCGGAAGGTGAACTTCGCCTCCGCGTCCTCGCCCTCCACGTCGACGACGACGATCTGGCCCGGGCCGAGCTCCTTGTACAGGATCTTCTCGGACAGGATGTCCTCGATCTCGCGCTGGATCGTGCGACGCAGCGGACGGGCGCCGAGCACCGGGTCGTAGCCCTTGTGCGCGAGCAGGAGCTTCGCGGCGGGCGTGAGCTCCAGCGCCATGTCCTTGTTCTTGAGCTGCGTGTCGACGCGGTTCAGCATCAGGTCGACGATCGTGATGATCTCTTCCTGCGAGAGCTGGTGGAACACGATCATGTCGTCGATGCGGTTCAGGAACTCGGGCCTGAAGTGCTGCTTGAGCTCCTCGTGGACCTTGGCCTTCATCCGCTCGTAGTTGCCGGCCGGGTCGTGCGCCTTGCTGAACCCGAGGTTCATGCCCTTGGCGATGTCCCTGGTGCCGAGGTTCGTGGTCATGATGATCACGGTGTTCTTGAAGTCGACCACGCGGCCCTGGGAGTCGGTCAGGCGGCCGTCCTCCAGGATCTGCAGGAGCGTGTTGAACACGTCCGGGTGCGCCTTCTCGACCTCGTCGAAGAGGACCACGGAGAACGGCTTGCGCCGGACCCGCTCGGTGAGCTGGCCGCCCTCGTCGTAGCCGACGTAGCCGGGGGGCGAGCCGACGAGGCGGCTGACCGTGTGCTTCTCCATGAACTCGCTCATGTCGAGCTGGATCAGCGAGTCCTCGTCGCCGAACAGGAACTCCGCGAGCGTCTTCGACAGCTCGGTCTTCCCGACGCCCGAGGGGCCGGCGAAGATGAACGAGCCGCCGGGGCGCTTCGGGTCCTTGAGGCCGGCCCGGGTGCGCCGGATCGCCTGGGAGACGGCCTTGATGGCCTGCTCCTGGCCGATGACGCGGCGGTGGAGCTCGTCCTCCATGCGGAGCAGGCGGGCGGTCTCCTCCTCGGTGAGCTTGAAGACGGGGATGCCGGTCCAGGTCGCCAGGACCTCGGCGATCTGCTCCTCGTCCACCTCGGCGACGACGTCCATGTCGCCGGCCTTCCACTCCTTCTCCCGCTGCGCCTTCTCCTGCAGGAGGTTCTTCTCCTTGTCGCGCAGCGAGGCGGCCTTCTCGAAGTCCTGCGCGTCGATCGCGCTCTCCTTCTCGCGGCGCACCTGGGCGATCCGCTCGTCGAACTCGCGCAGGTCCGGCGGCGCGGTCATGCGGCGGATGCGCATGCGCGAGCCGGCCTCGTCGATGAGGTCGATCGCCTTGTCGGGGAGGAACCGGTCGGAGATGTAACGGTCTGCCAGCGTCGCGGCCGCGACGAGCGCCGAGTCCGTGATCGAGACGCGGTGGTGCGCCTCGTAGCGGTCGCGCAGGCCCTTGAGGATCTCGATCGTGTGGGCGACCGACGGCTCGCCGACCTGGATCGGCTGGAACCGGCGCTCGAGCGCCGCGTCCTTCTCCAGGTGCTTGCGGTACTCGTCCAGCGTCGTCGCGCCGATCGTCTGCAGCTCGCCGCGCGCCAGCATCGGCTTGAGGATGCTCGCGGCGTCGATCGCGCCCTCGGCGGCGCCCGCGCCGACGAGCGTGTGCAGCTCGTCGATGAACAGGATGATGTCGCCGCGGGTCTTGATCTCCTTGAGGACCTTCTTGAGCCGCTCCTCGAAGTCGCCGCGGTAGCGGCTGCCCGCCACCAGCGCGCCGAGGTCCAGCGTGTAGAGCTGCTTGTCCTTCAGCGTCTCGGGGACCTCGCCGCGCACGATCGCCTGGCTCAGGCCCTCCACGACGGCGGTCTTGCCGACGCCGGGCTCGCCGATGAGGACGGGGTTGTTCTTGGTACGGCGCGAGAGCACCTGCATCACGCGCTCGATCTCCTTCTCGCGCCCGATCACCGGGTCGAGACGGGACTCGCGAGCCGCCTGCGTGAGGTTCCTGCCGAACTGGTCGAGCACCAGGCTCGTCGTCGGCGTGCCCTCGCCGGGACCGCCCGCACCGGCCGGCTCGCCCTTGCCGCCCTGGTAGCCCGAGAGGAGCTGGATGACCTGCTGGCGCACGCGGTTGAGGTCCGCGCCGAGCTTCACGAGCACCTGCGCCGCCACGCCCTCACCCTCGCGGATGAGGCCGAGCAGGATGTGCTCGGTGCCGATGTAGTTGTGGCCGAGCTGGAGCGCTTCGCGCAGGGAGAGCTCGAGCACCTTCTTGGCGCGCGGCGTGAACGGGATGTGCCCGCTCGGCGCCTGCTGCCCCTGGCCGATGATCTCCTCGACCTGCTGCCGCACGCCTTCCAGCGAGATGCCGAGGGACTCCAGCGCCTTCGCGGCGACACCCTCGCCCTCGTGGATCAGGCCGAGCAGGATGTGCTCGGTCCCGATGTAGTTGTGGTTGAGCATCCGGGCCTCTTCCTGGGCCAGGACGACCACCCGACGGGCTCTGTCGGTGAACCTCTCGAACATGTTCTGCGCTCCCCTACGGCCTTTACTAGCGAGGGCCTAACGCCGCCAGTTGCCACTGTAGTCCCGGGCCGCCGCCCGTGCCGGGCGAGGAGCACAGCCGTTACCTGCCCAGAACACACAAGGCCCCACACCCGTGATCGGTGTGGGGCCGGGCCCTCTGTAGGCGCGGAGCGCTGAGTCCTATTTGTGGGCTTTCTCGTACTGCTCGACGATC
>DASZER010000007.1:0-20727 GCA_035940575.1 Frankiaceae bacterium | reverse complement strand
ACTACACGCTCCGCTACACCTACGACGGCGACCGCAAGGTGTCGTGGGAGCTCGAGGCCGGGACGCTGAAGGAGAACCACGGCAGCTACACGCTCGCCGACAACGGCGGCAGCACCGAGGTGACGTACTCGCTGACGATCGACGCCGGCATCCCGATGCTCGGGATGTTCAAGCGCAAGGCCGAGAAGGTCGTCATGGACACCGCGCTCAAGGAGCTCAAGAAGCGCGTGGAGTCGCGGTAGCCGTGGCGATCCCGGCTCCCGGCGAGGGCGCGCGGGGGCTGGTGTCGTTCCGGCTGCTCGGGGTCCCCGTCAGCATCCACGCGAGCTTCCTCGTCGTCGTCTTCCTGCTCGGCGCGTCGAATCCCGAGAGCGCGCGCATCGACCTCGCGGGCGGCCTGGTCTGGGCCGCCGTCGTGACGATGTCGGTACTCGCGCACGAGCTCGGCCACGCGCTCACCGCGCGGCCCGCGGGCGGGCAGCCGCGCATCGACCTGTTCGGCATCGCGGGCCTCACCCGCTGGAACCCCGCCCGCGCCGGCCGCGGCCGCCGCGTCGCGGTGAGCCTCGCGGGCGTCGCGGCGGGCGTCGTGCTCGGCGTCGTGATGCTGGCGGTGCGCTCGGCGGTCGCGCCCGAGCCGGGGACGCTGCTCGACTTCGCGCTCTTCGCCGCCGTCTACGCCAACCTCGCCTGGGGCCTGCTCAACCTCCTCCCGATGCTGCCGCTCGACGGCGGCCAGGTCGTGCGCGCGGTCATGCCGGGCAAGGACGACGCGACGCGCGACATGCGCACGGCCGCCGTCTCCGTCGTCGTCGCCGCGGTCGTCGCGGTCGCGGCGGTGCTCACCGACCACCCGATCGCGGCGGCGTTCGTCGTGTTCTTCGCGGCGGGCAACGTGCAGACGCTCCTCGCCGCGCGGCGGCTGCGCGGCGCGCCGGACCTCGCGGGCCTGGTCGAGCGGGCGAACGCCGCCATGGAGGCCAACCGCCCGCACGACGCGCTGGAGCTGCTGCGCGGCGTCGACCACCCGCTCGCGCACGTCATCTCGGCCGCCGCGCTGATCCGCCTCGGCGAGCCGCGCCGCGCGCAGGACACGCTCATCGACCTGCCGTCGTGGGTGACGCTGGAGCCGACGTTCGAGGCGACCGTGCTGCTCGCGAACGGTCAGGAGCGGCTCGCCCGCGAACGCCTCGCCGCGACGTTGCGCGACACCCCCGCGCCGTGGGCGGTACGCGAGCTGGCGTCGTTGCTGCACCGGCGCGGCGACGACGTCGACGCGGTCCTCGCGGACGTGCGCGGCGAGGCGGCCGTCGGCGTCGCGACCGCGCTGTACTTCGAGGGCGCCTACGCCGCCTCGGGGCGGTGGGCGGAGACGGCCCTCGGCAGCGGCGTCGAGTCGCCGTACGTCGCGTACAACGGCGCCTGCGCCTGGGCCCGCGCGGGCGACCTCGACCGGGCGCTGCGGCTGGTCGACCACGCGCTCCTGCTGGGCTGGACCGACGCGGCGACGCTCGACACCGACGAGGACCTGGCGCCGGTCCGCGCGCACGCGGGATGGGCGGCCGTACGCGCGCGATTGGGCGAGGCCGACGACCGCCACTAGCCTCTGACGGGTGCGCGTCCTCCTGTTCACCGGCAAGGGCGGCGTCGGCAAGACCACCGCGTCGGCCGCGACCGCGACCCTCGCCGCCGGGCGCGGCCTCAAGACGCTCGTCGTCTCGACGGACCCCGCGCACTCCCTCGCCGACACCGTCGACGTGCCGCTCGGCCCGGAGCCGACCGAGATCGACGGCGGCCTGTACGGCCAGCAGATCGACGCGCAGCGGTCGTTCGAGCGCTCGTGGCGCGAGGTGCAGGACTACCTGATGTCGGTGCTCGACCGCTCGGGCATCGACCCGATGGCGGCCGAGGAGCTGACCGTGCTGCCGGGCGCCGAGGAGGTGCTCGCGCTGCTGGAGGTACGCCGCCAGGTCACCTCAGGCACGTGGGACCTCGTCGTCGTGGACTGCGCGCCGACGGCGGAGACGTTGCGGCTGCTCGCGCTGCCCGAGGCGCTGTCCTGGTACATGGACCGCGTGTTCCCCGCGTCGCGGCGGGTGGCGCGCGCGATGCGGCCGTTCGTCCGCTCGGCGCCGCTGCCGCAGGACCGCGTCTTCGACGCCGTCGAACGCCTGCACTCCGACCTCGCCGACGTCCGCGCGCTGCTCACCGCGCCGGAGTCGACGGTGCGCCTGGTGCTGACGCCGGAGGCGGTCGTCGTCGCGGAGGCGCGGCGCACGCTGACGTCGCTGTCGCTCTACGGCTACCGCGTCGACGGGGTCGTCGCCAACCGCGTGTTCCCGCCGGGCACCGACGCGTGGACCGCGGGGTGGGTGGCGGCGCAGGCGATCCAGCTCGGCGAGGTGGAGCAGTCGTTCGCGCCGCTGCCGGTCTGGCGTTCCGGCTACCGCGCCGGCGAGCCGGTCGGGCTGGGCGAGCTGGCGGCGTTCGGCGCGGCGGCGTACGGCGACGACGACCCGCTCGCGCTGCCGCCCGCGCACGAGCCGCTCACGGTCACGCGGACCGCCGAGGGCTACGACCTCGCGCTCGACCTGCCGTTCGCGGACAAGAGCGAGATCGACCTCGTGCGCCGCGGCGAGGATCTCGTCGTCACCGTCGGGTCGCGACGGCGCGTGCTCGCGCTGCCGGGCGCGTTGCGCCGCTGCACGGTCGGCGGCGCGTCGCTCGCCGACGGGCGGCTCGTGGTGTCGTTCGTGCCGGACCCGGACCTCTGGAGGCAGTCGTGACGGAGGCCGTCGGGTCGCTCGCCGAGGAGGCCGCGAAGCTGTTCGGCGTCGCCGAGGAGTGGTGGCGCGCGCACGCGCCCGCCGCGGTCGCGCAGGCCGGCCACACCGGTCCCGAGTGCCGCGTCTGCCCGTTCTGCCAGGCGCTGTCGGTCGTGCGCAACGCGCAGCCGGAGGTGTTCGAGCACCTCGTCACGGCCGCCGACGCGTTCGCCGCGGCGGTGCGGGCGGCCGTGGAGGCGTACGTCTCGCCGCGCCGCGCCGACGTCCCCGTCGAGCGGATCGACATCACCTGATGGCGTTCGCGATCGGCGTCGACATCGGCGGCACCAAGGTCGCGGGCGGCGTGGTCGGCGCCGACGGCACGGTCGTCGCGACGACCCGGCGCGACACTCCCGGCGACGACGCGCGGGCGGCGCTCGACGCGGTCGTCGCAGTGGTGGACGAGCTCCGCCGCGACCACGACGTCGAGGCCGTCGGCATCGCCGCCGCCGGCTACGTCAGCGCCGACCGCACGACGATGCTGTTCGCCCCGAACCTGCCCTGGCAGGACGTCCCCGTCCGCGACCTCGTCGCCGAGCGCGTCGGGCTGCCCGTCGTCGTGGAGAACGACGCCAACGCCGCCGCGTGGGCCGAGCACCGCTACGGCGCGGGCGTGGGGGAGCCGTACCTCGTCTGCCTCACCGTCGGCACGGGCATCGGCGCGGGCGTCGTCCTCGACGGCGCGCTCTACCGCGGCCGCTACGGCATCGCCGGCGAGCCCGGCCACGTCGCCGTCGTCCGCGACGGGCTGCCCTGCGGCTGCGGCAACAACGGCTGCCTCGAGCAGTACGCCTCCGGCACGGCGCTCGCGCGCTACGTACGCGAGCGCGGCGGCACGGCGACCGGCGCCGACGTGACGGCCGCCGCGCGCGAGGGCGACGAGGCCGCGCTGGCGGCGTTCGCGTGCGTCGGCGACTGGCTCGGGCGCGGGCTCGCCGACATCGTGTCGTTGCTCGACCCTGGGGTCCTCGTCATCGGCGGCGGCGTGGCGGACGCCGGTGAGCTCCTGCTCGACCCGACCCGTCGGTCGTTCGAGGCGCACCTGTCGGGGCGCGGCCACAGGCCCGTCGCGGACGTCCGCCTCGCCCGCCTCGGCAACGCCGCCGGGCTCGTCGGCGCGGCCGACCTGGCGCGCGCATGAGGGTCGGTACGGCGCTGCCGCAGCGGCGCCTCGACGCGACGTTCCTCGACGTCGCGCGCGAGTCCGAGGACCTCGGCTACGCCTCGCTGTCGGTCTACGACCACCTCGTCCCGCTCGGCGCGCCCGACGGCACGCCGGTGCTGGAGGCGTTCACGACGCTGGCGGCCGTCGCGGCCGTCACGGCGACGGTCGGGCTGCGGACGCTCGTCGTGCGCGCGCCGATGCGCCCGCCCGCGATGACCGCGCACCTCACGCGGTCGCTGCGCGCCGTGGCGGGGGAGCGGTTCGTGCTCGGCCTCGGCAGCGGCGACGCGAGCAGCGCGCGCGAGGACACGTTGCTGGCGCAGCCGCACCTGGCCGGCACGGCGCGGCGCGAGAGCGTCCGCGCGACCGTCGCCGCGGTGCGCGACGCCGTACCGGACCTGCGGGTCTGGGTCGGCGGCAACGGCGCCCTCACCCGCGCGCTCGCCGAGGAGGTCGCCGACGGGTGGAACTGCTGGGCGCTGCTCCCCGCCGAGGTGCCGCGCCTCGGCATCGAGGTCACGTGGGGCGGCCAGGTCGTCCTCGGCCGCACCGCGCGCGACGCCGCCGAGCGGCTCGCGGCGTGGTCGCCCGGACGCGACCCCGCCGAGCGCGAGCGGGCGCTGACCGGCACGCCCGACGACGTCGCCGAACGCCTCCGCGCGCTCGCCGGCGCGGGCGTGAGCGAGGCGGTGGTGGCGTTCGTCGGCGGGGACGCCGACGAGCAGCGCCGCGTCTTCGCCCGCGAGGTGCTCCCGCTTCTCCCGGTGTAAGGGCGCTGCGCCACGCAGCGGGCACGTCCACCAACGCCGCCGGCCTCGTTCCTTGCAGCTCGCGATGCGGTCGTCCGCGTGGCGATCTTCAATGTTGGGGAGCGAGCGGGCGCGGAGTAGGTACGGTCGTCGTCGTGAGAGCCGTCGTCGCGCTCGGGGGCAACGCCCTCTCGCCGCCGCGCGCGTCCGGCTCCGCGGACGAGATGCGCGCCGCGCTCGCCATGACGTGCGCCCACCTCGCCGACCTCGTGACGAACGGCGTGAGCCTCGTCCTCACCCACGGCAACGGCCCGCAGGTCGGCCGCATCCTGCTCCAGCAGGAGGCCGCCGCGCCCGACATCCCCGCGATGCCGATGGACGTCTGCGGCGCGGAGTCGCAGGGCCAGATCGGCTACCTGCTCGCGCAGGCGCTCGACAACGCCCTGCGCGCGCGCGGCTCCGACGTCCGCGCGCTCTGCCTCGTGACGCAGGTCGTCGTGGACGGGCGCGACCCGGCGTTCCGCCGCCCGACGAAGCCGGTCGGCCCCTACTACGACCGCCCGGCCGCGCAGCGCATCGCGCACGAGACCGGGCACGTGTTCACGATCCAGCCGGACAGGCGGTGGCGGCGCGTCGTCGCGTCGCCGAGCCCGGTGCGCTTCGTGGAGGAGGGGCCGCTGCTGCAGATCGTGGAGCAGGGGCACTGCGTCGTCGCGGCGGGCGGCGGCGGCGTACCCGTCGTGGACGTCGACGGCGAGCTGCGCGGCGTCGACGCCGTGATCGACAAGGACCGCAGCGCGGCCTTGCTCGGCGGCATCGTCGGCGCCGACCTGCTGCTGATCCTCACCGAGGTCGACGTCGTGCAGCGCGGCTTCGGCACGCCGGACGCGACGCCGCTCCCGCGCCTCACCACGGCCGAGGCGCGCGCCCTGCTGGCGCGCGGCGAGTTCCCCGAGGGCAGCATGGGCCCGAAGGTCGACGCGGCCGCGACGTTCGTGGAGAACGGCGGCCCGCGCGCGGTGGTCACGTCGCTCGCCAACGCCGCCGCCGCCGTCGAGGGGGCGGCGGGCACCGAGGTCGTGCCGGCGTGACCGAGCTGCGCGTGCTCTCGTACAACGTCCTCTCCCTGCGCCTCGGCCTCGACCGCGTCGCCGCCGTCGTCCGCGCCTGCGAGCCCGACGTCGTCTGCGTGCAGGAGGCGCCGCGCTTCTGGGCGTGGCGCGCGAAGTGCGCGCGGCTCGCGCTGGAGTGCGGACTGCGCGTCGTCACGGGCGGCCGCCCCGCCGCGGCGAACCTCCTCCTCGCGCGCCGCGACCTGCGCGTCGTGGAGGGGCGGTCCGTACGGCTGCGCTGGCGGCCGCCGCTGCACCGGCGCGGCGTCGCGATCGGCGTGCTCGACGTGGGTGGCGGGCCGTTCGTCGTCGCGTCGACGCACCTGTCGCTGGACGACGGTGAACGCCTCGCGCAGGCCCGCCAGGTCGCCGCGATCGTGACCCGCTACGGCGCGCCCGCCGTCCTCGCGGGCGACGTCAACGAGGACCCGGACGGGCCGGCGTTCGGGCACCTCGCGGGGACGTTCGCCGACGCGTACGCCGCCGCGCCCGACGGCGACGGCCTCACGAGCACCGCGCGGCACCCGCGCAGGCGGATCGACGCGGTCTTCGTGGACCGGCGGCTGCGCGTCGTGCGCTGCGGCGTGCCCGCCGTCGCGGGCGTCGAGGACGCCAGCGACCACAGGCCGCTGCTCGCCGTCGTCGAGGTCCCGTAGCAACCGTCGGGTATCCGACACTCGCGCCGCAGCGGCGCCGCGCGCCAGCAAGATCGGGGACGCACCTCACCCCCACTCGCGGCGCGAGCCGCTGATCCAGAATGGACGCCCCCGTTGGATGCCTATGTCTTCGCAGAAACCGCAACGCAGGCCGCGATCGACGACGCGATCGACCTGGTGACCGAGGGCACCGCCAGAGCCGTGCTGCCCGTCGGCTCCGCGCGCGAGCTGTACGTCGCGGTCTCGGACTCCTCCACGTCGGGGCTCGTGACGAAGCTCGCGACGGTCCTCACGATCGACGGCCTCACCGGCCTCGAGACGCACCTGGCGATCGGTCCGCCGCCGCCGTCGATGCCGTTTCCGACGCAGGGTAGCGTGGACGACTACGTCGGCTTCGCGCTGCTGCAGACGTCACCGGCGTCGGCCGTCTCGGTGTACGACGCGGCCGTCCAGGTGAGCGGCGTCGTCGGCGCCGCGATCGTGGGGACGGGGCAGGTGAGGGTGCTGGTGGAGGCGACCTCGGACAGCACGACGACCCTGTCCTCGACCCTCGGGACCGTGGCGGCCCTCACCGGCGTGAGCGCCTCGGTCACGGTGACGGGCGCCGTCGCGAACGGCGCCGGCTTCACGACCGCGTAAGCCATGAACGCGCGGGGGGCGGACGAGCCGACGCGGTGCCGATCCTGCGGCGCCGCGCTGCCGGTCGGCACGCCCGTGTGCGCGGAGTGCGGCGAGCCCACGGCACCGCCCGAACGCAAGCTCGTGACGTTGCTGTTCATGGACATGACGGGCTACACCGAGCTGGTCAGCAGGCTCGACCCCGAGGACGTCCACGACTTCGTGCGCCCCGCGATGACCGCGCTGCGGCGGGTCGTGGAGTCGTTCGGCGGGTCGGTGCCGCAGATGCTCGGCGACGGGTTCATGGCGGTGTTCGGCGCGCCCGTGGGCCACGAGGACGACGCGGCGCGCGCGCTGCACGCGGCCGTCGCGCTGCACTCCGAGGTCGCCGCGATCAACAGGTCCAGCGAACGCCTCCGCGTCCCCGCGCTGCACGTCGGCGTCAACACCGGCGAGGTGCTCGTCGCGGCGTCGCGCGAGGTCGGCGGGTTCTCCGTCGCGGGCGACCCCGTCAACACCGCCGCCCGCCTCTGCTCGGCCGCCGAGCCGGGCCAGACGCTCGTCGGCGAGCGGACGGTGGAGCTCGCGCGCCACGGCCTGCGGTTCGGGCCCGTCCGCATGCGGCGGCTGCGCGGGCTGCCCGACAAGGTCGCGGTCTACGAGCTGCTCGGGCTCGACGTGGGCGCCGTCGCCCGGCGGCCGACGGGGACGTTCGTCGGCCGCCGCGACGCGCTCGGCTACCTGCACGCCGCCCTCGACGACATGGTCGCGGCGCGGCGCTCGCGGGTGCTCGTCATCGCGGGCGAGGCGGGGCAGGGCAAGAGCAGGCTCGCGTCGGAGTTCCTCGCGCGCCGCGCCGGGGTCACCGTGCTCAGCGGGCGGAGCACGCCGTACGGGCGCCGCCGCCCGTTGCAGGCGCTCATCGACGCGGTCGCGACCCACCTCGGCGTGACGCCGGAGGCGACGCAGGCCGAGGTCGAGGCGGCGGTGCGGCGCGCGTTCGGCCACCGCGGCACGCCCGCGCTGGCCGCGCGGGTGGCGTACCTCATCGGCGCGGGCGACGACCGCCGCGAGGCGTCGCCCGAGGCGGACGTGGCGGCGCTGCGCGCGGTGCTCGCGGCCGCCGCCGAGGCGCAGCCGGTCATCCTGCTGATCGAGGACCTGCAGTGGGCCGACCCGGAGCTGGTCGACGTCGTGTGCGCGATCCACGCGGCGCCGTTGGCCGCGCCGGTGCTCGTGCTCGCGCTCACGCGCCCCGAGCTGGAGACCCCGCGCCCGCTGCCGTCGCGCGAGCTCGGCGCGCTGCCCGACGACGACATGCGCACGCTGCTGGCCGACCTGCTCGGCGAGGAGCCGCCGGAGTGGCTCACGTCCGCGATGCTCACGCGGGCGGGCGGCAACCCGCTGTTCCTCGAGGAGTGCACGCGGATGCTCCTGGAGACCGGCGGCATCTCGCGCGGCGCCGACGGGGTCGACGCCGACCGGACGCAGGTGCGCCGCGTCCCGAACTCCATGCGCATGTTCATCGCCGCGCGCCTCGACGGCCTGCCGCCCGCCGAGAAACGGCTGCTGCAGCGCGCGTCGGTCGCGGGCGACACGTTCCACGCGGGCGTGCTGTCGGCGATGTCCGACGAGCCGCACCTGCACGACGTCCTCGACTCGCTCGTCGACCGCGGGCTGCTGCGCGACGTGGGCGGCGACGAGTACCACTTCAAGCACGTGCTCATCCGCGACGTGGCCTACGAGTCGCTGGCGCGGCGCGACCGCTCGGCGCTGCACCGCGTCGTCGCGGAGTGGCTCTCCGCCGAGCCGAGCCCGCCGGTCCCGCTGCTCGCGTACCACTTCCACCAGGCGTACATCCTGGCCCGCTCCGACAGCGCCGGCGTGCAGCCGTCGTGCGAGCTCGCGCGGCTCGCGGTGAGCCACCTGCTCGCGTGGGGCCGTTCGCTCTACCGCTACCAGGCGCGCGCCGCCGAGGCCGCGCTCTCGCAGGCCGTGGACGTCGCGCAGTCGTCGCGGCAGTGCATCGCCGACGAGCTGTACGCGACGCTGCTCGTCGAGAGGGCCAACGCGTTGAACGAGCTGCTCCGCTTCGGCGAGGCCATCGAGGACCTTCGCACGGCCGAGGACCTGGCCGCCGGCATCGGCGACGACGTGCTGCGGGCGCGCGCGCTGCTCACGCACTCGCTGTCGCTGTCGCACGTCTCGCGCCTGGACCAGGCGCGAGACCTGCACGCGCAGGCGGTCGGGCTGCTCCAGCGCGCGGGCGACGTCGGCATGCTGGCGGCGGCGACGTTCCAGGCCGCCGAGAACCTCCGCTACGACGACCTGCCGCGGATGACCAGGCTGCTGCGGGAGGCGCACGACCTCTACCGCGAGGCCGGCGACGAGGCCGGGCAGGCGATGGTCGCGCGCTACCTCGCGTACCTGCTGTCGCCCGCGGGCGGCGCGGAGTTCCGCCGCTGGTACGGCGTCGCGGAGGCGTCGTCGGCGTCGGAGGCCGAGCTGCGCGGGCGCGCGACCGTCCGGTGCGCGTACGCGTTCCACCTGCAGTACCGCGGCGAGTTCGCGCTCGCGCTGGAGGCGGCGGTGCTCGGGCAGGCGGACGCCGCCGAGTCGGGCACGCGCTGGCGGGAGATCGACGGGCTGCTGATCCAGCAGGAGTGCCTGTCCGCGCTCGGGCGGCTGGAGGAGAGCGACCGGGTGCTCGGCGAGCTGCTGACGCGCGCGGAGTCGCTCGGGTCGGCGCGGCTGCGCTCGATCGCGGTGGGCAACGCCACCCGCGCCTCCGCGCGCTCGCGGCGTACGGCGCTCGCGTGGCAGCAGCTCCGCGAGGGCCGCGCGGGGCTCGCCAGGATCGGCGACCGCACCGCCGAGCTGACCGTCCTCGTGTACGAGTCGGAGCTGCTCATGGACTCCGGGCGCTGGTCCGAGGGCGCCGCCGCGGCCGACCGCGCGGTCGACCGCGCGGAGGCGCAGGGCTGGTCGCTCGCGGCGACGGGGATGCGGCTCATCCAGGCGCGGTGCGCGGTCGCCGACGGCTCCGAGCGCGCGGAGTCGCTGGTCGCCGAGGCGATGGACGCCGCGCGGCGGCACGACGCCCCGCGCTACGGCGCGCTGGCCGCCGCGTGCCTCGAACAGCTCTCGCTGCTCGCGGGTGCGGGGGAGTCGGCGACGCTCGCGCCGTCGTCGGGGGACCTGGCCGAGACGCGCGCGACGGCCGCGGAGAACGAGGGCCTGCGCCTGCTGCGCGCCGGGTCGCCGTCCGACGCGGCGGCGGCGTTCGAGCGCGCCGCGGCGGCGTGGGTCGAGCTCGGCGCGACGGTCTGGCTCGCGCGCGCGCTGGTCTGGCAGGCGCAGTCGCTACGCCGCGCCGGCGACGACGCGGGCGCGGCTCGCGTCGAGGAGCCGGTGGCGGCGTTGCTGACCGACCTGGACGTACCGCAGGGGCTCGCCGGCCGCCTCCGCTCGATGCTGCCCGCCTAGCCCGCGCTCAGCGGGGCGGGTAGCCGGGGCAGAGCTCGGTGGCGAGCTGCTCGAGGAACAGGCCGATGTCCGTCACGATCCCGACGGCCTGCGCGGACCCTCGGTCGGCGAGCTTCGTGACGGTGGCGGGGTTGATGTCGACGCAGACCAGCGGGATCGAGGCGGGGAGGATGTTCCCCGTCGCGATCGAGTGCAGCATCGTCGCGACCATGATCGCGAAGCCGACGTCGCGCAGCTCCGCGCGCATCGCGCGCTGGCCCTCGATCACGTCGGTGTAGACGTCGGGCAACGGCCCGTCGTCGCGCACCGACCCGACCAGCACGAACGGCTTGCCCTGCTCGACCAGCGCGTGCATCACGCCGCCGTTGAGGACGCCCTGCTTCACCGCGTCCGCGATGGAGCCGGCGCGGCGGATCGTGTTGATGGCGCGGATGTGGTGCTCGTGGCCGTGCTCGACGCCGGAGCCGATCGTGAGGTCCACGCCGAGCGACGTCCCGAACAGCGCCGACTCGATGTCGTGCGTCGCGAGCGCGTTGCCGGCGAAGACGACGTCGACGTAGCCGGCGTTGACGAGCGCGACCATCGCCGGCGAGGCGCCGGTGTGCACCACGGCGGGGCCCGCAACCCACAGCACGCGCTTGCCGTCGGCCTTGACCTGGCGGAGCTGCCCCGCGATCTGGCGTACGAGGAGCGCCTGCGGCTTCTCGCTCGACACGGTCGACGCCATGAACTCGAAGTGCCCCGACGTCTTCGCCGAGTGCTGCTGCCGCGGGAGGACGACGCGAACGCCGTTGGCGCCGCAGACGACGAGGTCGCCCTGCTTCACGTCCGAGACGGGGACGGTACGGACGCGCCCGCCGGCGACGACGAGGCCGCAGTCCATCTCGGGCTGCTCGACGGGCAGCCACCGGCCGTCGACGCGGACGAGGGTGTCGAGGTTGGTGGTCGAGTAGAAGTCCTCGGGGAACACGCCGTCCCTGTCGGCGGGCCGCAGCAGCGCCTCGCCGGGGTCGACCTGGTTGACGCCGTGGATCTGGATGCGCATGAGGATGCGCTGCAGCACGTCCTCGGACTCGGCGCCGACGCTGATCTTCGCGTGCGACTCGTCGTCGTGGGTGCGCCCGAGGTCGAGGCGGTCGATGACGTAGTCGCCGCCGTAGTCCAGTACGTCGTCGAGGACGCGCGCGAGCACGCCCGAGTCCATCAGGTGACCGCTGATCTCCACCGTCTCGCTGTGTCGCACTCACACGTCCTTTCGGGGCCCCCGCGGCGTCGCGCGGCGACGTCGTGGGGAGATCACACCACCGCTCCGTCGTCGGGTCCGTCGTCTACCGAGGGAGCATCGCGCATCCGCCAGATCAACGTCCCGATGCCGCCCACGATCGCCCCCGACGCGAGCACCAGCGCCGCCTGCGACGGCTCGGTGCCGAGCAGCGGGAGCCCGAGGATCACGAACAGCCCGCCGACGATCGCCGCGATCGCGAAGCGCGTGACGGTCTGCGGCGCGGGCGGGATCGGCGGCGGCGGCGGGACGAAGTGCTCGTCCTCCAGGCGGCGCGGCGGCGGGGTCGGGCGAGGCCGCCACGACTCCTCGTCGCGCTTCGCGGGGCGTACGACGTCCTCCTCGGCCGGCCACGAACGCTCCGCCGGCACGGCGTCCCACCCCGCCACGATCGCCTCGAACGGGTCGATCTCCGGCTCGGGGTCGCCCGACAGCTCCGCGAGCAGGCCGGGGAGCTCGGCCGCGACGACGCCCTCGGCGAGGTCGCGCATGGCCGCGTCCACGACGACGTGGTCGGCGCCGTCGCGCGCGGTCGCGTACGCCGCCACGCCCGCGTCCTCCAGGGACCCGAGCAGCGCCTCGGAGACGCGCGGGTCCACGTCGAGCAGGTCCGTCCACGCGGCCGGGGGCGGCACGGCGTTGGTCCGCGCGCCCTCGGGGACCGTGTGCTCCGTCACGCCTTCGCCTCCGCGTGCGCGCGGACGAACGCGAGCGACTCCTCGAAGATCCGCGGCGCGTCGTTGTCGAGCGTGGCGACGTGGTACGAGTCCGTCAGCACGACCTCCCGCACGTCGGTCGAGGCGACCGAGCGCATCAGCAGCGCGCCCGACGCCGGCTCGACCACGTGGTCCTCGGCCGAGCGGAACACCAGCAACGGCTGGGTGATCCGCCCGAGGTCGTCGCGCGTGACGCGCCAGAGCTGCGCGAGCGAGGCGGCGGCGCGCAGCGGCGTGCGGTCGTACGCGTGCTCGGTGACGCCGGGCTTCTTGATGTCGTCGCCGATCGCCTTGAGCGACGGGACGACCTTGGCGACGTACGGCAGCAGCGCGGCGTCGCGGCGCTCGGTCAGCAGGGAGGCGTTGACGGTCACGAGGCCCGCGACGTCGTCGCCGCGCTCCTCGGCGAGCCGCAACGTCAGCGTCCCGCCCATCGACAGGCCCATCACGAAGACCTGGTCGCAGCGCCCGCGCAGCCGGTCGAACCCGCGTTCGACCTCGCCGTACCAGTCCTGCCAGCGGGTGAGGTTCATCTCCTGCCAGCGCGTGCCGTGGCCGGGCAGGCGCGGGCCGAGGACGGTGAGGCCGTTGGCGGCGAGGTACTCGCCCCAGGGGCGCATCGAGAATGGCGACCCGGTGAACCCGTGCACCATCAGCGCCCCGACGGGCCCGCCGTCGAACGAGAACGCCTCGCAGCCCGGCTTGACCGGCACCCGTGCCTCCTTCCGGCGTCACCTTCCCGCCAGGCCATCGTCGCACGGGGGCGATGTGGACGCGACGGGTGGTCGTTCCGTAGGGTCGGTCGCTACGACGGGTCGGGAAACGAGGGCACGCAACCGTGTGGTACTGGATTGTCAAGGCGATCCTGAGCCCGATCCTGCGACTGTTCTTCCGGCCGAAGGTCGAGGGCCTGGAGAACATCCCGGACGAGGGCGGGGCCATCCTCGCGAGCAACCACCTGTCGTTCTCCGACTCGATCTTCCTGCCGCTCGTCGTGAGCAGGCGGGTGACGTTCCTGGCCAAGAGCGACTACTTCAAGGGGCGCGGCCTCAAGGGCAGGCTCAAGGCCGGCTTCTTCAAGGGCGTGGGGCAGCTCCCCGTCGACCGCAGCGGCGGCCGCGCGTCGCAGGCCGCGCTGGAGGCGGGCCTGTCCGTGCTCGGCGCGGGCAACCTGCTCGGCATCTACCCCGAGGGCACGCGCTCGCCCGACGGCCGCCTCTACCGCGGCAAGACCGGCGTCGCGCGGATGGCGCTGGAGGCCGGGGTGCCCGTCATCCCGTGCGCGATGGTCAACACGTACGAGATCCAGCCGCCGGGCCAGGTGATCCCCAAGGTGATGCCGGTCGTCATCAGGATCGGCAAGCCGCTCGACTTCTCGCGCTACGCCGGCATGCAGGACGACCGCTTCGTGCTCCGGTCGATGACCGACGAGATCATGTACGAGCTCATGCAGCTCTCCGGCCAGGAGTACGTCGACACGTACGCCACCAAGGCCAAGGCCGACATCGAGGACGCCAGGGCGGCCGCCGACGAGGCGATGGTCTCGGCCGCGCCGACCCGCCGCGCCGGCTAGGCGCCGGCGACCCCGTGGGCCTCGAGGGCTCGCTGTGGCGGGCCGTCGCGGCGTTCCGGTGGCTGTCGCTGCCGTACGCGTTCCTCCTCGTCGTCGCCAACGACTCCAACTACCGCCGCCCCCTCGCGGCGTGGGCCGGCCTCGCGTTCATGACGGCCTGGACGGTCGTCATCACGGCGCGCCGCCGCCCGTCGAAGCGCTGGCTGGCCGCCGACCTCACGGTCTGCACGGCGTTGCTGCTGCTGACGAGGTTCGTGGAGACCGCCGCCAGGCTCCCCGACGCGCCCACGCTGACCGTGACGTGGTCGTCGGCGCCGGTCATGGCGTGGGCGATCGTCTGGGGCGTCTGGGGCGGCGTCGCCGCGGGCTCGGTGGTCGGCGTCGCGACGATCGCGACCAAGGGCTCCCTCGGCCAGTCCACGGGCGGCAGCCTCGTGCTGCTGGTCCTGACCGGAGCCGTGACCGGCTACGTCGTCCGCCTCGCGCTGGACGCGCAGGCGCGCCTCGCCGAGGCCGTCGCCCTGCGCGGCGCCACGGCCGAGCGCGAACGGCTCGCGCGGCAGATCCACGACGGCGTCCTCCAGGCGCTCGCGCTGATCCACCGCCGCGGCCGCGCGCTCGGCGGCGAGGCGGCCGAGCTTGCCGACCTGGCGGCGGAGCACGAGGCGGCGCTGCGCGAGCTCGTCGCGCGCCCCGCGGCCGGCACGTCGCCGGCGGGCATGGCTGACGTGCGGGCGGCCGTGGAGGAGGCCGTGCGCGGCGCGCCCGTGCCCGTCGAGGTGGCCGCGCCGAACGAGCCCGTGCTGCTGCCCGCGGCGTTCGCCGCCGAGATCGCGGGGGCGGTCGTCGCCGCGCTCGACAACGTCGCCCGCCACGCCGGGCGCCGCGCCCGCGCGTGGGTCCTGGTCGAGGACGAGGGCGACTGCGTGACCGTCTCGGTGCGCGACGACGGGGAGGGCTTCGACGTCTCGGCGCTCGCGACGGCCGCCGCGGCGGGCCGGCTCGGCGTGGCCCAGTCGATCCGCGGCAGGGCGGCCGCGCTCGGCGGGGAGGCGCGGATCGACAGCGGCCCCGGCGGCACGGAGGTCGAGTTGCGGGTACCGCGCCCGAAGTGACCACGGCTCGGCGCGCGGCCCGCTAGGCTGGCGATCCCAGCGGTGAGGGAGGGGCGCATGAGCACGGAGTCGACAGACAAGCGGGTGGGCCTGCTGATCGTCGACGACGACGCGTCCATGCGCGACCTGCTGCGGCTGACGTTCGAGCTGCACCCGGAGTTCGAGGTGCTCGCCGAGGCGGCGAACGGCGCCGACGCCGTGGCCGCCGCGCAGGCGCACCAGCCGCAGGCCGTGATCCTCGACGTGATGATGCCGGGCACCGACGGCCTGGAGGCGCTGCCGCGCATCCGCGAGGTCAGCCCGGACTCGAAGATCATCGTGTTCAGCGCGTACGCCACCGTCCCGATCGTGCAGCGGGCGCTGGAGGCGGGCGCGTCGCTCGTCCTGGAGAAGACCGTCCCGCAGCGCGACGTGGTGGCGGCCGTTCTCGACCTCGTCCCCTGACGCGCTGATGCGCGTCGTCGTGGTAGACGACCACCCGATGTGGCGCGACGGCGTCGCGCGCGACCTCTCCGAGGCAGGCCACGACGTCGTCGGCACGGCGGGCGACGGCCGCGCGGCGGTCGACGTCGTGAAGGCGACCCGACCCGACGTCGTCGTCATGGACCTCCAGCTCCCCGTCCTCGGCGGCGTCGAGGCGACCAGGCTCATCGCCGAGGCGGTGCCCACTGCGCGGGTGCTCGTCCTCTCGGCCTCCGGCGAGCACGCCGACGTGCTCGACGCCGTGAAGGCCGGCGCGACCGGCTACCTCGTGAAGTCGGCGAGCGCCGACGACCTGCGCTCGGCGGTGGAGCGGACGGCGGCGGGCGACCCGGTGTTCACGCCGGGGCTTGCCGGGCTGGTGCTCGGGGAGTTCCGGCGGATGACGACAGGCGAGCCTGAGGTGCGGCTCACCGACCGCGAGACCGAGGTGCTGCGCCTCGTCGCGAAGGGCCTGACGTACAAGCAGATCGCCGAACGCCTCGTGCTCTCGCACCGCACGGTCCAGAACCACGTCCAGAACGTCCTCAACAAGCTCCAGCTCCACACCCGCTACGAGCTGGTCCGCTACGCGCTCAAGAAGGGTCTCGACGCCGAGGCCGAGTGAGCGTCCCTATGCTGCGCGGCATGGCGATCCTGCGCATGGACCACGTCAGCGTCGTCGTGGAGGACCTCGCCGCCGCGACGGCGTTCTTCGCCGGCCTCGGCATGGAGGTCGAGGGCGGGGCGCCGATCCAGGGCGAGTGGGTCGACAGGATCGTCGGCTACGACGGCCTGCGCTGCGAGGTCGCGATGCTGCGGACGCCCGACGGCCACGGCAGGGTCGAGCTGACGAGGTTCGACGAGCCCGCCGCGGTCGCCGGCGACCCCTCTCGGCCCAACGCCACGGGCCTGCGCACCGTGATGTTCGCCGTGGACGACGTCGAGGACGCCGTGGCCCGCGCGCTGTCGCACGGCGGGGAGCTGGTCGGCGAGATCGTGCGTTACGAGGACTCGTACCGGCTCTGCTACGTCCGCGGCCCCGAGGGCGTCCTCGTCGCGCTGGCCCAGCCGCTCCAGCCGCAGGACTAGCTGGACAGCCCGGCCCGCCGCCGTAGCTGGTCCGCGCGGCAGATCAGCACGCGCCGCCCCTGCAGCTCGACGATCCCGCGCGCGGCGAACGCGTGGAGGATCTGGTTCACCGACTGGCGCGACCCGCCGACCATCTCGGCGAGTCGCTGCTGGGTCACCACGACCTCGACGGGAACGCCGTCGAGCGTGCCGCCGGTGTCCTCCGCGAGGCGCACGATCGCCTTCGCGACGCGGCCTGGCAGGTCGAGGAAGACGAAGTCGCTCGCCTGCTCCGACAGCCTCCGCACCAGCGCGCCGAGGATGCGTAGGAGCTGCTCCACGAACGACGGCTGGTCGCGTACGAGCTCGAGGAACGCCGCCCGCGACAGCACCAGCGCCGTCGTCTCCTCGACCGCCTCCGCGGACGCGGAGCGCGAGCCGCCGTCGAGCAGCGCGATCTCGCCGAGCACGTCGGGCGGGACGAGCGTCGTGAGGACCATGCGGTCGCCGTTCTCGCTCGTCACGACGACGGCGACGGAGCCCTCGAGGACGACGTACAGCGCGTCGCCGGGGTCGCCCTGGTGGAACAGCGCCTCGCCGCGCCGGTACGTCCTGCGCACCATCCGCTGCGCGAGCTGCCCGAGCGCCGCCAGGTCGAAGCCCGCGAACACCTCGGTGTCCCTGAGCAGCGCCACGACGTCCTCCACGGCTCGGACATTAGCGCCGGGAAACGGGGCATCAGGTCACCCGAAGGAGGTAGTCATGGTCGACGCCACGCGGGTCCGTCCCGTTCCTCCCGAATCCACCCGAAGCGCCGCACCGGCCGGGCGCGAGGGCCGCCCCGCCGACGCGCGCCGGGGCGCCGTGCTCGCCGTGGTGGCCGTCGTCGCCGCGAGCATCGCGCTGGCCCGGCTCGGCGGCGACCACCCGTCGGCCTGGGTGCCCGTGGCGGTGGCGCCGTTCGCCGCGGCGCTCGCGTCGGTCGCCGGCGGCGTCTCGCGCTCGCGCGTCGTCGGTGCCGTGACCGGCGCCGCCCTCGCGGCGGCCGTGATGGCGTTCGTGCTGACGATGGTGTCCGGCCTGGAGTAGCGCGCTACGCCCAGCCGCGCGAACGCTCCACCGCCGCCCGCCACCGCGCGTGCCGCCCGTCGTCGCGCGCGCCCTCTGTGGGGTGGTAGCGCTCGTCCAGCCGCCACGTGTCGCGCAGCTCGTCGGTGGACTCCCACACGCCCGCGCCGAGCCCGGCGAGGAACGCCGCCCCGAGCGCCGTCGTCTCGAGCACCTTCGGCCGCCGTACCGGCACGCCGAGCTGGTCGGCCTGGAGCTGCATGAGCAGGGAGTTCGCGCTCGCGCCGCCGTCGGCGGACAGCTCGGTGAGCGGCGTCTCCAACGTGTCCACGACGTCGCGCACCTGGAACGCGATCGCCTCCAGCGTCGCCCGCGCGAGGTGCGCCGCCGTGGTGCCGCGCGTGATGCCGACGATCGCGCCGCGCGCGGCCGGGTCCCACTCCGGCGCGCCGAGGCCGGTCAGCGCGGGCACGAAGTACACGTCGCCGGTGTCGGGCACCGACCGCGCCAGTGCCTCCGACTCGGCGGCCGTCGCGATGACGCCGAGCCCGTCGCGGAGCCACTGCACGGCCGCGCCCGTGACGAACACCGCGCCTTCGAGCGCGTACACGAGCCCCTCGCCGAGGTCCCACGCGACGGTCGTCAGCAGGCCCGCCTGCGAGCGGACCGGCGTCGAGCCGGTGTTCACGAGGACGAACGAGCCGGTGCCGTACGTGCACTTGCTCTCGCCGGGCTCGAAGCACGCCTGCCCGAACAGCGCCGCCTGCTGGTCTCCCGCGATCCCCGTGACCGGCAGGTCCAGCCCGAGGAACGCCGCCGGGTCGGTCCGCCCGAGCTCGCCGCTCGACGGGCGGATCTCCGGCAGCGCGTCGAGCGGCACGCCGAGCAGGTCGCACAGCTCCGGCGACCACGCGCCGGTCGTGAGGTCGTAGAGCAGCGTGCGTGACGCGTTCGAGGGCTCGGTCGCGTGGACCGCCCCTGCGGTGAGCCGCGCGAGGACGTAGGAGTCCACCGTCCCGATCGCGGTGTGGCCGCGCGTGACGCCTGCCCAGGCCGCGAGGTCGTTCTCGGCGAGCCAGGTGAGCTTGGTGCCGGTGAAGTACGGGTCGAGGCGCAGGCCCGTGAGCTCGCGTACGCGGTCCTCGTGCGGCCGCAGCCGGTCGCAGATCGCGGTCGTGCGCCGGTCCTGCCAGACGATCGCGGTGCGCGGCGCCTTCAACGTCTCGCGGTCCCACAGCACCGCCGTCTCGCGCTGGTCGGTGACGCCGACCGCCACCGGCGCGAGCGGCGACTCCGCGAGCGCCGCGCGGCAGGCGGCGAGGACGGCGTGCCAGATGTCCTCCGGGTCGTGCTCCACCCACCCGGGCTCGGGGAAGTGCTGCGCGAACTCCCGGTAGCCGCGCGCGACGACGTTGGCCTCGCGGTCCACGACGAGCGCCGTGACGCCGGTCGTGCCGGCGTCGATCGCGAGGACCGCGCTCACGACCCGGCCTGGGCCCGCAGCCGGTCGAGGACGAGCGGGTCGACCTTGTCAGGGACGTCGCGCTCCTCGTAGTTCTCGGTGCCGACCCAGCGGTCCCACTCGGCCACGCCGGCGTAGCCGAGCTTGCGCAGCAGCGCGTCGACCTCGTCGCGCACGTCCTCGAACGCCACCAGCGTCGCCGGGTCGGGCTTGCCGAAGTACAGGTCGTACAGGTCCAGCAGCCGGAACAGCTCGGGGACCGGCGCGGGGGAGTCGTCCACGCGCAGGTCGACCAGCACGTCGCTGCCGCCGCCGTACCCGCCGCCTTCCTCCACGACGAGCAGCGCCGCGCTCTGCCTGCCCCGGCTGTCGCCGCCCGCGTCGTCCGCCGCCCGCAGCGCCGCGAGCAGCCTGCGCGCGAGCGGCCCGGTCGTCGCGAGCAGCGCGCGCTCGGCCGCCTCGACCACCTCGGGGCCGGTGAGGATGTTGCCCTGGATCGCGTAGTCGTCGCCCGCGCGGCCGCCCGCCCAGGCGCTGCACTCGGAGCCGGTGTACGTCGCCGCGGTCGCCGTGCCGACGACGCCGAGCTGGCGCTTCGACGCCATCTCGTCGTTGCGCGTCAGCGCGTCGACCACCGCCGCGGCCTCGCGGCCCTCGGCGAGCAGCGCGATGCCGTCGGCCTTGTAGGCGAGGTTCGCCCACGCCTGCGTCGCGAGCGCGCCGGCCCCGGCACGCCCGGCGGGGACGTACGCCCCGACGGCGAGGAACTTCGACGCGACGGCGACGCCCCACTGCCCGCCATCCCTGGCCACTATCGAAAACGTCATGAATCGGACCCTACGCAGGAGTCACGCAGGAGTCCGCCCCGCGCGGCGCGAACGTGAGTCGTACGCAGCCCATCTCTGGAGGCAGGCTCCGATGTTCCGTCGTCTCATCACCGCCGCCGCGGTCGCGGCCGTCGCCGTCACCGCGTCGGTCCCCTCGCACGCCGCGGCACCGGTCAAGCTCTACCTCAACGAGCTCACCGACAGCTGCCAGAACGGCCGCGTCAACGCCATCACGACGAGCCCCGACGACAGCGGCGGCTGCGTGGTCATCCCGCGCGTGCTGGTCGACGGCGAGGGCCTCGACAACGAGAGCGAGGCGTTCGTCAGCGTCAAGGGCCTCAAGTCGTTCCGCATCGACTCGTCGAAGAAGCTGACGGGCACGTTCGCGCTGTTCGGGTCGAGCGGCAACTCCCTCGCCCCCGGCGCCGCCAACGTCTCCGCGATCTTCACCGTCAAGATCGCGAAGAAGAAGATCGGCACCGTCACCGTCTCCGGCGTCGCGACGCCGGCGGGCCCGGTGGCGCAGTCGTTCTCGCTGACCAT
>DASZER010000006.1:0-14957 GCA_035940575.1 Frankiaceae bacterium | reverse complement strand
GCCTCGGAGATGGCGGTGATCATCTTGGCGCCGTGGCGGATGATGCCCTGCCGCTCGACCGCCGAGCCGATCATGAAGCCCGGCACGTCGCTCAGGAAGAGCAGGGGCACGTTGAACGCGTCGCAGAGCTGGACGAACTTGCTGGCCTTGTCCGCGCTGTCGACGAACAGCACGCCGCCCTTCTGCATCGGGTTGTTCGCGACGACGCCGACGACCTCGCCGCCGAGCCGCGCGAAGCCCACGACCAGCTCGCGCGCCCACAGCGCATGGATCTCGTACCACGACCCCTCGTCCACCAGCCCCTGGACGTAGCGGCGCATGTCGAACGCCTTGCGCTCCTCCACCGGCACGAGCGCGCGCAGGTCGATGCCGGCCTTCGGCTCGCGCGCCTCGGCGGACGGAGGCGTGCCGAGGTGGTTCGACGGCAGGTACGACAGGTGGCGCTTCACGACGTCGAGCGCCTCGGGCTCGGTCTTGACGAGGTGCGTGCCGCAGCCGGAGACCGAGCAGTGCATCTTGGCGCCGCCCATCTCCTCGAGCGTCGTCTTCTCGCCGACGACCATCTCGGCCATGCGCGGGCTGCCGAGGTACATCGAGGCGTTGCCCTCGACCATCACGACGATGTCGCAGAACGCCGGGATGTACGCCCCGCCCGCCGCGCTCGGCCCGAACAGCGCGCACACCTGCGGGATCGACCCCGACGCGCGGACCTGCGTGTGGAAGATCTTCCCTGCGCCGCGGCGGCCGGGGAACAGGTCGACCTGGTCGGTGATCCGCGCGCCCGCGGAGTCGACGAGGTACACCATCGGCACCTGCGTGCGGTACGCCGTCTCGATGATGCGGATGATCTTCTCGACGGTCCGCGCGCCCCACGAGCCGGCCTTGACCGTGGAGTCGTTCGCCATGACGCAGACGGGGCGGCCGTCGATGAGGCCCGTGCCCGTCACGACGCCGTCGGCGGGCAGGTCGCCGGCGAGGACGTTCGCGTAGAGGCCGTCCTCGGTGAACGACCCCTCGTCCAGCAGCAGGTCGATGCGCTCGCGGGCGAACAGCTTGCCCTTGGCGGCGTTCGCCTCGTGGTACTTCGGGTGCCCGCCGGCGGTCGCGCCGGCGCGGAGCTCGTCGATCGGGAGGTGGCCGTGGACGGTGTCAGTCACGCGGAGCAGGCTACCGTCGCCCCCATGACGGACGTGTTCGACCTCGTCGCCACCGAACGCCGCCGCGCGGCCGACCTGTTCGAGTCGCTGGACGACGCGCAGCTCGCCACCCGGACGCTGTGCAGCGCGTGGACCGCGCGCGACATGGCGGGGCACCTCGTCGTGCCGTTCTCGTACTCGCCGCCCCGGCTCGTGCTCGGGCTCGCGAAGGCGCGCGGCAGCTTCCACAGGTTCAACGCCCGCGCCGCCGTCGAGCAGGGCCGCAGGCCCCTCGCGGACCTCGTGGAGACGTTGCGGCGCAAGGCCACCAGCCGCTGGACGCCGCCGGGGCACCCGCCGTCCGCGCCGCTGACGGACGTGTGCGTGCACACGCGCGACGTCGCGCGACCGCTCGGGCTCGACACGGGCGCGCCGCCGGAGACGTGGCGGTTCGTGCTGGACTTCCTCGTGACGCCGGTGGCGCACCGGGCGTTCGTCCCGAAGGGGCGCATCGAAGGGCTGCGGCTGCGCGCCACCGACCTGGACTGGTCGCACGGCGACGGCGCCGAGGTGAGCGGGCCGAGCGAGGCGCTGGCGCTGGCGCTGGTCGGCCGCGGCGTCGCGCTCGACGACCTCTCGGGCGACGGCGTCGCGGTGCTGCGCGGGCGGCTCGGTTAGCCGTTCGTCGGCAGGCCGCGCAGCCTCTCGACCTCCACGAGCAGCGACCCGTCGGCGTCGCGGCGGACGACGTCGAGGTCGTGCGCGTACGCGGCCGTGGCGACCGCCGTGCCGTCCACGACGAGGCGCACGGTGCCGGCGGCGTCGGTGTCGTTCCACCACAGGTGCGTGCCTGCCCAGTGCACGTCGTACGCGAGCCGCCCCGTCGGGTGCGCGGTGACCGCCGTGCCGTCCCACGTGTGCGCGACCGCGCCCGACGTGAACGCCACGGTCCCGTCGGCGGCGAACGTCACGCCGTCCGGGCTCGCGACGGCCGCCGAGCCGAGGTCGGTGCCGTCGGGCGCGACGACCCGGAAGCCGTCCTCGCCGACCAGCGCGATGCGCGTGCCGTCGCCCGAGACCGCGAACGCGCCCGTGCCGTGGGCCTGCCTGTCGCTGCCGTCGGGCAGCACCGAGACCACCTCGGGCAGCATCAGGTCGGTGTCGGGGTCGTACACCCAGTCCCCGTGCCCGAACACGCGCCCGCCGCCCCACACGGCGTCGCTGACGTCGAGGGCCGTGACGGTCCCGCCGAGCGCGACGACGCGCGGGCCGTCCACCAGCAGCGCGTCGCCCGCGGGCGACCACGCGAACGACGCCACGGTGCCGTAGGACACGACGGCCGAGCCGGTGCGGACCTTGAGCACGCCGCCCTCGGCGTACGCCAGGCGCGTGCCGTCGGGTGACCACGCGACGCGGCCCAGGGCCTCCTGCTGCGCGCGTACCGCGAGCGCGACGGGAACGCCGTCGACGCACAGCGGCGTCGGCCGCGTCACGTCCAGCGGCTCCATCCAGTACGCGGACGACGCGCCGTGCCACGAGCCCCACCTCGCGCCGTTGACGACCCAGGAAGCCGTGCCGTCGGCACCGAGGCGCACGTAGCCGTTGCCCTCCAGGGCGGACGGCGCGGGCGGCGGCGCGGGCAGCGTGCAGCCGGGCAGCACGACGCCGCCGGGCAGGGCGTACGCGGCGGGGGCGAGCATGGCGGACAGGACGAGCGGGAGGAGTCGGCGCATGCAGGGTCAACGCACGAGTAGCGGGAACGTCACGCTCGGTTACATCGACGGCCGCGGGCCGTAGTACCTGCGCAGCCACCGCGCGAGGCCGTCGAGCCCGGGGAAGATCACGCGCTCGGTGACGTTCGCCTGGTCGAGCCGGTCGCGTACCTCCCACTTGAGCTCGGCGGGCACGATCACGCGCTTCGCGAGGTCGGGGTGGTCGCGCAGCCACACGTCGAGCCCGTCCCACGTCCCCGCCGCCACCGAGAACACCGCCGCCTGCGTCACGATCCGGTCGTCCAGCGACGGCGGCTCGAAGAACAGCGCGTACGGGTCGCCGCCCGCGAGGTCGTCGAAGTCCGCGAGCGTCGGCACCTCCGCCGCGAGCATCTCGGTCGTGAACACGTCGGCGCCCTCGTCCTCCAGCGCCTTGCGCAACGGCTTCGGCAGGTGCTCGTGCACGCGCCGGAAGTCCACGCACCACACGACGCCGTCCTCGTCGAACGCCCTGTCGGTCGCGAAGTGCAGCGCGACGAGCGGCGAGAACGTCCAGTCCAGCAGCCGCGTCGGCAGGCCGTGGTGCTGGCCGAGCGCGAGCCAGTTCCACACCGTGTCGTCGGAGGTGTGGTCGCGATGGGCGTACTTGCGGAAGTTCCGGACGAGGTGGTGCTCGACGTCCGAGGGCGACTCCGAGAGGCGCGACAGGCTCGTCTCCAGCGTCCGCCGCTCGCACGAGAGGCCGCGGTAGACGAGCTGCGTACGCAGCCCGCGCACCTGCGGCCAGTCCGTCGCCGCGAGGACGTCCTGGAGCTCACCCCACGTCTCGGGTCGTACGACGGGAACGGCCTCCACGCGCGAGGCGTACCCCCCCTGGGGACGGCGAAGCAGGAGCCGTCTCCCTCAGCGCGAACTGTCACGCGGGGGCCGGGTCGTCGACCCGGTGACAACGGGGGAGGTATCGGTGTTCCGAAGGCACGGCAAGGCTCTGGGAGTCGCCGCCGCGGCAGCGATCGCGGCAGGCACGGGGGCGGTGGCCGAAGCGGCGACCGAGGTCCCGGCGTTCACGCTCTACGCGGCCGTGGTCCAGGCCGACGCCACCGCGAACCTCGCCGACACGAGCGCGGCGTTCGGCGACAACATCACGTGCGACCCGGCGCCCGTCGTCGACGGGCACATGCTGAACCCGCGTGCGGGTGTCGTCGTGGGTGAGGTGTACGGCCAGGCCGAGATCGTCGGTCACTGGAAGTGCGTCAGCCTCGACACCGGCGCGGTCTACTCGGCGACCGGCACCGTGACCGACTGGTACTACACCGGAGGCCACTACGTCTCCGGCCTCAGCGCCAACAACACGTTGCCCGCGACCGCTGGGGCGACGACGGTGAACCCGAATCGCATCGTGCGGTATGCGGGTGGCAGCCCCGCGCTGAACACCTGGCACTACGCCCGCTTCGTCGGCACCACCACGACGGGCCGCACCATCCGTGGCGTCAGCGAGCTCTTCTACGTGGCCGGCGTCTAGTGCGCGTGCTCCGCCTGCTGACGGCCGCCCTGCTCGCCACCGCGAGCGGGGCGGCTGTCACGCCCGCGCACGCCGCGTCACCGCCACTGGCGGCGCGCGGCGTGCTCGGCGCGGAGACCACGCTCACCTGGTCAGGCGCCGCGGCGATCCGGTTGAGCGTGGCCGGACCGACCGGATATCGCGGCGGTGACGTGGACCTGTGGGTGTCCGGCGCGACGTTCGCGTTCGTCCGGATCATGGCGCCGCACCAACCGGAGGACTGCCCCCAGACCTATGGGCCTCGCTGCCTGGCCGACCGCGTCAACTGGGTCCACGGCCTGCACGACAGCGGCGCCTTCGACTCCCTCCCGGTCTCGCACCGGCACGACGCGTTCCTCGCCGAGCCGGCGCTCCTCGAGGCGCCGCACGTCGACGTCTACCTCTTCACCGACGGCAAGGCCACGCTGCGGATCAGGACGACGACGCTGCGCGGGCACACGGCATACCGTCCGGGCGCGCGGTTCCGCGGCTACGCGGGCGAGATCCCGCAGACGTGCGTGCCGTTCGGCTGCGGCGACGCGACCGGGCGCAGCAACGGCTACACGTACGGCGGGCAGACGTTCGACCTGCAGGGCGCGGGCTGGGCCGAGTTCTACGCGATCAACCGCGCGGACGACCGGGGCACGCTGCCGAACAACGGGAACCAGCCGCGATCCATCGCGGGCTGCATGTTCCCCAACTGGCGGAAGCCCGCGGCGTCGGCGGAGGCCAAGGACCACCCGTACGGCTGCGGCGACACGTCGGCCCCGGGCGACGCCGAGGACGCGGCCGTCACCGCCGCGATGGAGCACGCCAGCGGGACCAGTATCGGAAGCAACGCGTCCAACGTCCCGTGGTCCGGCGCGAAGGGGCGCCAGTACATCGGCTTCGAGGCGGCCAGCGCGGGACCGGGCCCCAGCCGGGCGCTCGCCTACGGCATCTGGTTCCGGTTCCTGTAGGCGCCGCTCACCGGCTACGCACGACCGCGACGGGAACGGCCTCCACGCGCGAGGAGCACCCGCACGTGGAGGCCGCTACGCCGAGCCTCGTGAGCCGCTACGCGGCGGACGCCGAACGCCGCCGCACCCGGCGCGACGCGAGCGCGCCGAGGGCGAACACCGTCGCCACGACCGCGGTCGCCGCGTCGGCACCGGTCGCCGGCGTGCTGCCCTTGTCGCCGGGCTTCGCGACCGGCGGCTTCTCCGGGGCGCCGTCCGGGCCGGGGCCGGAGGACGAGGGCGACTTCGCCTTGAAGTCGAGCACCCACACGCCACGGCCGTAGACCGAGGCGGTGAGGTACTGGCCCGTCGGGTCGAGGTGCAGGTCGAACACGCGCACCGGCGGAAGGCCCGACGCCAGGCGCGACCAGCCCATGCCCGTCTTCGGCGCCGTGAACACGCCGTGGTCGGTCGCGACGATCAGGTTGTTGCCGCGCACGACGATGTCGCGGGCCTGCGAGGTGCGCAGGTTGCCGGTGATGTCCTTGAACGTCTCGCCCGCGTCATGGCTGACCATGACGCGCTGGTTGCCGCCGACCTTGGGGTCGTAGCCGATCTGCGAGTTGTTGTTGAGGACGACGTAGACCGTCTTGGGGTCGGTCGGGTCGATCTCGAGGTTCCAGATCGAGTTGTGCGGCAAGCCCTTGCCGGCCGCGGTGTGCCAGCACTCGCTGGACGCCTTGGCCGCCTCGCAGCCCGACTGCACGTTGGTCGCGACGGTCGAGTAGACGAGCTCGGGGTCGCCGAGCGTGTTGCGGCACAGGCCGCAGATGCCGACGTAGACGTGCTCGCCGCGGAGCGCGATGCCCTGCGACTGGAACGCCGCGCCCGACACCTCGCTGTTGCCGGTGTCGTACGACTGCGTCCAGTCCGTCTGCACGACCGTGTAGAGCAGCGGGTCGATGGTGGACATCGTCTCGGGGCCCTTGGTCGTCTCGTGGATGTCGCGGCCCGCGACGACGAGGTGGTTCTCGTCGGTCGGGTCGATCGCGAGCGGCGAGAGGAACGTCGCCCCGGCGAGGTCCGCCGGGATCGCGCGGATCGTCTTCCCGTGGTCGGTGGTGACGTACATGATCGCGCCCTGCGCGGAGGCGTACCACGTGTCCGGGTCGGGCGTGGAGACGATGTTCACGCCGTCGCCGCCGGTCACGAGCGTGCCGGTCTTGCCGGGGGCGAAGAAGCCGGTGCCGTTGTCCTGCAGCGCGTAGAGGAACTCGCCGTCGGCGTTGCGCGCGACCTTGTACGGCTGGACGGTCGGCAGGGTGTTCATCTCGACCCAGCCGTTGTTGTCGAAGCCGTTGCGCACCGCGTCGATCGCGTGGCTGTCCTGCCGGAAGAAGCCGCCGTCGTTCGCCGTGTAGAGGCGGATGCCGGAGTCGGACGGGGCGATCGCGCCCCAGTGCTGGTCGGGGTGCGTCGACACGCCGCCGTACTTCGGCGTCTGGTCGGGGCAGGTGACGCCGCCGAAGACGTTCTCGAGGTACGTCGTCGAGCCGCAGACGTCCCAGTACCGCTGGATGATCTCGAAGACGCCCTTCTGCGGGCCCTCCTCCGTGCCGGCCACCGACTGGAAGACCTCTTCGAGGCCCAGGTACACCTGGTCGGGGTTGCGCGGGTCGGCCTGGACCCACAGGTTGTAGTACGCCTGCACGCCGATGCCGTAGCCGAGCGCCGGGTAGATGCCGAGGCCGCTGTTGACGCTGGTCTGGATCGACTGCGGCGTCGCCTTGTTCGTGAACGTGCCGCCGCCGTCGTCCGACCGGTAGAGGCCGTTGAGCTGCGTGTTGGTGGCGTTGAGGTTCTGGCCCGTCGTCTCGCCGACCATGTCGAGCCCGGCCGGGTCCTTGCTGTACGCGAGGCCGGCGTCGGAGACGATGGCCCACAGGACGGACGTGTCGCCGCCGGGGTCCTTGACCCACGACATCATGATCCGGCCGACCGGGTCCGTCGACGACGCCTCGTGCTTGAGCTGGCCCGTCGACTCCATGAACTCGTACGGGCCGTCGGGGCCCGCCGTGGACTTGTAGAGGCCGTTGCCCGGGGACAGCGGCTCGTTCTGCGGGCCGGGCCGCTTGCCCATGCCGAGGCCGACCGCGGCGACGATCTCCTTGGGGTCGAGCGGGTTCACCGCGAGCGAGGAGATCCAGTTCGCGTACGCGCCCGTGGCCGGGCCGGAGTGGTCGGCGTTGTTCGGCAGGCTCACGCGGTGGAACGACGTGCCCTTGTCGGTGGAGACGTAGAGGCCGTCGCTCGTCGCGGCGAGGACGCCGTCGTCGGTGACGAGGATGTCGTTGGTGGCGTAGCCGCGCATGTTCGAGGCGGGCCGGAAGAACGTCTTGCCGCCGTCGTGGCTGACCCACAGGCCGGAGCCCGGCGAGTCGCCGGACGTCGTGAGGTACCCGATGCCGGTGCCGACGTAGATGCTGTCGGTGTCCTTCGGGTCGACGGCGATGGCGCCCACGGCGCCGCGGCTGAACGAGTCCGAGAGGTTCTTCCAGGTCTCGCCCCCGTCGGTGGTGTGCCAGAGGCCGCCCATGTTGCCGACGTAGACGGAGTTGCCGGTCGCGTCGCTCGGGTCGACCTCGATCGTCGCGCCCATGCCTGCGCTGCGCGCGAAGCGCAGCCCGCCCTGCGGGTAGTCGATCGGGTCGTCCTGGCCGAACGGGCCGACGTTCTTCCACTGGAGGTTCGCGAGCTGGCCGGGCAGCGCCTTCGACTGGAGGGCGTACTCGTGCTGCAGCTTCGCGGTGTCGAGGTTCGCGATCGGCGCGTACGGCAGCCCGATGGCCGGCTCGTGCTCGCCGCCGAAGCCGTGGGTCGCCGGGCCGGCCCGGAGCACGAGCTCGCCGGCGCCGGGGACGTACGGCCTGCTCGCGGTCGAGGCCGGAGCGGTCGTCGTGATCTGGACAAGAGCCGCGGACGCGGCGAGGACGAGGCCGAGCCTGGCCGTCGTCGAGAGGCGCTTCATGATGGGTTCAACCCCCGGGTCGTGGGTCTACGGCGTCGCGCGGCGCGTGCGGGGCCCGGCACGCAGTACCTGTGAGGGAAGCGTACGCCCCACCAGGTCCTCCGCGAGCCTGGCGGCGTCGAGCAGCGCGTCGAGGTCGACGCCGGTCGCGACGCCCATGTCCTCGACCATGTGCACGAGGTCCTCGGTGCAGACGTTGCCGGTCGCGCCCGGCGCGTACGGGCACCCGCCGAGCCCGCCCACGCTCGCGTCGAAGTCGGTGACGCCGAGCTGGAGCGCGGCGAGGACGTTGGCGAGGCCGGTGCCGCGGGTGTTGTGGAAGTGCAGGTTCAGCGGCACGTCGGGGTGCGCCATGCGCGTCTCGCCGACGAGCGCGGTGACGCGGCCCGGCGTCGCCATGCCGGTCGTGTCGCCGTACGAGATGCCGTCGGCGCCGTCGGCGACCGCGCGGCCCGCCGCCCACAGCACGCGCTCGACCGGCACCTCGCCCTCGTACGGGCAGCCGAACGCCGTGCTCACGATCACCTGGCACGTCGCCTGGTGGTCGTGCGCCAGCGCGATGACGCCCGCGATGTCGTCGAGCGACTCCTCGGTCGAGCGGTTGACGTTCTTGCGGTTGTGCGTGTCGCTGGCCGAGACGACGACCTCGATCTCGGTGAAGCCCTGCTTCAACGCGCGCTCGGCGCCCTTGAGGTTCGGGACGAGCGCGGAGTAGCGGACGTCGCCGGCGCGGTCGATGCGCTGCCACACGTCGTCCGCGTCGGCCATCTGCGGGATCGCCTTGGGGTGGACGAACGACACCGCCTCGATCCGCCCGACGCCCGTGCGCGACAGCGCGTCGATCAGGCGGACCTTGGCTTCGGTCGGGACCGGGGCCTCGTTCTGCAGGCCGTCGCGCGGGCCCACCTCGCGCAGGCTGATCGCCTTCGGGAGGTCGTTACTCACCAGGCCACTCCGGGGGTCGCTTCTCGTTGAACGCCGCGACGCCCTCGCGGCGGTCGCCGCTGAACGCCACGCTGCGCCAGGCCGCGTCCTCGACGTCGAGGCCTGCCTTGAGGTCCAGTGTGCTCCCGAGCCGTAGCGCCTGCTTGGCGGCGCGGGTGCCGACCGGGGAGTTCCTCGCGATCGTCGCGGCGAGCGCGAGGGCCTCGTCGCGGGCGCTGCCGGTGGGGACGAGCCGGTTGACGATGCCGAGGTCGTACGCCTCCGCCGCGCCGATCTTGCGGCCGGTCAGGATCAGGTCGGCGGCGCGCGCGTAGCCGACGCGGCGTACGAGCGTCTGCGTGCCGCCGCCGCCGGGCACGACGCCGACGGTGACCTCGGGGAGCCCGAACGTCGCCGTCTCCTCCGCGACGATCAGGTCGCACGCGAGCGCGAGCTCGCAGCCGCCGCCGAGCGCGAAGCCGTGCACCGCCGCGACCGTCGGCTGCGGCAGGTCCACGACGCCGCCGAACGCCGCCCTGAACACCGGCCGCTGCCGCATGAGGTCGGCGTCGCTGAAGCCGTTGCGCTCCTTGAGGTCGGCGCCGACGCAGAACGCCTTCTCCCCCGCCGCCGACAGCACGACGGCGCGGACCGCGCGGTCGTCGCCGACCTCGCGGCAGGCGACCGCGACCTCGCGCGCCATCGCGGTGGAGAGGGCGTTGTGGGCCTCGGGCCGGTCCAGGACGATCTCGGCGACGTGGCCGTCCCTGCGGACGGTGACGTATTCGGACACGACGGGGGAGGGTACTCCGTCGTCATGACCGAGAACGCGGGCGTCGACCGCCCTGGACCTGACCCCGAGACCGACGCGACGCAGCGGATGGAGGACCCCGCCGCGGTCGAGGACGAGCCTGAGCGCCTCTACGAGGCGTGAGAGCAGCCCCCGCCCGCGCGGCGTCCAGGGTGGTGCATCGCAAGGCGGAGGACGAGCCGATGGAGCCATCGGCGACGACGACAACGCCGCGAGGTGCCGCCCTGGGCGCCGCGTATCCCTTTACGGGACCAGCGGCCAGGGGTAGATGCAGGTCGGGTAGTCGGTCCAGTTGTAGCAGCGCTTGACGCCGGCGCACGAGTCCTCGTTGCAGATCGCGCGGAGGTCCTGGATCGCGTGGGCCGGGGTGGCGACGGCGAACGCCGAGGCGATCACCGCGAGGGCGAGGAGCTTCTTCACGAGGGGTCTCCGGGGCTAGAGGCAGCGGTAGCCGGGCGGGTCGTAGTAGCAGACGTGGCAGTTGACCTTGGTGCACACGACCGACGTGCCGGCGCACGTCTCGAGCGTGCACGCGTGGGCGGGCGAGCCGCCGAGGAAGGCCGCTGACAGCGCGGCCGCGAGCAGGAGCTTCTTCACGAGGGGCCTCCTACGAGGGGTTACGGGTGGACCTCCACCCAGGGGACGCACCAGCCGCCGTCGTACGGGTACACGCACAGCTCGGTCACGGTGACGGTGTCCGAGGGGTCGGGCGTGCACCAGCCGCCGTCGTACGGGTAGACGCAGATGGGCTCGGGCTGCGCCGCGGCGGGCACCGCGGGGGCTACTGCGAGGGCACCCGCGAGGGCGCCCCGGACGAGGGGGTAACGGGTCATAGCGGCACAGGGTAGCCGCTACGCCTCCACCTCAGGAGCGGCCGTCTCGCCCCCGCCGGTACGCCGCCGCGCGTCGTCGGCGTCGATCAGCGTGTAGATCTCGCGCTGCACGTCCTCGACGTGCGGGATGTCCTTCAACGTCACCTGGCCGCGCTCGCCCGCGCTCTCCACGACGAGCGTGCCCGCGCCCAGGATGCGCTCGACGACCGTGTGCTCGAACGTCACGTCGTTGATGCGGAAGATCGGGATGTCGCGGCCCTTGCGCGCGACGAGGCCCTCGCGCATCAGCACGCGCCGCGTCGTGAGGACGAAGTGCGTCGTGAGCCAGCGGACGTACGGCGCCACGACGAGCCACCCGAACGCCACCAGCGCGGCCACGACGACGAGGAGGCGCAGGTTCCGCTGCTGGCCGCCCTCGGGCACCTTGCCCGCGACGAACGTCGCCACGAAGACGATCACCGGCGCGAGCAGCGTCGGGATGACGAGCGCCTTCCAGTGCGGGTGCAGGTCGAAGACGATGTCCTCGTCCTCGTTGAGCAGCTTGCGCGGGTAGGGCATGGCCTTCCCCTCTCGTCGAGGCTGCACGAATCGTGGCACGGCGGGTGCAACTTCTCCCCCACCCGCCGCGTCTGTCGCGGTAGGAACTCGCGCGAACGCCGCGACCAAGGAGCCCGAGATGACCCGCCGCCTGCTCGCCACCACCGTCGTCCTGGCGGCGCTGGCCGCCGCGTGCTCGAACGACGCCACCCCGTCGGTCCAGCCGACGACCACGACCGCTCCGCCGACGTCGCAGCCAAGCGCGACGGGCTCCACGCCCACCGCGACGCCGAGCACCGGCACGTCGGCGTCGCCGAGCGCGACAGGCACGATGCGCGTGCCCGTCTACTACCTCGGCGGCGGCACGCCGAGGACCGTGCTGTACCGCGAGTTCCGGTCGGTGCCGCGCAGCGCGGGCGTCGTGAAGGCGGCCGTCGAGGCGATGCTGCACCTCGCCCCGCAGGACACCGACTACCGCTCCGTCTGGCCCGTGTCGACGCAGGTCCGCGGCATCTCCGTCAGCGGCAACGTCGCCACCGTCGACCTGTCCGCCAACGCCCGCACGGCGAGCGCCGGCGCGTCGGTCGAGCAGGCGTCATTGCAGCAGCTCGTCCACACCGTCACCGCCGCCGCGCCGTCGATCACCGGGGTGCGGCTGCGCTTCGACGGGCAGACGAAGGAGACGCTCTGGGGCCACGTCGACACGCGCGGCACGCTGACCCGCCGCGCCTCCACGGACACCCTCGCGCCGATCTGGGTCGTCGAGCCCGCGCACCTCTCGCGCGTCGGCAGGACGTTCACGGTCAAGGGCACGGCCACGGTGTTCGAGGCGACCGTGCAGTGGAAGGTCACCCGCCCCGGCTCCGACGCCGTTCTCAAGAGCGGCTTCGTCACGGCGACCAAGGGCGCGCCGGAGCGCGGCGACTTCACCGTCAGCGTGACGCTGCCCGCGGGCACGACGGGCGATGTCGTCTTCACGGCGTGGGAGTCGTCGGCGCAGGACGGCTCGGTGCTCTGGCCCGACTCGAAGACGTACCGCGTCGCCTAGTAGGGCTAGGCGGGACGCACGTGCACGACGTCGCCCGCCGACACGGCGGTCTCGACGCCGTCGGGTGAGGTGACGACGAGGCGGCCGGCCGTGTCCACGCCGGTCGCCTCGCCTTCCAGCGAGCGGTCGCCCGGCAACGTCACCCGCACCTGCCGCCCGACGGTGTCGCAGCGGGCGCGGTAGCGCTCCGCCGCCTCGACCGCGTCGCCGGTCCACGCGACGTACGCGGGTCCCATCGCGCGCAGCAGCGCGAGCAGCACGGGCATCCGGTCGACCACGTCGCCGGTCTCCAGCGACAGCGACGTCGCGTCGTCGCGGGGCAGCTCGTCGCGGCGGTTGGAGACGTTGATCCCGAAGCCCACGACGACGGCGTCGCCCGTCGACTCGGCGAGGACGCCACCGACCTTGCGGCCGGCGACGAGGAGGTCGTTGGGCCACTTCAGCGCGACGTCGAGGTCGCAGCGGTCGGACAGCGACTCCGACGCCACGGCCGCGAGCAGCATCGGCACCCAGGGCCGTACCGCGGGTGGGACGCTCGGGCGCAGCAGCACCGAGAACGTCAGCCCCGCGCGCGGCGGCGACGCCCACGTGCGGTCGAGCCGCCCGCGCCCGAGGAACTGGTGCTCCGCGACCACGACGAGCCCCTCGCCCGCGCCCGCTCGGGCCAGCGTGGCGACGTAGTCGTTGGTCGACCCGATCGAGTCGAGGACGCGCACCTCGCGCCACGGCGGGGGCAGCGCGCGGTTCAGCACGCGGGGCTGGAGCGGCGGCCGGTCCAGGTCCTCGTACATCCCCACCTACGATACGGACCCATGACCGCAGAGGCCGTTCCGCCCGTCGACCTGCACACCACCGCGGGCAAGCTCGCGCAGCTCGAGCACAAGCGCGAGGAGGCGACCCACGCCGGCTCCGCGAAGGCCGTCGAGTCGCAGCACGCCAAGGGCAAGATGACCGCGCGCGAGCGGATCGAGGCGTTCCTCGACCCGGGGTCGTTCGTGGAGACCGACGCGCTGGCGCGCCACCGTGCCCACGACTTCGGCGTCGAGAAGAACCGCCCGTACGGCGACGGCGTCGTCACCGGCTACGGCACCGTCGACGGCCGCAAGGTGTGCGTCTTCAGCCAGGACTTCACGGTGTTCGGCGGCAGCCTCGGCGAGGTGTTCGGCGAGAAGATCGTCAAGGTCATGGACCTGGCGCTGAAGACCGGCTGCCCGGTCGTCGGCATCAACGACTCGGGCGGCGCGCGCATCCAGGAGGGCGTCGTCTCGCTCGGCCTGTACGGCGAGATCTTCTACCGCAACGTCATGGCGTCCGGCGTCGTCCCGCAGCTCAGCCTGATCATGGGCCCGTGCGCCGGCGGCGCGGTCTACTCGCCGGCCATCACCGACTTCACGCTGATGGTCGACAAGACCTCGCACATGTTCATCACCGGCCCGGACGTCATCAAGACGGTGACCGGCGAGGACGTGGAGTTCGAGGAGCTCGGCGGCGCGCAGACGCACAACAGCAAGAGCGGCGTCGCGCACTTCGTCGCCACCGACGAGAACGACTGCCTCGACCTCGCCCGCGCGCTGCTCTCGTACCTGCCCGACAACAACCTCGAGGACGCGCCCGCGTACGCCGAGGAGGGCGACCCCGACGCGGCCGTCGAGGAGCTCGACACGCTGATCCCCGACAGCAGCAACCAGCCGTACGACATGCACCGGGTGATCGAGGCGGTGCTGGACGACGGGGAGTTCCTCGAGGTGCACGCGCTGTTCGCGCGGAACATGATCTGCGGCTTCGGCCGCATCGACGGCCGCTCGGTCGGCGTCGTCGCGAACCAGCCGATGCACTTCGCCGGCTGCCTGGACATCGACGCGTCGGAGAAGGCCGCGCGGTTCGTGCGCACCTGCGACGCGTTCAACGTCCCGGTCGTGACGTTCGTCGACGTGCCCGGCTTCCTGCCCGGCACCGGCCAGGAGTGGGAGGGCATCATCCGGCGCGGCGCCAAGCTGATCTACGCCTACGCCGAGGCCACGGTGCCGAAGGTGACGGTCATCACGCGCAAGGCGTACGGCGGCGCGTACGACGTCATGGGGTCCAAGCACCTTGGCGCCGACCTCAACTTCGCCTGGCCGACCGCGCAGATCGCGGTGATGGGCGCGCAGGGCGCGGTGAACATCCTGTTCCGGCGCGAGCTGGCGGCCGCCGCCGACCCGGGGGCGCTGCACGCGGAATTCGTCCAGCGGTACGAGGACACGCTGGCCAACCCGTACGTCGCGGCGGAGCGCGGCTACGTGGACGCGGTCATCCCGCCCTCGACCACCCGCCGGCACGTGATCAAGGCGTTGCGGGCGCTGCGCACCAAGCGCGAGGTGCTGCCCCCGAAGAAGCACGGCAACATCCCGCTGTGACGAGGGTGGTGAAGCGATGACCGGCGAGAGCCGTCCGGTGCTGCGGGTGATCCG
>DASZER010000005.1:0-10795 GCA_035940575.1 Frankiaceae bacterium | reverse complement strand
GACGGCACGACGACGGCGACCGTCCTGGCGCAGGCGCTGGTCCGCGAGGGCCTCCGCAACGTCGCCGCCGGCGCCAACCCGATGTCGCTCAAGCGTGGCATCGAGGCGGCCGTCGAGCGCGTGGTCGAGCAGATCGCGTCGGTCGCGAAGGACGTCGAGACCAAGGAGCAGATCGCCTCCACCGCGAGCATCTCCGCGGGCGACACCACGATCGGCGAGCTCATCGCCGAGGCGATGGACAAGGTCGGCAAGGAAGGCGTCATCACCGTCGAGGAGAGCAACACCTTCGGCCTCGAGCTCGAGCTCACCGAGGGCATGCGCTTCGACAAGGGCTACATCTCGCCGTACTTCGTCACCGACCCGGAGCGGATGGAGGCCGTCCTCGACGACCCGTACATCCTGCTCGTCAACAGCAAGATCAGCGCCGTCAAGGACCTGCTCCCGGTCCTCGAGAAGGTCATGCAGAGCGGCAAGCCGCTCGCGATCATCGCCGAGGACGTCGAGGGCGAGGCCCTCGCGACGCTCGTCGTGAACAAGATCCGCGGCACGTTCCGCTCGGCCGCCGTCAAGGCGCCCGGCTTCGGCGACCGCCGCAAGGCGATGCTGCAGGACATGGCCATCCTGACCGGCGGCCAGGTCATCAGCGAGGAGGTCGGCCTCAAGCTCGACAGCGCCGGCCTCGAGCTCCTCGGCCGCGCCCGCAAGGTCGTCATCACCAAGGACGAGACGACGATCGTCGAGGGCTCGGGCGACGCGGACCAGATCGCGGGCCGCGTCAACCAGATCAAGGCCGAGATCGAGAAGAGCGACTCGGACTACGACCGCGAGAAGCTCCAGGAGCGCCTCGCCAAGCTGGCCGGCGGCGTCGCCGTCATCAAGGCCGGCGCGGCGACCGAGGTCGAGCTCAAGGAGCGCAAGCACCGCATCGAGGACGCCGTGCGCAACGCGAAGGCGGCCGTCGAGGAGGGCATCGTCGCCGGTGGCGGCGTGGCCCTGCTCCAGGCGTCGACGACGGCGTTCGAGAAGCTGGACCTCGAGGGCGACGAGGCGACGGGCGCCAACATCGTCAAGCTCGCGCTGGAGGCCCCGCTCAAGCAGATCGCGATCAACGCCGGCCTCGAGGGCGGCGTCGTGGCGGAGAAGGTCCGCAACCTCAAGGTCGGCATGGGCCTCGACGCGGGCACCGGCGAGTACGTCGACATGATCAAGTCGGGCATCATCGACCCGGCCAAGGTCACGCGTTCCGCGCTGCAGAACGCCGCGTCGATCGCCGCGCTGTTCCTCACCACGGAGTGCGTGATCGCCGACAAGCCGGAGAAGGCGGCCCCGGCCGCGCCGGGTGGCGGCGGCATGGGGGACATGGACTTCTAGTAGTCCCACCACCGCGCTGCGCGCGGCGGCGGGGCCCCGGAGGTCCGAGACCCGGAACGACAGCCCGGAGGGCGGCGACCGCGACAGCGGCGCCGCCCTCCGGCGTTTCAGCGAACGTCCCCGCCTGCCGACCCCACTCCCGTGCGGATCGACCTCGCGGACCTGCGCCACGGCGTGCCCGCGGTCTGCGCGCGCTCCGGCAGGCCGACCACGCACCTGCGCACGCAGTGGCTCTACGAGGGCGCCGACGCGTCAGACTGGTGGTACGCCCTGTTCGGCTGGGGCGGCTGGGTCGTCGAGCGGTTCCTCGGCGGCCACGCGATCCGCGTCGCGCTGCCGATCGCCCCCGAGGTTCGCCGCCGCCACGACCTGCTGCGCCTCGCCCGCGCGGCGCTCGTGCTCGTCGTCGTGCTGCTGGTCTCGCGTACGCACTCCTGGACCAGCCCGACGGGGATCGCGGCCGTCGCGGGCATCGCCGGGTCGCTGGTCCTGCGGCGGGTCGCCCGCGACGCGTGGGTGCGGCCCCGGCTGCGCGGCCGCGCGCTGGAGCTCGACGCGCACCCGGCGTTCCGGCGGGCGTGGGAGGAGGCGCGCGCCGCCGGGTAGGCTCGCGCACGTCCCTCACCCCCTCGGAGGTCCGACCATGCGCCGTCTCGCGCTCGCCGCCGTCCTCGCCGCCGCCGTCGCCACGCCCGCGTCCGCGGGCACCGTCAGCGACGCGTGCTGGAGCCTCGTCCCGACGTTCCGCGGCTCCGGGCTCGTCTGCCCGCACGTGCCGACCGACGTCGCCGCGTGGTGCTTCGACACCGTGCCCGGCTTCCGCACGTCTGCCCTGGTCTGCACCAAGATCCCCGCAGGAACGTAGTCAAGACCGCGTCGCGGCGGGCCGATCCCCGTCCTGTGAGGATCGAGGTCCCTGGCGACGTGCTCGCCCGCGTCGACGTGCCGATGCACCTGTGCGCTCGGACGGGCAGGGCCGCCACGGCGTCCGTCGAGGGCCGCGCGCAGCGCCACCTCGCCGCGCCCAAGGACCTGCCGCTCCTCCTGCACTCGCCGCTGCTCCACGCGCTCCTCGGCGGCGGCGAGCAGGACGGCGTGCCGTACCGGCTGCCGATCGCGCGGGGCACGCGCCGCCGCAGGTTCCTGCTCCAGCTCGCCTCGGTGCTCGTCGGCATGGCGGCGTTCTTCGTCCTCGTGTGGGCCTACTTCGAGCCGCGCCCCGTGCCCGTCCTCGCGGCGTCGCTGTCGGTCGCCGCGGAGGTCGCGCTGCTGCGGGCGTACGACCTCGCGTGGGTCCGCGTCCGCAGGCACGGCGACGGCGTCGTGCTCGACCGGCTCGACCCGTACTTCGCCGCGCTGCTCCAGGCCGCCGTGGACGAGGCCACCGTCGACGAGGCCACGGCGCCGGCGGCCGCCGCGACGACGCCGCCCGGCTGGTACGCCGACCCGGCGGGCGGCCCCGCGCTGCGCTGGTGGGACGGCGCCGCCTGGACCGTTCACGTCCACGGGGCCGCGCCCGCGACATAGGCTCGGGCTCATGACCGAGAGCGCGCCGCCCGCCGGCTGGTACCCCGACCCGTCGAAGCAGTTCGAGCAGCGCTACTGGGACGGCACCGACTGGACCGAGCACGTCGTCTCGCAGGCGACGGGCCAGGCCGTCAGCCCGCTCACGCCCGCCGCCGACCGGCAGGTCCAGGTGAGCCGCCCCGAGCAGGTGCAGCGCCAGGTCCGGCAGCAGGCCGGCATCGCGCCGTTCGAGACGGCGGGCGCGGCGACGCTGTTCGACTCGCCCGTGCTCGTCGTCAACCAGAAGGCGAAGCTCGTCGAGATCACCAACGAGTACGCCATCTACGACGCCAACGGCACGCAGCTCGGCTCGGTGGTCGAGGTCGGCCAGTCGTTCCTGCGCAAGGCCCTGCGCCTGGTGTCCAACGTCGACATGCTCCTGACCCACCGCTACGAGATCCGCGACGGCAACGGCCGCGTCGTCCTCACGGTCACGCGGCCGGGGACGCTCTGGAAGAGCAAGGTCCTCGTCGGGCTGCCCGACGGCCGCGAGGTCGGCCGCATCGTTCAGGAGAACCTCATCGGCAAGATCCGCTTCGGCTTCGAGGCCGGCGGCATGCGCGTCGGCGGCCTCGCCGCGGAGAACTGGCGCGCCTGGGACTTCGCGATCAGCGACGCGCAGGGCACCGAGGTCGCGCGGGTCAAGAAGACGTGGGAGGGCCTGGCGAAGGCGATGTTCACCACCGCCGACAACTACGTCGTCCGCGTGCATCGCCCGCTCGAGGACCCGCTGCGCTCGTTCGTGCTCGCCACCGCCGTCACGATCGACACGGTGCTGAAGCAGAGCTCGAAGGGGTGAGGCACCGCGTCGTCGGGTTCGACCTCGACATGACGCTGATCGACCCGCGCCCCGGCGTCGTCGCGGTGATGCGGCGGCTGTCGGAGGAGACCGGCGTACGGATCGACGCCGACCTCGTCGCGTCGAGGCTGGGCCCGCCGCTGGAGACCGAGCTGGCGCACTGGTTCGACGCGGCGGACGTCGACGCGGCGGCGGACAGGTACCGCGAGCTGTACCTCCCCATCGCGCTGCCGCACACGACCGCGCTGCCCGGCGCCGTCGAGGCCGTCGCGGCGGTCCGCGCTGACGGCGGCACCGCCCTCGTCGTGACCGCGAAGCAGGACGTCCTCGCCCGCGCCTCGCTCGACGCCGTCGGCATCGTCGCCGACGTCGTCGTCGGCTGGCGGCACGGCGCCGCGAAGGGGGAGACGCTGCGCGAGCACGGCGCGACGGCGTACGTCGGAGACCACGTCGCGGACGTCGACGGCGCCAGGGCGGCCGGCGCCGTCTCCGTCGCCGTGGCCTCGGGCCCGTGCGGCGCCGAGGAGCTGCGGGCGTACGGCGCCGACGTCGTCATGGAGACGCTGGAGGAGTTCGGCGCGTGGTGGAGGATGGGCGCGTGACGAAGCTCGACGTCCTCGACGACCTGCTGCGCTCGTACGGGCGCGTGCTGGTGGCGTTCAGCGGGGGAGCGGACTCGGCGTTCGTCCTCGCCGCCGCCGTGCGGGCGCTCGGCCCCGGCGCCGTCGTCGCGGCGACCGCCGTCTCCCCGAGCCTGCCCGCGACCGAGCTCGACGCCGCGCGCGACCTCGCCGCCGGGCTCGGCGTGCGCCACCTCACGCCCGGCACCGACGAGATGGCGCGCGAGGGCTACGTCGCCAACGCCGGCGACCGCTGCTACTTCTGCAAGTCCGAGCTGCTCGACGTCCTCACGCCGCTCGCCGGCGACGCCGTCGTCTGCACCGGCACCAACGCCGACGACGCCGTCGCGGGCTTCCGCCCCGGCATCCGCGCGGCGGCGGAGCGGGGCGCGCGGACGCCGTTGCTCGACGCGGGGCTGACCAAGGCCGAGGTCCGCGAGGCCTCGCGCGCGTGGGGGCTGCCGACGTGGGACAAGCCGGCGGCGGCGTGCCTGGCGAGCCGCGTGGCGTTCGGCATCGCGATCACGCCCGCCCGGCTCGCGCGGGTCGAGCGCGCCGAGGCCGCCGCCCGCGCGTGGCTCGCCGAGCGGGCGCTGCCCGTGCGCGACCTGCGGGTGCGCGACCTCGGCGACGTCGCGCGCGTCGAGGTCGACGCCGCGCTCGTGCCCGCGGTCGCCGGCATCGAGGCGGCGCTCGACGGGTGGGAGGGCGTGACGGTGGAGCCGTTCCGCTCGGGGTCGATGAACGACCTGCTCCCCGACCCGGAGCGCTACCGGTGACCCGCCACTGGCACCTGACCTACTCCGACGACCTGGCCGGCGAGCCGGTCCTGTGGGAGCTGCACGACAGGTTCGGGCTGCGCACGAACATCCGCCGCGCCAACGTCGAGGAGCACCTCGCCTGGGTCATCGTCGAGGTCTCGGGCGAACGCGCCGACGAGGCACGCGACTGGCTCGTCGGCCGCGGCATCACCGTCGAGGACCTAGACGTCTCGTGACCGCGCGCGGCTCTCGCGGGCCTGGCGCACGAGGCCGATCAACGCGATGCCGAGGCCCGCGCATACGAGGAACGTCGCGAGGTTGAGGGCGACGCCGCGCTCGTTGCGCTCCGACTGCGCGTAGCGCGCGCCGTGGCGTACGAGGTCGATCGTGAACGGCACGAAGACGACCGCGATCGCGACGAGACCGGCGAGGAAGACGACGACGCCCGCACGGACCATGCGGTCCCCCGCGCGGGGCGACGGTGTGTGCGAGCCCACGCCGGACAGCGTAACGGCCGGGTCACGTCGCACCCGACCGAAGAGCGGGTACGGCGAGCCCGGCCGTAGCGCGGATCCTACCGAAGCGTTGCCTTACGGGACCTGGCCCTCGCCCTGCACGTTGGCGCCGATCTGGTCCATCTCGCGGTGGTGCTCCCCGACCTCGGGCGGCGCGGTGAGCCCCTCGGCGGCCTGCATGGCCTCCTCGTCGATGGGGCCCGGGTCGCGACCCTGGACGGCCTCGTCGATCGCCGACGAGGTCTCGGCCTCGTCGCGGGCGTCGTCCGTGCGGAAGTCCGACTCGGTCATGGGCGTGCTCCTCGTTCTCGACGTGTCGTTCCCGTCGTGCCCATGACCGAGTCCGGCGAACCTCTCCTTACAGCGCCACCACGCGGAGGCGGAAGAACGGAGTGCCCTTGTCGTAGCCGCCGGTGAAGCCGACGGCCTTGAGCGCCTTGACGTTCGCCGCCTCCTCGTCGCTCGGCGCGAGCATCGGGATGATCGCCTCGAGGTCGACGTAGACCGCCGCCGCGATCGAGCCGGTGTCGCCCATGGCCTTCGTGAACTTCTCGCTCTTGCCGAGGCCGCCGTCGCCAGCCTTGAGCGCGGGCAGGTAGTCCGGGGTCGCGAGGTAGAACGTGTTGCCGCTCACGTCCGCCTGCACGGGGACGCCGAGCTGCGTGACGGCGGCGGCGAGCTTGGTGCCGTTCGTCTTGGCGGTGGCCGGGTCCTTGACGGTGCTGAGCAGGCCGGCCGCGACGTCCTCGGGGCCCGTCGGGACCTCGCCGAGCGAGACGACCGTCTGGTCGCCGAGCAGCGGGAAGACGTCGTCGAGCGACAGCCCGATCTCCTGGAGGAACGGCCCCACGAACTGCTCGGGGTCCAGGCCCATGCCGGAGAGCTGGCCGAGGCCCTGCTTGAGCGTGTCGGCGAGGCCGTTCATCGAGACCGCCGCGACGGTGCCCGCGGGCAGGCCCTTGAGCAGGGTGGGGTCGTTCGCCGCCGGCGGCTTCTGGCCCGCCTGCTCCATGCCGATCATGTAGCCGGTGACCTCGGCGAAGTCGCCGTCCATGTGCAGGCCGCTGACGACCCGGCCCTTGATCTGGTCCGTGACGGCGTTCGGGATGAGGCCGGCGTCGGGGAGCTCGCCCTTCACGACGTCGAACGCCGCGCGCAGGTCCACCCACGCGACCGCGACCTGGTCGCCGTCGAGGCGGTCGACGTCCTCGCTGAACGTCGCGTTCTTCTCGATCGACTCCTTCTTCGCCTGGGCGACGGCGTCGTCGACGTGCGCCTGCGTGTCGCCGACGACGACGTAGCCGTCGTCGATCTTGTAGGCGAAGTCCTCGTCCTCCTTCTTCGCCTCGGCGACGGCCTTGTCCATGGCCGCGCGGGCCTTCCCGTCGTCCTTGCTCTGGAGGATGCCGACCGCGGTCGGGCCGTCGGTCGAGCGGAAGCCCGCGATCGCGGCGCGCTTGTCGAACCACGGCTTCACGTCGGCGTCGTAGGAGATCGCCTCGCCCTCGAAGAGCTGCTCGAGGATCGAGTCGAACGGGTTCTCGTCGTTGGCGGGCTTCTTCAGCTTGGGGAACTTGCCGAGGAACTCCCGGGTCGCCAGCTTCTGGTTGGCGGCCGGGTCGAGGTCGAACTTCGCGTACGCGAACGTCGACTTCGGCGCGAGCTCGTCGGGCTGGCGGCCACCGCCGGACAGCGCCGTGGTGGCGTAGACCGCGGCGCCCGCGACGACCGCGAGGACGGTCGCGCCGATGCCGATGACCATGCCGCGGCCGGGGCCGCGCTTCGGCTCGGGCATCGTCTCGGCGGCGGGGTACCCCGCGCCTGCCGGGTCGCCGGCACCGCGCGTGGAGTCGTACGCGCCGGCGGCGGTCGGGTCGCCGGGGTCGCCCGAGGGCGGCGTCGACGGCTGGTCGGTCATGGCAGGGTCCCCTCCCAGGGCGGAAATCTGACGTTCCATCGTATCCGCCCGAGAAGTCCTTTTCGCCGGGGGTGGGCCGTCGGCTAGCCTTGTCCCCCTCCCAGCCTCCCAGGAGCGTCACGTGCCCACCGGCAAGGTCAAGTGGTTCGACACCGAGAAGGGCTTCGGCTTCCTCTCGCGTGACGACGGCGGCGACGTGTTCGTGCACACGTCCGCGCTGCCCGAGGGGACCGAGGCGCTGACCCCGGGGCAGCGCGTGGAGTTCGGTGTGGCCGCGGGCAAGCGCGGGGAGCAGGCGCTGTCCGTACGCGTCCTGGAGGCGCCGCCCACGCTGAGCGCCGCCGCGGCCGCCGCCGCGAAGCGCCCCGCCGAGGAGCTGCACGGGATCATCGAGGACCTCATCAAGCTCCTCGAGGCCAAGGTCATGCCCGACCTGCGGCGCGGCCGCTACCCCGACCGCAAGACGGCCAAGACCGTCGCCGAGGTCGTCCACGCGGTCGCGCGCGACCTGGAGTCGTAGGCCCGGTACTTCCGCATTCGGGTCGTTCGGGGCATCATTCCGGCACCACCCCGTACCCCCTCCGGAAGGTGCCCCCCTCATGCGCCTCAAGGCCTCCCTCGCCGTTCTCGCCGCGGTCGGCGGCGCGTTCCTCGCCGCCGCGCCGGCGTCGGCCATCACCTGCCCGCCGGGCACGCAGTACGAGCCGCACGGCGTCGGCGGCGTCTACGTCTCCGTCTGCTGGCCGCGCGTGCAGTGCGACCCGGCCGCGTGCCTGGTCGTCCTGCCGTAGTGCGCCGCCTGCTGCCTGCGGGAGCGGCCGCCGCCCTCGCCTGCGGCACGCTGCTCGCCGTTCCCTCCGCCGCGATCGCGTGCCCTGCCGGCACCGACGCGCGCACCGTCAGGGTCGCCGGGCACGCGCAGACCGTGTGCGTCCCCGGCGTCCAGTGCTCCCCCCTCGGGTGCGACCCGTGGCTTACCCGCTAGGAGTTCCCTTGCGTCTCGTCCGTCTCGCCACCGCCGCCGCGCTCGCGGCCGGTGGCGTGTCCCTCGCCGCGCCCGCGGGCGCGTACCAGTGCCCTCAGCCGCTGCTCGAGAACCACACGTACTACGTCGCCGGCCACGCCGTCGGCGGCTGCACGCTCGGCCACTTCATCGACTGCGACCCCGACCCGTGCTGGGCCCCCCGATGAGGGCCGCGCTCGCCGCCGGCGTCGCCGCGGTCGTCACGACGACCGGGCTGCTGTTCGCCGCCACGTCCTCCGCCGCCTGGCAGTGCCCGCCGCTCACCCAGGCGGGCAGCCCCGTCACCGCGGGCCCCGTCACCGTCGAGACCTGCACGGCGAACGTCAAGGACGTCAAGGACATCCTCGTCCCGCACTGCGACCCGGGCCCCTGCGACCCGACCGCCGTCGCCCCCTCGGAGTGACCGACCCCCGCCACCGAAAGGACCCTCGTTGAAGATCCGTGCCATGGCCGTCGCCGCGTTCGTCGCGGCGGCCGGCGCCGCGTCGTTCGCGGCCCCGGCCCACGCGTGGGAGTGCCCGAAGGACCTCACGCGCCCGTACTACGTCAACGGCAGCACGAAGGTCTGCCTGCCCGACCTCAACTGCGAGACGTGCTTCGGGGTGGCCGAGTGAGGCGCCTCCTCGTCGCCGGCGCGCTGATCGCGTCGGCCGTCGCCACGTCCGCCCCCGCGTCGGCCGTCGGCTGCCCGGCCGGCACGCGTCCCGCGACTCTGCCGACCGGCACGACGTACTGCACGGTCGTCGTCTACTGCGACCCCGGGCCGTGCGGCCCGCCGGTCAGCCGGATCCTCGACGACGCGGTCTCCTGCCCGACCGACATCCCGGTGTGGTCGCCGACCTGCCGGGCGGTCTTCGGCGACTAGGCGCGAACGAGCCCACGGGCCGCGGCACGAGCGAGCAGCTCGTCCGCGGCCCGTCGGCCTTCGGTGCCCAGGTCGCGCGTGAGCTCGTTGACGTACAGCGCGATGTGCGCGTCGACCACGTCGGGCGCGAGCTCCTGGCTGTGCGCGAGGACGTAGTCGCGGCTGTCCTCCGGGTGCGCCCACGCGTGCTCGACGCTGCGGCGGATCGCCTCCGCGATCGCGGCCGTGTCGAGCGAGTCGCGCGCGACGATGGCGCCGAGCGGGATCGGCAGGCCGGTCTCGCCCTCCCACCAGTCGCCGAGGTCGGCGACGGCCGTGAGGCCGTACGACGGGTAGGTGAACCGCGACTCGTGGATCACCAGGCCCGCGTCGACCTCGCCCGCCGCGACGGCCGGCATGATCCGGTCGAACGGCATCACGGTCACGTCGGCGAAGCCGGGGTCCCACAGGCGCAGCAGCAGGTACGCCGTCGTGTGCTCGCCGGGCACCGCGATCGTCGCGCCGCGCACGTCGTCGCGGCCCTTCGTCACGACGAGCGGCCCGCAGCCGCGGCCGAGCGCGCCGCCGCTGGGCAGCAGCGTGTACCCGCGCAGCCGCGGCAGGACGGCGTACGACACCTTCACGACGTCGAGGTCGCCGGCCAGCGCGTGCGCGTTGAGGACATCGATGTCCGCGTACGTCACGTCGACCTCGGGCCCCTCGACGAGGCCGTGCACGAGCGCGTGGAAGACGAACGTGTCGTTGGGGCACGGCGAGAAGCCGAGGGACAGCGCCATCACAGCCCCGGCCCGAACACCGCGCCCGCCGCCGTGCCGAGCGACGTCAGCGCCGTCACGAGGTCCCACGACGTGCGGTCGCGCAGGCCGACCTCGTTGCTGATCGTGCGGACCTCCAGGACCGGGAGCCCGTGCAACGCCGCCACGTGCGCGACGCCCGCGCCCTCCATCGCCTCGGCGACGCCGCCATGGCGCGACATCAGCTCGGCCGCGCGCTCGGCGGTGCCGGTCATCGTCGACAGCGTGAGGATCGCGCCGACCGCGACGTGCAGCCCCGCGTCGCCGACGCGCTGCGCGACGGTGCGTACGAGGTCGGGCGGGCAGTCGACGGCCGCGCCTCCGTCGAGGCCGAGGGCGGCGAGGTCGAGGAAGCGCTCGGGCGACATCGCGCCGAGGTCGGCGGCGACGATCGTCGTCGCGACGGCGGTGTCGCCGTGCGCGAGGCGGGCGGAGGCGAACGCGCCCGCCACGCCCATCGACACGACGAGCGCCACGTCGTGCGTCGCGACGACGTGCGCGGTCGCGGCGGCTGCCGCTGCCGGGCCTACGCCGCCGGCGACGACGAGCACGTCGCGCCCTT
>DASZER010000004.1:0-79609 GCA_035940575.1 Frankiaceae bacterium | reverse complement strand
CCACGCCAGCCAGCAGCTCCTCTGGACGCTGGTCGGCATCACGCTGTTCGTCGCCGTCGTCGCGGTCCTGCGCGACCACCGCGCGCTGGACCGCTACCGCTACACGTTCATGGCCGCCGGCCTGGTGCTGCTCATGCTGCCGACCGTGCTGCCCGCGCGGTTCAGCGAGGTGAACGGCGCCAAGATCTGGATCCGCGTCGCGGGCTTCTCGATCCAGCCGAGCGAGCTCGCGAAGATCCTGCTGATCGTCTTCTTCGCGTCGTACTTCGTGGCCAAGCGCGAGCTGCTCTCGCTCGCCACCCGCCGGGTCGCCGGCCTCAACCTGCCGCGCGCCCGCGACCTCGGCCCGGTGCTGCTCGCCTGGCTGGCGAGCGTCGCGGTGCTCGTGCGCGAGAAGGACCTCGGGTCGAGCCTGCTGTTCTTCGGGATCTTCGTGGTGATGCTCTACGTCGCCACGGAGCGGACGTCGTGGCTGCTGATCGGGCTCGGCCTGTTCAGCGCGGGGGCGTACACGGCGTACGGCCTGTTCGGCCACGTCCGCACGCGCGTGGACATCTGGCTCGACCCGTTCGCCGACGCGGGCAACCGCGGCTACCAACTCACCCAGGCGCTGTTCGGCCTCGCGACCGGCGGGCTCACGGGGACGGGTCTCGGCAACGGGCGGCCCGAGACCGTGCCGTACGCCGGCACCGACTTCATCTTCTCGACCATCGGCGAGGAGCTCGGCCTGATCGGCGTCGTCGCGGTGCTGACGGTGTTCGGGCTGCTCGTCTCGCGCGGCATCAGGGCCGCGCTCGGCGTGCGCGACGACTTCGGCAAGCTGCTCGCGGCGGGCCTGTCGTTCGCGGTCGCGCTCCAGGTGTTCGTGGTCGTGGGCGGCGTGACGCGGCTGATCCCGCTGACCGGCATCACGCTGCCGTTCCTGTCCTACGGCGGCTCGTCGCTCGTCGCGAACTGGGTCATCGTCGCGTTGCTGCTGCGCGTCTCCGACGCGGGCCGCACGCCGAGCGCCGCGCCCGTGACGCCGACGGCGAACGAGCTCACCGGCGAGATGACGCAGGTGGTGATCCGGTGAACCGGCCGATCCGGCGGATGGCGACGGCGGCGCTCGCGCTGTTCGGGCTGCTGTTCCTCAACGTCAACTACCTGCAGGTCGTGCGCGCCGACGCCCTGCGCAAGGACACGCGCAACAACCGGCTGCTGCTCGACGAGTACGGACGCCCGCGCGGCGACATCATCGCGGGCGACTCCACGATCGTGGAGAGCCGCGTGACGGCCGACCGGCTGAAGTACCTGCGCGTCTACGGCGGCGGGCGCGCGGACATCGCGCGCGTCTTCGCGCCGGTGACCGGCTACTACTCCCTCGTCTACGGCGCCACGGGCGTCGAGCGCGCGTACAACGACGCGCTGTCCGGGGCCGACGACCGGCTGTTCGTGCGCCGCGTCTCCGACATCCTCACCGGCCGCGAGCCGCAGGGCGGCAGCGTCAAGCTCACGATCGACCCGAACCTCCAGCTCCTCGCCGCCCGCGAGCTCGGCGACCGGCGCGGCGCCGTCGTCGCGCTCGACCCCAGGACCGGCAAGGTGCTCGCGATGGTGTCGAGCCCGTCGTACGACCCGAACGTCCTGTCCTCCCACCGCCCGGCGCAGATCCGCGCGGCGAACGAGCGGCTGTCCGAGGACGGCAGCAGGCCGCTGCTCAACCGCGGCGCCGAGGAGGTCTACCCGCCGGGCTCGACGTTCAAGGTGATCACGGCGGCGGCCGCCATCGAACGGCTGCACATGACGCCGGACACGCAGGTCCCCTGCTCGTCCTCGATCGCCCTGCCGCTGACGAACAACGTCCGCCTGCGCAACTTCAGCGGCGAGTCGTGCGCGTCCAAGGTCACGCTGCGCGAGGCGCTGCAGCACTCGTACAACACGTCGTTCGCCACGGTCGGCATGCAGGCGGGCGACGCCGTGGGCGACATGGCGGAGCGGTTCGGGTTCAACGCGAGCCCGGGCTACCCGCTGCGGTCGGTCAACTCGGTGTTCCCCGCGAGCCCCAACCAGCCGCAGCTCGCGCAGTCGGCGATCGGGCAGTTCGACGTGCGGGCTACGCCGCTGCAGATGGCGATGGTCGCGGCGGCGGTCGCGAACGACGGCAGGATGATGCGCCCGTACGTCGTCGACCAGGTCCTCGCGCCCGACCTCTCGGTGCTCGACTCGACCAAGCCGGACGAGCTGCGCCGCCCGATCAGCGGGGCGACCGCGCGAGCGTTGACGGACATGATGGTCGCGGTCGTGGAGGGCGGCACCGGGCGGCGCGCGCAGATCCCCGGCGTGCAGGTCGCGGGCAAGACCGGCACCGCGCAGAACGCGGGCCCGGCGCACGCGTGGTTCATCGGCTTCGCCCCGGCGAACGACCCGAAGATCGCCGTCGCGGTCCTCGTGGAGAACGGCGGCGGTGGCGGCGACAACGGCACCGGCGGCCGGCTCGCCGCGCCGATCGCGCGCGCCGTGATGGAGGCGGCGCTGCGATGACCGCCGACGTGGGCACGCGCCTCGGCGACCGCTACCGCCTCGACGAGCGGATCGCCACCGGCGGCATGGGCGAGGTCTGGCAGGCGCGCGACGAGCTGCTCGACCGCGACGTCGCGGTGAAGCTGCTCAAGCGCGAGTACTCCGACGACGAGGACTTCGTCGCGCGGTTCCGCGCCGAGGCGCGGCACACGGCGGGGCTCGCGCACCCGGCGATCGCGGGCGTCTTCGACTACGGCGAGGGCGAGGGCACGTCGTACCTCGTCATGGAGCTCGTCCCCGGCGAGCCGCTCTCGGCGCTGCTCGCCCGCGAGGGGCGCCTGACGCCCGGCCGCACGCTCGACATCGTGATCCAGGCCGCGCGCGGGCTCGACGCCGCGCACCAGGGCGGGGTCATCCACCGCGACGTGAAGCCCGGCAACATCCTCGTGTGCCCCGACGGCACCGTGAAGGTCACCGACTTCGGCATCGCGCGCGCGGCCGACGCGGTGCCGTTGACGCAGACCGGGATGGTGCTCGGCACCGCCCACTACCTCTCGCCCGAGCAGGGCAACGGCCGCGAGGTGACGCCGGCGAGCGACGTGTACTCGCTCGGCGTGGTGACGTACGAGTGCCTGGCGGGGCACCGCCCGTTCGACGCGGACACGCCCGTCGGCATCGCGATGGCGCACCTCTACGAGGACCCGCCCGCGCTGCCGGTGGACGTGCCCGAGGAGGTCAGCGACCTCGTCGCGCAGGCGATGGCGAAGGAGCCCGACGACCGCTTCGCGACGGCGGCGGCGTTCGCGAAGGCGGCCGAGGTCGTGCGCTCCCGGCTGTCCGGGCGCGTGGACGAGCCGACCGCCGCCGTGCCCGTGCCGACCGCGGCGCTGCCCGTCGGGCCGCGGCTCAAGGCCCGCCGCAGGCCCTCGCGCGCGTGGCTGGTCGCGTCGATCGGGCTCGCGCTCGTGCTGCTGCTCGTCGCGGCGGCGTGGGGCGCGTCGAGGCCCGAGCCGCGGCGTACGGTGCCGCCGCTCGCGGGCAAGACGAAGGCCCAGGCGGTCGCCGCGCTCGACGCGCTGGGTCTCGACTACGTCGAGCGGCTGACGTGGAGCAAGGACGTGAAGGAGGGGACGGTCGCCGGGCAGCAGCCGGGGCCGGGCGCGTCCGTCCGGCGCGGAGATGACGTCACGGTCACGATCTCGCGCGGGGCGAAACCCGTCGAGCTCCCCAAGGATCTGGTGGGTAGGCAGCGCGACGACGTGGTCGCGCGGCTCGAACGTCTCGGCCTGAAGGTGGCCACGTCGCGGCGGGCGAACGAGCGTGCGTTCGGTACCGTCATCGAGGTGACACCCACCGCCGGGCTGCGGGAGGGCTCCACCGTCACCGTCGTCTACTCGACGGGCCCCGTGCGCCGCGAAGAGCCGCGCAAGGGCAAGGACGACAAGAAGGGCAAGGATGACTGAGCCGGCGATGCTGCTCGGCGGCCGCTACGAGGTCGGTGCGCCGATCGGGCAGGGCGGCATGGCCGAGGTGTTCCGCGGGCGCGACACGCGCCTCGGGCGCGACGTCGCGGTCAAGATCCTGCGGCCCGAGCTGGCGGGCGACCCGACGTTCCTCGCGCGGTTCCGCCGCGAGGCGCAGGCGTCCGCCTCGCTGAACCACCCCAACATCGTCAGCGTCTACGACACGGGCGACGAGGCCGGCAAGCCGTTCATCGTCATGGAGTTCGTCGAGGGGCGGACGCTGCGCGACGTCCTGCGCACGCAGGGCCGGATGCTGCCGCAACGCGCGCTCGAGATCGTCGCCGACGTCTGCGCGGCCCTGGAGCACGCGCACGAGCAGGGCATCGTGCACCGCGACATCAAGCCCGGCAACGTCATGCTGACGTCGACCGGCACGGTCAAGGTCATGGACTTCGGCATCGCCCGCGCGATCAGCGGGTCGTCGTCCACGATGACGCAGACCGCCGCCGTCATCGGCACCGCGCAGTACCTCTCGCCGGAGCAGGCGCGCGGCGAGCACGTCGACGCGCGCTCCGACGTCTACTCGACCGGCTGCCTGCTCTACGAGCTGCTCACGCACCAGCCGCCGTTCACCGGCGACTCGCCCGTGGCGGTCGCGTACCAGCACGTGCTCGAGGACCCGACGCTGCCGTCGACGCTCAACCCCGACGTCGAGCCGGCCGTCGAGTCCGTCGTCATGAAGGCGATGGCGAAGAACCCCGGCAACCGCTACCAGACCGCCGCCGAGATGCGCGACGACCTGCTGCGCGCCGCGGCGGGGCGGGCGGTCCGCGCGACGCCGATCCTCACCGCGCAGGACACGACGCTGCTCACGCCCGCCGCGTCGACCGCCGTGCTCGGCACCGTGCAGCCGGAGCGGCGCGGCAAGCGCGGGCTCGCGTACGCCGCGCTCGCCGTCGCGACCGTGGTGGCGTTCCTCGGCTCGATGCTGCTGATCCGCGCCATCCTCGACAACAAGGAGGGGGGCCAGGTCCGCGTCCCCAACGTCACCGCGCGCACCGTCGCGCAGGCGCGCGCGGAGCTCGCGCGGGTCGGCCTCGACGTCGGCGACGTGACCGAGGAGTTCAACCCGACGGTGCCGGCGGGGCAGGTGTTCGACCAGGACCCGCTGCCGAACTTCACCGTGCGCCGCGGCGACGACGTGGCGTTGAAGGTGTCGAAGGGCATCGAGCAGGTCCGGGTGCCCGACGTGCGCCAGCAGCAGCTCGACCAGGCCCGCGGCGAGCTCGAACGCGCCGGGCTCAAGGTCGGGCAGGTCACCGAGCGCGAGCAGGCGGGCCCGCCGGGACGCGTCCTCGAGATGGCGCCCGCGCCCGGCGCGACCGTGGCGAAGGGCACGACGGTCAACCTCGTCGTGATCGCCGGGACGATCACGATGCCCGACCTGTTCGGGAAGACGTTCGAGGAGGCGCGGGGCGAGCTCGAACGCCTCGGGTTCTCGAACATCACGCGCGAGGACGTCCCGTCGGACAACGCCGCCGAGGCCGGCACCGTCGTCGGCCAGGACCCGCAGCGCGGCGCCAAGGTCGAGCGGGACGCGCGCGTCGTGCTCCAGGTCGCGCAGCCGCCGCCGTCTCCGACGCCGACGCCGACCCCCACGCCGACCGAGGAGCCGACGCCGTCGGGCTCGCCGTCGGTGGTCGTCACCGGCGGCCCCTCCGCCGTGCCCGGCGACGAGCAGGACTCGGTCGACTCCGACTAGCGGCTACGACGCGAGCGCGGCGCGGCGGCGTTCCTCGACCTGCTCCACCAGCGCGGGCGCGCGGTCTCGCGCGTCGTCGTCGCCGCACTGCGCGAGCCAGTTCGCGAGCAGCAGGTGGCCTGCCTGCGTGAGCACCGACTCGGGGTGGAACTGCACGCCCTCCACCGGCGCGTCCCTGTGGCGCAGCCCCATGATCACGCCCGACTCCGTGCGGGCCGTGACCTCGAGCTCGTCGGGCACCGTGTCCGGCTCGACCGCCAGGGAGTGGTAGCGCGTCGCGGTGAACGGGTCCGGCAGCCCGCGCAGCACGCCGGTGCCGGTGTGCGTGACCTCGCTCGTCTTGCCGTGCAGCAGCTCGGGCGCGCGGCCGACCGTGGCGCCGTACGCCACGCCGATGGCCTGGTGGCCCAGGCAGACGCCGAGCAGCGGGACCGCGCTCGTGCGGACGAGGTCGACGCAGCAGCCCGCGTCCTCGGGGGTGCCTGGGCCTGGCGAGAGGAGGACGCCGTCGTAGGAGCGTTCGCCGCCGGGGCGCACCTCGTCGTTGCGCAGCACGGTCGTCTCGGCGCCGAGCTGGCCGAGGTACTGGACCAGGTTGAACACGAACGAGTCGTAGTTGTCGACGACGAGCACCCTGGCCATGCGGCCAGGCTACGACGCCGGCTTGCGGGGCGCCGCCTTCTTCGCCGCCGCCTTCTTGGCCGGCTTGGCCGGCGCGGCCTTCTTCGCCGGCGCCTTCGTGGCGGCCGCCCTCTTCGCGGGGGCCTTGCGCGCGGGCTTCTCCGGCTCCGCGCTCTCGGCCTTGGCCCTCTCCTCCTCCAGGAGGACGCGGCGCAGGACCTTGCCGACCATGGTGCGCGGCAGCGACTCCCGAAACTCCACGATCTTCGGCACCTTGTACGCCGTCAGGTGCTCCGCGCAGTGCGCGACCACGTCCTCCTCGGTCAGCGTGGAGCCGGGCTGCCGCACGACGTACGCCTTGACGGTCTCGCCGCGGTAGCGGTCGGGCACGCCGGCGACGACGCAGTCGGCGACGCCCTCGAGGGAGAACAGCACGTTCTCCACCTCGGACGGGTAGATGTTGAACCCGCCCGCGATGATGAGCTCCTTCTTGCGGTCGACGATCTCGAAGTAGCCCTCGTCGTCCATCCGCGCGACGTCGCCGGTGAGGACGTAGCCGTCGTCGGTCAGGGGGGTCTCGTCGTCGCGGTTCCAGTAGCCGGAGAACACCTGCGGGCCGCGGATCAGCAGCTCCCCGGGCTCGCCGATCGGGACCTCCTTCGACGGGTCGTCCTGGTCCACGACCTTGCACTCGGTGCCCGGCAACGGCATGCCGATCGTGCCGATCTTGCGCTTGCCGTAGACGGGGTTGCCGTGGGTCGACGGCGACGTCTCCGTCATGCCGTAGCCCTCGACCAGGCGGCCGCCCGACACCTTCTCGAACTGCTCCTGCGTCTCCAGCGGCAGCTTCATCGCGCCGGAGATGCAGGCCTTGATCGACTTCAGGTCGTGGCGGCGCACCTCCGGCGAGTCGACGATCGCCTTGTAGATCGGCGGCACGCCTGGGAACAGCGTCGGCTTGAACTCGTCGATCGCCTTGAACACCGCGGGCAGGTCGAACTTCGGGATCAGCACGAGCGTGCCGCCGATGAGGACCGTGAGGTTCATGCAGACGGTGAGGCCGTACGCGTGGAACAGCGGCAGCACCGCGAGCGTCACCTCGCGCCCCGCCTGGACGTCGGGGAGCCAGAGGCGGTTCTGGTACGCGTTCGCGACGAGGTTGTAGTGGGTGAGCTTCGCGCCCTTGGACAGCCCGGTCGTGCCGCCCGTGTACTGGAGCAGCGCGAGGTCGTTGCGCGGGTCGACCGCGACCTGGCGGGCTGGCGTCTTCGCGGCGGCCAGCAGCCTGAGGAACGTCTTGGTGCCCTTCGGCACCGGGGCGGTGATCTCGGCCTTGGTCCTCTTCGCCTTGGCGACGGGGAGCTGCAGCAGCAGCCGCTCCTTCGCCGGGAGGTAGTCCACGACGCTCGCGACGACGACGTGCTTGACGCTCGTACGTCCCCGCACGGCGGCGACGGTGTCGTAGACCTTGTCGAGGCAGACCACGACCTCCGCGCCGCAGTCGGCGAGCTGGTGGGCCATCTCGGTCTCGGTGTAGAGCGGGTTGTGCTCCACGACGACCGCGCCGAGGCGCAGGGCGGCGAAGAACGCGATGACGTTCTGGGGGCAGTTCGGGAGGACGAGCGCGACGCGGTCGCCCTTCGTCACGCCGAGGCCCGCGAGCGCGGTCGCGAAGCGGTCGACCTGCTCCTTGAGCTCGCGGTAGGTGATCCGCGTGCCGAGGAACGCGAGCGCGGTCGTCGTCGGGAACGACGCCGCCGCGTCGTCGAGCAGCCGCGTGAGCGGCACCTCGGGGAACTCGTAGTCGCCCGGCACCTCGGGCGGGTACGACGCGAGCCACGGCTTGTCGGCGTACGTGATCTTCGGCTTGCGGGGCATGCGCGGCATCTTACGGAGTGGTCGTCGACGACTCGTGGGGGACCGTGACCTGGTTGAACGGCAGCCGCGGCTCGACCCACGGGAACACCACGAGGAACAGCAGCGCGAGCACTCCGGCGAGCAGGACGAGGAGGGCCGCGAGCCTCGCGACGAGCGGCCCGGGCAGGTGGCGCCAGATCCAGACGTACATCAGGCCGTTCCTCCTGCCCGTCGGTCGTCGCGAGCGGTGTCGAGGGCGGTGCGTCGCAAGGCGGAGGAGGAGCGCCGGGGCACGGCCGTCACCCCGCCAATGCGCTGGGAGTGCCTGCGGACTTCGCGAGCGTCTCGCCGAGCTCGCCGTAGACGACGAACCGCTGCCGCGCCGAGTACTTCGGGTGGCACGACGTCAGCGTGATGAGCGGCTTGGCCGGCTTCGCGTCGCGCTGCTTCGGCACCGGGTACGTCACCTCGACCGCGGTCGGACGGACGATCTCGGTGGACGTGACGCGGTAGGTGTACCAGGTGTCGCGGGTCTCGATCACGATCGCGTCCCCCGGCTTCAGCTCGTCCACCCTGTTGAACGGCGCGCCGTACGTCGTGCGGTGGCCCGACACCACGAAGTTGCCGGTCTGGCCGGGCAGCGCGGTGCCGGGGTAGTGGCCCGGGCCCTTGCGCAGGTCGCGCAGGTCCACGCCCTCCACGACCACCCTCGCCCAGTCGCGGCCGAAGCGCGGCACCCGGATGACCGCGACGCCGCTGCCGATCGGGATCGGCCGCAGCAGGTCCTCGGCCGTGGCGTACGAGCCGGCGCCGTGGCGCCACTCGTCCTCGATCGCCGTCGTCAGCCGGTCCTGCTCGCGCTGCGTCTCCAGGCCCGTGAACCACAGCTCGTACGCGACGAACAGCAGGATCACGACGCCCGCCGTGATCAGCGTCTGGCCGAGGCCGCGCAGGAACGTCGCCAGCCTCACTCGGCGACCTCCGCGGAGTCGAGCGCGAGCGGGCCCTCGTAGCCCTTCACGCCGATCTCGTCGACCGCCGTGACGGCGAAGCCGACGTCGTACGCCGCCACGAACGACAGGAAGTGCTGCACGCCCGGCGACTCGTCCAGCGCGCGCTGGAGGCGTTCCGGGTCGCCGATCGCCTCCACGACGAACGGCGGCGAGTAGACCTTGCCGTGCAGCAGCAGCGTGTTGCCGACGCAGCGTACGGAGGAGGTCGTGACGATCCGGTCGCCCATCACGGCGACGGCGTCCGCGCCGCCCGCCCACATCGCGTTGATGACCGCGAGGACGTCCTGCTCGTGCACGACGAGCGCGTCGGGGTGCGGGTTGCCGGGGCGCTGCTCGCCGGGCTCCAGGCGCGGGGCGTCGTCGAGCGTGATGTGCAGGCCGGGCCCCTTGAGCGCGGTCAGGCCGAACGGCACGGCCAGGGCGTCGTTGGCGCGCTGGAGCTCGGCGACGCGGGCGTCGCCCTTCGAGACCTCCTCGGTGGCCGCGTCGATCTCGCGGCGCAGGCGGGCAGCGGCGGCGTCGAGGTCGGCGACGCGGCGCTGCTGCGCGGCGATCAGCTCGGGGAGGCGCTGCTGGCGCGACCGCAGGTCGGTGCCGCGCGCGGTGTTCGCGCTGGAGGCGAACAGGAAGCCCGCGAGCAGCGCGGCGACGCCGACGAGGGCGTGCCAGACCTGCCGCCTGCTCGCGCGCACGTTCACCTCCTCGCCGCCGTTGCCGTTACGCTAGCCGACGCTGTCCGTACACACACCAGACCGGGAGTGCGCGCGATGCCCAAGTCGAGGGTCCGCAAGAAGAAGCCGGACCTCTACGTCCGGCCGGCGGCGACCGCGTCCGCGAAGAAGAAGCAGCCGTCGCCCGCGTGGTTCGGCGCGCTGGTCATCGGCACCATGCTGATCGGCGTGATCTGGCTGGTCGTCTACTACATCTCCAACTCCGAGTACCCCGTCGCCAAGCTCGAGGCGTGGAACGTCGTCGTCGGCTTCCTGTGGATCGCGACCGGCTTCGGCCTCGCGACGCAGTGGCGCTGACGCCGCTGTAGTTCCACCGTTGTAGTTCTCCCCAGGACTTCTCCACAGTGTGGACAACCGGATGCCCGTCTACGAGTACGCCTGCCGCTCCTGCTCCTCGGTCGAGGACCACCTGCTGCCGCTCGGCCAGGACTGGACCGAGCCGTGCGCGGCGTGCGGCGGGGAGCTGCGGCGGAAGTTCTCGCGCGTGGCCGTGAGGTACGAGGGCTGGGGCTTCTCCTCGACCGACTCGCTCGTCAACGACACCCGCGGCAAGGACTACAAGGCGCTCCGCGAACGCGCCGAGCGCATCTCCGACGAGTAGCCGGCGGACATTCGGGCGACATTCGCCGTTCCGCGGACGGCCCGTCGGCGCGCGCCTAGCGTGCCCCTCCTCACATACCCAAGGGGGGGTCATGCGCAGAAGGCTTCTGCCGTTCGTTCCTGTCCTCGTCGTCTCCGCGCTCGTCGTGCCGTCCGGCGCGGCCGCGGAGTCGCCACCACCGTTCCCGGACTACCCGGACATGGTCGCCGCCTACGTCCGCGACTACCCGGGCATCCCGCTCGCACGCGCCAGGACCGCGGTGCTGACGCAGGGCAACCGCATCCGCATGCTGGAGGAGCTCGGCCGTACGGCGCCGACCGACCTCGGCTCCAACTGGTACGACCCGCGCACCAACACCCAGCACGTCGACGTCACGTCCGACGCCGCGGCTGCCACGGTCCGCGCGGCGGCCGCGCGGCACGGGCTCTCCGTCGCGGTCGGCCGTGCGCAGTACCGGATGCGCGACCTCGAGGCACTGGCCAAGCGCCTCAACGCGCAGCTCACGCCGGACATGGTGCGAAGCGTCTTCGCGGTCGCCGACCACACGACGAACCGTGTCAAGGTGATCGCCAAGTCGCGTTCCCGTGCCGACGAGGCGCGAGCGCGGCACGCGAAGGACGGCCGGGTCGTCGTCGTCGAGGCGACCGGTGGTGACGACATCGGGGACGCCTGCACGAGCCGCACGTCATGCGGGGCGCCGTTCCGCGCCGGCATCACCGTCGGGCTGGACTGGGACGGCAGCGGGCCCGGGACCTCCGACACCTCCTGTTCCGCGGGGTTCACCGCGGCGTCCAGCGACGGCAGCAAGTGGATGATCACGGCGGGTCACTGTGCGGGCGACTGGCAGGACGCCGGCGTGGCGCCGTCCTGCGCGTACGCCTCGACCGGCGGGTGCTGGGGCCACGGCCAGCAGTACTGGGGGCCGCTGCGCGACAACTGGCCGTACGGGATCTCGCCCCACGCGAACGTCGACGTGGCAAGGGCGCGGAAGGACAACGCGTACTGGAGCGCGGGCGGGTACATGTACAACCCCAGCTCGACGAACAGCCCGTACGACGTCGATCTCGCCATCACGATGCGGACGACGCTCCAAGTGGGCGAGACGGTGTGCCACACGGCGCAGCACACGATCACCGGGATGACCTGCGGCACGATCGTCGACACCGCCGCGTCGGAGAGGTCCGGCCTGGTCAAGACGACCTACGACCTGTGCCCAGGTGACAGCGGCGGTGGCTGGTACATGAACGAGGGAACGCAGCGCTGGGCGGTAGGCATCCACTCCCGGTCCAACCCGTCCGACGGATGCCACGTCGCCGGGGGGTACTCGTACTTCAGCGCCGTACCGGACATCAACGCGTACTGGGACGCCACGACGGTGGGGGCGGTGCTGCGGTTCGAGACGCGCTGAGCGGCCGCCTGGCGGGGTCGTCGTTCGCGGCGGCCCCGCCAGGCCCGTCAGAGGTCGTCGGGCGGGTAGTCGGGGACGCCCGCGCTCTCGGGCACGACGGCGTACGCCATCGCCTCGCCGCAGTGGCGGGGCGGCTTGTCGGAGCCGCGGCGGAGCAGGACGAGCTGCGTGCCGCACGCCTTGCACGAGTAGACGGGGACGCCCTCCTCCTCGACGACGTCGACCGGCTCGTACGACTTCTCGGTCGGGTGCAGCGGCCGCATCGACGCCAGGCCCCACTGGATGACGAGCGTCGCGATCAGCAGGCCGACCGCCGCCCGCGCCCCCCACGAGACGCCGCCGGCGTAGCGGGCGACGAGCAGCAGGACGACGGCGCCGAGCAGCAGCCTCGTCGTCAGGCGGCGCGAGGGCACCAGGGCATGCCTCCCCGGTCTCGATCGTCGCGAGCGGGGTCCCCGGCGGTGACGACAACGCCGCGAGGCGCCGTCGGGGGCGCCGCGCAGCAGGTCGAGGACTGGGGAGACATGCCCTAGACGAGCTCGAGGATCGTGGCGTTCGCCATGCCGCCGCCCTCGCACATCGTCTGCAGGCCGTAGCGGATGCCGTTGTCGACCATGTGGTGCACGAGCGTCGTCATGATCCGCGCGCCGGACCCGCCGAGCGGGTGGCCGAGCGCGATGGCGCCGCCGTTCGGGTTGACGACCTTGCGGTCGAAGCCGGTCTCCCTCTCCCACGCGCACACCACGGTCGCGAACGCCTCGTTGACCTCGACCGCGCCGATGTCGTCCGGCGACAGGCCCGAGCGCTTCAACGCCTTCGCCGTCGCCGGGATCGGGCCGGTCAGCATGGTCACCGGGTCGACGCCCGCGAGGGCGGCGGTGTGGAAGCGGACGAGCGGCGTGAGGCCGAGCTCGCGCGCCTTCTCGCTCGTCGTGACGAGCAGCGCGGCGGCGCCGTCGCTGATCTGGGAGGAGTTGGCGGCGGTGACGATGCCGTCCTCCTGGAACGCCGGCTTGAGCGCGCCGAGCGTCTCCAGCGTGCCGCCGCGGCGTACGCCCTCGTCCACGGCGAAGTCGCCGACCGGCGCGATCTGCGCGGCGAACCGGCCCTCGTCGATCGCGGCGGCGGCCTTGGCGTGGGACTCCAGCGCGACCTCGTCCACCTGCTCCCGCGTGAGGCCCCAGCGCTTGGCGATGATCTCGGCGGAGAAGCCCTGCGGCACGAGGCCGTTGTCGTAGCGCTCCATCATCCGAGGCCCGAACGGGATGCCGGGGCCCTGGGTGATCGTCACGAGCATCGGCACGCGGGTCATCGACTCGACGCCGCCCGCGACGGCGACGTCGTAGTGCCCGGCGATCACGCCGGCGGCGGCGAAGTGGACGGCCTGCTGCGACGAGCCGCACTGGCGGTCGATCGTGACGCCGACGACGTCCTCGGGCCAGCCGGCGGCGAGGGCGGCGTTGCGGCCGACGTTGGCCGCCTGCTCGCCGGTCTGCGACACGCAGCCCCAGATGACGTCCTCGACGAGGGCCGGGTCGACGCCGGTGCGCTCGACGAGCGCGTTCAGCACGTGCGCCGACAGGTCCACGGGGTGGACGTCCTTCAACGACCCGTTGCGCTTGCCGACCGGCGTGCGGACGGCAGCGCAGATCACCGCGTCTCTCATGAACGCATCGTAGATGGGTAGGGTCGGGCCGACCGATCCGTCCCGCCGGGAGGCCAGCCCATGCGTCTGTCCCGTCTCGCGTTCGCCGTCGCGGCGACCGCCGCCATGACCGCGTTCCCCGTCGCGCCCGCGGGCGCCGGGTCCAACGTCTCCATCACCGCCGCGCCCACGACGCTCAAGCCGGGCGAGCAGACCACCGTCACCGGGACCACCGACTGCAACAGCGTCGCGTACACCGTGACGATCACCTACACGAAGCCCGACGAGAGCACGGGCACCGCCACCGCGAACGGCACGACGGACGCCTCGGGCGAGTTCACCCAGGCGATCGCGCTGCCCGAGGACGCGACCGCGGGCGAGGCCGCGAGCGTCAGCGCGGCGGTCGCGTGCGGCGGCGGCTCGCAGAACAGCAACACCGTCAACCTCGAGGTCGAGGCGTACGAGGGCACGCTGACGGTCGACCCGACCTCCGGCGAGACCGGCACCACGGTCACCGTCCACGGCACCAACTGCTACGGCGGCGACGTCACCGTGGCGTTCGGCGACGGCGAGGAGTTCCCGTACGAGGTCGACGTCGTGCTGGCGCCGGACAAGACGTTCAGCGGCACGTTCACGATCCCGGACGAGGCGGGCCCCGGCAGCTACGCGTTCGCGGCGGCCTGCCCCGGCACCGACTACAACCTCGCGCCGTTCACCGTGGTCGCGGGCGCGGGCGCGTCCAACCCGCCGACGCCCTCGGCCCCGCCCGCCGCGCCGCCGGCGACCCCTGTCGTGGACACCCCCAACTTCACCGGATAACGGCGGTGCGCGCCGCGCGCGCCCTCGTCGCCGGCGCGGCCCTGACGGCCGCGCTGGCGGCGGTCCCCGGCGCGCCGCTCGCGGCGCGGGAGCCGGCGCACACGATCACGGTGACGCCGGGGTCGGCACGCCCCGGTGACGCGTTCGCGGTCACGGGATCGGTGCCGGGCTGCGCGGGCGCGCCGTACTTCGTCGACATCACCTACGCGTACTACGGCGAGTCGCGGTTCGCGCAGGTCGAGGGCACCACCGACGCCGAGGGCGGCTACAGCACGTCGGTCCCGGTGCCGGAGCAGGCGTGGGCCGGCGCCGGGTCGATCCAGGGGCACGCCCAGTGCCCGGACGGGCCGGCGTACTCGAACACGGTCGCCGTCGACATCGTGCCGCACGCCGGCGCCCTCACCGTCACGCCCGCGTCGGCCCCGGCAGGCACGCGGGTGGCGCTCCACGGGACGAACTGCTGGGGGCCGGAGATCAGGCTGGCGTTCCGCGGCCAGGGCCTCGACCAGGGCATCTACGAGGGCATCCGGCGGACGCCGGGACCGAGCCCGAACGAGTTCACCGCGACGTACGTGATCCCGGCCGCGGCGAGACCCGGCGAGTACGCCTTCGTCGCGTCGTGCCCGGGGACGGCCTACCCGCCCGCGGAGCTCACCGTGGTGGGCGCCGCGGCACCCCCCGCCGCCCCGCCCGCGACGCCGGTCCCGGCGGAGCCGGGCTTCACGGGCTAGGCGAGGATCCGGACGGGCGTGCCGAGCGGGAGCCGCTCCGCGAGGTACGTCACGTCCGCGTTCCGCAGCCGGATGCAGCCGTGGCTGACGTCGCGGCCGACGGACGACGGGTCGTTGGTGCCGTGGATGCCGATGACCCCGTCGCCGCCGTTGAACGACGACAGGACGTTCGAGAACCCCGACAGGCCGTACGCGTACGGGCCGTAGTCGCCGTTCGGGTTCGGCGGCCGGAGCAGCTCCTTGAGGTAGAACGTGCCGCCCGGCGTCGGCGTCCGCGACGTGCCGATGCCGACGGGGAACGTGCGCACCAGCACGCCGTGCTCGTAGAGGCGCAGCTCGTGCGCGCCGCGCAGGACGTCGACGCGGTACGCCACGCCGCGCACGCTCACGTCCGCGCGGCGGACCCAGCCTGTGGAGCCGTTGGGGCGCGCGGGGAGCTGGACGCGCAGCCAGTCCCTCTGGTCGGTGACGAGCAGGAAGACCAGCGGCGCGCCCGAGGGCTGCGGGTTGGCGAACGTGCGGACGACGCGGCCGCCCGGCTTGTCGTAGACGCCGACCGAGGCGCCGGTGGCGTGGACGGCGTAGGCGGGGAACGCCGCCGCGGTGCGGGCGGGCAGCGGCGTGCGGCGGAACGGCCCCGGCGCGGTCGCCGTCGCCGAGGGCGACGGGGCCTTGGCGACGATGCCGTCCGGGGACCCGCACGCGGGCAGGGCCAGCAGGGACGCCGCGAGCGCGGCGCGGAGGACGTACCGCACGCGGTCGATGCTACGGCCCGGCGACCCGGCCCGAGGTAGCGTCGTCGGCGATGCGCCTCGTCCCCGCCCTCGCCGCCGCCGCGCTGGCGCTCGCCGCCTGCGGCGCGTCGGGCGACCCGCGACCGGCCGCGACCCCGACAGCGAGCCCGACGGCGCGGCCGCTCGCGACGGTCGTCGGGCGCGAGCCGACGGACGCGGAGGTGCGGGAGGCGTCGGCGGCGTACCTCGCCGCGACCCGCTCCGAGGTCGTGAGCATCACGGTCGAGGACGGCCACGTGGGCGTCTACGTGCGCGGGGTGCCGGAGTGGTCGCTCGACGCGTTCGTCGAGCACCTGCCGGTCGCGGCGGAGGCGGCGCGGGACATGCTGGCGCTGTGGCCCGAGGTGGACGACGTCGACATCTGCGGCGACGGCCCGTGGCTGCCGCACGAGGAGTACACGGACTTCGCGACCGCGTCGCGCGTGCAACTCTTCCGCGACCGGATGGGGCGGGTGCCGGCGCGCTTCGAGACCGCCGCGCAGGTGATCCGCGAGGGCGGCACGACCCGCTCGATCGACTACTACCTGGACGGCCGGATCATCAGGGAGTCGCGCGCGTACCGCGACGCGGCCCGGACGAGTTCGCGCAAAACCATCCCTCCGGGGTAGTTCGCCTGTAGCGTCGCCGGAAGTATTCGAGCGAAACGGGGTCCCTCATGCGCAGGATCGTGGTCGGCGGAGCGATGACGCTCGCCCTGGTGGCGTCGCTGGTGCACGCCCCGGCGTGGGCGGCGAACGAGTTCCCGATCACCGTCACGCCGGACGAGGCGCACCCGAGCGAGTCGTTCACGGTCACCGGCGACGCGACCGACCCCACCTGCGCCGACGACGGCGTCGTGGTCCGGCTGTTCTACACGAAGCCCGACGGCACCGACGGTGTGACGAACGTCAACACCATCGCCGACGCCGAGGGTCACTTCACCGCCAACGTCACCGTCCCCGACACCGCCGTCGCCGGCGCGGACGCGAGCGTCAGCGCGATGATCGCCGACTGCACGCCGCCCGGCGGGGAGACCTCGAGCCGCGTGAGCGAGGCCGTGCCGTTCGACGTGCTGGCGTACGAGGGCGACTTCCACCTGAGCAAGACGACCGGCAAGCCGGGCGAGAAGGTGACGTTCACCGGGACCAACTGCTGGGGCGGCGACGTCGTCGTCTACTTCGGCGACATCGAGGTCACCGGCGTCACGCTGAACGGCAAGAGCTTCTCCGGCTCGTTCACCCTCCCCGACATCAAGGGCGGGACGTACGAGTTCGGCGCCGAGTGCCCCGGCACCGACTACGAGGTGCTGGCGTTCACGCTCGTGAACCCGGAGGCGCCGCCCGCGCCCCCGGCCCGCCCCGTGCCCGGTCGCCCGCGCTTCACCGGATGAGGTCGTACGCGGTCAGCCCCACGCTGGCCGCGGTCCTCGCCGCGACCGCGCTGACCGGTGCCGCCGTGGCCGTGCGCACGGCGCCACCCGGCCGCTTCCTGTTCGTCGTGATCGCCGTCGTCGCGGGCGCCGAGGCGCTGCGCGCGGTGCTGTTCCGGCCGACGCTGCGCGCCGACGCCCGGGGCATCGAGGTCGTCTCGGGGGTCAGCCGCCACCGCATCCCCTGGCACCTCGTCCAGGCGGTGACGCCGCTCGGAACGCCGGCGAGCGGCAAGGCGCTGCGGCGGCGTTCGGACGCGCTGGAGATCGACCTCGGCGACCGGCTGATCGTGGTGCCGGCCTACAGGCTCGGGACCACCGCGGCGGAGGCCGCCTCGTCGCTGACGGAGTTGATGACGACGGTCTCGTAGCCGTCGGCCTTCCAGTCGGCCGCGCGCCAGGCGGTGGCGACGAGCAGGGCGACCGTGACGAGCACCGCGCCGCCGTACTGGAACAGCGAGCGCCTGCTGCCCGCGGGGGCGTTGGCCATCGCGTACGCCACCGCGCCGCCGGCCACCAGGCCGCCGAGGTGCGCGTAGTTGTTGATGTAGCCGCCCGCGGCGAACCCGATCGCGAGGTTGATGCCGATCAGCAGGAGCACCTGCGACGTGTCGGCCTTGAGCCGGCGCAGCAGCACGAAGAACGCTCCGAACAGGCCGAAGATCGCGCCGCTCGCGCCGAGCGACGCGGCGATCACCAGCTCGCCCTCGCGGTTGAGGCTGACCGGCGCCATGAACAGCAGCGTCGCGACCGAGCCGCCGAGCGCGGCGACGAGGTACAGCACGACGTAGCGGGTGGCGCCGAGCAGGCGCTCGATCTGGCTGCCGACGAGCAGCAGCGCGTACATGTTGAACGCGATGTGCAGGAAGAACCGGTCGTCGTGGAGGAACGCGCTCGTCAGCATCCGGTAGTACTGGCCGTCGAACACCACGCGCAGCGACTGCATCATGAAGTCGTCGGTGAACTTCTTGCTGGCGAGCTGCGCGACGAACGCGATGACGTTCAGGCCGATCAGGACCTTGGTGACGTTCGCGTCGGCGCCGACGCGCCCGCCGAAGACCGTCCGCGCCTGGCGGACCGACTTGTTGCCCTCGCGGACGCACTCGGGGCACTGGAAGCCGACCGCCGCGGTGTTCATGCAGTCCGGGCAGATCGGCCTGTCGCACCGCGTGCACCGGACGTAGGTCTCCCTGTCCGGGTGGCGGTAGCAGGTCGGCGCGGCCTCGTCCTCCGGCGCGGTCGGCTCCGTCATCCGCGCTACGCGTCCCGCCGCTCGATGACGACCGACTCGATCACGATGTCCTTGACCGGCTTGTCCATCGGGCCGGTGTCGGCCTCGGCGATCGCGTCGACGACGTCGGTGCCCTCGACGACCTCGCCGAAGATCGTGTGCTTGCCCGTGAGCCACGTGGTCGGGGCCACGGTGATGAAGAACTGGGAGCCGTTGGTGCCGGGGCCGGCGTTCGCCATCGCGAGCAGGTACGGCTTGGTGAACGCGAGCTCGGGGTGGATCTCGTCGCCGAACTGGTAGCCGGGGCCGCCGGTGCCGCGGCCGAGCGGGTCGCCGCCCTGGATCATGAAGCCGCTGATCACGCGGTGGAAGATCGTGCCGTCGTAGAGCTTGCGGGCACCCTTCTCGCCGGTCTGCGGGTGCTTCCACTCCTTGGTGCCCTCGGCGAGGCCGACGAAGTTCTCGACCGTCTTGGGGGCGTGGTTCGGGAACAGGCGTACCTCGATGGTGCCCATGGTCGTGTTGAGCTTCGCGTACGTCTCCTGAGCCACTGCGTTCTCCCTCTTGTCCGCTCGGTCCGGGGCATCCTCGCACGGGTCGCTGCGCGGTTTCCTGACGGGGCGGGGCGGGCATGCCGCCAACGACATCTCGGACCTTTCGCATGCCAGGAGCCGCACCATGCCGACCCTCCGCGCGACCGCTGCCAGAAACGCCGCTCGTGACACCGTCACGCCCGCGCTGCAGAAGGCGCAGGGCGCCGTGACCACCACCGTCGTCCCCGCCGTCGTGACCGGCCTGACGGTCGCGAAGGCGAAGGGCAGCGACCTGCTCGACAGCGACGTCGCGCTCGAGGCGCGCCGCCGCGGGTCGGCGATCGTGAAGGCGGCCAAGGGCGAGACGTTCGCCACGACGGCGCCGTCGCGCCGCTGGCGGTTCGGCCTCGGCATGGTGACGATCGGCACCGGCCTCGGCTTCGCGATCGCGTGGCTGATGAAGCGGCTCTCGACCCCCGTCGAGTCGTACACCACCGGCACCTCGACGCTGCCGGTCCCGTCCGGCACCGACGGCGGCGTCACGACGCCCGTCGCGAGCGCCGACGGCGCGGCCCCCTCGGGCACGCCGACGAACGAGATCAACCTCTCGGCCGGGGCCCCGACGAACTTCTGATGGCGCTGTTCGTCCGGCGGCGGTGGCCCCTCGTGGCCGCCGCCGCCGTCGTCGTCGCCGCCCTGGTCGCGCTCGCCGTGTGGCTCGTCGCGGGCCGCGACTCCGGCCCCTCGGCGAAGCCGCGCGACCCGCTCGACGTCGGCGGCTACGAGACGACGTTCACCCCCGGCGTCGACCCGACCGAGCCCTCGCCGACGCCGGCCGTCGCGATCGAGGCGGTGCTCACCGCGCCCGACGACGAGCTGCGGACGTACGCCGACCAGGCCGTGGCCGCGACGTCGGTCACCGTCCTGAAGCGCGTCAGCCCCAGCGTCGCCTGGGTCGGCGACTCGCCCGCCAACCGCGTGCTTCTCCTGCTCGTCGCCACCGAGCACCCGTTCGCGTTCGGGCCGGGGGCGAGGCTGACGTTCACCGGCTCCGTGCGCCGCGCGGCGCCGGGCACCGGGCAGCAGCTCGGGCTCACCGGCGAGGAGCTCGCCGACTTCGAGCGGCAGGGGACCTACGTCGAGGTCGAGACGTACGCCGAGATGGCTAGAGTCGCAGCAGCCCCGCTGCCGTAGGCGCGAACCCGCACGCGCCCAGGTAGAACGGCGCCAGGTCGGCGCCGAAGTCCACGTGCAGCCACGCGCACCCCGCGTCGCGCGCGGCGTCCCGCGCCGTCGCGACCATCCGGGATCCGACGCCGTGGCGGCGGTACGCGCTCGCGACCATCACGTCCTGCAGCCACGCGTGGGTGCGCCCGTCCCAGTACACCGCCGCGAACCCCGCGAGCGCGCCCCCCTCGCGCGCCGTCGCCCACCCGAGCGCGAGCCGTTGCAGCAGGTCGTTCCAGGGGACGGCCGCGGTCGACCCGAACGTCTCGACATGCAGCGCGTCGAGCTCCGAGTCGGCGACGGAGGCGCGCCAGGAGTAGTCCACGGCGAGAGTCTGAGGGGTGAGTGGGCAGAGCGGCGCTATTGGCGACGCCGACAACGCCGCCAGCGTCGCCCTGGGCGCCGCGAAAGCGTGGAGACGACGCGACTTGAACGCGCAACCCCCGCCTTGCAAAGGCGGTGCTCTGCCAGTTGAGCTACGTCCCCCCGAAGGCGCGCGGGGCGCCTCGTACGGCTAGCGCAGGTCGGACGGCGCGGTGGCCTCGGTCCAGAGGTCCTGCTCGTCCTTCTTCTCCTTGGCCTTCTTGGCGGCGAAGAGCCCGCCGATCGCGGCCACGAGGAGGAACAGCTTCTTCTTCTTCGCCATGACGCCTGCCTTCCCGAGGTGGTGGAGCCGACCGTACAGCAGCGTCGTGTCCGTCGTCGGGGCCAGGAAACCCCCGGCGGGCGGCGAAGGTGGGGAGGTACCCCTCATCCCTTCAGGAGGTTCCCGTGATCCGAACGCTCCGCCTGCACAAGGACACCCTCGCCGAGCTGACGAGCGACGACCTGGCCACGGTCGTCGGCGGCGTCACGCTGACCGGCTACTACCCGACGCTGCCGGTGACGGACTGCTTCACGAACACGATCGTCACGTCGGAGGCGGTGCGGTGACGCGCCTGACGTTGCGCCGCGAGACGCTCGCCGAGCTGTCGGCGGACGAGCTGGCGGCGGTCGCCGGCGGCCAGCCGGAGACGCTCAGCCTGTGCGCGGTGTTCCCGATCCGCACGCTGAAGCCGCAGGAGTGCATCACCGAGCTGTAGCGACCTACGACGAACGGCCCGCCGCGAACGCTCGCGACGGGCCGTTCGCGTCAGGGCTTGCCGCACAGGACGGTGCTGGCGAACGTCTCGTCGTCCGAGCGCGTCGCGGTGCCGATCACCTCGACGTGCGGGGCGGTCGCACCACGCTCCCGGGAGGTGGGCAGAGTGGGCCTGGGAGGACTTGAACCTCCGGCCTCATCCTTATCAGGGATGCGCTCTAACCAGCTGAGCTACAGGCCCGCGTGCGGGGGCGAGACTACCGCACCGCCCGTTACTCCCGCTCGGCCAGCGTGACCTCGATGCCGCCCACGATGTCGGAGCAGAGGTTGTAGAGGAACGCGCCGAGCGTGCTGATCGCGGTGACGAGGACGACGTTGACGAGACCGATGACGGTCGCGATGCCGATGACGCGCCCGGCCGTGAACGGCACCTCGACGCCCCCGGTCGTCTGGCCGCCGGAGTTGGCCTGCGTGAGGTCGCGGACGAAGTCGTTGACCGACTCGAACACGCCGAGCGCGTCGAGCGCGAAGAACAGCGCGGCCACCGCGACGACGAACACGATCAGCAGGCAGATCGAGAACAGCAGCGTGAACTTCAGCACCGACCACGGGTCGACGCGGCGGACGACGAGGCGGGCGCGGCGCGGCTTGGAGCCGGGCCGCAGCGGCTGCGCGGCGGCGGCGCCGCCGGGACGCGGTGCGGTCGCGGTCACGCTGGGCGCGCCGGCCCCCGTGGGGGCGGCGGGGGCGGCGGCGGGCGGGGTGGGCGGCGGAGCGCCGCCGGTCGCGGAGGCGGCGCCTACGTGGGGCGCGCCGGATGTCGGGACACCGGCCTGGTAGCCGCCCCACCCGGAGGACGAGCCGCCGCCGCTCGGGCTGCCGCTCGGACTGCCCGGGGGCTGGCCCCCGCTCGGAGTCGTCACGCGCCGGCCCCTTCCTCGTCGCCCTCGTTCTCGGCGTTGCGAGCCACGGCGACGACCGTAGCGCCCGGGTCGAGGTTGATGAGCTTCACGCCCATCGTGGCGCGCGAGAGATGGCGCAACGGCTTCACCGGCATCCGGATCACGACGCCGTTCGACGCGATCGCGAACAGCTCGTCCTCAGGGCCCACCACGAGCGCCCCGACGAGCTGGCCGCGCTTGGCGACGATGCGCGCCGTGAGGACGCCCTTGCCGCCGCGGCCCTGCGGCGAGTACTCCTCGATCCGCGTCTTCTTGCCGAAGCCGCCGTCGGTCACGACGAGCAGCGCGGAGCCGTCGCGGACGACGCCCATCGACAGCAGCTCGTCGCCGTCGTTGAGGCGCATGCCGATGACGCCCGAGGTGGCGCGGCCCATCGGTCGCAGCGCGTCGTCGTCCGCGGTGAACCGGATCGACTGCGCCTGGCGGCTGACGAGGATCAGGTCGTCGGTGTTCGTGATGAGCGCGGCGCCGATGAGCTCGTCGTCCTCGCGGAGGTTCACGGCGATGAGGCCGCCGGAACGGTTCGAGTCGAACTCGCGCAGCGCCGTCTTCTTCACGATGCCCTTGCGGGTCGCGAGGACGAGGTACGGCGCGACGCCGTAGTCCTTGATGTCGATGACCTGGGCGATCTTCTCGTCCGGCTGGAACGCGAGGATGTTCGCGACGTGCTGGCCCTTCGCGGCGCGGCCCTGCTCGGGCAGCTCGTGGGCCTTGCACCGGTAGACGCGACCCTTGTTCGTGAAGAACAGGATCCAGTGGTGGGTCGTCGTCACGAAGAAGTGCTCGACGATGTCGTCCTCGCGCAGCGCCGCGCCCTGCACCCCTCGACCGCCCCTGCGCTGCTGGCGGTAGACGTCGGTCTTGGTGCGCTTGGCGTAGCCGCCGCGCGTGACCGTGACGACGACGTCCTCCTGCGCGATGAGGTCCTCGTCGGACAGGTCGCCCTCGGCCGCGACGAAGCGCGTGCGCCGTTCGTCGCCGTACTTCTCGGCGATCTCCGCGAGCTCTTCCTTGATGATCGTCCGCTGGCGCGCCTCGTTGGCGAGGATGTCGCGCAGGTCGGCGATCTCCCGCTCGCGCTCGACCAGCTCGTCGATGATCTTCTGGCGCTCCAGGGCGGCGAGGCGGCGGAGCTGCATGTCGAGGATCGCGACGGCCTGGATCTCGTCGATGTCGAGCAGCTCCATGAGGCCGCTGCGCGCGGCCTCGGCGGACGCGCTGCCGCGGATGAGCGCGATGACCGCGTCGAGCTGGTCGAGCGCCTTGGCGAGGCCGCGCAGGATGTGGGCGCGCTCCTCGGCCTTGCGGAGCTGGTAGCGCGTCCGGCGCTGGATGACCTCGACCTGGTGCGCGACGTAGTGCGTCACGAACTCGTCCAGACGCAACGTCCTCGGGACGCCGTCGACGATCGCGAGCATGTTCGCGCCGAACGTGTCCTGGAGCTGCGTGTGCTTGTACAGGTTGTTGAGGACGACCTTCGCGACGGCGTCGCGCTTGAGCACGATCACGAGGCGCTGGCCGGTGCGCGCGGACGACTCGTCCTTGACGTCGGCGATGCCGTTGATCTTGCCGTCCTTGACGAGCTCCGCGATCTTCTCGGCGAGGTTGTCGGGGTTGACCTGGTACGGCAGCTCGGTCACCACGAGGATCGTGCGGCCCTTGCGGTCCTCGTCGACCCCGACCACCGCGCGCATGCGGATCGAGCCGCGCCCGGTGCGGTACGCGTCCTCGATGCCGGCCTTGCCGACGATGAGGCCGGCGGTCGGGAAGTCCGGGCCCTTGATGCGTTCGAGCAGCGCCTCGAGCAGCTCCTCCTCGGTGGCGTCGGGGTGCTCGAGCGCCCACTCGACGCCGGAGGCGACCTCGCGGAGGTTGTGCGGCGGGATGTTCGTCGCCATGCCCACGGCGATGCCGGCGGCGCCGTTCACCAACAGGTTGGGGATACGGCTGGGGAGGACGACGGGCTCCTGCGAGCGGCCGTCGTAGTTGGGCGTGAAGTCGACCGTCTCCTGGTCGATCTCCCGCAGCATCTCCATCGCCAGCGGCGCGAGCTTCGCTTCGGTGTACCTCATGGCCGCGGCAGGGTCGTTGCCGGGCGAGCCGAAGTTGCCGTTGCCGTCGATCAGCGGGGCGCGCATCGACCACGGCTGGGCGAGGCGTACGAGGGTGTCGTAGATCGCGCTGTCGCCGTGCGGGTGGTAGTTGCCCATCACGTCGCCGACGACGCGGGCGCACTTCACGTACCCGCGGTCGGGGCGGTAGCCGCCGTCGTACATGGCGTAGAGCACGCGGCGGTGCACCGGCTTGAGGCCGTCGCGGACCTCCGGCAGGGCACGGGCGACGATGACCGACATCGCGTAGTCGATGAAGCTGCGCTGCATCTCGACTTCGATGCCGACCAGCTCGACGCGGTCGTGCTCCGGCGTGTCGGTGGGCGGTACGTCGACCACTAGCGGTCCCTTCGTGAGCCGAGTCGGCTAGATGTCGAGGAAGCGGACGTCCTTGGCGTTGCGCATGATGAACCCGCGCCGCGCCTCGACGTCCTCGCCCATGAGAACGCTGAACAGCTCGTCGGCCGTCGCCGCGTCGTCGAGCGTGACGCGCAGCAGCACGCGCTTGGCCGGGTCCATCGTGGTGTCCCACAGCTCGGCGGCGTTCATCTCGCCGAGGCCCTTGAAGCGCTGGATGCCGTCGTCCTTGTTGATCTTCCGCCCGGCGGCGAGCCCGGCCTCCATGAGGCCGTCGCGCTCGCGGTCGGAGTACGCGTACTCCGGCTCCTCGCGCGTCCACTTGAGCTTGTACAGCGGCGGCTGCGCGAGGTAGACGTGGCCCGCCTCGATGAGCGGGCGCATGAAGCGGAACAGCAGCGTGAGCAGCAACGTCCTGATGTGCTGGCCGTCGACGTCGGCGTCGGCCATGAGCACGATCTTGTGGTACCGCAGCTTCGCGATGTCGAAGTCCTCGTGGATGCCGGTGCCCAGGGCGGTGATCATCGCCTGGACCTCGGTGTTCTTGAGGACGCGGTCGATACGGGCCTTCTCGACGTTGATGATCTTGCCGCGGATCGGCAGGATCGCCTGGAACATCGGGTTGCGACCGCCCTTGGCGGAGCCGCCGGCGCTGTCGCCCTCGACGACGTAGAGCTCGGACTCGCGCGGGTCCGTCGACTGGCAGTCGGCGAGCTTGCCCGGCAGCGACGACGTCTCCAGCAGGCTCTTGCGCCGGGTGAGGTCGCGCGCCTGGCGGGCGGCGATGCGCGCGCGGGCGGCCTGCGTCGCCTTGTTGATGATGTCCCTGGCCTCGCCGGGGTTGCGGTCGAACCAGTCGCGGATCCAGTCGTTGCAGGCCTTCTGGACGAACGACTTCGCCTCGGTGTTGCCGAGCTTCGTCTTGGTCTGGCCCTCGAACTGCGGCTCGCGCAGCTTCACGCTGACGATCGCGGTGAGGCCCTCGCGCACGTCGTCGCCGGTGAGCGCGTCGTCCTTGTCCTTCAGCAGCTTCGCGTCGCGCGCGTACTTGTTGACGACGGACGTCAGCGCCGCGCGGAAGCCCTCCTCGTGCGTGCCGCCCTCGTGGGTGTTGATGGTGTTGGCGAACGTGTAGACCGACTCGGAGTACGTGCCGTTCCACTGCATCGCGATCTCGGCCTCGAGGTCGGTGCCCTTGGCCTCGAACGAGATCACGGACTTGTGGATCGACTCCTTGGTGGCGTTGAGGTGCTTCACGAAGTCGACGATGCCGCCGGCGTAGCGGTAGACGATCTCGTTGGGGACCTCCTCGCGCTCGTCCCGCAGGGTGATCTGCAGCCCCTTGTTGAGGAACGCCATCTCCTGCAGGCGGCGCGAGAGCGTCTCGAAGTTGTAGACGGTCGTCTCGAAGATCGTCGGGTCGGCCCAGAACGTGACCGTCGTCCCGGTCTCCTTCGTCGGCGCGCCCTGCTTCAACGGAGCGGCGGGCGCGGAGGCGACGTAGGGCTGCGTCCACACGTAGCCGTCGCGCTTGATCTCGACGTCGAGGCGCGACGACAGGGCGTTGACGACGGAGACGCCGACGCCGTGCAGGCCGCCCGAGACGGCGTACGACCCGGAGTCGAACTTGCCGCCGGAGTGCAGCACGGTCAGCACGACCTCGACGGCCGGCTTCTTGTGGGTGGGGTGCTTGGCGACGGGGATGCCGCGGCCGTTGTCGATGACGCGGACCCCGCCGTCGGCGAGCAGCGTGACGTGCACGGACGTGGCGTAGCCCGCCAGCGCCTCGTCGACGGCGTTGTCGACGACCTCGTAGACGAGGTGGTGCAGGCCGCGCTCGCCCGTCGAGCCGATGTACATGCCAGGGCGCTTGCGGACGGCCTCGAGACCCTCGAGTACCTTGATGCTTCCGGCGTCGTACGAGGCCACGGACCGTCCTTCGCGCGGGCACGCGACGCCCGCCGACTGCTTCGGAGGGTCTCGTGCCGTGGAACGCGGCTACGGCCCGCCTAGCGGGCCGCACGCGTCATGACGTCTCCGATGATACCGGGAAAACCCGCTTCTGACGGCCCTTGACGGCACCTGTGGACGCGCGTGCCGCGAGAACGCGAGGGCTGTGGATACGGATACGCGGGCCCTCCCCGCGATAGCGTCCCCGGGTGCCGCAGATCCGCGTCGTCGCGCTCGCCCTCGTCCGCAGGCCCGGAACGCGCCAGGTGCTCGTCTTCGAACGCACCCATCCCGTCACAGGGGCGAGGTTCCGCAGGCCCGTCGGCGGCGGCGTGGAGTTCGGCGAGACGTCGGCCGAGGCGGCGGTGCGCGAGCTGCGCGAGGAGCTCGGCGTCGCGGGCCGCGCGGTGCGGCCGCGGGGGACGTACGAGCAGGTGTTCACCACGCGGCACGGCAACCGCAAGCACGAGGTCGTCTTCGTTCACGAGGTCGAGGTCGAGCCGGAGTGGTACGCGCTCGACCTGCCGCCCGACGTCGAGTCCGGCCGCGACCCCGGCCTCTGGCACGACTGCGACGACCCGCCGCCGGGCGTCGCGCTCTACCCCGAGGGAGTCGACACGCTGGTGGAACGCGCGCCGTAGCCCGCGCGTCGAAGGCCACATGAGACGAGTCGCGGGGGTCCTGCTGGTGCTGGCGGTCGGGTGCGGGTCGGACGCGTCGCCTCCGGCGCGGGCACCGCGGGCGGGGACGCTGGTCGGCGACATCCCGCGCTGCTACGGGCCCGGCCCCGACCTGAACCTGCGCCCGACGCCGGCCGTCGAGGTCCGCCGCGACGGCGCCGTCGTGACGTCGGCGACGTTCCGCGCGGACGACGACGAGCACACGTACCGGTTCGAGCTCGAGCCCGGCGACTACGAGGTGCGGCTCCCCGGCGTCGCGTCCGCGCCGGCGACGGTGCGCTCGGGCGAGACCACGACCGCCGACCTCACGGCGCCGCCCTGCGTGTAGCCCTCAGCCGTACGTGTCGCGGTCGCCGCGGCCCCCGGCCACCCGCCACGTCCCGGCCTGGCGGGGGCGGGCGGAGGCGGGGCCGTGGACCTTGACGGTGCGGACGACGGCGGCGCCGAGGTCGGCGTTGACCCGGTCCTTGATCTTGCCCGCGAGCAGGCGGAGCTGGGTCGCCCACGCGGTCGACTCGGCGGCGAGGACGAGCTCGCCGTCGCGCAGGCTCGTCGGCGTGCAGTGGTCGGCGATGTCGGGGCCGGCGATGTCCGGCCAGCGGGAGAGGACCGCCGCGACGCGGGCGTCGTGCTCCCAGCCGCGCACCTTGAGGAACTGCTCGATCGCCGCGCCGAACGTCGTCGGGTCGCCCTTGTCGCGCTTCTTGCGCGGCGGCTTCGGCGCGCGCTGCGGCGCGCGGGCGGCGCGGGCCTTGGCCTGGTCGAGCATGGCGCGCGCGAGGTCGGCGCCGGTCGGCTCATCGGACACGCGTCACCTGCCCCGCCGCGACGTCGTAGCGCGCGCCCTGCAGCTCCTCGGGGACGTCGGCGATGACGGCCGCGGTGATCAGCACCTGCTCGCGCGGCGCGACGAGGCCCGCGAGCCGGTCGCGGCGCGACGAGTCGAGCTCGGCGAACACGTCGTCCAGCACGAGCACAGGCTCGCCGCCGTCGGCGGTCAGCAGGTCGTGGCTCGCGATCCGTAGCGCGAGCGCGAGCGACCACGACTCGCCGTGGCTCGCGTAGCCCTTGGCCGGCAGCGTGCCGATCGACAGGACGAGCTCGTCGCGGTGCGGGCCCACGAGGCTGATGCCGCGTTCGAGCTCCTGCTTGCGGACGTTGCTCACCTCGGAGAGCAGCGCGGCGGAGAGCAGCTCGCGGTCGGGCACCATCGGCGCGTCGGGGCCGAGCGAGGAGCGGTACTCCAGGCCGGTCGGGCCGCCGCCGCCGGAGAGGACGTCGTACGCCTTGTCGACCAGCGGCCGCAACGCCTCCACGGCCTCGAGCCGGCCGGCGAGCAGCTCGGCGCCGTGGCGGGCGAGGTGCTCGTCCCACACGTCAAGCGTGCGGAAGTCGGCGCCGCCGCGCGCGATGCCCGCGCTCTTGAGCAGGGCGTTGCGCTGCTTGAGGACGCGGTCGTAGTCGGCCTTGACGCCGTGGTAGCGCGGCGTGCGCGCGATCAGCAGCGCGTCGAGGAACGCCCTGCGGTCGTGCGGGTCGCCCTTCACCAGGGCGAGGTCCTCGGGCGCGAACAGCACGGTCCGCAGCGCCCCGAGCACCTCCCTCGGGCGGGGCACGGGCGCGCGGTTGACGCGGGCGCGGTTGGCCTTGCCCGGCGTGATCTCCAGCTCGACCAGCGTCGCGCGGCCCTCGCGCTGGACCTCGCACCGCACGACGGCGCGCTCGGCGCCGGCCCGGACCAGCGGCGCGTCGGTCGCGACGCGGTGCGAGCCGAGCGTGGCGACGTAGCCGATCGCCTCGACGAGGTTGGTCTTGCCCTGGCCGTTCGGGCCGATGAGCGCGGAGCAGCCGGGGTCGAGCTCCAGGAGCACCTCGGGGTAGGACCGGAAGTCCGTCAGCGCCAGCCGCGAGACGTGCATCAGTCCGCGACGTTCCCGCGCGGCTCGCCCGTCTCGGGCAGGACGGCGTGGCCGCCGAACTGGTTGCGCAGCGTCGCGATGACCTTCATCGCGATCGACTCGTCCTGGCGCGAGGCGAACCGCGCGAACAGCGCCGCCGAGATGACCGGCAACGGCACCGCCGCGCGAACGGCCTCGTTCACCGTCCAGCGGCCCTCGCCGGAATCCTCGGCGTAGCCGCGCACCTTCTCGAGACCAGGGTCGGTCTCGAGCGCGCGGACCATCAGCTCGAGCAGCCACGAGCGCACGACCGAGCCGTACCGCCACGCCGCGAACGTCGCCGGCACGTCGATCCGCAGGTCCGCGGCCTCCATGAGCTCGAAGCCCTCGGCGTAGGCCTGCATGAGGCCGTACTCGATGCCGTTGTGCACCATCTTCGTGAAGTGGCCGGCACCGGCCTCGCCCGCGTGGACGAAGCCGCCCTCGGGCGCGAGCGCGTCGAAGAACGGCTGCGCCGCCGCGACGGCCTCGTCGGTGCCGCCGACCATCAGGCAGAACCCCTCGGCGAGGCCCCAGACGCCGCCGGAGACGCCGGCGTCGACGTAGCCGACGCCGCGCTCGGCGAACGCCTTCCCGCGCGCGATGGAGTCGCGGAAGTTGGAGTTGCCGCCCTCGACCACGACGTCGCCCTCGGCGAGCAGGCCGAGCAGCGCGTCGAGCGTCTCCTGCGTCGGCGCGCCCGCCGGCAGCATCACCCAGACGACGCGCGGCGACGGCAGCGCCGCCACCAGCTCCTCCAGCGAGCCGACGTCGGCGTGCTCGGGCGAACGGTCGTAGCCGACGACGTCGAGCCCCGCGCGGCGGATGCGCTGGGTCATGCCCCAGCCCATCCGGCCGAGGCCGACCATGCCCAGGGTCGCGGCGGGCATCAGCCGGAGAGGCGGATCGGCATGAGCAGGTACCGGTACTCGCCCTCGGTCTCCTTGCCGGTGATGACCGACGGCTTGATGGCGCCGTTGAACGACAGCACCGCCGAGTCGCTCCCGATCGCGCCGAGGCCGTCGAGGAGGTAGCCGGGGTTGTACGCGATCGTCAGCGGCTCGCCGTCGTAGGACACGTCGAGCGACTCCGACGCCTGCGCGTCGTCGCCGGTGCCCGCGTCGAGGACGAGCGGCTCGTCGGGGGCGAACGTCAGCCGGATCGGCGTGTTGCGCTGCGCGACGAGCGAGACGCGCTTGACCGCCTCGACGAGCGCGGTGTTGTTGACCTGCGCGACGGCGCCGAACTCGGCGGGGATCAGCGAGCGGTACGCGGGGAAGTCGGCCTCGATGAGCCGCGTCGTCATGCGGCGGGTGCCGCCGGAGAAGCCGGCCATGCCGACGCCGTTGTCGTTGCCGAGCGCGACGCCGACCTCGGCGCCGGTCGTGGCGAGCGTCTTGGCGGCCTCGGCGAGCGTGCGGGCGGGGATCAGCGCGGTCGTCGCCTCGGCGTCGCCCTGCGGGCGCCACTTCAGCTCGCGGACGGCGAGGCGGTAGCGGTCGGTCGCGGCGAGGGTGAGCGAGTCGCCGTCGACCTCGACCTTGATGCCGGTGAGCATCGGCAACGTGTCGTCGCGCCCGGCGGCGACGAACACCTGGCCGACCGCCTCCGCGAACAGCTCGCTCGCGATCGTGCCCGCGGCCGGCGGCATCTCCGGCAGCGTCGGGTAGTCCTCGACCGGCATCGTCGGCAGCGTGAACCGGCTGGTCCCGCACGTCAGCACCGCGCGCGAGCCGTCGGTCGCGAGCTGCACCGGCGCCGCCGGCAGCGAGCGCGTGATCTCCGACAGCAGGCGGCCGAGGACCACGACCGTGCCGGCCTCCTCGGCCTGCACCTCGAGCGTCGCCTGCGCCGAGACCTCGTAGTCGAAGCCGGACAGCGAGAGCTCGTGGCCCTTGACCTCCAGCCGCAGGCCCGACAGCACGGGCACGGCCGGGCGGTTGGGCAGGGAGCGCGCGGTCCAGGCGACCGCCTCCGCGAACTCGTCTCGTTCGACCCTGAACCTCACGTCGTACCGCCCTCTCGGTGCCCTCGCTGTGGAGGTGCCTTCTCTGTCGTTGTGTACTTCATAGGAGTGACAAACTCGTAGTGGTAGGGGCGCGCAACCTGGGGACAAGGCGCGTTCCCCCAGGTCAGAGGCCTGACGACGCCCTCGCGCACCTGTGGATCCACGCTGTGGAGTACACAGCGGCGGCCGCCGTCCCGACGGGCCACAGCGCGTTCCACATCGTTGTCCCCAGGTTGTGCACGGCCGGGATCATGACTGGCGGGCCCGGACCTTGATGCGGTTGGTGAGCTCGGAGACCTGGTTGTAGATCGCGCGCCGCTCCGCCATCAGCGAGCGGATCTTGCGGTCCGCGTGCATCACCGTCGTGTGGTCGCGGCCGCCGAACGCCTGCCCGATCTTCGGCAGCGACAGGTCCGTCAGCTCGCGGCAGAGGTACATCGCGATCTGGCGCGCCGTCACGAGCACCCGCGAGCGCGACGAGCCGCAGAGGTCCTCCATCGACAGGCCGAAGTACGCCGCCGTCGCCGCCATGATCGTCGCCGCGGTGATCTCCGGCCCGCCGTGCTCGGGGATGAGGTCCTTGAGGACGACCTCGGCGAGCGAGAGGTCGACGAGCTGCCGGTTGAGGTTGGCGAACGCCGTCACGCGGATCAGCGCGCCCTCGAGCTCGCGGATGTTGCTCTGGATCTTCGAGGCGATGTACTCGAGCACCTCGGGCGGCGCCGACAGCCGCTCGGCGGCCGCCTTCTTGCGGAGGATCGCGATGCGCGTCTCCAGCTCGGGCGGCTGCACGTCGGTGATCAGGCCCCACTCGAACCTGTTGCGCAGCCGGTCCTCCAGCGTCGCGAGCTGCTTCGGCGGCCGGTCCGAGGAGATCACGATCTGCTTGTTCGCGTTGTGGAGCGTGTTGAACGTGTGGAAGAACTCCTCCTGCGTCCGCTCCTTGTTCTCCAGGAACTGGATGTCGTCGACCAGGAGGACGTCCACGTCGCGGTAGCGGCGCTGGAACGCGCCGGCCTTGTCGTCGCGGATCGAGTTGATGAAGTCGTTCGTGAACTCCTCGCTGCTCACGTAGCGCACGCGCCCGGCGGTCGACAGGTTCACCGAGTAGTGGCCGATGGCGTGGAGCAGGTGGGTCTTGCCGAGGCCCGACTCGCCGTAGATGAACAGCGGGTTGTACGCCTTCGCCGGCGCCTCGGCGACGGCGACGGCGGCCGCGTGGGCGAAGCGGTTCGACGCGCCGATGACGAACGTGTCGAACGTGTACTTGGGGTTCAGCCGGGCGGGCTCCGCCGGCGTCCTCGACTCGCGGACCGCGCCGAGGCTCACCGGCGCCGGCGGCTCGGGCTCGGGCTCCGGCTCGGCGTACGCCTCCTGGGCCTCCTCCGCGGGCGCGTCGACCACCGTGACCGCGACGCCGACGGGGCGGCCGACCTGCTGCGACAGCGCGTTCGCGATGAGCGAGCGGTAGCGGGTGTCCAGCAGCTCCTTCGTGAACTCGTTCGGCGCGCCGAGCAGGGCGGTGTCGCCGACGAGCCCGAGGGGCCGGGTGAGCTGGATCCACGCCTTGTTCTGCGGGGGCAGGTTCTCGCTCGCGAGCGAGTCGACCGAACGTTGCCAGACGTCGGCGAGGTCGAGCGTGTCCTCGGGCACAGCGTTCCCTACTTCCGGCGGTCCCGGTGAGACAGGCTTGTCACGTCCGGGTCAGGGCCACAAGTCCGGTCCTTCATCCACACCCTCGTCCACATCCTGTGCACGGGTGGGTGTCGGACCACGGCGCGTACCGGGGCAGGCCCGGACGTACCTGGACATCTCGCGGTGCGCCCCGCGACGACCGTGGGTAACGGTCCGATCACGGGAGGGCCGGGAACGCCGCCCGGGGAGTCCCGGGACTGACGGGGGAAGCCAGCGACGGGGGACACTAACAGCGCGCGGAGCCTGTGGACAAGAGCTTCTCCACAGGTCGGTGCGATCGGGAGAAACGGCGTAGCCTGACCGGGCCAGGCCCCTGCGACGGTCGATCTACGGCGTGTCGCGCGGGACGTGTTTGACCCCTGGTGCCGCTGCTCGTATCGTGGTGGCTATCTGTGCGCGTGCCTACGGCGCGTGCACCCCCGTCCTCCTCCCTGTGGAGAGCCGTTCCGTGAGCAAGCGCACGTTCCAGCCGAACAACCGCCGCCGCGCCAAGACGCACGGCTTCCGGCTGCGCATGCGCACCCGGGCCGGCCGCGCGATCCTCGCCGCTCGCCGGGCCAAGGGTCGCCGCGAGCTCTCCGCCTAGCTCCCGGCCTTGCTTCCCGCCGCCGCCCGGCTGCGGCGCCGCCAGGACTTCGCCGAGGTCGTACGCCGCGGGCGCCGTACCGCCCGTGGCCCGCTCGTCTTCCACTACGCCGCGCCCTCCGGTGACGGCGCCCCCGCCCGCGCCGGCTTCGTGGTCGGCAAGGTCGTCGGCGGCGCCGTGGTCCGCAACGCCGTCCGCCGGCGGCTCCGCGAGGTGGTCCGCGCCCGCCTGGCCGTCCTCCCCGCCGGGGCGCGGCTCGTCGTGCGGGCGCAGCCCGGCGCGGCCGACCTGACGTACGCCGACCTCGCCGGGCTCGTCGACGCGGCGCTGCCCAAGCTGGTCGGCGCCCGGTGACCCGCGCGCTGCTCGGCCTCGTCCGCGGCTACCGCCGCGCCGTCAGCCCGCTGCTGCCGCCGCGCTGCCGGTTCGCGCCGTCGTGCAGCGCGTACGCCGAGGAGGCGTTGACGCGCCACGGCGTTCGCGGCGCGATGCTCGCGGTGCGTAGGGTGGCGCGCTGCCATCCGTTCCACCCCGGCGGCCACGACCCCGTACCTGAGTCCCTGGGGCGCACGCCCCGTCGAGCAGGAGTGAGTAGTCCGTGAGAGCGCTCTTCCACGCGTTGTTCCGGCTCGTCGCGCAGGCCATCAACGGCCTCCACGGCCTGACCGGCGCGATCTTCGGCGAGCGCAGCGGCATCTCGTGGGCGCTCGCGATCGTGCTGCTCACCGTCTGCGTGCGGCTGCTCATGTATCCGCTGTTCCTCAAGCAGATCAAGACGCAGCGCACCATGCAGCTCCTCCAGCCGAAGATCAAGGAGCTGCAGAAGCGGCACAAGGGCGACCGCGAGACGCTCAACGCCGAGATGATGAAGCTCTACAAGGAGCACAACGCGAACCCGTTCGCCGGCTGCCTCCCGATGCTGCTCCAGATGCCGGTCTTCATCTCGCTGTTCCAGGTGCTCTCGCAGCTCGCGCCGAAGGTCAACCCGGACGGCTCGTACCGCCTGCCGGTGAAGTTCGGCCTCGACGCGCAGACCGTCTCGAACCTCCAGAGGTCGAAGATCTTCGGCGCACCCATCGGTGCGGGCTTCAATTCTCCGAAGAAGCTGCTCGAATTCCTCGGAGCTTCCCCCGGGCCTGTGAAGGTCGTCGCGGTCGTGCTGATCGTCGCGATGGCGGCGACGACGTTCGTCACGAGCAAGCAGATGATGGGCCGCAGCGCCCCCGCCGACGGCTCGCAGGCGACGCAGCAGAAGATCCTGCTCTACGTCATGCCGGTCATGCTGGGCCTGTTCGGCTTCCAGGTGGCGATCGGCGTGCTGATCTACTGGACGACCACGAACCTGTTCTCGATGGGCCAGCAGGCGATCGTCATGCGCCGCCTCGGCCCCGTCGACCCGAACGCGCGCCCCGCCGCGACCGCCAAGCCCGCCAAGCCCGGCAAGGGCGCCGCGGCCACGGCCGTCGCGCCGGCCCGCCCCGCCCGCACCCCGAAGCCGCCGAAGGGCGGGCTGCCCAAGGCGCCCGCCCCGTCGGACGCGCCTGAGCAGGCGCCGCCGCGCGACCGCAAGCCCAGTCCGAGCAAGAGCAAGCGAAAGGGGCAGCGCCGTGGTGGACGACGCTGAGACCGGAACCGAGGACCAGGCTCCCGAGGCCGCCGAGCCCGCGCCGGAGGCGCCCGAGGCACCCGAGGACGCGGCGTCCGGAGAGGCCGGGGAGGCCGGCGAGCCCGGCGCCGACGACAAGCTGAGCGTGCTGGAGCACGAGGGCGAGGTCGCGGCCGACTACCTCGAGGCGCTGCTCGACATCCTCGACATGGACGGCGACCTCGAGCTCGACATCGAGGGCGAGCGCGCCTCCGTCGCGATCGTCGGCGACGGGCTCGATGACCTCGTCGGCCAGCGCGGCCAGACGCTGGAGGCGCTGCAGGAGCTCACTCGGCTCGCCGTGCTCCAGGAGACGGGCCAGCGCTCGCGGCTCATGCTCGACGTCGGCGGCTACCGCGCGCGGCGCAAGACCGAGCTCACGCGGCTGGCGACCGAGGCGGGCGAGCGCGTCGCCGCCAACGGCCAGGACGAGCGCCTCGCGCCGATGACGCCGTTCGAGCGCAAGGTCGTGCACGACACGATCGCCGGCCTCGACGGCGTGATGAGCGAGTCCGAGGGCGAGGAGCCCCAGCGCCGTGTGGTCGTCCGCCCCGCGTGAGGCGGTGACGCGTCCGGGGGCGTCGCTGTTCGGCGACACCCTGCCCCTGGCCGAGCGCTACGAGGCGTGGCTGGCCGGCGCGGGCATCGAACGCGGGCTGCTCGGCCCGCGCGAGGTCCCGCGCCTGTGGGACAGGCACATCCTGAACTCCGTGGCCGTCGCGCCGTTGCTCTCCCCCGGCGAGTCCGTGGTCGACGTGGGCAGCGGCGCCGGGCTGCCGGGCATCCCGCTCGCGCTCGCGTGTCCGGAGTGCACGTTCGTGCTGCTCGAGCCGCTGGCCCGGCGCGCGGCGTTCCTCACGGAGGTCGTGGACGACCTCGGGCTCGCGCCGCGGGTGTCGGTCGTGCGCGGGCGGGCAGAGGAGGTCGTACGGCTCCCCGACCGCTACGACGTCGCCGTCGCCAGGGCGGTCGCGCCGCTCGACCGGCTCGCGGGATGGTGCCTGCCGCTGCTGAAGCCCACCGGGCGCCTGCTGGCACTCAAGGGCGAGCGCGCGGAGGACGAGGTAGCGGCGGCGCCGGCGTTACGAGCGCGGATCGAGCGCGTCGGGGAGACGGCCGTCGTGGTGGTACGGCGCCGGAAGGAGGCCCGGTGAGTGTCGTAGCGGGACTGGGCTGGCCCACCGGCGGTGCGCGGACGCCCGAGGGGAGGGGCGCGCCGTCCGACCTGGGGTGGCCGACGCCGTCCGTCTCCGTGGCGGTCCCGGAGCCCGAGCCTGAGCCGGAGCCCGCGCCCCCCACGGCCGAGGAGCGCGAGTCTCTGGTACGGGACGCCATGGCGCGTGTTTCACGTGAAACAGCGCCTCGGCCGCCGCCCGAGCCCGAGGTTTCACGTGAAACGGAGCCGGATCTGGCGGCGTTCCTCGGCGACGACACGCCGATCGCCCGGGCAGCGGCCGCGGCGGTGCGCACGACCCGGAGCGGCGCGTTCCCGAAGCCGACCCACCCCCGCATCCTCACGGTCGCGAACCAGAAGGGCGGCGTCGGCAAGACCACGACGACCGTCAACGTCGCCGCTGGGCTCGCGTTGCGCGGCCTCAACGTGCTCGTGCTGGACCTGGACCCACAGGGCAATGCGTCCACGGCGCTCGGCATCGACCACCAGCCGGGCGTGCCGAGCATGTACGACGTGCTCGTCGGCGGGCAGCCGCTCACGAGCGTCGTGCAGCAGTCGAGCGTCGAGAACCTCGTCGCCGCCCCCGCGACCGTGGACCTGGCGGGCGCGGAGATCGAGCTGGTCCCGGCCGTGGCGCGCGAGACACGGCTCAAGCGGGCGGTGGCGGCGTACGACAGGCCGTACGACTACGTCTTCATCGACTGCCCGCCGTCGCTCGGCCTGCTGACCGTCAACGCGCTCGTGGCGGCGCAGGAGATCGTGATCCCGATCCAGTGCGAGTTCTACGCGCTGGAGGGCCTGGGCCAGCTCCTGCACAATGTCGAGCTGGTCCGCAGCCACCTCAACGAGACGCTGGCCGTGAGCACGATCCTGCTCACGATGTACGACTCGCGCACGAAGCTCGCCGAGCAGGTGGTGGCCGAGGTGCGCAGCCACTTCGGGGACACCGTGCTCGACACGATGATCCCGCGCAGCGTGCGCATCTCGGAGGCGCCGGGCTACGCGCAGACGGTCCTGACGTACGATCCGGCCTCGCGCGGCGCGCAGGCGTACCTGGAGGCGGCGCGCGAGATCGCGGAACGCGGCGCGCGGATGGAGGGCTCGTGAACCAGCAGCGCAAGGGCGGCCTGGGCCGCGGGCTCGGCGCGTTGATCCCGACGGGCCCCGCGCGCCCCGCCGAGGGCGACCCGCCGACCGACGCGGGGGTGGAGGCACCCGAGGGCGTCGCCGGCGCGACGTACCGCGAGGTGCCGATCGACGCGATCGTGCCGAACCCGCGCCAGCCGCGCGAGCACTTCGACGAGGAGGCGCTCGCCGAGCTCGTGACGTCGATCCGCGAGGTCGGGCTGCTCCAGCCGGTCGTCGTGCGCGAGACGGGCGAGGGCGCGTACGAGCTCATCATGGGCGAGCGCCGCTGGCGCGCGTCCCGCGAGGCGGGCCTGAGCGCGATCCCGGCGATCGTGCGGGACACGCCCGACGACGCGATGCTGCGCGACGCGCTCCTGGAGAACCTGCACCGCCAGCAGCTCAACCCGCTGGAGGAGGCGGCGGCGTACCAGCAGCTCCTGGAGGAGTTCGGGGCGACGCACGAGCAGCTCGCCGAGCGCATCGGGCGCTCGCGCAGCCAGGTCACGAACACGATCCGCCTCCTCAACCTCCCGCCGGCCGTGCAGAAGCGCGTCGCGGCGGGCGTGCTCAGCGCGGGCCACGCGCGGGCGCTGCTCTCCCTGGACGGCGCGGACGCGCAGGAACGCCTCGCCGGCCGGATCGTCGCCGAGGGGATGAGCGTGCGCGCGGTCGAGGAGGCCGTGCACCTGGGCGAGACCGGCGAGGTGCCGAGGGCGCGGGTGCCGCGCAGGCCGGGCGCGAAGGCTCCGGGGGCCGCCGAGCTGGAGGCGCGGCTCGCGGACTACTTCGAGACGCGCGTGCGGGTCGACCTCGGCAGGCGCAAGGGCCGGATCGTGGTGGAGTTCGGGTCGATCGACGACCTCGAGCGCATCGTGGAGATCATGGCGCCCGACCTCCCCGAGGGCGAGCGCTAGGCCTGGCGCGCTGCGGCCGCGGCCACCAGGTCGCGGCAGAGCCCGCCGACGTCGACGCCGGCCGCCGCGGCGGCCATCGGCAGCAGCGACGTCTCGGTCATGCCCGGCGAGACGTTGACCTCGAGGAACCACGGCGTGCCGTCCTCGTCCACGACGAGGTCGGTGCGGGACAGGTCGCGAAGTCCGAGCACCCGGTGGGCGGCGAGCGCCGCGCGCGCCGCGGCGGTCAGCACGGGCTCGGGCAGCCTGGCGGGGGCGTGGTAGTCGGTCGCTCCGGCGGTGTAGCGGGCGTTGTAGTCGAACAGCGGCCCCTCGCGCGGCACCACCTCGACGGCCGGAAGCGCCTCGGGGGTGCCGTCGCGCTCCACCACGGACACCGCCAGTTCGGTTCCGGTGACCAGCCGCTCCACCAGCGCGGTGTCACCGTAGGAGAAGCAGTGCACCATCGCGGCGGGCAGCGCGTCCGCGTCGCGCACGATCGAGGCGCCGAGCGCGGAGCCGCCGGAGGCGGGCTTGACGAGCAGCGGCAGCGGCAGCCGGGCGAGCAGGCGTTCGAGGACGGCGTGCGCGCCGAGCTCGCGGAACGTGCTGTGCGGCAACGTCACCGCGTCCGGCGTGGCCACGCCCGCCGAGCGGAGCAGCCCCTTGGCGATCGGCTTGTCCCAGGCGAGGCGGCAGGCGTGGGGCGCGGCGCCGACGTACGGCACCCCCGCGAGGTCGAGCACGCCGCGGATCGCGCCGTCCTCGCCCGGCGCACCGTGCAGCGCGACGAAGACCGCGTCGGGGGAGGTCTCGGCGAGCGTGGCGAGCAGCGTGGCGTCGGCGTCGCGTACCTCCGCCTCGACGCCCGCGGAGCGCAGCGCGTCGCAGACGCGGCGGCCGGAGCGCAGCGACACCTCGCGCTCGAACGACAGCCCGCCCGCGAGGATCAGCGCGCGCATCAGCGCACGTCCGGGGCCGGCGCGTCGAACCCGCCCGTGTCGTGCGACGTCAGCGGCCCGAACGTCTCCCGCAGCTCCTGCTCGACCTCGATGACGCCGGCGAGGCGGCGGACGCCCTCGCGGATGCGCTCGGGCTCGGGGTAGCAGTACGACAGCCGCAGGTGGTTGCCCCCCGTGCCGTCGGCGTAGAACGCCGTCCCGGGCACGTACGCGACCCGCGCCGACACCGCGCGCGGCAGCATCTCCTTCGCGTCCAGCCCCTCCGGCAGCGTGACCCACGTGTAGAAGCCGCCTGCGGGGTGCGTCCAGGTCGCGTCCGAGGGGAAGTGCGAGCCGAGCGCGTCGAGCATGGCGTCGCGGCGCTCGCGGTACAGCTCGCGGAACACCTTCACCTGGTCCTGCCACGGCTGCGTGCGCAGGTAGTCGGCGACGACGAACTGCGTGAAGTTCGGTGGGCAGAGCACGGACGCCTCGGCGGCGAGCACGAGCTTCTCGCGGACGGAGTGCGGCGCGAGGACCCAGCCGACGCGCAGGCCCGGGGCGAACGTCTTGGAGAACGACCCGAGGTACAGGACGCCGTCCGCGGTGCGGGCGCGCAGGGCCGGCTCGGGGTCGCTGTCGAAGCCGAGGAGACCGTACGGGTTGTCCTCCAGCACCAAGATGTCGTGGCGGCGGCAGATGTCCACCACTACATCTCGTCGTTCGCGAGAGAGCGAGACGCCTGCGGGGTTGTGGAAGTTCGGGACCGTGTAGAGGAACTTCGCGCGCGACCCGACCCGGGCGAGCGTCTCCTCCAGCGCCTCGGGCACCAGCCCGGCGTCGTCCATCGGCACGTGCACGACGTCGGCTTGGTACATCGCGAACGTCCCGAGCGCGCCGACGTACGACGGCGCCTCGGCGACCACGACGTCGCCGGGGTCGACGAAGATCCGCGTGACGAGGTCGAGGGCCTGCTGCGAGCCGACGGTGACGACGACGTCGTCGGGCGAGGCGTCGATGCCCTCGAGCGCCATGACCGTGCAGATCAGCTCGCGCAGCTCGGGGTCGCCCTGGCCGGAGCCGTACTGCAGCGCCACGGGCCCGCGCGTCGCGACGAGGTCGGCGACGGCCGCGGCGACCGCGTCGAGGGGCAGGGCCGAGGTGTACGGCATCCCGCCGGCGAGCGACACGACCTCGGGCCGCGAGGCCACCGCGAACAGCGCGCGGATCTCCGACGCCGTCATCCCGCGGGTGCGGGCGGCGTAGCGGTCGCCGTACGGGTCGAGGTTGACCATCGCCCGAGGCTACCGCGCGTCGCGGGGGCGCCGTAGGATCGGGGTCCCGTCGCCGACGTTCGTGAGCCGCCGCATGCGCTTCCCCCTCCGCCGGATCGTGCTGGGCTTCGCCGTGGGCGCGGGCGCCGGGTGGGTCGCGAGCCTGCTGCGCCGCCCCAAGGACGCCCCCGAGGGCTCCGGCGCGGCCGCGGCCGTGCGGATGCCGCAGGAGGAGTTCGGCGAGCCCGCGCTCGAAGGCGCGGACGAGATCGCGCAGGAGCCGACCGCCCCTGTCGAGGAGCCCGTCGAGGAGCCGGCCGGCGAGACCCCGCCCCCGCGCAAGGCCGTCCCCGAGATGGTGACGCCGCCGCCGGGCCGCGAGGACCCGCCGGAGCCCGAGGCCGCCACCAGCGAGCCCGCCAAGCCGACGCGGCGTTCCCGCGCGAGGACCGCCGACCCGGTCGCCGCCGTCGCCGCGCCGGTCAGCGAGGCCGTGCGCGAGGGGCGCGAGGCCATGAACGAGCACCTGGCCGGCCTGGAGGAGGCCGCCGCGCCGCCGCCGGCCGAGCCCGCCGCCACCCGCCGCCGCCGCAGGACGACCTGAACGATGTCCCGCCGCCTCGCGAGCATCACGCTCGACAACCTCGACGACCTGCCGAGGCGGTGCCGCCGCTGCGTGTTCTGGGAGCTCGACCCCGTCGCGCGCACGCGGGCGGAGGAAGCCGGTGACACGGAGTTCGAGAAGGAGGCGTGGGTCTCCGCGACGCTCCTGGAGTGGGGCTCGTGCGGCAAGCTCGTCTACGTCGACGGCGTGCCCGCGGGCTACGTGATGTTCGCGCCGCCGGCGTACGTCCCGCGCGGCGTGGCGTTCCCCACGAGCCCGGTGAGCGCGGACGCGGTGCTGCTGACGACGGGCCACGTGCTGCCGGAGTTCAGCGGCATGGGCCTCGGCCGGATGCTCGTGCAGGGCGTCGCGAAGGACCTGATCCGCCGCGGCGTGAAGGCCGTGGAGGCGTTCGGGGACAAGAACTGGGAGACGCCGGCGTGCGTGCTCCCCGCCGACTACCTGCTCTCGGTCGGCTTCAAGACCGTGCGGCCGCACCCGCGCTTCCCGCGCCTGCGCCTGGAGCTCAAGACCGCCGTCTCGTGGCGCGAGGACGTCGAGGTCGCCCTCGAACGCCTCCTCCAGTCGATGTCGCCCGAGGGCGCGCTCCGGCCGGTCTGACCGTGCCGGGCGACTTCGACTACACCGGCGTCGCCTACGCGCCCCGCCGCCGCCCCGACCCCCGCATCGCGGCCTACGTCCACGCCGCGCTCGGCGACGCGCGCACGGTCGTCAACGTCGGCGCGGGCGCGGGCTCGTACGAGCCGCTGCCGCCCGTCCGCGTGCTCGCGGTCGAGCCGAGCGAGGCGATGGTCGCGCAGCGCCCGCCCGGGGCCGCGCCCGTCGTGCGTGCCGTGGCCGAGGCGCTGCCGTTGCGCGACGGCGCCGTGGACGCCGCGATGGCGACGATCACGGTGCACCAGTGGGACGACCCCGCGCGCGGCCTCGCCGAGCTGCGCCGCGTCGCGCGCGGCCCGGTCGCGATCCTGACGTTCGACCCGGACGTGCTCGAGGCGCTCTGGCTCGCCGAGTACGCGCCCGAGCTGGTCGCGGCCGAGCGCCGCCGCTACCTCCCGATCGCCACGCTCGCAGGCCACCTCGGCGGCGCCACGGTGACGCCCGTGCCGGTGCCGTTCGACTGCGTGGACGGCTTCGGGGAGGCGTTCTACGGCCGCCCCGAGGCGTTCCTCGACCCGGGGGTGCGGCGGGCGCAGAGCGGGTGGGGGTTCGTCGCGCCCGAGGACGAGGAGCGGGCCGTACGGCACCTCGCGGACGACCTCGCGAGCGGCGCGTGGGACGCGCGGCACGGCGCGCTGCGGGATCAGCCGGAGCTCGCGGGCTCGCTGCGGCTCGTCGTGAGCGCGTAGACCAGCAGCCCGTCGCGCTCCACCTCCAACGCCATCCCGAGCCGGCCGCACACGGCGCGCGACGCGGCGTTGTCGGGGTGCACGACGGAGACGAGCCGGTCGAGCTCGTACGACGGCGCCGCCGCGACCACGGCCCGCGCGCCCTCCGTCGCGAGGCCGTTGCCCCACGCGTGCCGCGCGAGCCGCCAGCCGATCTCGACGTCGTCGCCGACGAACGGGTGGCGCCCGAGCCCGACGTAGCCGACACACTCGCCGCGCCACTCGACGGCGTAGCGGCCGTAGCCGGTCTCGGCGAAGAACGCCGTGGACCGGGCGATCGTCGCGTCGCTCGCCTCGCGCGACAGCGGCCCGCCGACGAAGCGCATGACCTCGGGGTCGGCGTTGAGGGCGGCGAGCGGCGCGGCGTCGGCCGAGCGCCAGCGGCGCAGGAGCAGCCGCGGCGTGCGGATCACGCGCGGGAGAGGTCCGCGAACCTGAGCTGCCCGGTCCCCGGGTCGTCCGCCACCGGCAGGTACAGCCGCTGCACCGCCGCCAGCAGCGCCTCCGCGATCGTGTCGCGGAACTCCGGCTCCCCGAGCCGCGCCGCGTCGTGGGCGTTGGTGAGGTAGCCGCAGCAGATCTCGACGGCCGGCATCCGGGTGAGGCGCAGCAGGTCCCACGACTGGGGGTGCGTACGGCAGTCGAGGAGGTCGGTGCGCGCGACGACCTCGCGCTGCACGAGGTCCGCGAGCCGCGCGCCCGTCGCCGACGCGCCGACGAACGCGTTGCCGAAGTAGTACGTCGCCACGCCGCGCGGGTGCGGCGACGGCGAGCCGTCGAGGTGGATCGCGACGTACAGGTCCGCCTCGGCGGAGTTCGCGAACGCCGCCCTGTCCTCGACGCTCACGTCGCCGTCGGCCGAGCGGGTGAGAAACGGGATCGCCCCGGCCGCGGCGAGGCGGCCCTCCAGGCGGGCGGCGATGTCGTAGACGACGTCGGCCTCGACCAGGCCGTGCGAGATCCAGCCGGGGTCGGTGCCGCCGTGGCCGGGGTCGACGATGACGGTCTTGGCGGTGAGCGCGGGGCCGGAGCGGAACAGCGCCTCGTGCTCGCGCATGTGGTCGGCGCGCCCGCCGCCGACGGCACGGCGCAGCCGCTCGATCGCGCGGAGCGTGGCCGGGCCGAAGATGCCGTCGGGGTTGAGGCCGACGTTGCGCTGGAACTCCGCCAGCGCCGTCTCGGTGCGCTGGCCGAAGATGCCGTCGAGCCGCCCGACGTCGAAGCCGCGGTCGCGCAGCCAGGTCTGCAACGCCACCACGTCGTCGCCGACGAAGTGGTGCCCGACCTTGCGGTAGAGCATCCGGTCGCCGAGGCTCCAGCGCGCCTCCTCCAGCGTCCTGTACGTCTCCGCGCCCACGATGCCGTCGGCGGCCAGGCCGCGCTGCTGCTGGAACGCGCGCACGGCGCGCTCGGTCGCGGCGTCGTACTCGACGCCCTCGACGGCGTGGCCGAGCGGCGGGTCGGTCGCCGGGAGCAGCCCCAGCGCGCGCAGCATCGCGCGGACCTCGGCCACGGCCGGGCCGCGGTCGCCGCGACGGATGAGCTGCATGCCGACGATGCTACGGGCACCGGGGCGCGGACAGCACGCGGCCCCGGTCCGCCACGGGGGAGAGACGGAACCGGGGCCGCGTGGGTCCGGTGCGGGCCGGGCCCGTGCTAGACGATGCCTTCGAGGTCGCGGAGCAGGGCGGCCTTCGGCTTGGCGCCGACGATCGTCTTCACGATCTGGCCGTCCTTGAAGACCGACATGGTCGGGATGGACATGACGCGGTAGTCGCGCGCGGCCTGGGGGTTCTCGTCGATGTTGACCTTGACGACCTTGATCTTGTCGGCGTGCTCGGCCGCGATCTCCTCGAGGACGGGGGCGACCATCTTGCACGGTCCGCACCACTCCGCCCAGAAGTCGACGAGCACGGGGACGTCGCTCGCGAGGACGTCGCTGGCGAACGTCGCGTCGGTAACGGTGGTGGTCGAGGCGCCCACGAGTCTCTCCTTGGCTGTGGCGGGTGGCTTCCTGTGCGGCGACAACGTACTGGCGGTCCGTAAACTTCCCGCCATGGGACGCGCGGGACGTTACACGCTGGCCGTGATGGCGTGGGTCGCCGCGTTCGCGGGCTGGTCCGGCCTCGTCGGGCTTGTCGTGGCCGCGGTCACCGGCGAGGAGGCGCGGGAGGTCTCGATCGGCGCGTCCGCGCTGATGACGGTGATCATCCCCGCGGTGCCGACGCTGGTGGCGCTGTGGTTCAACGACTGGGCGCGCGACGGCTTCCCCACCCGCGAGCAGAAGCGCCAGCGCACCGACGCCGCGCGCGCGGCGGGCGAGCCGGCGCAGGCCGCGCCCGCGTCCGCGCGCAGCGCCCCGCGCGAGGTCGCGATGGTGACCCAGCCCGTGCACGTGACGCCGGTGCCGGCGCCGCCCGCTCCGGCGAGCGACCTGCCGGTCGTCCCCGCGCACCCGCTCGGCGTGCCTACGGCCGACGCGCCGCCGCCGACGGGCGAGCGGTTCCCCGTCGCGCCGCTACTGCGCGACCGAGACTGACGGCGCCTCGAGCGCGGCGAGGTACTTCTCCGCGTCCAGCGCCGCCGCGCAGCCCGTCCCCGCCGCCGTGATGGCCTGGCGGTACGTGTGGTCCACGACGTCGCCGCAGGCGAACACGCCGGGCAGGTTGGTGCGCGTGGACGGCGAGTCGACGGCGATGTAGCCCTCGGCGTCGAGCTCGACCTGGCCGGTGAACAGGTCGGTGTTCGGCGTGTGGCCGATCGCGACGAACAGCCCCGTCACCGGCAGCGTCGTCTTGGTGCCGTCGACGGTCGACGTCAGCTCGACGCCCTCGACCGTCTGGTCGCCGAGGACGTCGGAGACGGCGGAGTTCCAGGCGAAGCGGATCTTGGGGTTGCTCAGCGCGCGCTCCTGCATGATCTTGCTGGCGCGCAGCGTGTCGCGGCGGTGGACGATCGTCACCGACTTCGCGAACTTCGTGAGGAACGTCGCCTCCTCCATCGCCGAGTCGCCGCCGCCGACGACCGCGATGTCGTGGTCGCGGAAGAAGAACCCGTCGCACGTCGCGCACGACGAGGCGCCGCGCCCGATGAGCCGCTGCTCGTTGGGGAGGCCGAGCCAGTTCGCGCGGGCGCCGGTCGAGATGATCACGGTGTGCGACTCGTAGAGCGTGTCGCCGACCCACGTCCTCTTGACGTCGCCGGTGAGGTCCACCCGCGTCACGTCGTCCGTGACGAACTCCGCGCCGAAGCGCTCGGCCTGCTTGCGCATGTTGTCCATGAGCTCGGGCCCCATGATCCCGGTGGGGAAGCCGGGGAAGTTCTCGACCTCGGTGGTCAGCATGAGCTGGCCGCCCGCGCCGATGCCCTCGATGACGAGCGGCTTGAGGTCGGCGCGCGCGGTGTAGAGCGCGGCGGTCAGGCCGGCGGGGCCCGACCCGATGACGACGACCTCGCGGATGGCGGACACGGCACGACCTCTCGACGGACGAACGCTGCGGCACGGGAACGCGAATCGTACCGGCGGGGATTCCCGCGAACGCCGTGACAGGATGCCGTGCGTGAGCCCAGAGGACGCCGACGCGCTGCGGTGCGCCGTTCATCCGGGCCTTCCGGCGTACGACACCTGCCCCGTCTGCGCCCGCCCGCGCTGCGCCGCCGACTCCGCGGCCGCGCCCGGCGGCGGCTGCCACGCCTGCCGGGGCGTGCGCGCGCGCAGCGGCCCGCCGCCGCTCGACGGGGAGTCGCTGGTCCGCGCGGGCGTGCTGTGCGGGCTCGTGGCCCCGCTGGCCGGGATCATCGCGAGCGAGTACGCGGGCGCCGGCGGCGTCGGCATCGTGGTGCCGTTCTTCGTCGGCATCGTGCTCGGCATCCTGGCCGAGTCGGCGGCGCGCAGGCGCAGGGGCCGCGCGCTGCGGATCCTCGCCGCGATCTACGCCGTCGTCGGCGTCGCCGTGGGTCTGGACTACGAGAAGGCGCTCGGCAGCGCGTTCAAGCTCTCGGCGACGGCGGAGGCGTTCGGCCTGTTCCGCTACCCGGTCGTGCCGGTGTCGTACGTCATGGCCGCGCTCGGCGCGTGGGTGTGGACCGCGCCGCCCAAGGCCGCGAAGAAGCGCTAGACGTTCGGGCGGGCGAGGCGCTGGAAGTCCAGCACGTCGCCACCGGGCACGCTGCCGCAGCCGCCGCCCACGACGTAGACGTCGACCCGCCCGGTACGGGCCTGGCCGTTCGCCTGCACCGAGGGAAACACGAAGATCACGGCGTCGCGGCCGAGGAAGCGGGCGTAGTCGACGACGAGCGGCGTGCGCCCCGACTCCGGGATGTCGCCGACGAGCGCGTCGATGCACGCCGCGAGCCTGCCGACGTCGGTGCGCAGCGCGGCGGTCGACCGCACGGCGCTGAGCTCCACGCCCACCGTGTCGCTGGGCGCGGGGCCCGGGGCCGCGCCGGGCGCGCCCGTGACCTCGGACGGGGCGCCCGCGGCCGCGCGGGGCGCGGTGACGCCGGCGAGCGCGCGGTCGAGGGTCGCCGCGAGACCCTCGCGGGTGTAGTCGAGCCCCGAGGCGATGCGGCGCGTGGCGCCCGAGTCGGCGTTCTGCTCCCGCAGGGCGGTGCCCGCCGAGGGCTTCCCGCGGTCGTCCGAGCCGGAGACCACGAACGGGATCGTCAGCGCCCCGAGCAGCGCGACGCAGGCCGCGACGGCGGCGATCCCCGCGAACGAAGGGCGGCGACGCGTGGCCATCGGCACGACGACCAGCGACGACTCGCGCTCGCGGCGCAGCGCGACGTCGAGCCTGCTCGCGACGTCGTCGGGCATGGCCGCCGGCGGCAGCGCGCGGAGCGAGGCGGTCGCGGCCTTGACGGCGTCGACGTCCGCGCGGCAGTCGGCGCAGAGCACGACGTGGGCCTCGACCGTGACGGCGACGGCCGGGTCGAGGTCGCCCGCGGCGTACGCCGCCAGGTCCTCGATCGGTACGTGCTGCTCGGTCATGGCTCGCTCTGCAAGGGGTCGGGGGCGGGTCCTGGCTCTGACGTACCCGGTGGCGGGGCGGTTCCGCGCCCGGGCCGCAGGTGCTCGAGCAGGGACGCGAGCTGTACGCGCCCGCGGTGGCAGCGGCTCTTCACCGTGCCGGTGGGCACGCCGAGCATCGTCGCGGCCTCCTCGACGGAGTACCCCTCGACGTCGACGAGCACGATCGCGATGCGCTGGTCCTCGTTGATCCGGCCCAGCGCGGCGACGACGTCGTGCCCGGTGTCGAGCCGCGCCACGGGGTCCGCCGGGTCGGCGATCGCGGCGGCGGTCTCGTCCAGCGGCACCGCCACCCGGCCGCGGCCGCGCCGGAGCTGGTCCAGGCAGGCGTTGACGACGATGCGGTGCAGCCACGTCGTGAACAGCGCCTCGCCGCGGAACGTGCCCGCCGTCCTGTACGCCTTGAGGAACGCGTCCTGCACGGCGTCGGCGGCGTCGGCGGGGTTGCCGAGCGTGCGCAGGGCGACGGCCCACGCGCGGTCGCGGTGCCGGGTGACGAGGACGCCGAACGCCGCGGCGTCGCCGCCCGCGTGACGCGCGAGCAGCTCGGCGTCGGAGAGGTCCTCGAGCACGTAGGCGAGCGTACTGACAAGCGAGCTCGGCGCGGCCGCGTTACTCAGCGAAAGAAGCCGAACTCCGCGATCGCCGCGCTGTACTTCCCCTCGCCGTGGGGCGCCAGCTTCGTGATCCAGACGAGCCAGTAGCGCGCCGTCGTGCCGGGGCGCGGCTTGAGGGTGACGGGGACCTTGACGTCGTCGGCGCTCGCCACGACGGGGAACGCGCTCGCGTCCGCGCCGAGCGCGTCGGCCGCCCGCAGCTCGACGGACTCGCCGGGCTCGGCGAAGGCCAGCACGAGCCGGTCGACGGCGACCGGCTGGCCGAGGTCGACGAGGAGGCCGACGCCGGACTTGAGGTTCCCGAGCGCGGGGCTGTTGTAGTAGACGGTCGTGTGCCAGGCGTCGGTGGCGTCGCCGTTGTGCGCGAGCGAGACCTCGTTGTCGTTCTCCTCGCCGTCGCCCTGCGGGTCGAACGCCGTCACCTTGACCGGCGCGACGACCGTGCCCGGCGCGGCGCTGCCGGCCGGCTGCGGCGACTGGCTGACCTGCGTGAGGCCGGGGAACTTCTGCCCCACGCCCGGCAGCCGCCCGACCGCGATGCCGGTGAGCGCGCCCACGACGCCGACCGCGACGACGACGAGGGCGGGGACGCCGATGCGGAGCAGGCGGTTGGGCTTGTACGGCTTCGGGTCCTCGACCGGCACGGCCCGCGTGGGCCCGCCCTCGCCGGGCAGCGGCGCGAGCGCGGCCACGAGCTCGGCGGGCGTGCGGATCGGCTCGGCCTTCTTGAGCAGCTCGGGCAGCAGCGTGCGGACGACGACGGCGTCGACCTCGCGCGGCACGCCCGCCCGCACCTGACGCGGGGCGCAGAGCCGGCCGTCGCGGTACGGCGCCGGCTGCAGCTCGGGCTCGGCGCCGGTGACCGAGCGGGCGGTCAGGCAGGCGTAGTAGAGCGCCGCGACGGCGCGGGTGTCGCGCTCCTCGTCGGGCACGTCCTCGTCGGGCAACGGCGTGCCCTCGGGCCGCGACGCGGCGCCGACCTCGAAGTCGGTGACCTTGATCGCGCCGTCGGTGCAGACGATGACGTCGTCGGCGGCGAGCGCCCTGTGCGTCACGCCGCGCGAGTGCGCGTACGCCACCGCCTCGGCCACCTGCGCGGTGACCGTCGTCGCGCGCGGGGGCGACAGCGGCCCGTCCGAGGCGAGCAGCTCGGCGAGCGAGCGGCCCTCGACCCACTCGGAGACGACGTAGGTGAGCCCGCCCTCCTCGGCCGCGTCGAACACGCTCGCGATGCGCGGGTGCGTGAGCCGCCCCGCCGCGACGGCCGCGTCGAGGAACGCCGCCGTGCCGCCGGGGAGGCGTTCGGGATGGTCGAGGACCTTGATGGCGACCGGGCGCGCGAGCACCTCGTCGAGCCCGCGCCACGTCGTCGTGGTGGCACGGGGCGCGACCGGACGCTGCAACCGGTACCGCCCGGCGAGCAGCGTGTCCGGCGCCGCCGTGAGCTGCTCGGTCACCCGTACATGCTAGAGGCGCCGCCCCCGGACGGGAGCGGCGCCTCCAGGCGAAGCGGCGGAGTGCTAGGCGACGCGGCCGACCCAGTAGGTCGAGGTGTAGATGCGCACCTTCTTGACGACGCTGCCCGAGTGCGGCGAGTGCCACATCTCGCCGTTGCCGGCGTAGATCGCGACGTGGCCGATCGACGACGGCGACGAGCCCGTGAAGATCAGGTCGCCGACCCGCATCTCGGACTTCGAGACGTGGCGGATCGAGTTGTACTGCTGCTGCGAGTTGTGCGGGAGCTTCTTCCCGAAGCGCGCGTACACGTAGAGCGTGTAACCGGAGCAGTCGAACCTGTCCGGCCCGACGGCGCCCCACTGGTAGGGCTTGCCCGCGTGCCGCGACGCCTCCGTCACGACCCGAGGGCCGATCGAGGTGTACGCGACGACGCCCGCCGTGACCGTGCCGGTCGGGGCGTACTTCGTGTCGCCAGGCCACGTGGCGCGGACGTAGGTGGAGCTGCGCACGTAGAACGCGAGCGCCGTGCGGCCGTAGGTGTCGGTGTTGCGGGTGACGTACTTCGACCAGGTCGAGGTCGACACCGAGCGGGTCCAGAACGTCACCGGGCGGCCCGTGAGGACGCGGCCGTCCGCGCCGGTGAGGGTGACGGTGAACGCCGCCCGCTCGCCGACGAGCTTGTCCTGGCGGTACGGGGTGATCGCGAGGCGGGTGCCGATCGGGTCGGTGGCCGCCGCGGGTGCCGCGGGAGCGGCGAGCGCGAGGCCCGACGCGAGCACGGAGGCGGCGACGAGGCCGCGGACCGGGCGCGCGAGGGCATGGCGGAACGAACGTGCGGTACGCAAGGGTGAACGCCCTTCCCACACGCCTGCGAGGTCAGCTGTCGGGTTCGGGCGGAAGGTGCCCGGCCGCGCGTAGGCGGCTTCACCCCGAGGCTCTCCGGAGAGAGCCGTGGGACCTTGGGTCCCCCGCTCCTGCCCCACTGCGTGGTGATCGCAGGGCGCCCGTACGGCCGGGGGGCAGGACTCGGCGTGCGGCCTGGGCGTTCAACGACGAGCCGCCCCGTGGGGAGCGGCCTCGGGGGACGTTACGGAACGAACGCTCCGATGTCCACCCGCGCGGGCGATTCGCTACTGCGGCTTGGCCGACGCCTTCGCGACGACGTGGGCCCACCTCTTCGTGGCGCCCGCCCGGTAGAACACGAGCGTGGTCGCGGTCTTGACCACGGTGACGCGCACGGTGCCGTCGGGGTCGACGACGAAGTCGGCGGGGTCGATCGAGCCGCCGTGCCTCTCCGCGTGCCGCAGCGCCGCGGCGTACGCCTCCTGGACGTCGCCGTGGGTGTCGGCGTACGTCTCCGCGCCGGCCCGCGCCGCGAGCTGCGCGTCGTCGGACGCGCTGACCTTGGTGGTCGCCACGGACACGAGGTCGAAGCCGACGATGCCGACGAGCGTGAGCACGACGGCGACCTTGGTCAGCCAGCCCACGATGATGGAGCCGCGCTCGTCCGACACCGGAACCTCCGCCTGCTGGGTACGTCTCCCGGAGGATCGGAAGGAACGGCCGGTGCCTTGAGCCGTACGGCCTACCGGGCGAGGCGCCCGCGGACGAGGGTGACGAGCGAGTCGACCTCGCGCACATGCATGCGCCTGGCCGAGACGAGGTAGAGCGCGCCGCCCACGGCCGCCGCCGCGAGGACCGCCAGCAGCGACCCGACGACGTCGCCGCCGAACGTCTTGCGGACCATCGCCTCCACGCCGAACGCGCCGAGCGCGCCGATGCCCGCCGCGATCAGCGTGCGGACGGTCGTGCGGACGACGCGGCGCCCGTCGAGCCCGCCGAGCCGGCGCCGCAGGACGAGCGCGAGCGCGACCGACCCGACGACGTAGGAGACGGCGTAGCCGGCCGCGAGCCCGACGAGCCGCGCCTCGCCGTCGAGCAGCGCGACGAGGGCCAGGTCGGCGACGACGTTGACGGCGTTGACCGCGACGTTGACCAGGGCCGGGGTGCGCGAGTCGTGCAGCCAGTAGAAGACCCTGGCCAGGAGCTGGAACGCGCTGAACGGCAGCAGCCCGCAGGCGAACGCCACGAGGATGCGCCCGGTGAGCGCGGCGTCCTCCGCACCGAACGCGCCGCGCGACAGCGTCACGACCGCGACCGGCCGCGCGAGCACGACGAGCCCGAGCGCGGCGGGCACGAGGACGACGGCGACGAGGCGCAGGCCGTTGGACAGCTCGGAGCGGACGCGGGCGAGGTCGCCGCTCACGGCGTGGCTCGAGATCGACGGCGCCAGCGCGGTGATGACCGACACCGCGACGATCGCGTGCGGGAGCGAGAAGAGCTGGAACGCGTACGTGTAGGCCGAGTACCCGCCCTCGCGGACGCCGGAGGCGAGCCGGACGACGACGAGGTAGCCGAGCTGGTTCGCGACGACGTACGTCACGACCCAGCCGCCGAGCCGCGCGAGGCTCCCGAGCCTCGCCCTGTCGAGGCGGCGTAGCCGGAAGCGGAAGCCGACCTTGCGCAGGTACGGCACCAGCGCGACGGTCTGCGCCACGATGCCGAGCGTCGTGCCGACTCCGAGCACGAGGAACTGCGCCGTCGTCAGCCCGCCGGGCGTCGGCGGGCGCGGCCCCGGCATCAGGACGAAGACCCCGAGCGTCGCGATCACGACGACGTTGTTGAGGATCGGGACGGCCATGGGCGCGCCGAAGCGGCCGCGCGTGTTGAGGATCGCGCCCATCGTGGCGCCGGCGCCGTAGAACAGGATCTGCGGCAGGAACAGCCGCAGCAGCCCGGTCGCGAGCGCGAGCTGGTCGCCGTCGAGCCGCGAGCCGTACGCCCGCACGACCAGCGGCGCGAGCAGCTCGCCGAGCAGCACCGCGACCCCGAGCGCGACCACGACGAACGTCAGCAGCGCCTGGGCGAACGCCGCCCCGTCGTCCTCGTCCTCCTTCGCCGCCTGGACCAGCGGGCGCACGACGACGGACGTGAGGACGCCGCCGAGGAGGAGCTCGTAGACGATGTTCGGGAGGGTGTTCGCGATGTTGTACGGGTCCGCGACGCCCGAGAGGCCGAGCGCCGCGGCGAGCGCGGCGAGGCGTACGAAGCCGGTGAACCGCGAGCCGATCGTGCCGAGCGCCATCAGCCCGCTGCTGCGGGCCACCGACGTGTCGCTCATGCCGCCTTCGCCCCGCGGCGGCGGCGCACGAGGCGCGTCGCCGAGCCGACCAGCAGCAGCCCGAACGCCACGCCGGTCACGCCGAGCGCGACCGCTCCCCACGCCGTCGAGCGCACCCGCAGGTCGATCGCGTCGCCGATCGGGGCGCCGTCGGCGAGCAGCTCGACCTTGATCGGGAAGAGCCCGCCCGTCGTCGCCTTGCCCTCGATCACGCGCGTGGAGCCGCCGGGCGGCACGGCGATGACCTTGCCGCGCCGCCACTGCGCGTCGTCCTTGAGCGCCAGGCGGTTCTTCGTGTCCAGGCGCACCGCGACGTTGACGGTCTGGCCGAGGTCGTTCTGGAACGTCAGCGGGATGCGGCCGCTGCGGCCGGTCATCGTGATCACGCCGCCCGGCACGATGCGGACCTTCGCGAACTGCGCCTTCACCGCGTCGTTGACGGCCGTCACCAGGCGGTCGCCGCCGCCCTGCGAGGACAGCGCGCGCAGCAGCGCGTCGTCGAGGTCGTCGATCCGCTGGTCGGCCCTGCCGCTCTCGATCGCGAGGAAGCTCGACAGGCGCGCGACCGACGCGCGCGCGGCGGCGACCCGCTCGCCGAGCGCGGGCGGGACGACCTGCGGCCCCGGCGGCGTCAGCGTGCGCGCCGCGTCGCTCCTCCGGCCCGCGAGCACGTCCGCGAGCGTCACGGGCTCGAGCCACGGCGCCTCGCGCGTCCGGGTGAGGAGCTGCGTGGCGAACGGCGCGAGCGGGTCCCACGCGCGGGGCGGCGCGACGACGACGTCGCGGACGTCGTTGGGGCGTTCGAGCGACACCATCGCGCTGTCGGCGAGGAACCGCTGCACGTCGAGCTGCACGTCCCGGGCCTCGCGGCGCAGCACCGACGAGAGCTGCCCGTCGACCACGAGCGCGGTCGTGTCCACGACGCCGCTCTCCAGCGTCGTCGCGGCGGTCGGCGTGTAGTACAGGCTCTCCGCGAGCGGCAGCGCCTCCTCGGGCACGACCAGCCCCTTCACGCCGCGCCCCGCCAGGTGCGACGCGACGCCGGGGGAGAGCGTGCCGCCGGGCGGCCACGCGAGCCGGGCGTCGCCGGTGACCCCGAGCTCGCGGGTGAGGATCGCGGCGCCGACGGCGTACGCCTCCTGCGCCTCGCCGTCGTCGGCCGTGAGCGTCAGGTCCGGGTCGGCGTACGGGAGCGGGAGGACGTGCGCGTCGCGCAGCCCGCGCAGCCGTTCGAGGAACGCCTTCGCGCTCGCGCCGCGACGGCCCTCGCGGCCGCCGACCGTGTAGCCGTTCGCCATCCGGCGCAGCGCGTCGAGCAGCGCGGGGTCCACGGCCCAGGTGAGCGGGATGCGCGCCGTGCTGCCGACGCGCAGCAGCGTCACGAGCCGCCCGTCCTCGATCGAGTCGCCGAGCGCCTCGTCATCGAAGAAGTCGTCGCCGAGCGCGCGGTGCCCCGGCTCGACCAGCGGCCAGACCCAGGCGAGGCGCACCCGCGGCGCGCCGCGCGCGGGCCACCACATGACGTACGTGTCCGCCGCCCCGAGCACGACGCCGCGCGCGCGGATCTCCACGCGCAGCGGGTAGACGGCCTGGCGCGGGCTGTTCCGGAACGGCAGGTCGCCGACCTCGACGTCGAACCGCGCCTCGGTCGTCCCCGCCGGCGCGAGCTCGCCCTCGCCGAGCGGCGCGTCGGCGACGCGCGTGCCGAGGCGGGCGAGCGGCTGGCCGTTCGCGATGTCGCTGCGGCCCCGCAGCGGGTCGCCGAAGCGCAGGCTCATCCGCAGCCGGCGCAGCGGCTCCTGGCCGGTGTTCTGGACGGTCGCGACGACCGACAGCGTCTCCACCTCGCCGGGCACGAGGAACGGCGTCATCGACCGCAGGTCCACCCGCACCGCGTCCGCCTCGGGGACCGGCTGCGCCGCCCGCGGGCTCGCCGCCGCCGGGGCCAGGGTCGTCGCGGCCAGCGCGAGCGCCGCCACCGCCGCCGCCAGGCGGGCGGCGGACCTCACGCGGAGTCCGCGAGCAGGGCGGGGACCTTCTCGACCAGCGCGCGCTCGTCGGCGTACGCGAGCCGCTGCGTCGCCTCCCGCAACGGCACCCACGCCACCTCGGCGACCTCGATGTCCTCGTCGGACAGCTCGCCGCCGGTCCGTACGAGGAGGTAGTGGTGCACGGTCTTGTGCACGCGCTGGCCGTCGGCGACGAACCAGAAGTCGATCGACCCGAGCGGCGCCAGCACCTCGCCCCTGATGCCGGTCTCCTCCGCGACCTCGCGGACCGCCGCCGCCTCCGGCGACTCGCCCTCCTCGAGGTGGCCCTTCGGGAGCGACCACAGCAGCCGGCCCTTGCGGTCGATCCGCCCGATCAGCGCGGCGCTCGCGTCGGGACCGGCGTGGTCGAGCACGATGCCGCCCGCGCTCGTCTCCTCGACGCGGCGAAGCCTGCGCCGGCGCGGCGCTGGCTTGCTGGGTCGGGCGGCCACGCCGCGATCCTATGTCCGGTTCCTGGCGCCGTCCCCGCCCGTACGGGCCGGTCGCGCTACCGGCGCAGCGCCGCCGCGGACGGCGCGCCCGCCCGCCAGCCGTCGGCGTCCAGGCGGCGCGTCACGTCGAGCACGACGCCCGGCTCGACCAGGTCGGCGACGGTCGCGCGGGTGAACGCGAGCAAATCCTCGCCGTGCACCTTGAGCGCGGTCGCGCCGTCGCCCGTGGCCGTGAACAGCACCTCGGGGCCGCGCAGCATGCGGTCCGCCACCGCGACGACGTCCGCGGGCAGGCAGAACGGCGGCACCAGCGACGGGTGGAAGTCGGTCAGCTCGCTCACCCGGCCCGGCGGCGGCTCGCGCAGGGCGCGTACCCGCGCGGCACGCGCCAGCGCCGTCGTAGCGGCGGCGCGGTCGGCCGGCAGCAGCGCAGCGACGAGGCGGTCGCCCGCCTCGTACACGCGCACGGCGACGCAGGCGGCGGAGGGGAGGCCGAGGACGTCCGGCAGCTCGGCCGCGTCGTCGATGCGGCGGCGCAGGTGGACGACCTCGTGCGCCACGCCGGCCTCGAGCAGGGCCTGCGTCACGTCGATCGGTCCGCGCAACGGTCTCTCCAGGAAGGGGGAAGCCCCGCCACGGTAGGCGGTGACGCGCTCCGGCGGAAGCCCCTGCTCTGGAGCCCCGTCGTACGGCGAGCAGAGCGGCATACCCCCGCCGCGCGCGGACCAAACCCCGGCACCCGGAGCGCCGTACCCGTACGCTGATGCCCCGTGTCCCGACTGAGCGAGGTCCAGCGGAGCGCGGTGGCGGAGCTGCTCCGCATCGCGCCGGTCGCCGACGACCTCGGCCGCAGGTTCGCCGAGGCGGGTCACCGCCTCTACCTCGTCGGCGGCTCCGTCCGCGACGCGCTGCTCGGCAGGCTCGGCGACGACCTCGACTTCGCGACCGACGCGCTGCCCGAGCAGGTGCTCGCGCTCGTGGACGAGTGGGGCACGACGTGGGAGACGGGCCGGGCGTTCGGGACGATCGGCGTCGCGCGCGGGCCGGTCAGGTGCGAGATCACGACGTTCCGCGGCGAGTCGTACGACCCGGCCTCGCGCAAGCCCGACGTCGTCTACGGCGACTCGCTGGACGAGGACCTGCGCAGGCGCGACTTCACGGTCAACGCCATGGCGGTGGCGTTGCCCGACCACGAGTTCGTGGACCCGTTCGACGGCCTCGCGGACCTCGCGCGCGGGGTGCTGCGCACGCCGGGCACGCCGGAGGAGTCGTTCACCGACGACCCGCTGCGGATGATGCGGGCCGCGCGGTTCGCCGCACAGCTCGGCTTCGCGCCCGACCCCGGGGTCGTGGCGGCGATGGCGGCGATGGCCGACCGCATTCAGATCGTGTCGGCCGAGCGCGTCCAGGTCGAGCTGTCGAAGACGCTGCTCGGCAAGGAGCCCGTACGCGGCCTCACGCTGCTGGTCGACACGGGCCTGTGCGAGCACGTGCTCCCCGAGCTGCCCGCGATGCGCCTCGCGATCGACGCGGTGCACCGGCACAAGGACGTCTACCTGCACTCGCTCGCGGTCCTGGAGAACGCCATCTCCCGCGAGGCCGGCGAGCCCGACCTCACGCTGCGCCTGGCCGCGCTGCTGCACGACATCGGCAAGCCGGCGACCCGCGAGATCGGGCCCGACGGGGTGTCGTTCCACCACCACGAGGTCGTGGGGGCGAAGCTCGCGCGCAAGCGGCTCAAGGCGCTGAAGTACCCCAAGCAGCTCACCGAGGACGTGTGCAGGCTCATCGAGCTGCACCTGCGCTTCCACACCTACCGGATGGGCTGGACCGACTCGGCCGTCCGCCGCTACGTCGCCGACGCGGGGCCGCTCCTGCCGCGCCTCAACGTGCTCGTCCGCTCGGACTGCACGACCCGCAACGTCCGCAAGGCGCAGCAGCTCGCGGCGGCGTACGACTCGCTGGAGGAGCGCATCGCGGCGCTGCTCGAGGCCGAGGAGCTCGCGAGGATCCGGCCCGACCTCGACGGCCGGGAGATCATGGAGATCCTCGGAATCCCGCCCGGCCCGGCCGTCGGCAAGGCGTACCAGTACCTGCTCGACCAGCGCATGGAGCGCGGCCCGATCCCGCACGACGAGGCCGTCGCGCTGCTCCAGGAGTGGGCACGTAGTTCTTTGTGACTACGCCGAACTAGCCCGTGGTGATCATGTGCTCGCGGGCGTTCCGACCCGATCATGACGATGTGGTCCGAAAGGTGCCTCTCGCCGTCGCCGCCGCGCTCCTCGCGGCAGCCGGTCTGACGGCCTGCTCGGACGTCCGCGACGAGGACGTCACCCTGGCCGGCGTCCGCGACGCGGTCGTCGTCTCCGGCGGCTCCGAGCGCGCCGCCGCCGAGGGCGCGAAGCTCGGCAAGGGCGACCGCGTCCGTACCGGCGCCTCCGGCTCCGCGACCCTCGTCGTCCGCGACCGCCGCGTGCTGCTCGCGCCCTCGACCGAGGTCGTCGTCCCGGACGGCGCGTCGGTCGACCTCGCGCGCGGCGCGCTGCTCGTGGACCACCGCGACGGCCCGGGCGTCACCGTCCGCGCCGGCGACACGACCGTCGACGACATCGGCGACGGCGCCGTACGCGTCGAGCGCCGCCTGTCCGTCGTCGTCTCCGCGCTGTCCGCGGGCTCCCGCGTGCGCACCGCGTCGGGCCAGCGGCTCTCGATGGACCCGCTGTACCAGGTGTCCGTCGCGGGCCGGGCGCTGCCGCGCGAGGCGGCTCCGTTGCAGCTCCGCCACGACGCGTGGGAGCGCGACGTCGTCGCGACGCTGCTCGCCGACGACACCCGCCTCAACGCCCTCGCCGCGGGCCTCGACCGCCCCGCCGCGATCCTGCCGGCGTCGTTCCCCCGCACCCCCGGCGTACGCCCGAGCGACACGCTGCTCGCGGACGCGATCGACCGCGCCGCGGGGGAGCAGGGCCGCGCGCTGAGCCTGCGTACGCGCGGCGGGTCGTGGGGCGTCGTGGCGGCGCTGCTCGACACGTCCGCGGTCGAGGTGGGCACCGCGCTGTCCGCCGTGCTGCGCGGGGTGCCCGCGCCGTCCGCGTCGTCCTCGCCGCGCCCCGTCGTGGCAGGCGAGTCCCCGCGCGGCGACGTCACCCGCCCGCGTCCCTCGTCGTCGCCCGCGCCGTCGCCGACCCGGTCCTCCGGCGGCGGCCCCCGCCCGACGCCGAAGCCGACCACGTCGCCGAAGCCCACGTCGAGCCCGTCCCCGACGGACTCGCTGGAGGACGTGATCGGTCAGATCATCCCGACGCCGTCGATCGGCCTGCCGCTCCTCCCGTGACCGCGAGGTACGCGAGCGCCGTGGCGCCGTAGCCCACGGCAATGACCGTGAGCGCGAGGTACGAGCGGCCCGTGTCCGGCAGGAACGTCGCCGCGACCACCGCCGCCGACACGAACGTGACGTTGAACAGGATGTCGTAGAACGCGAACACCCTGCCCCGGTACGCGTCCGCCACGGACTCCTGCACGATCGTGTCCACGCAGATCTTCGAGCCCTGCGCGACGAAGCCGAGCAGCAGCGCGGCGACGAGCAGCGCGGGCTGCGTGTACGGGAAGCCGAGCGCGATCTCGACCACGCAGGCGGCCGCGAGCAGCGTCACGATCCAGCGTTCCTTGCCGAGCCTGCGGGTGACGTACGGCGTCACGACCGCGGCGAGGACGACGCCGATGCTCGACGCGCCGAACACCTGCGCAAGCCCGTCGATGCCGGCGCGGAAGAAGCCCTGGTCGGTGAAGTAGTTGCGGTACAGCAGCAGCGTCGCGACCGTCGACAGGCCGTAGAAGAACCGGTGCGTCGCGATCGCGCCGAGGGCGTGCGCCGGGCGGCGCCGCTGCCAGACGTGCCGCGCGCCGCCCGCGATGCCGGACAGGACGTTGCGCATCGCCTCGCTCGTGGACTCGCGCTCGTCGTCGGGGTCGGGCCCGAGCAGCGTGCGCGGGATGCGCGCCGCGAGCGCCGCGCTCGCCAGGTAGACCACGCCCGCGACCACGACGATCACCGCCACGCTCGGGTCGTCCTCGCCGAGCAGCGCCCGCAGCCCCACCCCGAGGCCGCCGCCGATGCCCGCCACGATCGTCCCCGACGTCGTGGACAGCGAGTTGCCGGTGACGAGCAGCCTGCGCTCGACCACGTGCGGCAGTGACGCGGAGAGGCTGGAGAGGAAGAAGCGGTTGACGCTGAGCACCGAGAGCGTCGCGACGTAGAACGGCCACGACTCCACGCCGAGCCCCACGAGCACCGCGACGAGGGCTGTCAGCGCGGCGCGGACGACGTTGGCGCGGACGAGGATCGTGCGGCGCTGCCAGCGGTCGATGAACACCCCGGCGAACGGCCCCACCACCGAGTACGGCAGCAGCAGCGTCGCGAACGCCGCGGCGGTCGTACCCGCCGTCGCCTGGTTCTCCGGCGAGAACAGGACGAACGACGCCAGCGCCGCCTGGAACACGCCGTCGGCCGTCTGCGCGGTCAGGCGTGTGCCGTAGAGGCGGCGAAAGTGCGGCTCCCGCAGGACCGCGCGCAGGTCCGCGAGGTGGGGCACTGCGCAAGATGACCACAACGGGCCATAGCGGCGCATCCCGAACGACACGGACCATCGACCCATGAACGGGGACCGGAGGCTGCACGCGGCGCTGCTGCCGTACCAGCCACGACTGCTGCACGACGTGCTCGACAGCCTCGACATCGCGGTGGTCGTGCTCGACGAGACCTCCCGCGTGCTCGCGGGCAACGTCGCCGCGAGCCGCCTGCTCGGCGTACGCCGCGGCCGCCGCGCCGGGGACATCGCCTACGAGCCCGTCTCGGTCACCGACGAGGCGGGCGCGCAGGTCGACGTGCTGGCGTACGACGTCTGGCACGCGGTCGCCGCGTCCCGGTCGTCGCTGCTCGTACGCGTGCGCCGCGAGGACGGCACCGTGCGCTGGCTCACGGTCGTCGCCGAGCTCGTCGGCGTCGCGACGGACACGCCCGCGGTCGTCTGCCGCTACACGGACGTGACCGCCGCCCGCGCGCTCGAAGGCCGCGCCGCCGCCGCCGCGAACCACGCCGCCCGCGCCGAGATCGATCTCGTCGCCGCGGAGCAGCGCGTCGCCCTGCTCGAGGACCTCCTCGTCCAGATCACCACCGCGCCGCGCTCGGACGGCCGGTCGCTCAGGTAGCGGTCACACCGGCGGCACGTTCGCCGCGTGCTCGACCCCGACCCACCCGTGGTACTCCGCGAACGTCACCACGTACCTGTCGAAGAAGCCGGCGGACCCGAGCAGCCCCGAGAACGGCATGCGGAGCCGGTCGGACATCACGAAGCCCACGCGCGCGGTCCACGTCTCGTCCGAGCCGATTAGGGCGAGGTCGACGTGCTCGAACTGCACGGGCAACGTCTCGCCGAGCAGCCGCATCCGCGCCTGCTCCGCGCCCTTGCGGCCGAGGCGGATGCCGAGGTCCCGCGCGACCTCGGCGTCGAGCACGGTGCCGGGCGAGCCGGTGTCCAGCAGCGCGGTGAACCGCGCGGAGCGGTCGCCGGAGAACGCACGGACGGCGACGATCGGGCGCGCGATCGGCGGCGCGCCGTCGTCGAGGTAAGGGAATCGGGTCGTCACTGCTCTACCCCCCAGACGGGAATCCAGATGGGCTCGTCGCGAGCCGGGATGTAGGACTTGCAGGCCTCGCCCGACAGCCCGAGCGCGCGCACCTGGCGCGAGACCTCGGCGGAGTCGGGCGACGCGGCGACGACCGTGCGGTCGTCCAGGACGGCCACCCACTGGCCCTCGTACTCCTCGGGGTGCTCGGGCAGCGGCGGCGGTGGAAGAAGGGTGCGTGTCGTCATGGGACGAGCATCGGGGCGAACGCAACGGGCTCCGTGACCGATGGCGCGAACGCGTCAGGGTTTCGGCGTGCGGCCGTCCATCCGGCAGGGCGTGACGATCGTCGGGAGGTACGTCTCCCGCGTAGCCCCCGCGGGCACGCGCAGGTCGCGCCGCGAGGTCGAGACGCCGGAGTCGCCGATCGTGTACGTCGTCAGCACGCCGGTGCGGCGCGCCCAGTCGACGTCGGCCTGGACGAGCGCGCCGGGCGCGCACCCGAACAGGTAGCGCGGCTCGCTGTCGCCCGGCCTCGTGCCGTTGCGGACCGTGACGCCGACGGGCGCGAGCCCGGAGCCGTCCCAGCGCAGCACGACGGCGGTCTGCGCCATGCCGGTGTCCTCGCCCGCGAGCACCTCGGACGCGCCGTCGCCGTCGACGTCCACGACGAAGAACAGGTTCGCGCGGCCGTAGCCGGGGGCGGTCCGCAGGCCGTCGCCGGAGACGCACACCTCGACCGTCGGCCGCCCGGCCACGAGGTGGTGCAGGACGAGGTCCTCGCGCCCGTCGCCGTCGACGTCGGCCCTGACGGGATCGGCCGGGCCCTCGAGCGCGCACCCGGTCACGTCGCCGTCGCGCATCGGCATCGCGCACGACCCGAAGCCGAGCAGGGCCGCGAGCAGCGCGAGCAGGGTGTTCACGGTCAGCCCGCCGCGAGCCTCGCGTGCGCGATCCGCTCGGCGGCGGCCTCGGTGCTGATGCCCGCCTCGTCGGCGGCGCGGTAGATCTCGGTCAACGTCGTGCCGATGCCCTCGAGGCCGCGCTCGACCTGGTCCTCGGTCCAGCCGAGCGCCTCGTAGCCGATGAGGTGGATGGCGCCGCCGCCGTTGATGACGAAGTCGGGCGCGTAGAGGATGCCCGCCTCGCGCAACGCCTCGCCGTCGCGCCGGGGGTCCACGAGCGGGTTGTTCGCGGCGCCGGCGACGATGCGGCAACGCAGCATGCCGACGTTGTCGACGGAGATGACGCCGCCGGTCGCGCAGGGGGCGAACACGTCGCACTCCGTCGACAGCACCGACGCGGGGGAGACGACCTCGACGCCGAGGCGGTCGTACAGCGCCTCGACCCGCTCCAACGTGACGTCGCTGACGATGACGTGGGCGCCGTCCTTGACGAGCATCTCGACCAGCGGCTCGCCGACCGCGCCCGCGCCCTGCACCAGCACCCGCTTGCCGGTCAGGTCGCCGGAGCCGTAGACGTGGGTCACCGACGCGACGATGCCGTGGTAGACGCCGACGGCCGTGTCCGGCGCGCTCGACCCCGAGCCGCCCTTCTCGACCGAGCGCCCGAACGCGAACGGCGTCACCTCGTTGAGGGTGTCCATGTCGGCGGAGTTGGTGTTCATGTCGGGGCCGGTGCGGTAGTTGCCGCCGAGCATGTGGACGTTGTGCGCGTGGCGCAGCAGCAGGTTGCGCCGCACCTCCGGCGAGAGCTCGCCGGGCACCGCGATGACCGACTTGCCGCCGCCCATGGGCAGCCCCGCGACGGCCATCTTCAACGTCATCGCGCCCGCGAGCCTGCACGCGTCGGCGAGGCCGTCGGCCGGCGTGGCGTACGTCTTCATGCGCGTGCCGCCCGCGCCCGGGCCCAGCCGCGTCGAGTGGATCGCGATGAACAGGTAGGCGCCCGAGGGCTCGTCGTACGCCGTCAGCGCGAACTCGCCATCCCAGTCCCGCAGGACGTTCTCCACGCAAGCCCTCCCGAGCACGACCCCGTTGTCGTGCGGGCAAGGCTACCCGGCCTACGGGATGCCGTAGAACCGCGTCAGGCCGTCGAAGCCCTTCCAGAGCGGGTCGCCGCCGCTGGTGCCGCCCGCCGCGCGCAGCACGAGCCCGGCGGGCCTCGGCTCGGTCGACGCGACGATCACGACGCCGCCGCCCCCGCCGCCGGCGTTCGCGGAGTCGCCGCCGTCGGCGGTGACGTACGCCGCCGACCCGGTGAGCACGATCCGCTTCGCGATGACGACGATCACGCCGCCCCCACCGCCGCCGCCGCCGTTCGTCGCGCCCGCGCCGCAGGCGGTCCCGCCGCCGCCGTTGCCGCCCATGATCCGGGCGCCGTCGAACGACCTGCCGGCCAGCATCGCCGGTGCCCAGCTCGCCAGGCCGGGCCCCCCGACCGTCACCGGCGGGCGCACGGCGACCGTGCCGGTCGAGCCCATGTTGCTGCCCGCGCCGCCCAGCGCGTTCGTCACCTGCGTCGGCGGCACCGCGCACGCGCCGTCGCCGCCCCCGCCGAGCGCGGACCCCGGCGCCCCGGTGCCCGCGGCGCTCAGCGTGCCGTCGCCCCCGTCGTTGCTGATCGTCGCGCCCTCGCCGAGGGTCAGGGTGCCCGAGACGACGAGGCGGTTGCCGTTCATCACGTAGCGCGCGCCGTCGCCGAGGGTGAGGTCCACCCGGTAGGCGTCGCCGCTCTGCCCGCTGACGGCGTTCGCGGGAACCGTGCTCGACACCGTCCCCTCGCCCAGGAACATCGAGTCGAACGCCGGCACGGGCGCCGCCTGCCGGCACGTCGGCGTGCCGTCGGCGGCGACCGCCTGGAGGTACGAGCCGGATGGGCAGGTGAGCGCGTTCGCCGCGGTCCGCGCCTGCGTCGCCGCCTTGGTGAAGTAGCGGTCGTCGTGGTCGTGGCCGACGTAGTAGCCGACGACGTCGACGAGCACGTCGACGGGCCCGGTGGGGACGTAGAGCGACACGGCGCCGCCGTCGCCGAGGGCGGCGGTGACGAGGTTCGTGATCGTCGTGCCGGCGACGAAGTTGACGTTGGACACGTCGGGCCGCGCGGTGCCCGTGGGCCAGACGGTGAGGTAGCCGGTGACCGTGGGCTTGCGGACCGTCGCGCTGACGACCACCGCCACCGCGTCCGCGGGCACGCCCGCCCTGCCGGTGATCGCCACCGTGCGCGGCGTGCCGCTCGCGAGGGCCGGCCCCTGACCGGCGGCGCGCGTGTCGAGGATGCGCGCCGGGCTGACGCTCTCGTAGATCGCCCGCTCGCCGCTCGACGTGGCGGCGTTGGTCACCGTCACCGCCGACGGGCTGCCGACGGCGAGCGCGAAGCCCGCCACCACCCACACCGGAGCCGTTCCCCGCATCGCCCTCACCTCGCGGCAGATCCTGCTCTCGCGTACGCGCCGCGTCAGGAAAACGCGAAGGCCCGCCCCGGGTGCGGGACGGGCCTTCGGCGAGGCGGGAGCGACTACGCGCCGGCGATGAACTCCTCGGTGAGGCGGCGGCACTCGTCGTCGCGGTACTGCTCCGGCGGCGACTTCATGAAGTACGAGGACGGCCCGAGCAGCGGGCCGCCGATGCCGCGGTCCTTCGCGATCTTGCAGCAGCGGACCGCGTCGATGACGACGCCGGCCGAGTTGGGGCTGTCCCAGACCTCGAGCTTGTACTCGAGGTTCAGCGGCACGTCGCCGAACGCGCGACCCTCGAGGCGGACGTAGGCCCACTTGCGGTCGTCGAGCCAGCCGACGTAGTCGGACGGGCCGATGTGCACGTTCTTCTTGCCGATGTCGTGCTGGAGCTGGCTCGTGACGGCCTGCGTCTTGGAGATCTTCTTCGACTCCAGGCGCTCGCGCTCGAGCATGTTCATGAAGTCCATGTTGCCGCCCACGTTGAGCTGCATCGTGCGGTCGAGGATCACGCCGCGGTCCTCGAACAGCTTGGCGAGGACGCGGTGGGTGATCGTCGCGCCGACCTGGCTCTTGATGTCGTCGCCGACGATCGGGACGCCCGCGGCGCGGAACTTCTCCGCCCACTCCGGCGTGCCCGCGATGAAGACCGGGAGGCAGTTGACGAAGCCGACGCCCGCGTCGATGGCGCACTGCGCGTAGTAGCGCGCGGCGTCCTCGGAGCCGACCGGCAGGTAGCAGACGAGCACGTCGGCGCGCGAGTCCTTGAGGACCTGCACGACGTCGACGGGCGCCGCGTCCGACTCCTCGATCATCGACAGGTAGTACTTGCCGAGGCCGTCGAGGGTGTGGCCGCGCTGCACCTCGATGTTCAGCGGGGGGACGTCCGCGAACGTGATGGTGTTGTTCTCGCTGGCGTGGATCGCCTCCGAGAGGTCGCGGCCGACCTTCTTGCCGTCGACGTCGAACGCCGCGACGAACTCGATGTCGCGGACGTGGTAGCCACCGACCTCGACGTTCATCAGGCCGGGGACGCGCGCCTCGGCGTCAGCGTTCCGGTAGTACTCGACGCCCTGGACGAGCGACGAGGCGCAGTTGCCGACGCCCACGATGGCGACGCGGACCGAGCCCATGAGGTGCTCCCTTGAATCTGGTGAGGTGGTAACGGTCAGGCCTTCTTGGTGCGCTCGCTGGCGATGAGCTCGTTGAGCCAGCGAACCTCTCGCTCGACGGACTCGAGCCCGTGCTCCTGCAACGCGAGCGTGTACGCGTCGAGCTTCTCCCTGGTCCGCGTCAGGCCGGCCTTGAAGCCCGCCGAACGCTCCTCGAGCCGGTTGCGCCGGCCCTCGAGGATCCGCAGGCGGGTGTCCGCGTCGGTCTGCGCGAAGAACGCGAAGTGCACGCCGAACGTCTCGTCCTCCCACTGGGAGGGACCGCCCTCGGCGAGGAGCTCCTGGAAGTGCTCCTTGCCCTCGGCCGTGAGCTTGTAGACGACCTTGGCCCTGCGGCCGGGGCCGACGACGCCCGTCGTGTCCTTGGTGATCCAGCCGTGCTGCTCCATGCGGTTGAGGCACGGGTACAGCGAGCCGTAGGAGAACGCGCGGAAGTGGCCGAGCATCAGGTTGAGTCGCTTGCGCAGCTCGTAGCCGTGGAGGGGGCTCTCGTGCAGGAGGCCGAGCACGGCGAACTCCAGCACCATGCTGATCGCCTCCTCGACGGCCGGTCCGTGACGGTTCGTGTGCGACTCGATACATCGTGCTGATGTATCGAGTCGATATATCAGACCGTACGTGCCGCCTCCCTCGCTGTCAACGCGACGCGGGCCTACGATGCGCCCCGTGCCCCCCGCCCCACCGCCCGTGACGACCGCGGGCAGCGCCGGTCGCGTCTTCCGCGCGCACCTGCTCCTGCTGGCCTGCTCCCTCGCCGCCGGGGGCGCGCTGTTCGGGGCCTACGTCGGCGCGGTGACCGGCTTCGTCTGGGGCGGCGTCGCGGGCTTCCTGCTCGGCTCGCTGCTCGGGATCGTCCTGGGCGCGCTGCACGCGCTCGCGCAGGCGGTCGTGCTGCCGTGGGTGCCCGCGGCGCGCCGCCGGGCCGTCGCGCCGCGCGTCGTGCACGTGGTCGCGGTCCTCCTGGCGTACGCCCTCGCCCGCGGCGCGGTCGTGTACCGCTTCGACCGCGTCTCGACGGCCGTCGCGATCGTGGCGGCGTTCGCGTACGCCGTCACGGCGGCCTACCTCGCGCACCGCGTCCTCCCGCGGCCGCCGGGCGTGCCGCGCGCCCAGCGGCGGGTCGCGCCGCGTCACCGGGTCGGGCCGACCGCGTTGTAGGAGGCGTCCGCAGAGGGGGGCCTCCCGTTGCTCGTGATCACGCCGGTACGCCGCGCGCCCGCGCCGCTCGTGCTCTGCCGCGCGGTCGTCTCCACCTGCCTCACGGTCGCCGCGCTCGTCGCCCTCGCGACGTACACGGCGGGCGCGCTCCTCGGGGCGCCGCGGCTCGTGGCGTTCGCGCCGGAGGCGGCGTTCGGCATGGGCCTCGGCTGGGGGCTCCCGTTCGGCGTCGTGCACGGCGTCGCGCAGCTCGTGGCGCGCTCCGACGCCGCGCCGGAACGCCCCGACGACACCGCGCGCACGGCCGCCACCTGCGTCGCCGCGGTGCCCGTGGTGGCGTTGATCCTGGCCTCGTCGCTCATGCTCGAGCTGCTGTACGTCGCCGGCCTCGCCGCGCTGCACGGCGCGGTCGCCCGGAGCCTCGCGCCGCGCTGGGTCGTCTGGCGTCCGGTGCGCTGAACCTCCGGATGACCGGGCGCGGAGGCGCCGCTAGCCTGGAACGCATGCTCCGCACGCAGCGCGACACGGTCGACTACGGCCTCGCGCGCCGCGCCACGCTGATGGAGCTGTTCTCCGGCCGCGCGTCGACGATGGACGTCTGCGACGCGCACCCGTACCTGCTCCGCGCCGCCAAGTACCACGGCGAGGCGACCGAGACGCCGTGCCCCGTCTGCAAGAAGGGGCCGCTCATCCACGTCACCTACACCTACGGCGACGTGTTCAAGGACACCAACGGCCGCGTCCGCGCGACGGTCGAGCTGCCTGCCCTCGAACGCGAGCACGCGGAGTTCACCGTCTACGTCGTCGAGGTCTGCCGCGACTGCGCGTGGAACCACCTCGTGACGTCGTACGTCCTCGGCACCAACGGCCTCAAGGCACGCCGCCGGTCCGCGCGCGGTTGACGATCTTCACCGTAGGGCACCATTCGCTCACCATGAGCACCGCTACCGCTGCCGCGCGCAAGCGGCGTCCCGGCCGGCACTGGCTGTCCCGCAAGTGGAACGGCCTGACGCCGCGCGGCAAGAAGCTGATCGGCGGGGGCATCCTCGCCCTGTTCCTCGCGTTCGTCGGCATGCTCGGCGCGGTCTACGCCGCCGCCGACATCCCGCTCCCCAGCGAGCTCGACCGCGCGCAGGCGACGGTCATCGAGTACAGCGACGGCTCCACGATGGGCCAGATCGCGAAGGAGAACCGCACCGACATCGCGCTCGCCGACGTGCCCCCGCACGTCCGCGACGCCGTGATCGCGGCGGAGGACCGCTCGTACTACGAGCACTCCGGCATCTCCGTGTCGGGCATCGCGCGGGCGGCGTACCACGACGTGCGCGGCGGCGGCGCCAAGCAGGGCGGCTCGACGATCACGCAGCAGTACGCGCGCAACGCGTTCCTCAACAGGCAGCGGACGTTCGCGCGGAAGTTCCGCGAGGCCGTCATCGCGGTGAAGCTCGACCGCAAGTACTCGAAGGACCAGGTCCTCGAGTGGTACCTCAACACCATCTACTTCGGCCGCGGCGCGTACGGCGTCGAGGCGGCCGCGCAGACGTACTTCGGCGTCCCCGCGAAGCGGCTGACCGTCGAGCAGGGCGCGCTGCTCGCCGCGCTGATCCGCTCGCCCGAGGGCGGCGACCCCGCGCTGAACCGCGAGACCGCCGAGCGGCGCTGGAACGGCGTCCTCGACGGCATGGTCGAGACGAAGAAGCTCGACGCGGGGAAGCGGGCCGGCGCGAGGTTCCCCAACGTCAAGCCGCGCAAGGCCGTGTCCGGCAAGAAGGACGCCGGCGGCGCGGGCCCGACGGGCTACGTCATCGAGGCGGTCCGCAAGGAGCTGCTCGCGAACGGCTTCACCGAGGACCAGATCCTCACCGGCGGCCTGCGCGTGCGCACCACGATCGACAGGCGCCGCCAGGACGCCGCCGTGAAGGCGGTCCAGGGCGTGCTCGACGACCCCGCGCACGACCCCGCCGCCGCGCTCGTCGCGGTCGAGCCCGGCACGGGCAAGGTCGTCGCGATGTACGGCGGCCGCGACTACGGCGGCAAGGGCGACAAGTCGTTCATCAACTACGCGTACAACCGGCGCCAGCCCGGCTCGTCGTTCAAGCCGTTCGTCCTCGCGGCGGCGCTGGACGAGGGCATCAGCCTGCGCTCGCGCTACGACGGCCGCTCGCCGCAGGTGTTCGCGAACTACCCGGTCCGCAACTTCGACAACGAGCAGTTCGGGCGCATCGACCTCGTCGTCGCGACCGCGCACTCGGTGAACACCGTCTACGTGCCGCTCGGCATGGAGGTCGGGTTCGAGAAGACGATGGACATGGTCCACCGCCTCGGCGTCTCGGAGAAGGTGACCTGCGAGGCGAACAAGGACGCCACCCTCTACCTCGGCACGTGCGACCTGTCGCCGGTGGACTCGGTGACGGCGTTCGCGACGTTCGCCGCGAAGGGCCAGTCCGTCGCCCCGCACCTCGTCAGCGAGGTCCGCGACCGCAAGGGCAAGAAGACGTACACCGCCAAGGCGGACAAGTCCGAGGCGCTCAGCGAGGGTGAGGCCGCCGACGCGACCTACGCCCTGCGCGCCGTCGTCGAGAACGGCACCGCCCGCCGCGCGCAGATCGGCCGCCCCGCCGCCGGCAAGACCGGCACGACGAGCGACAACACCGACGCCTGGTTCAGCGGCTTCGTGCCGCAGCTCGCCGCGACGGTCTGGATGGGCTACGAGCCCCGCGAGGAGGGCGGCAAGGCCGTCCGCCCGCCGCTGCGCGGCGTCCAGGGCGTCGGCGAGGTCACCGGTGGCTCGCTGCCCGCGACGATCTGGCACGAGTTCATGACCGCCGCGCTCGAGGGCGTGCCCGTCGAGGACTTCCCGCCGCCGGTGTTCGGCGGCAAGACCGAGAACCCCGAGCCGAGCCCGAGCGCGACGAGCGGCTCGCCGACGCCGTCGGTCACGCCGTCGGTGACCGTGTCGGTGACGGTCGCGCCGACGCAGACCGCGGTCACCGAGCAGCCGACGGTCATCCCGACCACGTCCGAGCCGACGTCCGAGCCGCCCGCCTCCCCGTCGGCGACCACGTCCGAGTCGCCGCCGGCCCCGTCGTCGGAGCCGTCGCAGCAGCCGCCGCCGGACGGTGGCGGCGAGGGCGGCTCGGGCTAGCTGCCGCGCACCCCGCCGCGCGGGGACGCCGGCCGCTCGGGCGGGACTCGGCCGGGCGCGTGGCGGGCGCGGGTGGCGTACGGCACGATGCAGCGCATGCACACGACGACCGACGAGGTCTCCGCGCCGTCCCGGACGGACCGCTTCGTCAGGGACGCGAGCACGCTCGTCGGCGGGCCGGTCGGGAAGCACACGCGCTTCGGCGCGGCGTACTTCTGGAACCCCGTCCGCGTCCTCGTCGTGCTGTCGATGCTGACGTTCACCCTGGGGTGGCTCGCGAAGACCCCGTGCTCGGGGCACTCGTGGGAGGACAACTACCAGTACACGCGGATGTGCTACTCCGACGTGTACGCCCTCTACTTCTCCGAGGGGCTCAACGAGGACAAGGTCCCCTACGTCGACCACCCGGTGGAGTACCCCGTCGTCATCGGCGGCGTCATGTGGGCGGCGGGCCACGTCGGCGACGACGCGACCGACTTCTTCAACGTCACCTCCGCCCTGCTGCTCGTCTGCGCGGTGGGCACCGTCATCTGCACCGCGCTCGCCGCGGGGAAGCGAAGGCCCTGGGACGCCGCGCTCGTGGCGCTCGCGCCTGGCCTGCTGCTGCACGGCACCACCAACTGGGACCTCATCTCGGCGTTCCTGCTCGCGCTCGCGATGTGGTCGTGGTCGCGAAGACAGCCAGGGCTCGCCGGCATCTGGATAGGCCTCGGCATCGCGACGAAGCTCTACCCGGGCATCCTGCTCGGCGCGCTGCTGTTCCTCTGCTGGCGCGCGCGGCGGATGCGCGACTGGGCCGTCGCGACCGCGGTCGCCCTCGGCACCGCGGTGCTCGTCTACCTGCCGGTCACCGGCCTGCGCATCGGCCCGCTACAGGTGCTCGAAGGCGGGGCCCACCGCTTCCCTTACACCGACTGCGAGACCGGCCGCGAGATCCTCCAGCCGGCGTGGCAGCGCTTCTTCGCGCTGAACCGCTGCCGCCCCGCCGACTGGGACTCGTTCGCGTTCATGTACCAGCGGTGGACCGGCAACTTCCTCGACCACTCCAAGCTCAACCTGATCACCGCCGTCGGCGTCGTCACCGTCGTGCTGCTCGTCGGCATCGTCACGCTGTCGGCGCCGCGCCGGCCGCGGGTCGCGCAGGTGACGTTCCTGCTGCTGGCCGGCTTCCTGCTCGTGAACAAGGTGAACAGCCCGCAGTACACGATCTGGCTGATCCCGCTCGCGGCGCTCGCGCGGCCGCGCTGGGGCGCGTTCCTGGCGTGGCAGTTCTCGGAGCTGCTCGTCGTGTTCACGCGCTTCTACTACTTCATCTGGGAGGGCACGAAGGGCGCCGACGGCATCCAGGACAGGTGGTTCATCGGCGCGGTGCTGCTGCGCAACGGCCTGCTGATGCTGCTCATGGCGCTCGTCGTCCGCGAGATCTACCGGCCGTACCACGACGTCGTTCGCCGCGACGGCGAGGACGACCCGGCGGGCGGCGTGCTCGACGGCGCGCTCGACCGGGACGAGACGGCGGGCGCGTGGCGCGCGCGGGAGCCCGACGAGTGGACGCCGCCGCCGGCCACGCCCGGCGCGCCCGCGAGCCCGGCGCCGGCGTGACGGCTCCCGCGACCGCGCTGCCGCGCCGCCGCGACCGGGTGCGGACGTTGCGGCACAGCGCGTGGACGTCGGCGCTGGAGGCGTTGCCGATCTGGCTCGCCTCGCGGCTCGCGGTCGCGATGCTCGGCTTCGCCGGCGCCTGGGTGCTGCACGACCGCAAGGCGCAGGACGTCCCCTCGTGGCTGGACATCTGGCAGAACTGGGACGCCGACCTGTTCGTCAAGGTCGCCCAGCACGGCTACCCGCCGACGAGCGCGTACTCCGACCACACCGAGGTCGACTTCCCCGGCATGCCGATCGCGCTGCGGGTCGCGCACGTCTTCACGCACAACTGGACGGTCGCGGGGCTGCTCGTCTCGCTGATCGCGGGCGGCGTCGCGGCGGTCGCGCTGTACCACCTCGCCTGCGACGAGTGGGGGCCCGAGGCCGGGCGGCGGGCCGTCGTCTACCTCGTGACGTTCCCGTACGCGGTGTTCCTGTTCGCCGGGTACTCCGAGGGGCTGTTCCTCGCGTTCGCGACGACGTCGTGGGTGTTCGTCCGCAGGGAGCGATGGCGCGAGGCGTCGCTGCTCTGCGCGGGGGCGTCGTTCACCAGGCTGCTCGGGCTCTGCCTCATGCTCGGCATCGGCGTCGAGTACGCCGTCCGGCGCTGGCGGGCGGACGGGCCGCTCGGGCTGTTCACGCGGCACCTGCCGTGGCTCGCCGCGCCCGCGCTGTCGGCGTTCTCGTTCGTCTGGTACCTGCACGAGCGGACCGGGCGCTGGGACGCCTACCAGCAGGCGCAGCGCGAGGGGTGGGGCCGCTACACCGCCTCGATCCGCGAGGGCTTCACCGCCGTCCTCGGCCAGACGCGGCTCGGCGGCATCGACGGGACGTACGCCTGGTCGTGGCGCGCCGAGATGCTCGCGGTCGTCGGCGGCGCCGTGCTCGCGATCGTGCTGCTGCTCATGCACCGGTGGGGCGAGGCCGTCTACGTCGGCACGTCCGCCTACCTGCTCGCCGCGCAGAACTACTACGCCTCGTCGGTGCGCTCGGCGCTGATCTGGTTCCCGCTGTACCTCGTGCTCGCCAGGCTCACGGTCCGCCGCGAGTGGATGCACAAGGTCCTCGTCGCCTCGACGGCGCCGTTGATGGCGGTGTTCGTCCTCGTCTTCAACCGAGGTCAGTGGGTGGGCTAGTCGTCTCTCGGGATCGGCGCGTACAGCCGGTCGTCGCCCCGGTCCGGCGGCGGCAGCGGCTCGCCCGCCGCGAGCGCGAGGCAGAGCACCAGCCACGCCGCGTGCCCGAGGAACAGCCCGGGCCACCCGCCCACGAGGCCCACGACGACGAAGAGCGCGATCGCGGCGTACACCCACCGCTGCGACAGCCCGCCGAAAGCGAAGGCGATCGTGAACGCGACCGGCACCGCCGTGATCACCGCGAGGAGGGCGACGTAGTACCACCAGTCCTCGATGCCGTACTCGGCGGCGTCGCCGGCCATCCGGATCGGCGCGAGCACCCCCAGCACCCCGAGGCCGGCGGCGACCAGCGCGAGACGCCGCCTCACAGCATCCCCACGCGCACGCGCAGCAGCACCCAGATCGCCTCGAAGCCGTGCCGCCAGGTGATCTTCTTGCCCTCGGCGCGCGTGCGGGACTTGTACGTGATCGGGATCTCGAACGGCCGGATGCCCCGCTTGAGCAGCTTCGCGGTCAGCTCGGGGTCGGCGCCGAAGCCGTTCTCCTTGATGTCGAGCTCGCGGTAGAGCGGCAGCGGCAGCAGCTTGAAGCACGTCGACAGGTCCGTGATGTACGCGTTGAAGAGCACGTTGGCCGCGGTCGTCACGCCGCGGTTTCCGAGGACGTACCAGTACGTGTACGCGCTCGTGCCGCCGAAGACGCGGGTGCCGTAGACGACCTCCGTCTCGCCGGCGAGGACGGGCTCGAGCAGCTTCGGGATCTGCTCCGGCGGGTACTCGAGGTCGGCGTCGTAGACGAGCAGGTAGTCGCCGGTCGCGTGCTTCGCCGCGGTGCGGACCGCCGCGCCCTTGCCGCGGTTGACCGGGTGGCGTACGGCCGTCACGCGCGGGTCGTCGATCGCGCTCACCTTGGCGGACGTGCCGTCGGCGCTGCCGTCGTCGACGACGACGAGCTCGACGTCGCACGGGAACTCCACGTCGAGCAGCCGCTTCGCGGCCAGCTCGACCGTGCGCTCCTCGTTGTAGACCGGCATCAGCACGGACAGCTTCACGGCAGCGACGATAGCGGCGTACCGGATCCACGAGTGCCCGTTCACGACACGACGGAGAAGGGCAGCGACGGCCTTGACGAAGTCCGATGACCTGCTGGACGAGGCGGACGACGCGATCGAGCGCGGTGACGTCGACGCCGCCGTCGTGCTCCTCGAGCGTGCGATGGCGCTCGGCTCGCGCGACGCGGCCTTCAACCTCGGCAACGTCGAGTACGCCCGGGGGCGGTACGACCGCGCGGCCGAGCTGCATCGGCGTGCGTTCGAGTCGGGCGACGCCGAGGCGCTGATGAACCTGGCGACCGACCTCCTCGCGCTCCGGCGTTGGGAGGAGGCACGCGACCGCTTCCGCGAGGTGTTGGACGCGGTCGGGGACGAGCGGGCGCTGCTCGGCCTCGCCGAGGCGCTCGAGGAGCTGGGCGATCGGGAGGGGGCGATCGCGGCGCTTCGCCGTGCGGTCGAGGCGCGCGTCGACGAGGCGGCGTGGCTGCTCGCGGGTGCCCTGGCGAGGCAGGGGGAGGTTCGCGAGGCCCACGACCTGTGGGCGTCCGCCGCCGCGGACGACCCCGAGGCGCTGGTCAACCGTGGTGCCTTCTACCGCGACCAGGGCGAGTACGAGCGGGCGAAGGCCGACCTCCTCGCGGCGCTGGAGCGCGGCGCCACGTCGGCTCACCTGTACCTCGCGAGCACCTATCGCAGGCAGGGTGCCGCCGGGCCCGCGGAACGTCACTACCGGCTCGCGATCGAGAGCGGGCACGAGAGGGACGGCTTCCACGACCTCGGCGGCCTGTACGAAGAGCTCGGCAGGACGGCCGACGCGGCCGACGCCTACGCCCGCGCGGCCGCCCTGGGCAGCGCGTGCGCCGAGGAGCACCGGCGCGCGCTGTCGCGTGACGGGGCTACGGACGAAGCGGCACGGAACGGCGAGACGCCCTGAGCGAACGCGCTCGCGGAGGCAGAGCGGCTACAGCAGCGTCGGGAGCCCGACCTCGAACGTCCCCGACCTCGGCTCGGAGTGGCCGTGCACGCGGTCGTCGGCGGTGAGCAGGTAGTCGTACGACCCGGGCGGCGCCGGCAGCCCCGTCGACAGCCGCCCGTCCCACGACACCGACACCTCGCGGCCGTGCCCGCGCGCGACCGCGAGCGTCGTGTCCCGCACGGTGATCGTGGCGGTCCAGTACGCGGGCTTGTCGAGCACGCCGCGTACGGTCACCGGCTTCGGCGCGTGCACGGGCGCGCCGCTGACGTCCACCGCGCCGAACACCGGCGCGAGCCTGTGCCACGCGTCCTTGCGGACGTCGGGGAGGGCGGCGTACGCGTAGCGGCCCGGGCAGGCGGTCGTGCCGAGGTCGCGGTGCCCGGAGACGCGCGAGACGGTCCTCGACTGCAGCCGCACGGTCGTGCGCGGGTCGAACCTCCACTGGTCCGACGCCCACGCCCCCGCGCGCCCGAGCGCGTCGCGCACCGGCGCCGGCAGCGCGGCCTCCTCGTAGTTGCCGAGCAACGACACCCCGATCGTGTGCGCGTTGTACCCGGCGGTGTGCGAGCCGACGACGCCGCGCGTGAAGTCGCCGTAGCGCCCCTCGTAGACCGTGCCGTACTTGTCGACGAGCAGGTTGTAGCCGATGTCGGACCAGCCCCGGCTGCGCGTGTGGTACGCGTAGACGGCGCGGACGTACGACGGCGCCTCCTCGCGCGTGTAGTCGTTCGGCGTGACCGTGTGGTGCACGATCACCGCGCTCACCGACGTGTACTTGACCCGTCCCGAACGCAGCCGCTCGTCCGCGCCCCAGCCGCGCCGCGTGACGACGTCGCCCAGGCGCGGCACGTGCCGCGGCGCGACGGCCGCGGGCGACGACGAGGGCGAGTCTCCGGCGAACTCCACCGCCACGCCGTCCGCGCGCCCGGCCATCCGCAGGACCACGAAGCCCTGCCTGCCGACGCCGAACGGCTCCGTCCCCGGCTTGCCGCCGGGCTCGTCCTCGCCGCGCTCGACCGGCTCCCAGACCGAGCCGCGCAGCACCTCCGCCGTCAGCGACCCCGAGCGCCACGTCACGCCCGCGAGCAGCGCGCCGCGCGGCACGGTGTACGAGCGGGTGACGGTGCCGGTCAGCGAGCCGACGACGCGGCGTACGACGGCGGGGCCGTCGGCGTTCGACGGCGTGACGAGGAGAGAACCCGCGACGGCGAGCATCGCGAGGACCGAGCGAGTTGGGCGCACTGCGGCATTCTCGGGAGGTCGCAAGATCGTCTCAAGGGCCGTGGCCGCTATACGCCCGAGAGTCCGGTTCGCGTCAGCGGCCGACGCGCGACCGCAGGAACTCGATGTCCGCCGCCTGCCCGTCGACGCCGCCCGGCGTCTCGCACACGACCGGAGCGCCGGCGAGGCGTACGACCTCCACGAGCACGTCGGGGTCGATCTGGCCCGAGCCGAAGTTCTCGTGCCTGTCGCGCCCGCTGCCCGCCGGGTCCTTGGAGTCGTTGGCGTGCACGAGGTCGATGCGGCCGGTGATCGACAGCACCCGCTCCACGATCCCGACGAGCTCCTCGCCGCCGGCGTGGGCGTGGCACGTGTCCAGGCAGAAGCCGACGTCGTAGCCGTCCAGCGCGTCCCACAGCCGGGCCAGCCGGTCGAACCGCCGCGCCATCGCGTGGTCGCCGCCCGCGGTGTTCTCGATGAGGACGGGCACGTCCGACTCCAGGCGCTCGAACGTCTTGCGCCAGTTGTCGTAGCCCGCCTCGACCTCGTCGTCGGAGCCGACGTGGCCGCCGTGGACGATGACCGCCCGCGCGCCGATCTCGGCGGCGGCCGCGCACTGGTCCGTGAGGATCTTGCGCGAGGGGATGCGGATCTTGTTGTTCGTCGTCGCGACGTTGACGACGTACGGCGCGTGCACGTACAGCGCGACGCCGCTCGCCCGCAGCGCGGTCACGTCCTCTCGCGGCTCGGGCTTCTTCCAGCCCTGCGGGTCGCTCAGGAAGAACTGCACGAGGTCGGCCTCGCGCGCCTTCGCCTCGGCGACCGGGTCGGCCCTGTCCACGTGGGCGCCGATCTGCATGGTCCCGCCTCCCCGTCAGCCGAGGCCGATGGTGCCGTACCAGAACTTCTGCGCGAGCGACGGCGACAGGTCGACGTGCACGTGCTTGGTCTCGAGGTACCCGTCGAGCACCTGCGGCCCGAGGTCGCGGCCGACGCCCGACTGCTTGTAGCCGCCGAACGGCGCGTACCCGTTGAGCAGGTGGACGTCGTTGATCCAGACCGTGCCGGCGCGGATCCGGTGCGCGACGCTCGCCGCGCGCGGCACGTCGCGGCTCCACACCGACGCCGCCAGGCCGAACGGCGTGTCGTTCGCGATGCGGATCGCCTCGCCCTCGGTGTCGTACGGGATCACCGTCAGGACGGGGCCGAAGATCTCCTCCTGCGCGATCGTCATGTCGTTCGTCGCGTCCGCGAAGACCGTCGGCTGGTGGAAGAACCCGCCGCCGAGGTCGATCGCCTCCCCGCCCGTGACGAGGCGCGCGCCCTGGTCGAGCCCGAGCTTCACGTACCGCTGCACGCGGTCGAGCTGCCCCGCGCTGATGACCGGGCCGAGGTCGCTGCCGAAGTCGTCGGCGGGGCCGACCACGAGCGCCTCCGCCTGCGCCTTGAGCGCGTCGAGCGTCTCGTCGTAGCGCCGCCGCGGCACGAGCAGCCGGGTCGTGGACTCGCACGCCTGGCCCTGGTGCATCAGGAACCCGAACAGCGCCCCCGGCACCGCGACCTCGAGGTCCACGTCGTCCAGGAAGACGGCGGGGCCCTTGCCGCCGAGCTCCAGCGTCAGGTCCTTCACCGTCTCGGCGGCGCCGCGCATGATCCGCCTGCCGGTGTCGGTCGACCCGGTGAACGACACCTTGTCCACCAGCGGGCTCGTCGTCATCAGCTCGGCGGGCCCGATGCCGCTGGTCGTGACGACGTTGAGGACGCCCTTCGGCAGCAGCTCGGCCGCGATCTCCGCGAGCAGCAGCGCGGTGGCGGGCGCGAGCGGGCTCGGCTTGAGCACCGCCGTGCAGCCGGTGACGAGCGCCGGCGCGACCTTCCACATCGCGATGAGGAGCGGGAAGTTGAACGGGCTGATCAGCGAGCAGACGCCGACGGGCTCGCGGCGGACGTAGTTGGCCGACATCGCGGGGACCGTGATCTGGGGCAACGGCTCCACGTCGCGCCGCTGCTCGTACAGCTCCAGGCACTGCCGGCTGTGCTCGACGGCGAGCGGGACCGTGAACAGGTTCGCCAGGCGGCTCGTGTGGCCGCCGTCGGCGATCTCGTACTCGATGAGCTCGGGCAGCCGCTCGGTGAGGCCCTCGACGAACGCGCGCATCGTCCGCAGCCGGCTCTCGCGGCCCTGCGTCGCCCAGTCGCTCTCGTCGAACGCCCGCCGCGCCGCCTCGATCGCCCGCTGCACGTCGTCGGTCCCGGCGTCGGGCACGACGCAGGACGGCTGCCCCGTCGACGGGTTGACCGACTCGAACGTCGCGCCGCTCGCGGCGCCGACGAGCTCGCCGTCGATGAGCATGCGGAACTCGCGCGTGTCTGCCATGGAGGGTTTCTACGCCGTGGCCGCGCGCGCCGCCACCGCGGATGCGACACTGGCGCCGTGCGTCCGTCGCTGCGCGTGGCCCGCGCCGTCGCGTCCCTGTCAGGGGCGGCGGCGCTGCTCGCCTACGCGTTCGCCGGCACGTCGGCCGCCGAGGACCAGACCGTGCAGGCGAACGGGCAGAACCAGTTCGCCCCCGCCGACGTCACGATCGACCCCGGCGACACCGTCACGTGGCAGTACGCCGGCGGCTTCGGCCACACCGTCACGTCGACCAGCGCGAACTGGAGCAAGGACGACGCGCTCGGGCCGCCGTCGGCGTCGTTGCAGACGTCGTACCTGTTCGACCGCCCGGGCACGTACACGTACGTCTGCAAGACGCACGAGAGCGTCGGCATGCGCGGCACCGTCACGGTGACCGGCACCACCCCGACCCGCCCGCCGACCACGCGCCCGGTGACGCGCCCGCCCACGACCCGCCCAGCCACGCGCCCTCCGACGACTCCCCCGCGCAGCGGGTCGCCCTCGGTGACCCCGACCCCGTCGGCCTCGTCGGCGACGCCGCCGGTGCTGCCCTCGGGCTCGGTGTCGCCGACGCTGACGACCCCGCCGCCGTCGCCCACCGCCCTGCCGGGCGAGAGCGTCGGGCCCGGCGAGAGCGGGACGCCGTACCTCGGCGTGGGCGGCCTCACGCCCGCCCCGCCGTCGAACCGCGCCAAGGGCCTGCCCGTCATGGTCGCGCTGCTGCTGATCGGCGGCGTGGGCAGCGCCGAGGTCCGCGCGCTGCTCGCGAACGCGCCCGAGTAGCCCCGCCCAGGCCTCGCCCGGGCCTCGCCACTCCGCCCGCCACCCGCCACGACTCGCTCGCCTCGTGCGTGGCCGGGCGTGTCGTCCACAGATCCTGTTCGGGCCGTCCACAGATCTCGCGCGGCCCCGTTTTCTGTCACACCGGGGTCGTAGCGTGCTCCGCAGCACGGGAAGGTGCCGGTCCTGCGGAGGGAGGCTCGTCTGCTACGGTACGGAGATTCGTTGACGCGAATGCCCTCCTGCCACGGAGAGACCGTGGCCGCCTAGTCCACAGGAGGTGAGGCTGCTTCATGCGTCACTACGAGCTCATGGTGATCCTGAACCCGGATCTCGAGGAGAA
>DASZER010000003.1:0-55023 GCA_035940575.1 Frankiaceae bacterium | reverse complement strand
GGCGAGCGCGCCGCACCACCACGGCAGGCCGCGCTCGACGGTGACGTACCAGGCGAGGTACAGCGAGAACGTGCCGATCTCGCCCTGCGCGAAGTTGATGACGCGGGTGCCGCGGTAGACGAGCACGATGCCGACGGCGATGAGGCCGTAGATGCCGCCGTAGACGAAGCCGAGGACGACGTTGGACATCAGAGGGCGTCCACGCACTTGGCGATGGGCTCCCAGCCGAGCTTGCCGGAGGGGCCGCGGTAGGAGTGGAAGACGTTGACCTGCGTGCCCGCGATGTGGCCGCGGTCGCGGAAGTTCGCCTCGCAGTTGGGGCGGACCGTTCCCTTGTAGCGGCTGAGGATCGTCGCGAAGTGGTTGCGCGTGCAGGCGGGGCCGCACTGCACGAGCAGGTCGGCGAGTGCCTTCTGCGCGACCCAGTTCAGGAACAGCAGGTCGCCGCCGACGCCGGACAGGTCGACGCCCGGGCGGTACTTGGCGTACTGCCGCTCGAACTCCTTGACGTCGGCGGCGTACGAGCCGAAGCCGCGGCCGTAGTCGCGGTAGGAGTACGCCGGCCACGACGCGACGCCGTAGATGTCGAGGCTGGTGTCGCGGATCGTCTGCGTCGTGAGGTTGAACGGGAACACCATCCACGACGGGCGGAAGCCGGGCGGCGCCTGGTTGAGCATCTCGGTCGCGGCGAGGGCGTTCTCCCAGGCCCACACGACCTCGGTCCCGTCCTGCTGCAGCGCGAGGAGCTGCTGGCCGTAGTTGGCCTGCTTGTTCTCGACGGGGATGGCCTTGCCGATGTTCAGGCCGTGCGCCTTGGCGTGCGCCATGAACGCGTCGAAGCCCGGCGCCCAGAACTCGCTGTTGCGGTAGAGGATGCCGATCTTCTTGCCCTTGAACCTCTGCACGGCGAGCTGCGCGAACATCTCGCCGAGCCGCTCGACCGTCGGCAGCGAGGAGAACGAGTACTGCTTGCCCTCGGACCCGCGCACGGTGGCGTCGTGGTAGAGGTACAGCTCCTTGTTCGACTCGGCCCAGTTGCGGACGGCAGGGATCTGGTCGAAGCCGATGCCGCCGAGGATCGCGAACGGGCTCTTGCCCTGGCACGTCGTCGCGGCCTGGACCGCCGTCGGGGGCTCGTAGTTGTCGTTCTCGTACGACGCCACGACCCGGCGGCCGTAGACGCCGCCGCTGTCGTTGAGGTTCTGCCAGAAGACGTTGAAGTCGTCGGCGCTGGTGTTGAACGCGGCGCCGTAGGTGAGCGCGGCGTGGGCGCAGAGGGTGATCTGGTCGCCGGTGATGCCGCGCGTGTTGAGGCCGCCGTCGAAGAGCTGCAGGTCGCCGGCGACGTCGTGCGGGGGCTGCGGCTTGACGTTGCCGGTGTCGGGGATGCCGCCGACGGTCGAGGGGCCGACGGTGGGCCTGCCGCCCGGCTTCGCGGTCGCGCCGGGCCTCGCGTTCGTCCCTGGCTTCGCGGTGGCGCCGGGCCTCGCGCTCGCGGTCGCGGTCGCGCCGGCCGAGGCGCTCGGCGTGGCGCTCCCCTGCGCGAGGCTGCCGGGCGGCTTCGGCAGCTTCGCGCCGGTGCAGGCGGTCGTCGCGAACAGGGCCAGGGCGGCGACCGCCGCGGAACGGCGCGCGCAGCGCGTCATGGGCAGGACCCCTAGGACTCACAGGTGCTCCTGGGATTCTCCCAGGTGGGTTGTGAGTTTCGACATCCGGAGGCGCGTTGCCTACCGGGTACGTGCGGAACTTCGCCGGGCGACGTTGTGGGATCTACGAGGTGAGCTCGCGATCCCCCCGCAGCTCCGCGAGCAGGTCGCCGGTCTCGCCGTTCGCCACGGCGCGCCTGCCGAGGACGAGGACGTAGGTGAGGAACGCCGCCTCCACGACCACGCCGAACCCGACGCGCGCCCACGTCGGCCAGCCGGACGGCGTGACGTAGCCCTCGATGAACCCCGCCACGGCGAACGCGCAGACGAGCCCGAGGACGACCGCGACGCTGGCCCTTCCCTCCTCGGCGACCGCGTCGGCGCGGCGGCGGCTGCCCGGGTCGATCACGGTCCAGCCGATCCGCAGGCCGACTCCGGCCGCGATGAAGATGGCGGTCAGCTCCAGGAGGCCGTGCGGCAGGATCAGGCCGAAGAACACGTCGAGGCGGTCGTGCGCGGCCATGAGGCCGGCGGCGACGCCGACGTTGAGGGCGTTCTGGAGCAGGACGTAGACCGTCGGCAGGCAGAGCAGGATGCCGAACGCGAACGCCTGCGCGGCCACCCACGCGTTGTTGACGAACACCGCGCTCGCGAACGACGCCGCCGGGCCGCTGCTGTAGTAGTCCTCGAAGTCGTGCTCGACGAGCTGGCGCAGGTACTCCGGCGAGCCGATGGCGCGCTGCACCTGCGGGTCGCCGTCGACCCAGATCGCGACGACCGCGCCGACGACGATCGTGAACACCGCCGCCGCGAGCGCCCACCACCGCGCCCGGTAGACCGCGGCGGGGAACGTCACGACGAAGAACCGCCGCACCTCGCCCCAGCCGCGGACCCGGCTGCCGGCCACGACGCCGCGCGCGCGGCTGGTCAGCGACGACAGGCGGTCGACGAGCAGCGGGTCGGGGCTTGAGGTACGGATCACGGACAGGTGGGTGGCGGTGCGCTGGTAGAGGTCGACGAGCTCGTCGAGCTCGGCGCCGGAGCACCGGCGCGGGCGGTTCGCGCGGTTGAGGAGGTGCTCGAGGCGGCGCCACGTCGGCGAGTGCGCGGAGACGTAGGCGTCGATGTCCACGGCGTGAGGCTACCGCCCGGTTTTTGTCGGTGGGGGGTGCCAGACTTCCTCTTGCTGGTCCGGATCGGCGTCGGCGGGAGGTGACCGGGTGAGCCAGCTCGTGACGGGCGAGGCGGTCGCGCTCGACCTGCGCCCCGCGCGCCTCGTGTCGCGCTCGGTCGCGACGCTCGTCGACCTGCTGATCGAGGCGGCGATCGCGCTGCTGCTGCTGTTCGTGATCCTGCCAACGGTCCTCGTGGACCTCGAGTTCGCGGGCATGCTGATCCTGCTGGTGATCGTGCTGCTGATGGTCGGGTACCCGGCGGCGTTCGAGACGCTGTGGCGGGGGCGTACGCCGGGCAAGGCGGCGATGGGCATCCGCGTCGTGCGCGACGACGGCGGACCCATCCGGTTCCGGCACGCGCTGACGCGGGCGCTGTTCAACGTCGTCGAGCGGCCCGGCTTCACGATGGGGTCCGCGGCGGTCATCGCGTCGTTGCTGTCGATCAGGGGGAAGCGGATCGGCGACATGGTCGCGGGGACGTTCGTGCTGCAGGAGCGGATGCCCAAGCAGAAGGTCGTCCCGATCTACATGCCGCCGCAGCTCGCGCAGTGGGCGGCGACGCTCGACCTGTCCAGGATGCCCGACGACCTCGCGCTGACCGTGCGGTCGTTCCTGTCGCGCGCGGGCGAGCTGCGCCCCGACGCGCGCGACCGGCTCGGCAACCAGCTCTCGGGCGCCGTCGCCGCCGCGACCTCGCCGCCGCCTCCCGTGGGGACTCCCGGCTGGGCGTACCTCGCGGCGGTCATCGCCGAGCGCCGCCGCCGCGAGGAGCAGCGCAACGCCGCCCTCGGCGCCGGCCGCGCGTCGCCGTGGCAGCCCTCGCCCGCGCCCGCGTGGGGTGCCACGCCCGCGACGCCGCCCTGGTCCGCCTCGGCACCGCCGACCGGCGCGCCGCCGCCGGTGGGCCCGCCGCCTCCCGTCGGCTCGCCGCCTCCGGTGGGCGCGCCGCCGCGCGTCCCGTCGGCACCGTCGCCGCAGTGGGGCCCGCAGCCCGTACGCCCCTCTCCCCCGCCCGCGTCGCCCGCCGGCGCGCCGCCCGCCGAGCCGCCGCCGACCGGCGGCTTCGCCGCGCCCGCCTAGCCCGCACCTCCGCCGCTGTCCGCCCGCGCCCGCGCCGCCGGCACCCGCGCCGCGCGCGGCCGGGTGCCGAACCTTGAAGATCGCCACGCGGCGGGCCGCCGCGTGGGCTGCAAGGAACGAGGCCGCTACTGGTTGGGCGGGGACTCCAGGTCGGCGAGCTCGAGGCCCGGCGCCTCCAGGACGACGTCGCCCGCGAGGTGGACGACGCGGCGTTCGGCGGTGGCGAGGTCGGCGACCTCGTAACGCTCCACCCGCAGCGGGCCCGTGTCGGTGTCGTGGGTGTCGACGTCGACCAGCGCCCAGCCCTCGTCCACCGGCAGCGCGACGCACGCCGGCTCGGTGACGCCGACGAGGCGTACGCGGCGGCGGTCCAGCAGGTCGAGCCGCAGCATCCGCGCGGTCGCCACCGCGAACGCCGGCGAGCGGCCTGTGAAGCCGACGGCGGTCGCGGTCTGCTCGTCGCCGGCCTCGGAGGGGGCCGCGTCGGCGGGCAGCCGTACCCACACCGCCTCGGGGCCGGCGAGCCCGCCGCGCAGGGTCCAGCCGCCGGCGGTGACCTGGACGCGTACCTGCCGCCACCGGTCGTCGACGGTCACGTCGACGCGGCCGAGGGGGGCGTTGGACGAGTCGTAGACCTGCGAGACGTAACGCCACCCGGCCGGTCCGGGCGCGCACGAGAACGCCTCGACCCCGACGAGCGTCCCGTCGGGGTCGAGGTGGTGGTACGTACCGCGAGGCATGAGAGGCGACTCCGGATCGCGTGCTGTCCGGGGCGCGGTCCGGGCAGTGCGCCGAGCTAGGAGCCGTGCTCCCAGGAGTTGAGGTACTCCTCCTGCTCCGGGGTGAGCGTGTCGATCGTGACGCCCATGGAGGACAGCTTGACCGCCGCGACCTCCTTGTCGATGAACTCGGGAACGTCGTGCACGCCGGGCGCGAGGTCGGTGTGCGCCTTGACGAGCCACTCGGCCGTGAGCGCCTGGTCGGCGAACGACATGTCCATGACGGCCGCGGGGTGGCCCTCGGCCGCGCCGAGGTTCACGAGCCGGCCCTCGGCGAGCAGCAGCAGGCGGCGGCCGTCGGCGAGGACGTACTCGTCGGTCTGGTGGCGGATCTTCTCGCGCTTCTCGACGGCGTTCGCCTCGAGCCACGCGACGTCGATCTCGATGTCGAAGTGGCCGGAGTTGCAGAAGATCGCGCCGTCCTTCATGACCTCGAAGTGCTCTCGGCGCAGGACGTCGCGGTTGCCGGTGACAGTGACGAAGATGTCGCCGATCCGCGCGGCCTCGCTCATCGGCATGACCGACAGGCCCTGCATCTTCGCGTCGAGCGCCTTGGTCGGGTCGATCTCGGTGACGACGACGTTCGCGCCGAGGCCGCGGGCGCGGTCGGAGACGCCCTTGCCGCAGAAGCCGTAGCCCGCGACGACGACGGTCTTGCCGGCGATGAGGGTGTTGGTGGCGCGGAAGATCGCGTCGAGGGTCGACTGCCCGGTGCCGTACCGGTTGTCGAACATGTGCTTGGTGTCGGTGTCGTTGACGGCGATCATCGGGAACTTCAGCGCGCCGTCCTTCGACATCTGCTTGAGGCGGATGACGCCGGTCGTCGTCTCCTCGCAGCCCGCCTTGACGCCGTCGAGCATCTCGGTACGCGTCGTGTGCAGGGTGTTGACGAGGTCGCAGCCGTCGTCGAAGACGTAGTCCGGCTGGCAGTCGAGCGCGGCGTTGATGTGCGCGTAGTAGCCGTCGCGGTCGACGGCGTTGCGCGCGTAGACCGACACGCCGAAGTCCGCCACGAGCGACGCGGCGGTGTCGTCCTGGGTGGACAGCGGGTTCGAGGCGCACAGGTGCACCTCGGCGCCGCCGGCGACGAGCGCGCGCATGAGGTTCGCGGTCTCGGTCGTCACGTGCATGCAGGCGGCGATCCGGGCGCCGGCGAACGGCTGCTCCTTCTCGAACCGGTCCTTGATCTGGCGCAGCACCGGCATCGCCCGCTCCGCCCACTCGATGCGCTTGCGGCCCGCGGCCGCGAGCGACAGGTCGGCGATGTCGTGCTTGGGCAGATCCGCCACAGGGGCTCCTCAACGTCGTCCGGTGATGTCGCCGACGACGATCTCAGCCGCCCGCGCGGCCGGTCAAGCCGAGTTGACATTGTATTGTCAACTGTCGTGGGACTCGTGGAGCGGGTGCGGCAACGGTTCGGGGTACGGCCCGGCGTGCGCGAGCCGATCAGCGCGGCGGCGACACGGCTCGGCACGACGCCGCGGATGCTGCGCTACCGCGAGTCCCTCGGCCTGCTCGCGCCGCCGCGGTCGGGCGGGGCGAGGCGCGTGTTCGGCGAGCGGGAGCTGCTCGCGGCCGGCTGCGCGACCGAGCTCGAGGAGCGCTACGACGTGCCGCCCGGCGCGCTCGCGTTCGCGCTGCGGGTGCTCACCGAGCCCGAGGTTGCCAACGACGTCAGGACGCTCGGCGCGCTCGCCCGCTGGGGCCTCAGCGCGCCGACGCCGATCGAGGCGCTCGACTTCGAGGCCGCGAAGGCCCGCGACCTGCTCCGGCTCGGCCGCCGCTGACGACGACCACCCCGGGAGGCCCGCCCCGTCAGGGCGTGGCGCGGCGCACCTGCGCGATGACGTCGTGCGCCGCGAAGAACAGCGGCGACACCGGGTGGCGCCCCTCGGCGAGCTCCCGCTCGGCGCCGCCCGCGCGCAGCCTGCCCGAGTACGCCAGCGCCCGCAGCACGGCGTCGCCAGGCCGAGGCCGCCCGTCGTCGGGGTCCGGCTCGAACAGCGCCGGCGCCCCCTCCACGACGTCGAGGAACCGCAGCGTCGCCGCCGCCACCGCCTCGTGCTCGCCAGCCCCGATGACGCCGCCGCCGGTGCTCGTGTACAGGCTCGTCGTGCCGTCCGCGAGGCAGACGAGCGTGTAGCCGCTGCCGTCCTCGTCCGTCGTCTCGAGCAGCGCGCCGTAGGCCCACGACCGCTCGGGAAGCCCCGCCTCGCGGGGGTCGAGGCCGAGGACCAGCCGGCGCAGGCCGTCGTACGGCATCAGATCGTCGTCGTGATCGAGATGCCGCCGTCGACGGGGATGACCGCACCCGTCACGTACGCCCCCGCGCGGCTCGCGAGGTACACCGCGACGCCGGCCATGTCGTCGGTGCGGCCGATGCGCCGCAACGGAGCCAGCCCCGCGATCTGCTCCCCGAACGCGTCCAGCGTCGCGGCCATCATCTTCGACGGGAACGGCCCCGGCGCGACGGCGTTGACGGTGATCCGGCGCGGCCCGAGCTCGCGGGCGAGCACCTTGGTCATGTGGTGGATCGCGGCCTTCGACGCCGAGTACGAGTACGTCGGCAGCGCGGGCGCGCGGATGCCGTCGATGCTGCCGACGTTGACGACGCGCGCCGGGTCGTCGTCGGTCGCCGCGGCTTCGAGCAGCGGCAGGAACGACTGCACGAGGAAGAACGGCGCCTTGACGTTGAGGTTCAGGACCTTGTCCCAGGCGGACGCGGGGAACTCCTCCAGCGGCGCGCCCCAGGTGGCGCCGGCGTTGTTGACGAGGACGTGGACGCGGTCCTCGCGCTCGGTGACGTAGGCCGCGGCGGCGCGGCAGCCGTCCTCGGTCGAGAGGTCCGCGGGGAACGCCACCACGGAGCCGCCGAGCTCCGCCGCGGCGGCCTCGCAGGCGGCGGCGTCGCGGGAGCAGACGTACACGCGCGCGCCCGCGTCGAGCAGGCCGCGCGCCATCATCAGGCCGATGCCGCGGGTCCCGCCGGTGACGACGGCGGTCTTGCCGGTGAGGTCGAAGAGGTTCACCCGCCGCACTCTAAGGTGCCCCCATGGAGGTACGCGTCGTCGACCCGGAGGAGACCGTCGACCTGCGGCAGCGCGTCCTGCGGCCGCACTGGACGACCGACCAGATGCGCGCGGCGAGCGACCCCGTGCCGAGCATCGCCGTCTACGAGGACGGCACCGTCGTCGCCACCGCGAACGTCCGCCCCGAGCCGATGCCCGGCGACCCGCGCGAGGGCGACTGGCGGCTGCGCGGGATGGCGAGCGACCCGGCGGTGCGCGGTAGGGGCTACGGCGCCGCGGCGCTGCGGGCGGCGCTGGACCACGTGCGGGAGCACGGCGGCAGGCGGGTCTGGTGCAACGCGCGCACGGGCGCGATGGGGTTCTACGAGCGGCACGGGTTCACGGTCGTGGGCGAGGAGTTCGACCTGCCCGACGCGGGGCCGCACTACATGGCGTACGTGAACCTCACCGGCGCAGCCGGTACCGGAGGTGCGTGACGCCCTCCTCGCCCTCGAGCACGCGGACGCGCTCGAGGTCGTGCGGGCCGGTCCCGAGGGTGTCGAACAGCGAGCGCCCCGAGCCGAGCAGCACCGGCACGACGTGGACCTGGATCTCGTCGAGCAGCCCCTCGCGCACGGCGCGAGCGGCGAGCCTGGCGCCGTGCACGAGCACCTCGCGCTCCCCCGCCGCGCGCTTGGCCTCGCCCATCGCGAACGCGAGGTCGTCGACGTAGCGCACGCCCGGCCACCCTGCCGCCCAGTCGGGCGCGGGGCCGCGGCTGAGGACGTAGACCGGCACGCCGTCGTGGTGGTCGCCGCCCCACCCCTGCGCGGGCTCGAACGTCTGCCTGCCCGTGACGACGGCGCCGGTCGCCATGACCTCGTCGAACGCCTGCCTGTTGACCCCCGTGAGCCGCGTGGCCGCGGCCCTGTGGTCGCCGCCGCCCTCGGGCAGGATCCACTCGTGCAGCCGGGCGCCGCCGTCGCCGAGCGGGTTGCCGGGGCCGTCGTTCGGGCCCGTGACGAAGCCGTCCAGCGACGTCGACATGAAGAGCACGGCGGCGGCCACGGCGGCTACACGGGCCTGTAGAGGTCGGGCTCGATGTAGACGAGGTGCGCCGACGGCACCGCCGCGCGGACGCGCGCCTCGGCGTTGTCGATCTGCTCGGCGAGGCGCTCGGTCGTGCCGCCGCAGGGCGTCGCGACCTTGGCCGCGACGAGCAGCTCGTCGGGGCCGAGGTGCATGGTCCGCAGGTGGATGACCCGCTCGAAGTCGGGCGAGGCGACGAGCGCCTGCTCGATGGCCGCGATCTCCGACGGCGACGCGGCCTCGCCGATCAGCAGGCTGTGCATCTCGATCGCCAGGATGATCGCGACGCCGACGAGCAGCGCGCCGATCGTCATGGTGCCGAGCGCGTCCCACCGCGGCTCGTGCGTGGCGGCCGTGAGCTCGACGCCGGCGAGCGCGATGACGAGGCCGAGCAGCGCCGCCGCGTCCTCCAGGAGGACGACGGGCAGCTCGGCGGTCTTGGACTCCTTGACGAAGCGCCAGTACGACCTGCCCCGGAGCTGCGGCTTGGTCTCCGCGACCGCCGTCCTCATCGAGAACGACTCCAGGACGATGGCGACGAGCAGCACGACGAGCGCGACGGTGTACGACTCGACCTCGTGCGGGTGGCGCAGCTTCTCGTAGCCCTCGTAGAGCGCGAACGCGCCGCCGACCGTGAACAGCACGACCGCGACGACGAACGACCAGAAGTAGCGCGCCGAGCCGTAGCCGAACGGGTGCTCCGGCGTCGCCTCCTTCTTCGCCTGCGCGGCGCCGAGCAGCAGCAGGCCCTGGTTGCCGGAGTCGGCGAGCGAGTGCACGGACTCGGCGAGCATCGAGGCGGACCTGGTGAGGACGAACGCCACGAGCTTCGCGGCGGCGATGCCGAGGTTCGCGAGCAGCGCGGCGACGACCGCCTTGCGCCCGTGGCCTCCGGAGCTCATTCCGCGATCCTCGCCTTGAGCTGGTCGATGGGCTCCATCGCCGTGGGGTCGATGCCGAGGACGAGCGCGAGGTACGTCGTCGCGAAGTCGCCGGCGGAGACGAGCGACGCGATCCGCGCGGTCGCCGAGGCGCCCTCGGCGACGACCTCGTCGAAGGCGATGCCGCGCTCGCGCGCGAGCTCCTGCGACGCCTCGACGCGGCGCGCGACGGCGGGGTGCTCCTCCGAGTCGCGCAGGAACAGGATGCGGAACCGGTCGGGCGCGGTCGGGTCGTCGAACGGCACGACCTGGTTGTGGTTGGCCTCCGGCAGCACGCCCCAGGTGGCGGGGCGGTCGGCGTTCTCGTTGAACTGGCAGGCCATCCGGTACGCCGCCACGCCCGCGAGCGGCGACGTGCCCCAGATCACCGGCAGCGGCTCGACGTACTTGAGCGCGAGGTCCTTGGCCGGGTTGAGGAACGACTCCTTGCCCGGCTTGTAGCGCTCGGTCAGCTCGTCGAGCAGGTCGGCGGCGGCGTCGAGGTCGGCGCGCGGCGCGCGGCAGATGCCGAGCGTGTCGCCGAGGACGAGGACCGGGACGGCCAGCGACCACAGCCGGGCGCGGGGAACGCCGCCCTGCGCGGCGGCGACGTGCACGCCCCGCCCGCGCGCGCCGAGGTCGGCGAGCGGCGAGTCGGCGGCGCCGACGGTGACGACGCGGCTGCCGCGGCGTACGGCCTCCTCGGTCGCAGACAGCGTCTCCTCGGTCGTGCCGGAGTACGACACGGCGACGACGACGTCGGCGGCGCCGACCCAGGCCGGCAGGCCGTAGCCGCGGTGGGTCAGCACGGGCACGGGCGACGCGGAGCCGGCGACGGCGGCGAGCACGTCGCCGGAGATGCCGGAGCCGCCCATGCCGGCGACGACGACCGAGCGCGGGCGGCCGAGCTCCGACACCGCGGACAGGCCGGCCTCGTACGCCGCCGTCATCGCCGCGCGGAACAGCGCCGGCGCCGACGCGACCTCGCGCACCATCCCGCCGGGGTCGGCGCCCTCGATCTCGGCGGGCTCGTCGAGGAGGTACTCGTTGACGGTCACTTGGTCGGCGTGGCCTCGTCGATCAGCAGCACGGGGATGCCGTCGCGCACGGGGTAGCGCAGGCCGCAGCCGGTGCAGTCGAGCGACGACTCGGCGTCGTTGCGCTCCAGCGACGCGTGGCAGGACGGGCAGGCGAGCAGTTCGAGCAGCGTCTCGTCGAGCTCCACGGGGTGCCTCTCTTGTCGGACTTGGCTACGACCGGACGATCGCGAGCACCTCGTCGCGCACGCGCGCCATCGTCGCCTCGTCGGCGGCCTCGGCGTTGAGGCGCAGGAGCGGCTCGGTGTTGGAGGGACGGAGGTTGAACCACCAGTCGGCGGCGCTGACCGTGAGCCCGTCGAGGTGGTCGACCTCGACGCCCTCGCGGCCGGCGAACGCCACCTCGACGCGCGCGGCCGTCGCGGCGGCGTCGGCGACGGTGGTGTTGATCTCGCCGGAGGCGGCGTAGCGGTCGTACGACGTCAGCAGCGCCGACAGCGGCCCGTCCTGCGAGCCGAGGGAGGCGAGGACGTGCAGCGCGGCGAGCATGCCGGAGTCGGCGCGCCAGAAGTCGCGGAAGTAGAAGTGGCCGCTGTGCTCGCCGCCGAAGACGGCGTTGGTCCGCTTCATCTCCTCCTTGATGAAGGAGTGGCCGACGCGGGTGCGGACCGGCGTGCCGCCGTTCTCGCGGACGACCTCGGGGACGGTGCGCGAGCAGATGAGGTTGTGGATCACGGTCGAGCCGGGCTCGCGGCGCAGCTCGCGCTCGGCGACCAGCGCGGTGACGGCGGACGGCGACACGAGGCCGCCGCGCTCGTCCACGACGAAGCACCGGTCGGCGTCGCCGTCGAACGCGAGGCCGATGTCGGCGCCCTGCTCGAGGACGGCCTTCTGGAGGTCGACGAGGTTCTCCGGCTCGATGGGGTTGGCCTCGTGGTTGGGGAACGTCCCGTCGAGCTCGAAGTACAGCGGCGTCAGCTCGATCGGCAGCCCCGCGAACACGGCGGGGACGGTGAGCCCGCCCATGCCGTTGCCCGCGTCGGCGACGACCTTGAGGGGCCGGATCGAACGCAGGTCCACGAGCGAGTGCATGTGCGCGACGTACTCGTCGAGCAGGGGCCGCTCGGTGATCGTGCCGGTCGTGTCCCCGGGCGGCGGGCCGCCGGCGTTGACGCGGTCGCGCAGCGTGCCGAGGCCGGTGTCCTGGCCCACGGGGGCGGCGCCCGCCCGGCAGAGCTTGATGCCGTTGTACCGCGCGGGGTTGTGGCTCGCGGTGAACATCGCGCCGGGCAGGTTCAGCGACCCGCTGGCGAAGTAGAGGAGGTCGGTGCTGGCGAGGCCGGTGAGGATCGCGTCGACGCCCTGGCTGGTGACGCCCTCGGCGAACGCGCGCGCGAGGTCGGGGCTCGTGGGGCGCATGTCGTAGCCGACGACGATCGCGGGGCCGCCGACGAGCTCGGCGAACGCGGCGCCGAACAGGCGCGCGATGCCGGCGTCGAGCTGGTCGGGGACGACGCCGCGGACGTCGTACGCCTTGACGATCGCGGAGACGTCGGGCACGGTCGCTCGCTTCCGGGGAGCCGGGGAAGGGACCGGCCGATGCTACCCGGAGCGGCGGCTACTTCTTGCGACCGGCGAGGCTCAGCACGCGCGAGAGCGGGAGGCGCTCGCCGCCGGAGACGTACGACTTGTGCTCGCAGCGGTGGCAGGACGTGAAGTCGACCACGTCGCCCTCGGCCATCGTGATGCTGATCCGGGTGACCGACGGGCTCTCGCAGGACTCGCAGTGTGCCGACATGCTCGGGGCTCCTGGGGGGAGGGGAAGCGCGATGACCCCGACTTGATCGACCGAACGGGTGAATTGCTTTAGCGGAGCACCCGAAGATGGCCCCTTCGGACCGCCTCGACTCCCTCGAACGTGCTACGCGCGGCCTCCCGCACGGCGTCCGCGAGGGCCTCGAGGTCGTCGGTGGTCGGCTGGTGCACGACCGGCGGGCCGTCGTGGCGCACGACCTCCCAGCCGCGCGGCGCGGTGAGGCGGGCTGCGTGCGGCTCGCAGAGGTCGTACTGGTGCGGCTCGTGCACGGCGGCGAGCGGGCCGACGACGGCCTGCGACTCGGCGTAGACGTAGGTCAGCGTGGCGACCGCGGCGTCGGTGCACGCCGTACGCGAGCAGCGTCGGGAGAGGCTCACGGGGCGACGGTAACGGGTGCGGGCGCCGTTCGTGGCCGTTTCCGCGGTCGTGTCGTGACGCGAGAATGCGCGCGTGGACCCCACCGACGCCGACGTCGAGGCGGTGCTGCGCGCGGCGCCGGCCGAGCGGTGGGACTCCCTCGCCGCGGCCGTGGCGGCGGTCGAGGCGGCGCCGCCCGGCGGGCACGTGACGTGGGCGGGCGGCGAGCGGCTCGCGGACGGCTCGACGTCGATGCCGTACCCCGTCTACGGCGAGGAGGTCGAACGCCTCCGCGGCGCGCTCGGCGGGGTGGGCGCGGTCGTGGTGTTCGCGTGGCCGGAGTGGCTGCGCGGCAGGGAGTGGGACGCGGAGTCGGTGGCTACGGCGCCGGTCGCGGACGCCGCGCGGCTCGTGACGGCGTTGCTGCGGGCGGAGCGCTTCGGGGAAGGGACGATCGCCGCGAACCTCGACCTGCTGCTCGGCGCGGCGCGGCGGCTGCTCGCGTGGCGTCGCTAGGCGGCGTCACTAGGGTGGGCGGCGTGGACGAGGCGGCGCGGGCGCGGCGCGGGCGGCGGGACCGCCGCGGGCGCGGGCTGCGCGGGCCGCTGGCGCCGCCGCACCTGCCGCTGTCGCGGACGCCGGCCGAGCGGTTCGACGACCTCGTGCTCGACGCCGTGGAGCACCTCGAGGAGCAGTGGTCGGCGGAGCTCGAGCACCTGGAGTTCGCGGTCGAGGACGTGCCGCCGCCCGACGCGATCCTGGACGACGTGGTGCCGCTGTCGCGGACCGTGCCCGCGGCGGCGGGGCGGCCCGCGCGGATCGTGGTGTTCCGCAGGCCGGTCGAGGCGCGGGCGCTCGACCCCGCCGACCTCGCGGACCTCGTGCTCGACGTCGTCGTGACGGAGGTCGCGCGCGAGCTCGGGGTCGACCCCGACGTGCTCGACCCGCCCGACGAGTAGCGGCTACTCCTCGGGGCGGCGGACCGGCAACGCCGCGCCGGGGTCGACGCCGACGAACGGCACCTCGTAGCCCGCGGTCGGCTGCGTCGACAGCGCCTGCGCCGTGAACAGCGGGCCGCGGCCGCCGTACTCGTAGATGACCCGGCTCGCGAAGATCGGCGGCGGGTCCTCGGCGATCGGCGTGACGACGACCGCGACGAGGTCGGCCTTCGCGAGCTGCTGGTAGCGGAACGCCACGAGCCTGCCCTCGGGGATCGCGACGATACGGCTCTCGGGCTCGCCCTGGACGCCGTTGCGCAGCACGGTCGTGACCCGCACGCGGGCCGCGCCCTCGGGCGCGCTGAGCAGGATCTGGCAGTCCATGTCGGGGCCGACCCGCGCCTCGGTGACGAGCGTCGGGCCGTCGATCGGGGTGGCCGGGCCGACGTAGGCGATCTCGCGAATGGGCAGGAAGCGCGCGCGGTTCTCCGCGAACATCGTCGCGAGGATCGGGCCGCCCTCGCTGACGACGCGGACGGCGGCCGGCTTCTGGGTCCGCTCGCCGGTGCGCTGGTTGACGACCTGGGTCACCTCGGTGAGGTCGACGAGCGCGGGCTTGCCCGGCTGCACCTCCACGTCGTCGAAGCCGACGGGGACGATCTGCTCGTCGGCGAACGTGAGCTGGACGCGCAGGTGCACGACGTCGGGACCCGGCGCGTGGACGTAGAGGCGACGGAAGCCCTGCGCGATGCCGGGCACCCCGGGGATGTCGACGGCCTCGCTCGGCGTCGTCATCCGGGGCAGCCAGTCGACGCCGAGCGGCGTCGTGCCGGTCTGGCGCTGGACGCGTACGGCGGGGGCGACGCGGCCCTCGCGCGCGGTGACGTGCACCGCGAGCAACGGCTCGTCGGGCGCGAGCTGCGCGAGGTCGATCGGCTCGCGGCCGCGCGGCTTCACGACGACGCCGTCGAGGGTCGGGATGTCGATGAGGCCGCTGCGGCCGAACAGCTCGACCCTGACCAGGGCGGGGTCGTCGTACGGGTTCACGAGGACGAGCTGGCTGTCGGTGCCCTGCGTGGTGGCCGCGCCGACGAACCACGACTCCGCCGACGGCGCCTCGCAGCGCGTGCCCGCCCAGCCGCGGCGGATGCCGTCGGCGCCGCGGCTGACCTGCTCGACCTCCAGGCCGCCCGCCATGTCGCCGCTCGCCGTGACGACGGCGGAGACGTTGGCGTCGGAGCGCAGCGGCAGGGCGCCGACGCGGTTGCCCTCGGTCAGGACGACCTGGCCGAGGCCGACGCCGGGCTCGAGCTTCGCGGCGCGGACGGTGACGTCGCCGGGCAGGCCGATGCCCGCGGTGAGGCGGGTGACGACGTCGGTGCCCGCCTTGACGAGCTCGGGGCAGACGGAGAGCGCGCCGTCGACGGGGCGGACGTCGGCGAGGCGAGGCGCGGCGCCCGCGCCGGTCTCGCGCGGGTCGCGGTCGGCGACGACGCCCGCGCCGAGCAGCAGCACGACGGCGAGCAGGGCGTACGGCGGGCGCCTCATGACACGGTCCTGACGTGGGTCGGGGCGCCCGCGAGCGCGGGCTCCTCGTCGGGCTCCTCGGGCTCGGGCTCGGGCTCGTCGTCGCCGCGGCGTACCGGCGGCGCGGCCAGCACGACCGCGACGAGCAGCAGCAGACCCTGGACGGCGAGCGAGGCGCGGCGCGACGAGCCGTCGTGGCGTACCTCGACGGTGCCGCCGCCCTCGGGCAGCTCGAAGCCCTGCGCCCAGCCGTAGAGCGTCACGCGCTTGAGCGGGACGCCGTCGAGCGTCGCCTCCCACCCCTCGTGCGCGCGGGCCGCGAGCGCGAGGACGCGGCCGTTCGGGCCGCCGGGGATCGGCGCGCCGGGGCGGACGGCGAGCGGCGGCTCGAGCCGTAGCTGGTCTCGGGAGGCGACGCCGCCGGCGCGCGCGGGCGCGGCGACGGCGGGGGGTACGACGGTGAGGCGGGCGGCGGGGGTGAGCGTGCGCCAGACGCGGACGTCGCCCTGGAAGTTCACGCGCGCCAGGCCCGCCTGCGCGTCGAGCCCGCGCGCCAGCGCGTCCGGGACGGGCGCGGGAACGGCGACGAACTTCACCGCGAACGTCGCCAGCTCCTCGGCGGCGTTGCTCCCGCGCGGGACGCCGAGGTCGGCGACGACGCGGTCGAGCACGCGCATGGTGACCGGGGTCCGGGACAGCTCGGCGTCGCCGAAGTGCGGCCCGCCGGGCGAGGAGAGGACGTAGCCGACGCTGCCGTCGGCCCGCGGCCGCAGCCACAGGACGCGGGTGCCGGGCTCGCGTTCGAGCTGGGAGGTCGCGGCGGCCGGCAGCGCGGCGGCCACGCGGCGGTCGAGCGGGTCCTGCGCGCCCCGCGCGACCCACTGCCCGGCGGCGACGAGCGGGCCGGCGGCGGCGAGCAGCGTGACGAGCGCGGCGACCGGCTGGCGCCAGCCGAACGACCTCGCCGCGAGCCGCTCCCGCGCGCCGTCGGCGGCGAGCACCGCCGCGCCGGTCAGCGCGGCGGCGGCGACGGCGAGCGGGACGCCGGCGTAGCCGGGGTCGAGGCCGCCGGTGCCGCGCGCGGTGGCCCAGGCGAGGACGTACGCCGTGATCGCCACGGCCCAGCAGGACAGCGCGCCGGAGACGCGGCGCTCGCGTACCAGCGCCGCGAGCGCGGCGAGCACGAGGCCGGCGGTCGCGAGCGCGACGGGGACGGCGACGTTGCCGGGACGCAGGAGCAGCAGGTCGGCGGCGCGCGGCGTCCCGTCGGGGGCCGTCGAGCCGGCGAGCAGGCGCGGCGTCGTGAGCAGGCGCAGCGACCACGGGAACAGCACCGCGAGCGCGGTCAGCAGCGCGAGCGCGACGGAGGCGATGCGGCGTACGGCGCTCGCCCTGCTCGCGGGCGTGGCGGCGAGCAGCACGACGAGCGCGCCCGCCGCGAGCGGCACCGCGGCGAGCAGCCAGAGCTGCGGCGCGAACGCCGTCGCCAGCGCCAGCGCGACGCCCGCCGCGAACGGCCGCCGCCAGCCTGCGTAGCGCGGGTCGTCGTTGAGCAGCCGGTGGCCGGCGAGCAGCAGCGGCGGCGCGGCGACCAGCGCGACGGCGGCGTCGAGGTGGCCCGTCGCGACCGCGCCGGTGGCGACGGGGACGAGGGCGTACGCCGCGCCGGCCCACAGCCGCAGCGTCCTCGACGGCGTGATGCGCGCGGCCGACAGGTAGGCCGACAGGCCCGCGAGCGGGACGCAGCCGAGCAGCAGCACGTCGAGCGCGAGCCACGGCTTGCCGAGGAACACCCCCGACAGTCCCGCGAGGACCGCCACCGCCGGTGTCGCGGGGCTCGCGGAGCCCGCGCCTACGGAGTCGCGCCAGGAGGCGCCGTAGGTCCTCGCCAGGTCGCTCGCGCCGTCGGGCACCGGCAGCAGCGCGCCGCCGACGAGGCTGCCGCCGCCGAGCAGGTGCCGCGCCGCGACGGCCGTGACCGCGGTGAGGACGAGGAACAGCGCGAGCCCCGGCCTCGCGAGCAGCGCGGCGACGACGCTGCGCCGGCTCGGCGGCGGCAGCTCCTCCTCGCCCTCCTCGGTCAGCGCGGGCGCTCCCCCGCCGCCGGTGGCCCAGTCGCCGAACTGCTCCAGGTAGCCGCGCAGCCGCGCCGTCCGCCCGGCGAACAGCGGCCTGACCGTCCGCCAGGGCGCGACGCGGTGCGCCTTGCGGGCGCGCCGCGCGCGCAGGAGGTCGCCGAGGTGGGTGACGTTCCAGGCGACGGCGGCGACCTCGTCGCGCGCGGCGCCGACCTGGCGGGTCAGCAGGAACCCGACCGTGCGCAGCAGCGCGCCGAGCAGCAGCCGCGGCGCGGCGGCGGCGGCGTTGAGGGCGGGGAGGTTGGCGAGCAGCGTGAACAGCGCGTGCCTGCGGTCGACGCCGTGCGCGTTGCCGTGCGCCGCCGCGAGCGGCCGCCTGCCGAGCGACGCCGCGCGGGCGTGGCGGATACGGGCCTCGGGCAGCACGACGACGCGGTGCGCCGCGGAGGCGCAGCGCCAGCCGAAGTCGACGTCGTCGCGGAACACCGGCAGCCGCGCGTCGTAGCCGCCGAGCTCGTCCCACACCGCGCGGCGGACGAGCGCGCCCGCCGAGCCCACCGCGAGCACGTCGCGTACGGCGTCGTGCTGGCCCTGGTCGAACTCGCGGCGTTCGAGCCCGGTCTCGCGCCGGCCCGCCCGGTCGATCGTGACGCCGACCTCGACGAGCAGGCGGGGGTCGTCCCAGTCGCGCGCCTTCGGCCCGAACACCGCCACGCTCGGCATGTCCGCGGCCGCGTCGACGAGCCGGGCGAGCGCGTCGGGCTCCGGCGCGGAGTCGTCGTGGAGCAGCCACAGCCACTCGACCGGCTCGGCCGGCGCCTCGGCGTCGGCGCCGCGGCGGCGGGGGACGGGCCCGTACGGCGCCGTCGCGTCGGCGTGCGCGAGGCCCGCGGCCACGGCGGCGCCGTAGCCGGTGTCGCGGGGAAGCGTGAGGACGTTGGCCTCGCCGAGCGCCTCGCGGAGCAGGGCGGCCGAGCCGTCCTCGCTGCCGGTGTCGACGCCGACGAGCCGTTGCGCGACGCGCGTCTGGGCCGTCAGCGCGGCCAGCACCTCGGGGAGCCACCGCGCGCCGTCGTGCGCGACGACGACCGCCGTCACCCTGTGGTGCGGGTGCGCCAGACGTACGCGCGGGGGCATGACCCTCCGAGGGGGGTGCGAGGCCGTGGGAAGGGCCGGGCGACCAACGCCCGACGACGCAGAAGACTATCCGCGTCCGGTCCCGCACTCACACTCGGGGCTGCCAGGTACGCACCGTCTGAGCGTGCGCCTCGCCAGGCGGAGCGGCCGCGCGTGCTGGTGGCACGCGCGGGCGCGACAAACGCCGCGAGGCGTGCGCTCAGGCGGTGCGGCGCTTGAGGCGGCGGCGTTCGCGTTCGGAGAGGCCCCCCCAGATGCCGAAGCGCTCGTCGTGCGCGAGGGCGTAGGCCAGGCACTCGGCCTTGACCTCGCAGCCGACGCAGATCTTCTTGGCCTCCCTCGTGCTCCCGCCCTTCTCGGGGAAGAACGCCTCCGGGTCGGTCTGCGCGCACAGGGCACGCTCCTGCCAGGCCATCTCCTCGTCGAGCTCGGTGTCGAGCTCGAACATCGGCAGGCTCATTGCGCCTCCATCCGCGGGGCGTTGCCCCGTTCGGCGACCGCACTCCCACCCGAGCGCGGGTGCCGCCCGTCCGTTTCCGCGACACGCGGTCGAGGTTGCGAGACGAATGACATGGCTGGAATTACAGTCCTGCGAGCCGTGCGGCGTCAAGGCGCGCGTCCACATCCGTGCACGGAGCGTAGTGGCTCGTGATGCTGGTGTGACCGCTGTGACGCGTGTGACTCCCCGGGTGTGGCCTGGGTCCGTCCGTCAGCCGCGGCGGCGGAGGCCCCGCCTCGGCTTGACCGCAGCCGCGAACGCGTCGACGGCAGCCGTTCCGGCGTCGGTGTCGGGCTCGGCCTGCGCCGCGGGCGTCGCCCAGGCGGGCGGCGGGCTCGTCGGCGGCGTGGACGGGGCGGCGGGGGCCGGCATCGGCACCGTCGCGTCGGGCGTCGTGCCGGCGGCGGGAGCGGCGGGCGCGGGGTCGGCCGGCGGGGCGGGCGGCGGCGCGGGTGCCGTAGCGGCGTCGATCGCCGCGGCGGGCGAGGCGACCTCCGGCATCGCCTCGACGCGGGCCCGCTTGGCGGCGGGCTTGCGCGCGGGCTTGGCGGGCGCGGCCTTCTCGGCGGGCTCGGCGGGCTCGGCGGGCTTGGCCGCGGCCTTGGCGGGCGCGGCCTTGGCGGGCTTGGCGGGCTTGGCGGGCGCGGCCTTGGCGGCGGCGGCCTTGGCCGCGGGCTTCGCCGCCTTCTTCGCGGGCTTGGCCGCCTTCTTGGCGGGCTTCGCGGGCGCCTTGCGTACCTGCGGCAACGCCGCCTCGGTCGCCTCGGCCACCTCGGGCGCGTCGGCGTCCGGCGCGGGAGGCGCCTCGGCCGCGCTGTCGGCGGCGGGCTCGGCCTGCGGCTCCGGCGCGGTGGGCGCGGCAGCCTCGGTCTCCGCCGGGGCCTCCGGCGGCGCGTCCGGGGCGGCCTCGGGCTCGCGCTCGGCCTCGGCGGCGGGCTCGGCCTCGGGGGCCTTCGCGGGCTTGGCCGGCTTGGCGGGCGGCGCGGACTTCACGACGGGCTTCACCGGCTTGGCGACGGCCTTCACGGCAGGCGCAACCGCCGCCTTGGCGGGCGTCGCCTCGTGCGCCGCCGGGGCGGCGGGCTCCGGCTCGGGAGCCGCGGGCACCTCGGACAGCGCGGGCGTCTCCAACGCCCGCACCACCAACGGCACCGGCGGCGGCGGCGCCTCCCCCGCCTTCTGCTTGCGCCAACGGTCGGCGTCGCGCTTCTGCGCGTTGCGCTCGCGCGAGGTCTGGAGCAGGTCGGCGAGGCCGCGGCGTTCGCGCGGCTTCAACCCCTGCGCGAAGTCCTCCAGCAGGTCGTGCAGCACCCGGTCGCGCGTCTCCTCGAGCTCGAGGTCGCGCTCGGCGAGGTACTGGAGCAACGCCTCCCCCGCCGCCCCGAGCCGCGACGTGCCCTGGGCAAGCTGCTCGCGGGAGTCGAGCACCGACTCCTGCGTCTCGCGCAGCGCCCCGCGCACCGCCTCGACCTCGCGCCCGATCCGCCCGCGGAACTCGTCCAGCTCGGCGGCCGCGGCGGCGTGCGCCTCCTCGACGACCTGCCGCGCGACGTCGACCCAGGACTCCTCCATCCGCCCCAGGACGGTCTTGGTGTCGGCGGCGGCCTTGGCGAGCGACGCGATCTGCTTGGTGGCGCCGTCGAGCTCGTGGGCGTGGACGTCGATGCCGCGCTTGATCTCGGCGATGCGGCTCTGGGTGGTGCGGTCGTTCGCGGTGAGCAGCTCGGTCGTCTCCGCGGTGGCCTCGCGCGTGGCGGTGACGAGCTCCCCGCGCAGGCTCGCGAGCTCCTCGCCGATCTGGCGGCGTACGCCGTCGACGAGCTCGCCCAGGGACTCGCGCACCTCGCCGAGCAGCGTCGTCGTCTCCGTACGCGCCGCCTCGGCCTGTTCCTCCTGCGCCGCCCTCGCGGCCTCGAGGAACTCCTGCTGCGCCGTGAGCTGCGCGCCGATCTCGGCGGCCGTACGCCGACCCTGCTCGGCGACGTCGGCAACGGTGCGGTTCAGCTCGCCGACGAGGCGGTTGATCGCGTCCTCGATCGTGGTGCCGACCTCGTCGAGGTGGTCGTCGTGCGCGTCGCGCGCCTCGGCGAGCGCCTGGCCCACGGACGTGCCGAGGGCGGTGAGGCTGCGTTCGACCGAGCCCGCGAACGCGTCGATCGCGCCGCGCATCGACCCCGCGAGGCCGCCGATGGACTCGCCGAGCCGCGCGACGACGTCGTCGTCGGAGGCGTGGGCGGCGTCGAGCAGCGTCGCGGCGCTGTCGGCCGTGCGGTCCGCCACGAACTCCCGCAGCTCGTCCGTCCGCTGCGCCAGCGCGCTCTGCAGCGCGCCGACGTCGCGGGAGAGCGCGGAGAGCCGTTCGGCGGTGGTGCTCGCGCCGTCGCGGGCGAACGCCTCCAGGCGCTCCGCCACCCCGTCGAGCGTGTCCTCCAGCGCGGCGAGGCGCGCCTCGACCGGCTGCGCCTGCTCGTCGATCGCGGTCGACAGCGCGCCGACCCGCTCCGCCACGGGGGCGACCGCCGACTCGACGCGGGAGCCGACGTCGGCGCCGACCGAGCCGACGTCCGCGCGTACGGAGCCGACCTCCTCGCGCACCGACCCGACCTCGTCGCGTACGGAGCCGACCTCGTCGCGCACCGACCCGACCTCGTCGCGTACGGAGCCGAGCTGCGCCCGCACGTCGTCGCTCACCGTGCCGAGCTGCGCGCGCACGTCCTCGGTCACGGAGCCGAGCTGCGTCCGTACGTCGTCGCGGACGGCGCCGACCTCCGTACGGACCTCGTCGCGCACGTCGCCGAGCGCGTCGCCGACCGTGCCGCGCAGCGTTCCCACGGCCTCGCGGACCGACGCGACCTCGGAACGGACGTCGCCGAGCTCCCTACGCAGGTCGGTGACGGCGGCGAGCAGCTCGCGCTCGGTACGCGACTCCTCGGCGGCCGCGGCGGCGAGAGCCTCGATGCGGCGCGTCAGCGCCTCGGGGGCGGTCGTGCCGCCTCCCCAGCCTTCGGTCATGGCGATCCTCGGCTCTAGGGCCGGGGACTGACCCGGCCGACCCACGTACGCGGTGGTTCAGCAGTCGCTCGCGAGTATAGGAAGAGGGGACCGCGCTGCCGAGCACATGCGACGCTGCGTCCCGGCCGTGTCATCGCCCCACCGAGCCACCGACGAGGAGGTCCGCGCTGCGCGCCGACGACCTCCCCGCCGACGTCCTCGACGCCGCGCGGCGCGGCGAGCCCGCCGCGATCGAGGCGATCTACCGGCGCTACGCCCCCGCGGTGCTGGCGTGGTTCCGCTCGCGGCTCGGCGACGGGCACCTCGCGGAGGACCTGACGGGCGACGCGTTCGTGGCCGTGCTGGCGGCGCTGCCGCGCTACGAGGGCGGCCCCGAGGCGTTCGCCGGCTGGCTGTTCACGCTCGTGCGGCGGGACTTCGTGGACCACCTGCGCCGCCGCGAACGCCGCCCCGAGACCCCCCACGAGGCGCCCGGCGAGCTCGTCCGCGAGGTCGCGCCCGACATCGCCGACGAGGTGCTGGCGCGCGAGGACGCCGACCGCGTACGCGCCGCCCTCGCCCAGCTATCCCCCGACCAGCAGGAGGTGCTCGCGCTGCGCGTCGTCGCGGGCCTGACGGCGCCGGAGGTGGCGGAGGTGACGGGTCGTACCGTCGGGTCGGTGAAGGCGTTGCAGCACCGCGGCCTCGACTCGCTGGGCCGGCTGCTCGGCAAGGAGCGCGACCCGTATCCCCGGAAGGCGACCCGGCGCCTGTGAGCACGTGACCGGCAACGACGGGTACGTCGACCTCGAGCGCGCGCTCGGGGCCCTGACCGTGCCCGAGGACCTCGCGCAGCGCCACCTCGCCCGCCTGGAGGCCGTGCGCGCGATGCCCGGCGTCGTCCCGCTGGCCCCGCGCCGTTCCCGCCGCAACGCCGTCCGCGCCACCGCCGCGGGCGTCGTCGTCGCGGGCGTGCTCGCGTCGGGCGCCGGCGTCGCCGCCGCGTCGACGGCGGTCCCCGGCGACGCCCTCTACGGCCTCAAGACCGCCCGCGAACGGCTCCAGCTCGCGATGTCCCGCGAGGGCGAGAGCCGGGCGCGGCTCGAGCTGCACCTCGCGCGCACCCGCCTCGGCGAGGCCGCGGAGCTGTTGCGCGAGGGCGACGTGCACCGCGCCGTCACCACGCTCGCCCGCGCCGACGCCGCGCTCGCCTCGGCCGCCGCGCAGGGCGGCGACGCGGTCGACGCCGAGGTCGCGCAGGAGCTGGACCGCAGGGTCGTCGTGCTCGGCGGGCTGCTGGACGGCGGGCTGCCTGAGACCGCCGCCGACGCCGCCCGCGAGGCCGTCGACCGCGCGCTCGACCGCGGTGCCCGCACGCCGCCGCCGAGGCCCGCGCCGGGCCCGCACGCCACCCCGCCCGCCGGCGGCAAGCCCTCTCCGGTGCCGTCGGCCACGCCGCCCGCCCGCCCGAACGGCCACCCGGCTCCCCGCCCCACCGGCCACCCCGCGCCAGGGCACCCCACGGGCCGCCCGGCGTCGGTGCCGTCGCGCGGCGGCCGCTAGCCGCTACACGACCGGCAGGGACACCCGCCGGGCCGCGGCGAGCCGCTCGTCGCTCGGCGTGCCGTACGTCGTCGTCCGCTGCCGCGCGGGACGCCCGGCGCTCGCGGCGATCGCCTCCAGGTCCTCGACGGTCTTGCGGCTGCCGAACGACGACCCCGCCATCCGGCTGATCGTCTCCTCCATCAACGTGCCGCCGAGGTCGTTGACCCCGCCTCGCAGCACGTCGCGGCAGCCGTCGGGGCCGAGCTTGACCCACGACGCCTGGATGTTCGCGATGCGGCCGTGCAGCAGCAGCCTGGCCATCGCGTGGACCGCGCGGTTGTCGCGGTGCGTCGGCCCCGGCCGCGCGAGCCCGGCGAGGTAGATGGGCGCGTTCTGGTGGACGAACGGCAGCGGCACGAACTCCGTGAACCCGCCCGTCTCGTCCTGGATGCGCGCGAGCAGCCGCAGGTGGGCGAGCCAGTGGTGCGGCGCGTCGACGTGGCCGTACATCATCGTGCTCGTCGTCGGGATGCCGAGGCGGTGCGCGGTCGTGACGACCTCGACCCACGTCGCGGCCGGCAGCTTGCCCTTCGTCAGGACCCAGCGCACGTCGTCGTCGAGGATCTCCGCCGCCGTGCCCGGCAGCGAGTCCACGCCCGCCTCCCGCGCCTTCGTCAGCCAGTCCGCGATCGACAGGCCCGTGCGGTTGGCGCCGTTGACGACCTCCATAGGGGAGAACGCGTGCACGTGCAGCCCGGGCACGCGGCGCTTCACCTCGGCCGCGATGTCGAAGTACGCCGTGCCGGGCAGGTCGGGGTGGATGCCGCCCTGCATGCAGACCTCGGTCGCGCCCGCCTCCCACGCCTCGGCCGCGCGGTCGCCGACCTCGCTCACCGACAGCGTGTACGCGTCGGCGTCGGTGCGCCGCTGGGCGAACGCGCAGAAGCGGCAGCCGGTGTAGCAGACGTTCGTGAAGTTGACGTTGCGGTTGACGACGTACGTCACGTCGTCGCCCACCACCTCGCGCCGCAGCTCGTCGGCGATGCCGGTCAGCGCGTCGAGCGCGGGGCCGTCGCACGTGAACAGCGCGAGCGCGTCCGCGTCGCTCACGCACGCGGGGTCGTCGGCGGCGTGGCGCAGCGCCGTGCGGACGTCGCCGTCGAGGCGTTCCGGCGCGCCGGTCCGCGCGGCCGTGGCGCGCAGGGCGTCCCAGTCGCCGTAGACGCCGTCGTCGCGCATCCCGGACAGCCGGCCCTCGGTGTCGATCGCGACGTGCAGGTCCGCGCGGCCGCTCGTCACCGGCGCGTCCGGCTCCTGCCACGGCCGCCCCTCGGGGATCGCGCCCTCGCGCGCCAGGCCGTCGTCGCCGGCCAGCGCGCGGACGTGCGGCAGCACCCGCGGGTCGAGCCACGGGTCGGGGCGCAGGACGTACTCGGGGTACGCCGTCAGCCGCTCGCGCAGTTGAAAACCTGCTCGATTGACCTCCTCTTCGAGGAGGTCGATCTCAGGCCACGGCCGTTCCGGGTTGACGTGGTCGGGCGTGACCGGCGAGACGCCGCCCCAGTCGTCGATGCCCGCGGCGAGCACGCGCCCGTACTCGCCGGCGACGAGGTTCGGCGGCGCCTGGAGGTGGATCGCCGGGCCGAGGACGAGCCGCGCGACGGCGAGCGTCGCGACGAGGTCGTCGAGCTCGGCGTCGGGGTGGGCGCGCATCGCGGTGTCGTCCTTGGCGCGGAAGTTCTGGACGATCACCTCCTGGACGCCGCCGTAGCGGCGGGCGACCCCGCGGATCGCGAACAGGCTCTCCGCGCGTTCGGCCAGCGTCTCCCCGATGCCCACGAGGATGCCCGTGGTGAACGGCACCGCCTGGCGCCCCGCGTCCTCGAGGACGCGAAGGCGTACGGCGGGCTCCTTGTCCGGGCTGCCGTAGTGCGGGCCGTCGGGCTCCGACCACAGCCGCGTCGCCGTCGTCTCCAGCATCATCCCCATGCTCGGCGCGACCGGCTTGAGGCGGCCGAGCTCCTGCCAGGTGAGGACGCCGGGGTTGAGGTGCGGCAGCAGGCCGGTCTCCTCCAGCACGCGCACCGCCATCGCGCGGAGGTAGCCGAGCGTCGAGTCGTAGCCGTGCGCGTCGAGCCACTCCCGCGCCTGCGGCCAGCGCTCCTCCGGGCGGTCGCCGAGGGTGAACAGCGCCTCCTTGCACCCGTACGCCTGCCCCTCCCGCGCGATCGCGAGCACCTCGTCGGGAGTGAGGTACGGCGCCGGCAGCCGCCCCGGCACGGTCGCGAACGTGCAGTAGTGGCACCGGTCGCGGCACAGCCGTGTCAACGGCACGAACACCTTGCGCGAGTACGTCACCACCCGCCCGTGACCGGCGTCCGCCACCCGCCGCGCGGACGCGCACAGGTCGGCGAGGTCGTCGCCGCGCGCGTGCAGCAGGACCGTCGCCTCGGTCTCGTCCAGCGGCACGCCGTCGCGGGCCCGCCGCAGCGCGCGGCGCAGCGCGTCGGCGCTCGGACGGGTCACCCCGGCAGCGTACGTGCTCGGCGCGGCGCCGTGCCCGCGTCGCCGTAGCGGTAGCGTCGGCGGCGTGATCGTGGTCCTCGCCGGGGGCATCGGCGCCGCGCGGTTCCTCCGCGGCCTGCTCGCCGTGACCTCCGACGACGTCACCGTGATCGGCAACACCGGCGACGACCTCACCCTCCACGGGCTGCGCGTCTGCCCCGACCTCGACACGGTGACGTACACCCTCGGCGACGGCGTGCACGAGGAGCAGGGGTGGGGGCGCGAGGGCGAGACGTACGCCGTCACGGCCGAGCTGGCGGCGTACGGCGAGCCGACGTGGTTCCGCCTGGGCGACCGCGACATCGCGACGCACCTCGTCCGCCGCCGCCTGCTCGACTCCGGCCTCCCGCTGTCGGCGGTGACGCAACGGCTCGCGGAGCGCTGGCGGCTCCCCGTACGCCTGCTCCCCATGACCGACGCCCTCGTCGAGACGCGGGTCGTGGCGGACGGGCGCGAGATGCACTTCCAGGACTACTGGGTCGGGCTGCACGCGTCGGTGCCCGTCGAGCGGGTGTGGCTGGAGGGCGCGCCCGAGGCGACGCCGGCGCCGGGCGTGCTCGACGCGATCGCCGCCGCCGACCTCGTCGTGCTGCCGCCCTCGAACCCCGTCGTCAGCATCGGCACGATCCTCGCGGTCCCGGGCATCCGGGAGGCCGTCGCCGCCGCGCGCGCGCCCGTCGTCGGCGTCTCGCCGATCGTCGGCGGCGCGCCCGTGCGCGGCATGGCCGACCGGATGCTCGCGGCGATCGGCGTCGAGTGCACCGCCGAGGCCGTCGCGCTGCACTACGGCGCCCGCCCGGCCGGCGGCCTGCTCGACGCGTGGCTCGTGGACGACGGCGACGCCGCCGCCGTCCCCGCGGTCGAGGCGGCGGGGATCGCGTGCCGCGCGGTCCCGCTGCTCATGACCGACCTCGAGGCGACGGCGGCGATCGCCAAGGCCGTCCTCGCGCTCGCATGACGTACACCGTCACCGGTGTCGAGGGGCTGCCGGAGGTACGGCCAGGCGACGACCTCGCCGCCCTGCTCGACGGCGCCGACCTGCGCGACGGCGACGTCGTCGTCGTCACGAGCAAGGTCGTCTCCAAGGCCGAGGGCCGGCTCGTCCCCGTGACCGGCACGCCCGAGGAGCGCGAGGCCGTCCGCCAGCGGCTCGTGGACGCCGAGTCCGTCCGCGAGGTCGCCCGCCGCGGCCCGACGCGGATCGTGGAGACCCGCCACGGCTTCGTCCTCGCCAGCGCCGGCGTCGACACCAGCAACGTCGACGAGGGCACGCTCGCGCTGCTGCCCGTCGACGCCGACGCCAGCGCCCGCCGCCTCCGCGAGGCGCTGCTCGCCCGGCGCGGCGTGGACGTCGCGGTGGTGGTGAGCGACACGTTCGGCCGGCCGTGGCGGCGCGGCCTCACCGACGTCGCGATCGGCGTCGCGGGGATGGGCGCCCTGCGCGACTTCGTCGGCCAGATGGATAGTTACGGTAACCAACTATCCATGACGCAGGTTGCCGAGGCGGACGAGGTCGCGTCGGCGGCGGAGCTGGCCATGGGCAAGCTCGGCGGCGTGCCCGTCGCGATCGTGCGCGGGCTCGTGCCGCCGCCCGACGACGGGCGCGGCGTGCGGTCGATGCTGCGCGACGCGGGCGAGGACATGTTCCGCGTCGGCTCGGACGAGGTCGTGACGTCGCGGCGGTCGGTGCGGTCGTTCCTGCCCGACAGGGTCGACCCTGCGCTGGTCCAGCGCGCGGTCGCCGCCGCCGTCACCGCGCCGGCGCCGCACCACACGACGCCGTGGCGGTTCGTGCTCGTGGACACCGACGAGGCGCGGTCCGCGCTGCTGACGGCCATGCGCCGCGCGTGGGTCGAGGACCTGACCGGCGACGGGCTCGACACCGTCCGCATCGAACGCCGCCTCGCCCGCTCCGACGCGCTGCTCGGCGCGGCGCCGTACCTCGTCGTGCCGTGCCTGGTGACCGACGGCGCCCACGACTACCCCGACGAGCGGCGCGCGACGGCGGAGCGCGAGATGTTCCTGGTGTCGATGGGCGCGGCGGTCGAGAACTTCCTGATCGCGCTCGCCAACGCCGGCCTCGGCTCGTGCTGGGTCAGCTCGACGATGTTCTGCCCCGAGCCCGTACGCCGCGCGCTCGGCCTGCCCGCCGAGTGGGACCCGATGGGCGCGGTCGCGATCGGCAAGCCGGCGGAGCAGCCGCCGCCGCGCCCGCCTCGGGACGCGCGGCGGTTCGTGGTCGAGCGCTAGAACGTACGGATGTCCCGCCCGGAGTAGCGGGGGCCGAAGCGCGGGTTGCGCAGGTCGCTCAGCTCGATCAGCCGGGTCGCGCGGTAGCGGTGGCCGCGGACCGGCTCCAGCAGCTCCAGCATCCCGTCGTCGTCCACGCGGTGCCCCGCGAGCACCCACCCGACGAACGCCGGCAGGTGCAGGTCGCCGACCGACACGGCGTCGGCGTCGCCGAGCGCGCGCTGCGCCGTCTCGGCCGCCGTCCACGGACCGACGCCGGGCACCGCGCGCAGCCGCCGCAACGCGTCCTCGCGCGGCATCGACACGGCCTCCTCCAGGCGCGGCGCGACCTGCGCGGCGTAGCGCACGACGCGCGCCCGCGCCTCCTCGACGCCGACGCGGTGCCACTCCCACGAGGGCACGCGCGCGAGCAGGCCCGCCGGGAGCGGCACGCGCAGCGCCGGCATGTCGGCGGGTCCGGGCGCGGGCTCGCCGTAGCGGTACAGGAGCTGCCGCCACGACCGCCACGCGTCGTGGCCGAGGACGCGTTGCTCGATGATCGCGGGCACCAGCGCGTCCATCACGACGCCGCTGCGCGGCACGCGGAAGCCGGGGAAGCGGACGTGCAGGTCGCGCAGGATCGGGTACGGCGGGTCCCACCCGTCGAGGGAGTCGCGCGCGCCGACGAGGTCGGGCGCCGACGCGACGAGCCACTCCGCGCCCGGGCCCCACGCGTGCACCGCGATCTCGCCGCCGGGACGTTCGGCGAGGTGGATCGTGCCGGGGCCCTCGGGTGTACGCGCCGCGCGCCACACCCCGCCGGGCACGAACCGCAGGTGCGGGTCGCCGGGCCCGCGCCGCAACGACACCAGCGTCAGCCGCAGGTCCGTCGGCAGCGCCGGGCGCAGCGTCGTCGCCAGCGGCAGGTCGGTCACGTGCCCACTTCACCACTAGACTCCGCGCCGTGGCCAAGCGAACTCCCGAGAACGACCGGCGCCGGCTCATCGAGGAGCAGCGCAAGAAGGCGCGCGCCCAGGAGCGGCGGAAGACGGTCGCGACGATCGTCATCTGCACCGTCCTCGGCGCTCTGCTGATCGGCGCCTCCGTCTACTTCGGCACGAAGGGCGGCGGCAAGGGTGACTCCAACCTCGCCATGCGCGACGTCGGCCTCGCGTCCGAGGCGGCGGCGTGCAGCCCGGTGAAGGAGGAGGAGGTCACGGGCGAGTCGACCCACGTCTCCGAGCCGGTGCAGTACAACCCGGCGCCGCCGACGTCCGGCAGCCACAACCCGACGTGGCTTCCCGTGGGGCGCAAGAGGTTCTACTCGCGCGACGACAACCCGATGCCCGAGATGGCGGTGCACAACCTCGAGCACGCGTACGTCGTCGTCTGGTACGACAGCAGGGCGACCGACGAGCAGCTCGACCGCCTGCGCGACGCGGCCGACGCGGCCAAGGCGAAGTTCCTCGTGGTGCCCTGGACGCGCGGCGACTTCACCGGCGAGAAGCACATCGTGCTGACGGCGTGGGGCTTCCGGCAGGAGTGCTCCGACGTCTCCGGCGCGGTGATCGACGACTTCATCAAGGCCCACGGCGGCCAGGCGGGCAAGGCGCCGGAGAAGAACGCGCTCTAGCCCCGCCCCCTGCGCGCGACGAGGCGCGGTGCCCTCCGGGGTGCCGCGCCTCGCGCGTTCGCGGACGCGGGCGTCAGGAGTCGCTGCTGAACCGGATCGCGCCGTCGCCGATCACGGCGTCGGGCCACACGCGCGCGCCGTCGGCGAGCTCGTTGCGCGCGCCCACGCGCGCCCCGTCGCCGACGATCGTCCCTGTGAGCGACGCGCCCTCGCCGACGTACGCGCCCCTGCCGACGACGGAGCCCGTGACGCGCGCCCCCGGCGCGACCTCGGCCCCGTCGAACAGCACGCTGCCGACCACCTCCGCGCCCTCCCCCACCCGCGCGCCGCGACCGACGGTCGTCCCGCCGCTCATGGTGCCCTCGACGGTGGCGCCGTCGAGCACGAGCGCCTCGCCGGGCTCGCCCGGCAGCGCGGAGGACGCGACGCGGCCGAGTACGAGGTCGCACGAGCCGCGCACGAACGCCGCGGGCGTGCCGAGGTCGAGCCAGTACGACGTGTCGACGTGGCCGTAGACGCGCGCGCCGTCCGCGAGCAGCGAGGGGAACGTCTCGCGCTCCACGCTCACCGGACGCCCGGCGGGGACGCGGTCGAGCACGCCGGGGGCGAAGACGTAGCAGCCCGCGTTGATCCTGTTGGTCACCGGCTTCGGCATCTTCTCGAGGAACGCCGTCACGCGACCCTCGCCGTCGGTCGGCACGCAGCCGAACGCGCGCGCGTCCTCGACCTCCGTGAGATACAGCGTCACCTCGGCCTCGCGCTCGCGGTGCGTGCGCAGCAGCGCCGCGACGTCGAGCCCTGAGAGGACGTCGCCGTTGAACACGAGGAAGTCGCCGCCGCGCAGCCGGTCCGCGACGTTGCGGATGCCGCCGCCGGTGCCGAGCGGCTCGACCTCGGTGACGTACTCGACCTCGATGCCGAGCCGCGCCCCGTCGCCGAACCACCCCTCGAACACCTCGGGCTTGTACGACGTCGACAGGACCACGTGGTCGACGCCCGCGTCGCGCGCGCGGACGAGCAGGTGCTCCAGGAACGGCACGCCGGCCGTCGGCAGCATCGGCTTCGGCGTCGTCGCCGTGAGCGGCCGCAGCCGCGTCCCCTGGCCCCCGACGAGCACGACCGCGTCCACTACGGCTCCTCCCTCGCAGACCCCAGAACGTCGCCGCGCCGCGTCGGCCGCGCGCCCTCGCCCACGCCCTTCACGACGAGCGAGAGCAGGTACCGCGCGGCGAGCCCGGCCCGCAGCACGAGGCGCACGGGCAGCCACAGCGGCCCCGCGTACTGCCCCGCGAGGTAGCGGTACGCGCTGCGGTGGTGCGCCTTGAGCATCTTGTTGCGGCTGCGCTTCGTGGAGTGCGCGCCGGTGTGCTCGACGACGGCGGACGGGACGTAGACCGACTGCCACCCCGCGTCGGCGAGGCGGCGGCACAGGTCCAGGTCCTCGAAGTACATGAAGTACGCCGGGTCGAACCCGCCCACCGCGTCGAACGCCTCCCGCCGCAGCAGCATGCACGACCCCGACAGCCACCCGGCCGGCGCCTCGACCGGGCCGGCGGACTCGCGGCGGTACGAGCGCGTCCACGGGTTGGTGGGCCACCACCACCCGAACAGCGCGTGCCCGATCCCCCGCGACAGCGACGGGAAGCCGCGCGCCGACGGGTACAGGTCGCCCTCCGGCGTCAGGATCGCGGGCCCGAACGCCCCCGCCCTCGGCCACCGCGCCGCGGCCTCCAGGAGGACGTCCAGCGAGCCGGGGTGCCACGTGATGTCGGGATTGGCGACGACGAGCCACTCCTCGCCGCCCGTGCGGGCGCCGACGTTGGCCGCGGCGCCGTAGCCGATGTTGCCGCCGGTCCGCACCAGGGCAACGCGGTCGCCGTACGCCTCCGCCGCCGCCTCGGGAGCGCCGTCGCCCGAGCCGTTGTCGGCGAGCACCACGGCGAGCGGATGGTTAGTTGACGTAAACAACGATTCGAGGAACGAGGGCAGCGACTCGCCAGGCCAGTACGTGACCGTGACGACCCGTAGCGTGGGGCTGCCGCTCACTCCGAGACGGCGCGGGCGTAGCTCGCGAGGTGGGCCTCGGCGCTCGCGGCCCAGGTGAACTCGCCGCTGCGGGCGAGGCCGGCCGCGGCGAGGCGTTCGCGGCGTTCGGCGTCGTCGAACAGGCTGCGCAGCGCGGCGGCGATCGAGGCGATGTCGGGCTCGGTGTACGCCACCGCGTCGCCGCCGACCTCCGGCAGCGACAGGCGCGGGGTCGTGAGGACGGGCGCGCGGCAGGCCATGGCCTCCAGGACGGGGAGGCCGAAGCCCTCGCCGTGCGACGGGTACGCCACGACGAGCGCGCCGCCGAGGAAGCCGGGCAGGTCGCGGATCGGCAGGTAGCCGGGGCGCAGGCAGCGCAGGTGCGCGGGGACCTCGGCGACGGCGTTGTCGACGTCCTCGTCCCAGCCCGCGCCGCCTGCGAGGACGAGCGCGGGCGGGTCGGTGCGGCCCTCGCAGGCCTTGGTCCAGGCGCGGACGAGCGCGGGGACGTTCTTGCGGGGCTCGAGCATGCCGAGGAACGCGACGTACGCGCTGTCGATGAGGCCGAGGCGGCCGCAGACGCGCGCCCGCTCCTCGTCCGACGGCGGGTGGAACGTCGCGGTGTCGACGCCGTGGTAGGCGACGTCGAGCTTCGTCGGGTCGGCGTCGACCACGCGGATCATCTCGTCGCGCGTGGCCTTCGACGGCGTGATGCAGCGGGAGGCGCGCTTGACGGCCGTGCGGATCGCGGAGCGGAAGAACGAGCCCTTCACGGCCGTGTGCAGCTCGGGCTCGGTGAAGAACGTCGCGTCGTGCAGCGTGACGACGACGGGCCGGCCGGCGCGCAGCGGCAGCGTGTAGTGCGGCGAGTGGATGACGTCGGCCTGGACCTGCTGGGCGACGATCGGGAGGCCGGTCTGCTCCCACGCGAGGCGCGCGGGGCGGTGGCTGATGGCGGCGGGTCCGGCGACGATCCGCGCGCTCGGGGCGCTGCGGCCGTAGCGGTCGGCGTCCGCGCGCTGGCAGACGATCGCGAGGTCCGCGTCCGCCTGGTCGAGGGCGGCGATCAGGCCGTCGACGTAACGCCCGACACCGCCGCGGTCCGCGGGGACGGCCGTGGCGTCGACCAGGACGCGCGGTGCCAAGGGGGTCTGGGCTCCTTCCGGCGGGCGGTCCGCCTGCTGCTGAGCGTAACCCTCGCGGGGCCAACTCGCCGTCATTGACCCCCGTCGAGGCGGCGGCCGAACATCACCACGTCGCCGGGCGAGTAGCCGAGGCGCTCGTAGAAGCCGAGGGCCTCCGTGTTCTCCGAGCGGACGAGGAGGTGCAGCGCGGGGACCTCGCGCTCGCGCAGCCAGTCCTCCGCCGCGCGCATGAGCGCGCGGCCGATGCCGCGGCGGCGGGCGGCCGGCGAGACCGCGAGGTAGTAGACCCAGCCCCTGTGGCCGTCGTGGCCGACCATCGCCGTGCCGACGAGGCGCGGGTCGTCGCCCTCGGACGGGTCGAACGCCGCGAGCACGGTCGAGGACGGGCCGCGCAGCGCGAGGGCGAGGTCGGCGTGCGGGTCGTTCCACGGCCGGGTGAGGCCCGCCTCGTGCCAGAGCGCCACGGCGGCGTCGCCCCACGACTCGGGGAGGGGTTCGATCCGCATGCGCCGCACGGTAGAACAGCACCCATGACGACCGTGGTCTCCCGCGTCGGCGAGTCGGGGCCGCGCCCCGAGCCGCTCGCCGCGAACGACCCGCTGTTCGCCGCCCTCACGCTCACCGAGTCGGCGGAGGTCGACGCGCCGGCGGAGGCGGCGTACGCCCTCGTCGCCGACGTCACGCGGATCGGCGAGCTGAGCCCCGAGTGCGTCAAGGCCGAGTGGGTGGGCGAGGGCGTGTTCGAGGGCACCAACCGCGTCGCGTACGGCGACGACGAGTACCTCTGGGTACGCCCCTGCACGGTCGTCGCCGACGAGCCGGGCCGGCGGTGGGCGTACGTCGTCGGCGACAGGTTCGACGGCACGCCCGCGACGCGGTGGGAGTACGCGTTCGAGGACGTCGGGGGCGGGCGGACGCGCGTGACGCAGACGTTCACGCACCTGCCCGACGGCCTGAGCGGGCTGCGCAGCCAGGCCGACGCGGACCCGGCCAACGCCGCCGTCGTCGCCGCACGCACGGAGGCGCTGCGCGACGGGATGCGCGCGACCCTCGCGGCGATGCGGGCGGTGCTTCAGAGCAGCTCGGCGTAGACCTTCCAGGTCTGCTCGGCGGCGGCCCGCCACGTCATCCCCGCCGCGCGCTCGCGCCCCGCCGCCGACAGCCGCGAACGCAGCGCCTCGTCGTCGGCGACCGACCGCAACGCCTCCGCGAGGCCGAGCACGTCGTCCACCGGCACGGTCAGCGCCGCGCCGCCGGTCACCTCGACCAGGGCGGGCGCGTCGGAGCAGACGACGGGTACGCCGAGCGCCATCGCCTCCACGACGGGAAGACCGAACCCCTCGGCCCGCGACGGCGACACGACGGCGACGCACGCGTCGAGGACGGCCGCGAGGTCGTCGTCGCCGAGCCAGCCGAGCGCGCGTACGCGGTCCGCGGCGAGCCCCACGGACGCGGCGGTCGCGTCGAGGTCGACGCCGCCCCAGCCCGGCTGCCCCGCGACGAGCAGCGGCAGGTCGGGCGCCTCGCGCTCGGCCAGCGCGGACAGCACGAGGTCGAGGCCCTTGCGCGGCTCGAGCGTCGCGAACGAGAACAGGTACCGCTCGGGCACCCCGAGCCGCTTGCGGCGCGCGGCGGCGTCGGGCGGGACCGCGAGCGTGTCCGCGCCCTCGAACACCACCCGCACCCGGTCGCCCAGGTCGAGGAACTCCGCGAGCTCCGACGCGACCGCCGCCGTCGGCACGATCACGAGATCGGCCGACGTGGCGACGCGGGCGCCCATCCGCCGGTGCCAGGCGACGCCGCGCTGCGTCAGCGTCTCGGGGTGGGTCCACGGCACGGCGTCGTGGATCGTGACGACGAGCGGCCGGCCGCGCGACGGCGGCGCGAGCAGCGTCGGCGCGTGCACGAGGTCGCCGCGCGGGACGGGACCGACGCCGCGCTCCCACGCCGCGATGAGCGGCCTGCGGCCCAACGGCAGCCGGTGCGGCCCGCCCACGCCCGGCACGACCGCCGCCTGCGTCGACGCGTGCAGCGCGGTCCAGCTCTCTACGACGGCGCCCTCCGGCGCGGTCGCGGAGAGCTCGGCGGCGAGCTCGCGCGAGTAGCGCGCCGTTCCCCCTGGGATCGGCGCGAGGAGCTGTTCCAGCAGGAACGCGACGCGGGTCAACGCGTCGTCAGCGGATCGTGTACGTCACCGGCACGGAGAGAACCATCGCACGCCACGTCTCCCAGCCCACGCCGAACGTCTCGGTGTACGTCCCCGCGGGACGCCCGTTCGCCGACAGCACGAACGTGAACCGCCCCACCTCGCCGGGCAGCACGGTCGTCGCGCCGCGGCGCGTGACGTTGCCGTCGAGCTGCGTCGGGCGGGAGCCGTTGAGCCACGACGTGTTCGCGGACTTCGAGCCGCTCACCGTCGCGCGGACCGGCGACGTGCCGCCGACCGGCCAGACGGTGTTGCCGGTGTTCCTGACGTCGAACGAGTACATGGCCGCGCCGCCCACGGGGATCACGACGCCCGTGGAGTTGCGCGCCAGCGAGCCGGTGAACGCCGCCGCCGCGAGCCTGATCGTCGTCCCGATGACGGGGCCGTAGCGGGTCGAGCCGGTCATCGCCTGGAACCACTCGGCGTACGAACCCGCCGGCTTGTTCGTGGGGTCGAGCGGCACGACGTACTCGCCGACCTCGCCCGGCCACACCGACGTCTGGCCGGGGCGGGAGACGTTGCGCGCCAGCCGCGACGGCGACTGCGGCGACAGCCATGCCGCCGTCCGCAACGCCGACTCGCGGCCGGCGGGCGAGGTCATCAGCAGCTCGGACGAGCCGACCGGCCAGGCCGAGCCGCCGAGGTTGCGGACGCGCACGTAGAGCGTCCTGCGGTCGCCGGGGTACGCCACCAGCGACGTCGTGCCTGGCAGCCGCGTCTCGGAGCCGGACAGGCGCGAGACGGCGCGGTCGACGCGGTAGACGTTGAGGCGGACCTTGCCGTTCATCCAGCCGTAGTTGAAGAACCCCGCCTCGAACGTCTCCACGACGCCGCCCACGGGCAGCCCGTTGCCGTGCAGGGTCACGGGGAACACGCCGACCTGCCCTGGCGCGACCGAGGTCGCCGAGCCGTTGCCGTCCACGGACCTCACGGGGCCGACGACCGACTTGGAGTTCCAGCCGGGGCCGTACGCCGTCGACTCGCGCCAGCGCGCGTCGGACGTCGCGAGGCGGACGCCGGCGTTGAGCGGCCAGGCGACGTTGCCGGTGTTGCGCATCTTCACGTTGACCGTGACCGAGCCGTCGCGCGGCAGGATCACGTTGAGGCCGGTGACCGGCGCGGGCGCGCCGGAGCCGTCGGCCGCGGGGCCCGAGACGGAGACGAACGACGCCGACAGCACCGGGTCGACGACCGACACGACCCACTGCACGACCTGCCCGAACGGCGCGCCCTGGCCGATGCGCGGGAGGTACGCCTTGGCGTACGTCCCCACGGCCGTGGACGACGCGTCGAGCGGCACGAAGAACTTCGCCACCTCGCCGGGATCGACCGTGGAGGCGCCGGGGCGCGTGACGTTGCCCGCGAAGCGGCCAGGGATCTTCGAGCCGCCGACCATCGGGTCGGCGGAGCCGGCCGGCGACGAGACGGCGAGGTGCAGCCCCGCGACCGGCCACGCTGTGGCGCCGGTGTTCTTGTACTGGACGACGGCGTCGTGCCTGGCGTCGCCCGGCGCGCGCACCAGCGTCGGCACGCTCCCCTGCGACACGACCGTGGCGCCGTACGCCGGCTTGACGTGCCACCACGAGCCGCGCAGGCCGGTCGAGGACGCGGGCCAGGTGTGCGCGCTGTAGATGCCGCCGCCGGTCGTGGACACCGTGGTCTTGGCGCCGGAGGACGAGACGCCCTCGAGGATCACGGACCTCACGCGGCCGCCCCAGTCGCCGTTGCCGTCGCGCTGCGTGACCCGCATGCGGGAGAAGCGGCCGAGCGAGGGGAACTTCGCCTCGATCTGCGCGACCGTCAGGGTCGCGGTCCAGTAGTGGTGCGGCGAGGCGATCGCGTCCCACGGGTCGGCCTTGGCGGCGAGGTACGGGAACGAGCCGGTCGTCGACCAGCCGCCGTTGGACGACGAGAACTCCGCGAAGATCGCGGCGCCGTCGTACGTCCGCATCACGCCCCGCGTGGCGTCGACGGCGCCGTTCGTGGACGCGCTCTCCAGCTCGTACGTCTGCCCGCCCGAGATCAGCCGCGCGCCGCCGTAGACCTGGCACGAGGTGGTCGAGCAGATGTCGTACGTCGCCGACGACGACACGTGCTCCATCTTGTACGTCGAGTACGAGCGCGCCGCGACCGACTGCGCCTTGAGCGCCTCGGCGTGCCACGACGCCGAGGCCTCGCGCGGCACGACGCCGTACAGGTAGTGCTCGCGGGAGAGGACGTTGACGGAGTTGATCGTGGTGGTCGACGCGCGGACCGCGCGCATCGCGCCGCGGAAGTCGCGCGCGGTGCCGTCGGGCAGGTGCAGCCTGAGGAACGTCGGCCCCTCGAACTGCAGCGGCCCCGTCCACACGGTCTTGCCGCCGCTGCCCCACGCCGCCCACGCGGACGCGTACGACTGCACGCGGTAGCCGCTCGAGTCGACGTAGATCCGCCAGCGCGTGGCACCGGTCGGCAGCGTGTAGCGCGCGCCTGAGGACAGGTCGCGCAGCGCGAGCCCGGACGCCGCCGCGACCGAGACGTCGGTGTGGTCGTCCTGGCTGATCAGCACGCGGATCGGCTTGTCGGCGAACGTCGCCTGCGCCGTCCCCGGGTAGTACGTGTCGAGGATCTTGGTGTACGTCACGCCCTTGGTCGCCGCGCCCTGCGCGCCCCACTGGCTCATGCCGTGGCCGTGGCCCCAGCCGTGGCCCTCCATCCGGAACACGCCGTCGGCCGGGCGGCCGTAGACCTCCTCGGCGAACGCCGGCGCGGCCGGCATCAGCACGGCGAGCGGCGCCGCGACGAGCGCGGAGACGACGATGCCGCGCAGGGCACGCAGCGGCCGCATCGTTCCTCCCATCGTTCGTCCCGGTTCAGGGGTCGGCGCGACGACCGGTCATCTTGACCCGTGCGTCACACGCGTCCCGCGCGTCACACCTTGGTGATGGTGACAGACAACGCACCCGAGTTGTCCGAGAACGTCGCATCCCGCACGCCGAACCTGATCTGGCCGTTGTTGTCCGGCGTGAACCGCACCGTGTACTCGTGCGTCGCCGAGCACGGCCCCGAGCCCGAGACCGGCACCCAGTCCTGCGTGCGGCCGTTGACCGTCAGGTCCCAGAGCAGGCGGCTCGACAGCGTGCTGGTACGGCGGTCGCGCCACGTCGGGTCGCCCGTCGTCGCGGTGCACTCGGCGTCGGAGCTCACGCCCGCGCCCGCGTCGTAGACGCCCGTCACCTTGACCTCGTACGTCGTCCCGCCGGCGTACGCGCGCGCGGTCGGCACGCCGTTGTCGTCGCGGCTGTCGACCGACAGCACCTCCGGCGGCAGCGGCGGCGGGGCCGGCAGCCTGCCCGCGAGGTCGGCGCGGACGACACGGACCTGGAGACGGCCGCTGTTGTCGGTGTAGCGGGTGTCGTAGAGCTTGGTCGTCAGCGTCGTGTCGCGGCGCGGCGTCCAGAGGTAGCGGTACGTGTGCGTCGTCTCGTCGCAGCGGGCGCCGTTGTCCACGAGCGCCTGGCCCGAGAGGTCGTCGCCGTTGAGCAGGACGCCGACCACGTCGTTGCCGTTCGGGTAGCTGCGGCGCCACCGGTCGCCCGAGGGGACGCACTCCGCGTCGGCGGGGTACGTGCCGCCCGCGCCGTACTGGTAGACGCCGCGCACCTCGACGACGTAGTCGACGCCGTCGCGGTAGCGGACCAGGCCGGTGTTGCCGATGGCCTCGGCACCGTAGGTCATCCACTGCCTGTCGGAGTCGTCGGTCGACAGCTTCGCGATCCGGATGTTCAGGCCGCCGCGGTTGTCGCGGAAGCTGGTGTCCCAGATGCGGAAGTTCGCGCGGCCGGTGCGCTCGGGGACGTAGGTCCACCGGTACGTGTGGTTCGCGGTGTCGCACTGGTCGGGGCCGTCGGAGACGAAGCGGCCGTCGATGCCGTTGAGGTAGACGTCGAGGTGGTCGGCGTCGCGGTCGGCGGTCGAGAGGCTGCGCGAACGCACCCAGGTCGTCGTGCCGGACGCGCGCGAGCACTCGGCGTCGGCGTACGCCGCCGTGCGGTAGGAGTACTGCCCGCGGACCTCGACCATGTACGGCGTGCCGCGCTGCAGCGACGTGCGCGTGGTGACGCCGCCGCTGCGCGTCGCGTCGAACCACAGCCGCTCGTCCACCGTCGGCGTCGTCGACTGGAGCAGCGACGCCGGCGGCAGGGGCTCGCCGACCGCGTCGTCGTTCGGCATCACGACGCCGCCGCCGTCGGACCCGCCGCCGCCCGACGTCGGGGCGCTGCCGCCCACGTCGGCGACGGTGCCGTCCCAGTACGACGTCACCTTGTTCGCGCCGGGCCAGGAGAACGAGAAGTGCACGTGGTCGGTGTGCGGGCTCGCGCCGGTGTACGCGCGCCAGCCCTGCGAGGCCGAGTACGAGCCCCAGATCTGGCGGTTCCAGATGATGTACTGGATGCCGAGGCGGCGGGCCATCGCGTGCTTGTTGCCGTACTTGTCCGTCGCGAACAGCCACGCGAACACGTCGCGCACCGCCGCGACGTCACGGGCGCTGGAGACGTTGACGCCCCAGTCGAGCGCGCGGCCCTCCTTGTGCTCGCTGCGGCCGCCGACGTCGCAGGCACGGACGATGCCGAGGCTGCGGGTCCACGAGTAGGTCCGCAGGAGCTGGTCGCGCCACGCCACCACGCCGGGCTTGGCGGTCGGCGAGCAGATCGACTGCGGCGAGTACGGCGCGTACGCCTCGATCGGCGCGGTGTAGGCGCGCGGCGCGGTCGGGGCGGCGTTGGCCGGCACCGCGATCGTGCCGACGAAGAGTGCGGTCGCGAGCGCGACGAAGGGGACGGTCCGGAAGCGCATGACGACGAACATCGGCCGAACGCGTGACGGGCTGAGGCCCTTTCAGCCGACTGTCACTCGGAGGTCACCCGGGCAAACCGGGCATGTCCGGTCAAGCCCCCCGCGACGAGCCCCCAGAACAGGTCCGCGACGGTGGAGAGCAACCGGAGCAGCAGCGCGACGCCGAACGCCGCGCCGTTGCCGATCACGGCCCCGACGATCAGGACGAACGCGCCCTCCCTGACCCCGGCGCCCGCCGGCACGACGACGACGACGAAGCCCGCGACCCACGACAGCGCGTACGCGCCGAGGCAGACGGCGTACGACGCGTGGTCGGACAGCGCCGCGGCCGCGAGGCCCCACACCGCCCACTGGAGCAGCGCCCACGCCATCGCGGTCGCGAGACCGCGCGTCGACAGGCGCCGGTCGAGCGGCGCGCGGCGGATGAGCCGCAGGCCGAGCGACGACACCCGGTCGAACACCGCCGGGTGCAGCAGCACGAGCCCGAGCGCGGGGACGAGGAACGCGTAGCGGTACGGCCGCAGCTCGCCCGCCGCCGCGAACGGCAGCGTCCCCGCCGCGACGAGCCCGCCCGACGTGACGCCCATCAGCATCGCGAGCAGCAGCGCGACCGCCGAGGTCTTCTTCGGGATCGCGTGCTTCTTGCCGAGCTCCATCTGCGCGACGACGGGCCACAGGCTCCCGGGGAGGTACTTGCCGAGCTGGCCGACGAAGAACAGCGCCGTCGCGTCGCGGTGGCCGAGCGGCGCGCCGAGGTCGCCGAGGATCGCCCGCCACGACAGCATCGACAGGTACGCGCCCGCGACCATCGCGAGCGTCCCTACCGCGATCTCGCCGGCGCCGACGCTCGTGACCGTCTCGGACACGCGCGACCACTGCGAGACCGTCGCGGCGACGAGGCCGCCGACGGCCAGGACGGCGAACGCCGCCTTGAGCGCCTGGACCAGGCGCGCCCGCGTCAACGCTGCTGGCGCGAGCGCACGATGAGGTCGGCGATCAGCGCGAGCGCCGCGATCTGGAAGCCGGTGACGATCGTCAGGATCGTCACGCCGGTGACGCGGAACGGGTGCGCGATGAGGTCGTACGCCAGCTTCGCCGTGCCCGCCGTGAGGATGAACAGCGCCAGCGGCATGAGCACCTTGAGCGGGTTGAAGTACATGACCATGCGAAGGACCTGGAGGATGTAGCGGTAGGCGTCCTTCGTGAAGTGGAACTTCGACCGGCCCGCGCGCTTGGCGTAGTCGATCGGCAGGTAGTGGACGTCGTGCGCGTTCGACAGGAACGACACCGTCAGCGTCGTCACGCACGAGAAGCCCGGTGGCAGCAGCGGAAGGTACGGCAGCGAGACCTCGCGGCGGAACACGCGCAGGCCTGAGTTGAGGTCCGGGATCTTCGTGCCGGTGAGGCGTTCGGCGATCTTGCGGATGACCCACTTCGCGGGGACGCGGAGCAGCTTGTACGTCCCCTCCTCCGTCGTGCGCGCGCCGACGACCTGGTCGTACTGGTCGTCCTTGACGAGCATGTCGACCATCTCGGGGATGCGCTCGTTCGGGTACGTCATGTCGGCGTCGGTCCACGCGACGTACTCGCCGCGCGCGTTCTGGCTGCCGATGCGCCGGATCGTGCCCGAGCCGCCGTTGCGGTGGCGCGGGAAGTAGCGCATCCGCGGGAAGCGGCCCGACTCGGCGATCTGCGCGAGCAGCTCGCGGGTGCCGTCGGACGAGCAGTCGTCGTAGACGTCGAGGTCGTAGACGTAGCCGCTGTCGTCGAGCGACGCCGCGATGCGTTCGAGCTCGGCCTCGACGTGGCCGACCTCGTTGTAGCAGGGCAGCACGACGGTGACGTCGACCCGCGCGGTCTCGGGGGTCTCGGTGGACGCCGCGGCCGCGGCGGCCGCCTTGGCCGGCGCCTTGGCGGGCGCCTTGCGGGCGCGGGTGGGGCGGGTCTCGGTGACGGTCACGAGGCGGGAGTCTACCGGCGGCCAGGGGCGTCCCTCGCCGCGCCGGGCGCGCGTTGGCCTAGTCTCCCGGCCCGTGAAGGACTTCCGCGTCTACCGCCGCTACATGGCCGACCTGCGCCCCGGTCGCGAGACGTCGCGCCGCGCGTTCTACGGCGGCGCGCTGCGCTGGGGCCTGCGCGGCCGCCCGATCTGGGTGGGTTCGCGGACGGTGATCGACGGCGACGAGCGCATCTCGTTCGCCGACGGCGGCGCGCTGCGCGTCGGCCTGGCGTCGTTCGGGATGACGTCGTCGGACGACACGTCGGTGATCAGGGTGCGGCCGGGGGCGTCGTTCGTGTGCGACGGCGTCGTGTCGCTCCAGCGCGGCGTACGGATCGTCGTCGACGCCGGGACGTTGCGGATCGGCCACGCCACTAACGTCAACGGCCTCACGAAGATCCTCGTCGGCACGTCCGTGACGATCGGGCGCGAGTGCACGCTGTCGTGGAACGTCCAGGTGCTCGACAACGACTTCCACGCGATCACGGTCGACGGCGCGGTCCAGCCGATGACCGCGCCCGTCGTCATCGGAGACCGCGTGTGGATCGGGACCGGCGCGATCGTGCTCAAGGGCGTGACGATCGGCGACGGCGCGGTCGTCGCGGCGGGCGCCGTGGTGACGAGGGACGTGCCGCCGAACGCCATCGTGGCCGGCGTGCCCGCCAAGGTCGTCGGCCGCGCCGACTCCTGGCGCTGAGCGGCTACGGCACCCGGTAGACCCTGAAGTCGTACGTCACGCCGACGTCCTCGTCGGGCCGCGCGACGTCGCTCTCCTCCCAGAACGGCATCCGCCCGCTCAGGTGGTCCACCTCGACCGCGCCCTCGACCGGCGGCGCGCCGGGCCCGCTCCACACCACGAACACCGGATCCGCGGCGAACGCCGCGCGGTACGACGCGACGTAAGGCCCGATCCGCTCGGGCTCGTTCGGCAGCAGCACCGACAGCTCGTCGCGCTCCAGCCACAGCGGCGTAGCCCAGTAGTCGGTCGCGGTGCCGCAGCAGGCGGGCCGCTGCCAGAGGTAGACGCCGCGCGCGTCGCCGGCGAGGCGCGAGAGGCGTTCGGCGACGCCGAACGACCCCGCGAACTCGTCGTGCCCTCGCAGCGGGAGCGACTGCGAGAGGAACACCGCGACGAGCCCGACGGTCGCGAGCACCGCGGGCACGCGCAGCGGCCTGCGCCCGCGCCACTCCCACACCAGCGCGAACGCCAGCGCCAGCGCGACCAGCACGACGAGCCCCGGGAGCACGTGCGGGACGTAGCGGCGCGCCCACCACATCAGGCGCGACGAGTTGCGGGAGCGCCACGCGAACACCGGCAGCAGCAGCAGCGCCGGAAGCACCGCGGCCCACACGGCGGCGTTCCAGCGCCGCAGCGCGACGACCGCGAGCCCGAGCCCGGCGAGCGCGAATCCCGGCAGCGTCAGGAACCACCCGAGCCGGATCAGGCTGTACTCGTCGTACGTCGGCTGGCGCTGCCCACGGAAGACGTACGTCGTGTGCTCGAACAGCACCGGCCGCAGGAACCCCACGACCATCAGCGACGCCGCGCCCGCGCAGACCGCGACCCCGAGCCGCCGCTGCACCCGCGCGTCGCCGAGCCGGTCCCACCGCAGCCGCCGCCCGGCCGCGCCCGCGGCGCCGGCCATGACGAGCAGGGTCAGCGTCGGGACGAGGCGGGGGACGGAGTTCGCGCGGGTGTAGTCGCGGGCCGCGGCGTACGCCTGCCAGCACGCGTACGGCAGCACGAGCGCCAGCCCGGCCGCGCCCCACGCCACCAGCGCGTCCGCGCGGCGCGACGCCCACGCGGCCGCGAGCGCGGCGGCCGCGAGCATCACGAGCAGCCAGCCGTCCGCGCGGTTGAGGAAGCCGACGCCGGTCAGCGCCCCCGCGAGCGCGGCCGCCGGCCCCCACCGCGACTGGATCGCCACGACGAGCGCGAGCAGCGAGCCGACGAACAGCGCCTCCGCCAGCGCCTCCGACGTCGGGTAGCGCGCCTGCCAGACCTGGAGCATGTTCGTCGCGAGCAGCGCCCCGCCGATCACCGCGGCCGCGAGGCCGCCGACGCGTCGCAGGAGCGCGACGAGCGCCATCACCGCGACCGCCCCGACGAGCGGCGTCGCGGCGGTCACGCCGCCGTAGCCCCCGATGTCGTACGCCGTCGCGAGCAGCGCGGGCCACAGGTGGAGGAACTGCGGCACGATCAGCCCGCTCTCGCCGTCGCGGACCGCGACGCCCGGCAGCCGCGCGCCGGGGCTCGACAGGCCGACCCGCAGCGTCGGGTGCGCCAGCGCGGGGTCGGTGAACGAGTACGACCCGTGCTCCGCGATGACGACGGCGTGCGCGACGTAGCCGCCGGGGTCCTTGTCCGCGACGCCGTACGAGAACCCGGGCAGGAACATCACCGCCGCCACGACCCCCGCGCCGAGGCACGCGAGCGCCCCGCGCGGGTCGCGATCGACGCCGGGCAACGACCGCCGCGCGAGCAGCCCGAGCGCGCCGAGCAGCAGCGCGGAGAGGGCGAGGACGAGCGGCAGCGAGTGGGCGTGCGCGTGCGCGGTGGCGAGTGAGACGGTCGCGACGGCGGCGACCGCGACGGCGGGAACCCCGCCCACGAGGTCGGTGGTCGTGAGCCGCGCCGCCATGGCGGCCGAGCATAGCGACGCGGTTACGCTCTCCCGCATGACGCGCTTGAAGCTCACCGTCTTCGGCACCGGCTACCTCGGCGCGACGCACGCCGTCTGCATGGCCGAGCTCGGCTACGACGTCCTCGGCGTCGACGTCGACCAGAAGAAGATCGACATGCTCGCGGCCGGCGAGGTGCCGTTCTTCGAGCCCGGCCTGGAGCCGTTGCTGCGCAAGAACCTCGAGGCCGGCCGCCTGCGCTTCGGCACGTCCTACGAGGAGGCGGCGGAGATCGGCGACGTGCACTTCCTCTGCGTGGGCACGCCGCAGAAGAAGGGCGAGTACGCCGCCGACCTCGGCTACGTCGACGCCGTCGTCACGGGGCTCGCGCCGTTCCTCACCCGCGAGTGCCTCGTCGTCGGCAAGTCCACGGTCCCCGTGGGCACCGCGCAGCGGCTCGCCGACCAGCTCGCCAAGGAGGCGCCGGGCGAGGGCGTCGAGCTGGCGTGGAACCCGGAGTTCCTGCGCGAGGGCTTCGCCGTCGAGGACACGCTGCGCCCCGACCGGCTGGTCTTCGGCGTCCGCGAGGGCGGGCGCGCCGAGGCGGTGCTGCGCGAGGCGTTCGCGCCGATCATCGACAACGGCACCCCGGTCATCGTCGCGGACTACCCGACGGCCGAGCTGGTCAAGGTGAGCGCGAACGCGTTCCTCGCCACCAAGATCTCGTTCATCAACGCCATGGCCGAGGTCTGCGAGGCGACGCACGCCGACGTGAAGAAGCTGTCGGAGGCCCTGTCGCACGACACCCGCATCGGCGGGCGGTTCCTGCACGCGGGGCTCGGCTTCGGCGGCGGCTGCCTGCCGAAGGACATCCGCGCGTTCATGGCGCGGGCGGGCGAGCTCGGCGTGGACCAGGCGCTGTCGTTCCTCAAGGAGGTCGACGCGATCAACCAGCGCCGCCGCCAGCGCATGGTCGACCTCGCGCGCGAGGCCGTCGGCGGGTCGTTCAGGGGCACGCGGATCGCGGTGCTCGGCGCGGCGTTCAAGCCGAACAGCGACGACATCCGCGACTCCCCCGCGCTCGACGTCGCCGCCGCGATCCACCAGCAGGGCGGGACCGTCACGGTCTACGACCCGCAGGCGATGGAGAACGCGAAGCGGCTGCACCCCGAGCTGACGTACGCGGGCAGCGCGGCCGAGGCCGCGCGCGACGCCGACGCCGTGCTGCACCTGACGGAGTGGGCGGAGTTCCGCGAGATGGACCCGGCGGCGCTGTCGGACGTCGTGCGCGAGAAGCGGATCGTCGACGGCCGCAACGCGTTGGAGCCGGCCGTGTGGCGGGCCGCCGGGTGGACGTACCGCGCGCTCGGGCGGCCGTGACCGGGCGGACGTTGAAGGCCGTCCTGTTCGACATGGACGGCGTGATCAGGCACTGGGACGCCGAGGGCGCGCGGCGCGGCGAGGAGGCCGCGGGGCTGCCGTACGGCTCGGTGGAGAAGGTCGCGTACACCGTCCCCGAGTTCTGGCAGACCCAGGTCGGCGGGTGCACCGCGCGCGAGTGGGCGGAGGCCGTGGGACGCGCGCTCGTCGCGGAGCACGGCCCCGGCGCGGACGAGGCCGCGCGGATCTACTTCGCCTACGCGGGCCGCGTCGACGCCGGCATGGTCGAGCTCGTCGGGCGGGTCCGCGAGCACGCGACCGTCGCGCTGCTGTCGAACGCCACCGACCAGCTCCGCGAGCACCTCGCGCACCACGACCTCGTGGAGACGTTCGACGTGGTGTTCTGCTCGGCCGAGATCGGGGTTGCGAAGCCCGACGTCGCGATCTACCGGCACGCCGCGGCGGTGCTCGGCGTCGAGCCCGGCGAGTGCTTCTTCACCGACGACAGGCCGGAGAACGTCGAGGGCGCGCGGGCGGCAGGGATGCACGCGGAGGTGTTCACGTCCCGCGCGGCGCTGGCCGAGAGCCTCGCGGCGCTCGGCGTGGACGTGCGGTAGTGCACCCGAACGGGGCATGGTCCCCGCGCGCCACGCGACCGAATGCCCGATATGTGAGACGACGAGGGAAGGCCCAGGCACCGCCGCCGAACCCGCGCCTGATGGCGCTGGTCGAGGAGGCCGGGTCGTCGGCGCGGTGCGCGGCGTCGTTGCGCGACGCCGTCGCGGCCGTCCTCGAAGCCGTCGCCGTCGCCGCCAACTGGCCCGCCGCGCACTCGTGGGACGCGGCCGAGGCCGGCACCGAGTGGGTGTCGAGCGGGCTGTGGTTCCCCGACGACGCGATCGGGCTCGGCATCCTGCGCCGCGCCAGCGTCGAGGCGCCGCCCGCGCCCGCCCGCGGCCACCTCGCGCTGGCGCTGCACCTGCAGGGCACGCAGTGGGTCCCCGACCTGTCGGGCACGATCGGCACCGACCGCTACGACGCCGCCGTCGCGGCCGGGATGCGTTCGGCCGTGGCGTGCCCCGTCTACGCGCACGGCCGCCCCGTCGCGATCCTCGAGTGGTACCTCGCGACGTCCGAGCGCCCCGCGCCCGACGTCGTCAACGTCCTCGGCCACCTGTCCGCCGTGCTCTCCGAGGTCGCGGAGCGGCCGGTCGTCGTACCGGCCCCGCGCGCCGACCTGCGCGAGGCCGTGCGGTGGGCTACCGAGGAAGGCGTGATGGCTCGCCTGCTCACCTGCTGAGCGGCACACTGCGCCGGTGCGCGCGGCGACGCCGACGAGCACAGCGCTCCAGGACCTGCACGCGCGGCTGTACGCGCTCGACGTGCCGTGGGCGCGGCACCTGGAGGGCTCGTACGTCCCGGCCGGCGTGCTGCGTTCGGTCGCGTCGGCCGGCACGCCGTTGTGGTACCTCGACAACGGCCGCCGCCGGCGACGCTGGTCGACCCGGTGCCACCGGAGGCGTTGCGCGCCGAGGCGCGTGCGGGGATCGCGGAGGTCGTCGCGTGGGGGCGCGAGCCCGGCACGAGCGGTCGCCGAGACGCTGGCGTTCGCTCCGTCGCTACGCGGGCGTGAACGTCCAGGCGACGGTGCCGCTGGCGGTGCCGCCGAAGTTGCAGACCATGACCGTGAGGGCCTCGGTGCCCGAGCGCTTCTTCTTGTAGGTCGCCTTGCGCTCGCCGCTCGTCAGGTCGAGCGACGCGCCGGTCGCGACGACCCTGCCCTTCGCGTCGAACACCTCGATCACCCAGTCGCCCGCGAAGCCGGAGACCCGCAGGTCGAGCCTGCCCGGGCTCGACTTCAGCCCCATCGTCCTGACGTCGCGGCTGAGCGTGTCGGGCGCGTCGGCGCAGTGGGAGCCGCTCGACGCCTCCATCGGGTACGGAACCGGGATCAGCACGTCGTAGCTGCCGCCGACCGGCTTCGGCTTCGGGCCCGGCGCGGCGGCGGCCGGCATGGCCAGTCCCGCCGCGACCAGCGCGGCGGCGGCGAGGGCGCCGGGAGTCCTCATGCCACGTCGGTTCGACGGGGCGCGTGCGGCTCCTGCGCGCGGGTACGTTCGCGGCATGCGTACCGACGACGAGACCGCCCGCCGCGTCCTCACGGAGCTGCGGACGTGGGCCGTGGTGGGGGCGTCCGACGACCCGTGGCGGTCGTCGTACGGCGTCATGGAGCTGCTGGTCCAGCGCGGCTACGACGTCTACCCGGTCAACCCGACGCACGCCCGCGTCCTCGGCCGCGAGTGCTACCCGTCGCTCGCCGACGTGCCCGTGCCGATCGACGTGGTCGACCTGTTCCGCCGCTCCGACCACTCGGGCGTCCACGTGGACGAGGCGATCGCCGTCGGCGCCAAGGCCGTGTGGACGCAGCTCGGCGTCTTCCCGGACTCGGCGGCCCTCGACCGCGCGCGCCACGCGGGCCTGACCGTCGTCGTCAACCGCTGCCCCGCCCAGGACATCCCGAGGCTGCTCCGCGCGTCCTAGGCGGGCTACGTCTAGATGCCGAGCTCGCGGGCGATGAGGATGCGCTGGACCTCGCTCGTGCCCTCGCCGATCTCGAGGATCTTCGAGTCGCGGTAGAAGCGCGCGACGGGGTACTCGTTGATGAAGCCGTAGCCGCCGTGGACCTGAACGGCCTCGCGGGCGTTGGTCACGGCGATCTCCGACGAGTACAGCTTTGCGATCGCGGCTTCCTTCTTGAACGGCTCCCCGGCCAGCATGCGCGCGGCGGCGGCGTAGTACGCCAGCCGCGCGGTGTGCGCGCGCATCTCCATGTCCGCGATCTTGAACGCGATCGCCTGGTACTTGGCAATGGGCTTGCCGAACGCCTCGCGCTGCTTCGCGTACTTCAGCGACTCGTCCACGCAGCCCTGCGCGAGGCCCACGCCGAGGGCGGAGATGGCGATGCGGCCCTCGTCGAGGATCGAGAGGAAGTTCGCGTAGCCGCGGCCGCGCACGCCGAGGAGGTTCTCCTCCGGCACGCGGCAGTCGGTGAACGTGATCTCGCGGGTGTCGGAGGCGTGCCAGCCGATCTTCGAGTACTTCTTCGACACGACGAAGCCGTCGCGCGGCACCGGCACGAGGATCGACGAGATCTCCTTGCGGCCGTTGAACTCCTCGCCGGTGACGGCGGTCGCGGTGATCAGACGCGTGATGTCGGTGCCGGAGTTCGTGATGAAGCACTTGGTGCCGTTGACGACCCACTCGCCGCCGTCGAGGACGGCCGACGTGCGCGTCGCGCCGGCGTCGGAGCCGCCGCCCGGCTCGGTCAGGCCGAACGCGCCGAGCGCCTCGCCGGAGCACAGCGACGGAAGCCACTCGCGCTTCTGCTCCTCGGTGCCGAACCGGTACACCGGCATCGCGCCGAGCGAGACCCCCGCCTCCAACGTGATCGCGACCGACGAGTCGACGCGGGCGAGCTCCTCCAGCGCGAGGCAGAGCGTGAAGTAGTCGCCGCCCATGCCGCCGTACTCCTCGGGGAACGGCAGGCCGAACAGGCCCATCTCCCCCATCTGGCGGACGATGTCGTACGGGAACTCCCCGGACTCGTCCATCTCCTCGGCGCGGGGCGCGACGACGTCGCGCGCGAACTGCTCCACGGTCTTGCGGAGCATGTCCTGCTCGTCGTTGAGCCGGATGTCGACCACGGGTCCTCCTGTGTCGGTGCCGAAGGAGTGTCGCACGCCGTCCCCGTTACGCTCGTGGGGTGAACGTCGTCGCCGCCGCGTACCGCAAGTTCCAGGTCGTGATCCACGAGGTCGCGAAGTTCGGGATCGTCGGCGTCGTCAACTTCGCGCTCGACGTGTTCCTCTTCAACGCCCTCCGCTCCGGCGGCGTCGGGCCCCTCGAGAGCAAGACCATCGCGGTGACCGTCGCGGCGACGTCGTCGTACTTCATGAACCGCCACTGGTCGTTCGCGCACCGCGCGCGCAGCGGCGTTCGGCGTGAGTACGTGCTGTTCATCGTGCTCAGCGCCGTCGGCCTCGTGATCGCGCTGACGTGCCTCGCGGTCTCGCACTACGCGCTCGGGTTCAAGAGCCAGCTCGCCGACAACGTCGCGGGCAACGGCATCGGCACGGTCCTCGGCACGGTGTGGCGGTTCTGGTCGTTCAAGCGGTGGGTGTTCCTGCCGGCGCCGGACGGCCCGACGCCGGCCGAGGCCGCGATCGTGACGACGACCTAGCGCAGCGACTCGTACGTCTGCCGCAGCCTGTCGACGTCGCGGCGGCGGTCCTCGTACGTCACGCCCACCGCGATCACGGCGATGCCGAGCGCCCCGAGCGTGGCCCACTTCGGCAGCGCCGCCGCGAACGGCGCCACCTGCACGAACGCGTCCACCACCAGCACCCCCGCGCCGACCGTCAGCGGCGCCTGCAGCCGCTCGGAGACGCCCGCGAGCAGCACGGCCGTCGCCGCGACCGCGACGAGCAGCGCGCGCAGCGTCGTGGGCTCGGTCAGCACGAGCCACATCGACGGCCCGAACGCGAGCGACAGGCCGGTGCCGTACGCCGCCCACGACCCGACGGACTCGTCGCGGCGGCGGCGCAGGTGCCCGAGCGCGAGCGCCGTGATCGCGAGCGGCGCGGCGTACGCCTCGGGCGCGCGCACGCCCTCGAGGAACAGCCGCGTCCACGAGCACGCCGTCAGCAACGTCCCGCCGACCCACGCGAGCTCGCGGCGCTCGGGGCGCGTCGCGTCGGCCAGCGCCGTCACGCCACCGGCCGCGAGCACCCACGACAGCCAGCCGGTGTCGTCGGTCGCCATCGCCAGCGCGGCGGCGTAGGCGGTGGCGGCCACCCACTCCAGCCGCGCGTCGCGCAACGGCACCGACGCGGCCACCGACGCGGCGGCGGCGAGCGTCACGACGAACGCCGCCCGCTCCACCGGGGCGCCCAGCGCGAGCGACGCGACGCCGACGCAGGCGATCCCGAGCGCGGACGCGAGGGAGGCGGCGGTGCGGTCGGCGACGGCGTACGCCGCCGCGCCGAGGGCGCCGACGCCGAGCGTCCACGCGAGCCACCCGGGGTCCGGAACGGTCAGCGCGGCGCCGGCGACGTACGCGATGCCGGCGACCGGCGCGCCCGTACGCAGCCGAGGCGCCACCGACGCGGCCGCCAGCGCCGACGCGAGCGCCGCGACGACGAGGCCGGTCCGCTCCAGCGGTGCGCCGAGAGCGTGCGACGTGACGCCCGCGCAGGCCAGCCCGAGCGCTGCCGGAAGGGGCACGAGGCGTTCGTCACCGGCGGCCCGCGCGACGGCGGCGGCGGTGCCGGCGGCGAGCGCCCACGCGAGCATCGCAGGGCGCTCGAACGCCAGCGCGAGGCCCGCCACGTACGCCGTCACGGTCACCGGGTCGGCGAGGCGCAGCCGCGGCCACGACGCGGCAGCCGCGAGCACCGCGGCCGCGACCGCGACCGCGAGGCCGGTCCGTGCCTGCGGCGCGCCGAGCGCGTGCGACGTGACGCCCACGCACGCGAGCCCGAGCGCCGCGGCGACGGGCACGACCCGCTCGTCGAACGCCGCGCGCACGACGGCCGCCGCCGCGCCCGCGCCGAGCGCCCACGCCGCGTGGCGCGGGTCGACCGCTGTGACGGCCAGGCCGGACGCGTACGCGAGCACCGCCACCCCGTCGGCCGAACGCAGCCGCGGCAGCACCGCGGCGACCGCCAGCAGCGCGCCCGCGACCGCGAGGACGAGGCCGGTCACCTCCTGCGGCGCGCCGAACGCGTGCGACGTCACGCCCGCGCACGACACCGCGAGCACGGCCGCCGGCGGCACCGCGCGCTGGTCGCGGGCGGCGTACGCCGCCGCGACCGCCGCGCCGATCCCGAGGGACCAGGCGAGCCAGCCGGCGCCGTTCGCCGCGAGCGCGCAGCCCAGGCCGTACGCCACCACGGCGACGACGCCGACCGAGCGGATCCGCAGCAGCATCGACGCGCCGAGCAACGACACCGCGGCCGTCGCGACGAGGAAGCCGCCGCGGTCCACCGGCGCCCCGCGCGAGAGCGCGAACGCGAGCGTGTAAGCCACGGCCGCCGTCGCCGACACCGCCGCCGCGGCCTCGCGCACCGCGAACGCCGCCACCGCCGCGAACACCACCGCGAGCGCGGCCGAGACCGCGACGGTCGTGGCGTCGTTCGCGAGCGACCACACGCCCGCGACGGCCAGCACGATGCAGCCGGTGACGCCGGCGTCGAGGCGCTTCGTCGCGACGGCGGCGGCGAGGGCGGCGGCGCCGAGGGCGACGTTCCAGGCCAGGGCCGCGCGGAACGACCACGCGAAGCCGAGCGGCACGAGCAGGATCGAGACGGCCGCGAGGACGTACGCCGCGCGCAGCACGCGGCGGTCGGCGAGCGCGCCGACGACGGCCGTCGCCGCGGCCGCCGCGACGACGACGCCGAGGGTGACGACGGTGCCGTTCCAGGCCATGCCCGGCATGACCACGGCCCGCGCGGACGGGTCGCCGCCGACGGACCAGGCGTCCTGCGCCCAGCCGAGCGGCGCCAGCAGCGCGACGGCGACGGCGGGGACGGTCGTGAGCAGCGCGACGGCGACCGCGCCGGCACCGACGGCGAGCGGCCCGTCGCGCCAGTCGCGCGGCAGCGACAGCGCGGCGACGACGCCGAGCAGGCCGATCGCGGCCACCGCCGCCGGGAGCTGCACGCCGGTCAGGCCGTGCTGCGCGGGGAGGAACGCCGCCGCCGCCAGCGTCACCGCGACGAGGCCGGAGGTGACCGCGCGCGGGCCTGGCCACAGCAGCGGCACGGCGGCGAGCAGCAGGAGCGTGAGCGACGCCGACGCGACGGTGGCGTCGGCGGGCACGACGAGCGTGCCGAGGCCCAGCGCGGCGGTCGCGCTGACAACCACGGCCCCCAGCCAGTGCACGGCGCCCGAGTACCGCGCCGCGTCGGCCGTGCCGCCGAGCCTGCGCGAGGCGACGAGCAGCCCGGCGCCCTGGGCGCCGACGAGCAGCATCCGTTGCGGCATCGTCCACGCGTCGAGCCGCGACACCGTGAGCAGCACGGGCATGTGCGCGGCGGCGAGGGCGAGGTAGCGGACGCTGCGGACGGGGACGACGCGCGCGAACGCCGCCGCGCCCGCCGCCACCACTGCCGAGGCGAACGTCCAGTACGCCGGCACGCTCACATCCGTGAGCCCTGCGGCGTGGACGGCGTACGCGTCCAGGGTCCCGAGCGCGACGGTCAGCGCGCCGAGCGCCTCGGCGGACGAGTCGAGGCCGCGGCGGTGGACGTAGCGGGCGCCGTAGCCGGTCACGGCCGTCGCGGCGGCCATCAGCGCGCCGCGCGCCCACAGCGGCAGGTCGCCCCACCGGACCGTCACGAAGATGATCGCCGCCGCCAGCGTCACGAGGACGCCGGTGACGAGGAGGACGTTCTGGACGCGCTGCGGCGTCCACTCGCGGCGCGGCCTCGGCGCGCGCGCGGGGGGCGGCGGAGGGGTCGGCGAGTACACCGCCTCCGTCGGCAGCCACACCGGCTCCTGCCGCGCGGGCTCCGGCGCGCGCGGCGCGGGTGCGGCGGGAGCGGCGGGCGGGGCCTCGGGCGCGGCGGCGCGGGCGGCGGCCTCGGCACGCAGCCGCTCGACGAGGTGCACGCGCCTGCGCCCGAGGCGCTGGAGGTCGCCGAGCACCTGCCACAGCTCGGCCGCGGCGGGGCCGACGAGCACGAGGTCGCAGCCGGGGCAGACGCGGCCCCGCAACGACGTGCCGCACTCGGGGCAGCGGCTCGGGTCGACGTGCGTCGTGGTCATACGGCGACCATCCCGGCTCGCGGCCCGGCGGCGCATCCGTTCACGTACTCAGGCGCGTACTCAGATCCAGGCGCAGTGGCAGCGCTGTGCGACCCCACGACTCCAAGTCCCCCGGCTTCGTCTCGTACTTCGCGACCATCGCTCGCCGTACCGACTCGTCCTCGGCCTGGTCGGTTACCAGCGACGCGGTGGCCTCGTACACCTCGTCGCCGACGCGGACCGTGACCCGCCCGCCGGCGAGCGCGTTGCGGACGGTGTCCGAACGCATCCCGCTCCCGGCCATCAGGTACAGCGCGTCGCCCACGGCCACGCACCAGATCTCGATCTCGTGCGGCCGCCCGGTCCGCCGGCCCGTCGTACCCACGTGGTAGAACTCGGCGTCCGCCCACCCCGGGGGGAGGGCGACCATCAGACGGGCGTGACGCCGTGGCGGCGGCGGGAGAACGAACGGTCCTTCGACCGGTACGACGCGTACCGCCGGATCAGCTCGGCGCGCAGGTCCTCGGGCTCCACGATGCCGTCCACGACGAGCTCGGACGCGAGGCGCACGACGTCGATGTCGGTCTCGTACTCCTCGCGCTTCGCCTTCACGTACGCCTCGCGCTCGGCCTCGTCCTCGATCGCCGCGATCTTGTTGGCGTAGACGGCGTTGACGGCCGCCTCCGGCCCCATGACCGCGATCATCGCGGTCGGCAGGGCGAGGCAGCAGTCGGGCTCGAAGCCTGGCCCGGCCATGGCGTAGAGGCCCGCGCCGTACGCCTTGCGGACGATCACCGACACCTTCGGCACCGTGGCCTCGGAGATGGCGGTGATCATCTTGGCGCCGTGGCGGATGATGCCCTGCCGCTCGACCGCCGAGCCGATCATGAAGCCCGGCACGTCGCTCAGGAAGAGCAGGGGCACGTTGAACGCGTCGCAGAGCTGGACGAACTTG
>DASZER010000002.1:0-26609 GCA_035940575.1 Frankiaceae bacterium | reverse complement strand
CCGCCCGGCTCGACGGCCGTGCGCAGCGTGAAGATCGACAGCCGCAGCTCGCTGACGATGCGCGTGACGTGGTCGCGGACGCGCCGCACGGTGTCGCGCGGCGCGCCGCGCCCGGTGTCCATCTCGGCGCCGAGCGCGTCGAGCTCGTAGCCGACGTAGACGAGCTCCTGCGCGATGCCGTCGTGGATCTCGCGCGCGACGCGCTGGCGCTCCTCGACGGTGGCGATCCGGCGGATCTCGTCGAACAGCAGCGACGACTCCAGCCGCGGCGCCGCCGCCAGCACGACCCGGCCGATCGCCTGCGTCTCCGCGTCGGGGAACGCCGACGGCGCCGCCGACTCCAGCACGACGAGGCCGTTGCACTCCTCCTCGGTCATCACGGGGATCGCGAGCAGCGAGGCCATGCCGCTGCGTACGTCGCGCCCGGTCTCGCGCACGATGCAGCCCTGGCGCCAGGCCTGCGCGAGGTGGCCGTCGCCGTCGACGCGGGTGTCGAGGTCGAGGCGTTCGGCGCCGCGCACGACGAGCGGCGTCAGCCGCTCCGTGGAGGAGGGGAGGAACACCGCCGCGCGGTCGTACGACGTCACCTCGGAGCACTCGTCCAGCAGCGTCTCCGCCGCGCTCACGGGGTCGAGGCTGCCGGGCAGCCGCCGCGCGACGCCGCGCAGCTCCTCCAGCAGCCGCGACACCTGGAGGTAGCCGACGGCGGGGTCGTCCGAGCGCATCAGCGCGCGCGCCCACGCCGCGACGAGCCCGAACGCCACCGCGAGCACCGTCCACTGGACGGCCGAGATGACGTACGCGCGGTCGTCCGCGAGGTCGTGGCGCAGCCCCGCGAGGAGCAGCGCGGCGGCGAACGTCCCGCCCGCCACGACCCGCGTCGCGCCCGACCTGAAGCCGACCGCGAAGATCGGTCCAAGCAGGTACGGCAGCAGCGCGCTCTCGGGCCCGCCGGTCACGGGCACGGCGAGCGCGGTCAGCGTCACCTCGGCGACGAGCGCGACCCGCCAGAGCCACGAACGCTCCCGCTGCGCGATCGCGAGGCCGCCGCACATCGCGGCGGGGACGAGCCAGGCGAGCGACTGCCCCGGGTCGTTCGAGACCGACGCGAGCAACGACGCGACGACCGCCGCCATCGTCCGCACCGCCGCGAGGATCGTGCGGGCGCGGCGTTCGGCCGGGTCGCGGAGCGCGACCGTCTCGCGGGGCATGCCCGACCGTGGCACAGCCGGTCGGTCCCGGGCAACGCGGGGAGGGTCGCTACCCCGCCGGGTCGGCGTACGGCGCCAGCGCGCGCGCCAGCACGCGGACCGCCAGCGCCTCGCGCAGCAGCGGGGCGGCGTCGTGCGCGACCTCGGTCGCGGCGCGCAGCGCGTCCTCCTCGAACGCCTCCGCCCGTGCCGCGACGAGCACCCCGCGCACGCCGTCGACGGGCACGGCGAGCACCGCGTCCCAGGACGCGAGCGGCGCGCCGTCCAGCGGCTCCCGCGCGTCCACGATGGCGCCCTGCGAGGCGTCCGCGATGGTCGCGACGAGCCCGTGGCCCGCGTCGAGGGCGGCGCGGTGCTCGGCGGGGAGGAGGTTGTGGCCGCCCGCGACGCGCCAGACGTCGCCGTCGGGCAGCAGCAGGACGGCGGCCTCGGCGGCGGTACGGCGCGCCAGCTCCGCGACGGCGACCTCGGCCGCGTCGGCGACGCCGGTCAGCTCGCCCGCCGACGCGGTCAGCGCGGCGACGAGCGCGCCGGTGCTCGCGCGCGGCGGTATGGGCGGCGGAGGCTCCATCGGCGCCGGCACGATCGGCTCGGCGGGCTCCGGGGGCTCGGCCGGCTCCGGCGGCTCCGGCGGCTCGCGAGGGTCGGCCGGCTCCGGGGGCTCGGTCGGCTCCGGCGGCTCGCGACGGTCGGCCGGCTCGGGCGGCGCGGGCGGCTCCGGCGTTGCCGGCGCGGGCGGCACCGCCGGCGGGTCCGCCGACAGGGCTCCCGACTCGGTGATCGACAGGCCCACCTGCCGCGCGACGGCGGATAGCAGCTCCTCCTCGTTACGCGGCGGCGGCGGCACGTCGACGGGCCCCGCCGCCACGAGCTCCTCCACCGCCGCCGTCAGCGACGGCAACGTGATCGGCAGCGGCAGCGACCGCACCCCGTCGCCCGCGTGCGACACGATCGCGTCCCACCCGGCCGTGTCCGTGACGACGACGAGCACCTGGACGCCGTTGCCCTCGGCCCGCAGGCGCCGGACGGCGGCGTCCGCGGCGATCGGGTCCGAGAGCTCCAGCACGACCGCCTGCGAGCCGAGCGCCTGCCGTACCCAGTCGCCGTGGCGGTCGGGGCGCACGTCGGTGACGTCGTAGCCGTGGTGGGTCAGCCCGACCGCGATGGCCGGGTTGCGGGTGACGACGGTGACGTGCGGCATCTACATGAAGTTCCTGACGATGGTGACCGCCGCGGGGCCGATCACGACGACGAACAGCGACGGCAGGATGCAGAAGATCAGCGGGAACAGGATCTTCACGGGCACGCGCTGGGCGCGCTCCTCCGCGCGCTGCGTGCGCTTGATGCGCATCTCGCGCGACTGCACGCGCAGGACGTTCGCGATCGGGATGCCGAACACGTCCGCCTGCACCATCGCGGTCACGAAGTTGCGCAGGTCGGGGACGTTCGTGCGCTCGGACAGCGCGCGGAACGCCTCCGCGCGGCCGAGGCCGATCTGCATCTCCTGGAGCACGCGGAAGAACTCGTCCGCCAGCGGCCCCTCGGTGTTGCGCGCGACCTGCGCGAGCGCCGCGTCGAAGCCCTGGCCCGCCTCGACCGAGATCGTCAGGAGGTCGAGCGCGTCGGGCAGCGTCCGCTGGACCGCCTCGCGTCGGTTGTACGCGAGCTGGTACAGCCACAGGTCGGGCGCGAAGTACCCGCCGACGCCGAGCAGGATCATCAGCCCGACCGCGGGGAGCGCGGGCGCGCCGAGCACCAGCGGCAGGAACAGCCCGAGCACCGCGAGCACCAGCAGCCCGAGCGCCTTGAACGCCAGCACCCGCTCGGTGTCCCACCGGGCGGGGGAGCCCGCCATCTCGAGCCGGTGGCGGATCGTCTCCGCCTGGCCTCCCGGCGTCAGCGCGCGGCCCGCCCCGGAGAACCGGCGCAGCAACGGCGTCACGACGCGTTCGGAGAACGGCGGCTGCGCCTCGCGCCGCATCGACTCCGGCGCCGCCTGCATCGCGCGTACGGCGGCGAGCGAGCGGTTGACCTGCGCGCGCTCCGACGTCAGCACGCCGATAGTGGACAGCAGCAGGACGAGCGCGAGGAAGATCGCGGCGAGGCCGCCCGCGAGCATCGCGGCGTCGGCGGACATCAGACCTCCACCTTGACGACCTTGCGCAGCCACAGCACGCCGGCGACGAACAGCAGCCCCGACGTCACCAGCATCGTGAGGCCGACGAGGTCGGTGTAGAGCGGCTTGATGTAGCGCGGGCGGACGAGCAGCAGGTACAGCGCGAACAGCGGCGGCAGGCCGCCGAGCACCCACGCGGACAGCCGGCCCTCGGCCGAGAGCACGCGGACCTGGCGGCGTACGCGCTCGCGCTCGCGCATGGTGTTCGCGACGGTGCTCAGCACCTCGGCGAGGTTGCCGCCGACCTCGCGCTGGATGCGGATCGCCATGACGACCCACTCGAAGTCCTTGCTCTCCATGCGCGTCGCGATGCTGTCCAGCGCGTCCTCGATCGGCACGCCGAGGCGGCTCTCGATGATGGCGCGGTTGAACTCGTTCGCGATCGGCTGCGCGCCCTCGCGCACGACCGCGTCGACGGCCTGCGGCAGCGAGTAGCCCGCCGACAGCGAGCCCGCGACGAGCTGGAGCGTGTCGGGCATCTGCGCGAGGAACGCGTTGGTACGCCGCGACTCGCGGAAGCGCAGGTACGTCCACGGCCCCGCGAAGCCGAGGACGAGGCCGACGACCGTCGCGATGACGCCGCCGCCGGAGAGCAGCAGGAAGAGCAGCGCGGCACCGAACGTCGACGACGCGTGGACGAGGATCCACTCGGCGGGCTTGAGCGCGCTGCCCGCGCGTTCGAGCCGGCGGGCGAGGCGGGCCTCGACGTCGCCGCGCCCGCGCACGACGCGGTCGGCGAGCTCGACGGCGGAGCGGGCGACGCCGCTGTCGCCGAGCGCCGTGGGCTCGTGCACCTCGGCGGCGCCGCGGCCGGTCAGGGTGTAGAGCGACAGGCGCCTGCGGACGCGGCCCTGCTGGCGGTCGGTAGTCAGCGTCCCGAACGCCAGCACGAGGATCGACGCGAGTGCCGCGAAGATCGCGACGAGAGCGCCGTAGAGGATCGCCCTGGACCCGAACGCCCCCGGGTCGGCGTCGACGGGGACGATCCCCGTGCTCGGGGTCGCGGTCACGAGCGGCCGCGCGTCGACCGACGCCACGGCCTCGTCGCTCAGCGTCTGCCCGCCCGCCGTGGCCTCGACCGCGATCGTCACGGAGCCGACGAGGTCCGGAGGCAGCGTCGCGGTGACGACGACCTGGTTGGAGATGGCGCGCGCGACCTCGCCGAACGCCTTCGCGACGTCGGCCGCGCGACCCGCCGCGATCGCGCGGCCCTTCGCGGCGGCCGAGATCCGGCCGAGCACCTGGTTGGCGGCCTCCGGCGTCTTGAACGCCACCGTGTCGATCCGCGTCCCGGACGCGCGCGCGGCCGTCAGCACGTCCGAGAGCGGCTGGCGGCTGCGGGTGTCGGCGCCGTCGGAGAGCACGAGCATCGAGCGCGTGCCGATGATCCCGAGCTCCTTGAGGCCGAGCAGCACGCCGTCGTACAGCGACGTCTCGCCCGCCGGCTGCAGCGCGGCGACCGCGCGGCGCAGCGCCGCCCTGTCCGTCGTCGGCGGCACCCGGACGGCCGCCCTGTCGGAGAACGTCACGAGGCCGACGTTGACGTCGTCGGGCACGGCGTCGACGAACGCCAGCGCCGCGGACTTCGCGCCCGCGATGCCCTCGCCGCGCATGCTGCCGCTCGTGTCGATGACGAGCTCGGCCGTGCGGCGTACCGCCTCCTGGGTGAGGACGTCCGCGACCGACTCGACCCGCGTGCCGTCGACCGTCACGTGGACCGACCTCGTGTCGAGCGTCGTGCCCGGCGGCAGCGCGTCGGGCGTGAACACGAGCCGCAGCTCCGCGCCCTTCGCCTCGATCTGCGTGATGCGCCCGCCCGCCGCCGACGCGGGCACGGCGAGCGCCGTCACCACGGCGACCGCGGCCCCCGCGGCCGCCGCGAGCGAGCGCAGCCTCATCGCGCGAACTTCTCGAACGCGAATGTCTTCGGGTCGACGGTCACGCCGTGCTCGGCGAGCTTCTCGAGGAACTTCGGGCGAAGCCCGGTCGACTTCAGCGCGCCCTTGCTGCGGCCGTTCTCGTCGAGGCCCATGCCGTGGTCGAACAGGTAGATGTCCTGCAACGTGATGACGTCGCCCTCCATGCCCACGACCTCGGTCACGTGCGTGATGCGGCGCGAGCCGTCCTTGAACCGCGTCTGGTGCACGACGAGGTCGAGCGCGCTCGCGACCTGCTCGCGGATCGCGCGCATCGGCAGGTCGAGGCCGGCCATGAGCACCATCGTCTCGAGGCGGGCGAGCGCGTCGCGCGGGGTGTTCGCGTGGATCGTGCAGATCGAGCCGTCGTGGCCGGTGTTCATCGCCTGGAGCATGTCGAGCGCGGCGGCGTCGCGGACCTCGCCGACGACGATGCGGTCGGGGCGCATGCGCAGGGCGTTGCGGACGAGGTCGCGGATCGTGACCTCGCCGCGGCCCTCGATGTTCGGCGGCCGGGCCTCGAGGCGCAGCACGTGCTCCTGGTCGAGCTGGAGCTCGGCGGCGTCCTCGATCGTGACGATCCGCTCCTCCTCGGGGATGAACGAGGAGAGCATGTTCAGCGTCGTCGTCTTGCCCGCGCCGGTGCCGCCGGAGACGAGGACGTTGAGCCGCCCCGCGACGCACGCGCTGAGGAACTCCGCGACGGGACGGCTCATCGTGCCGAAGCCGACGAGGTCGTCGACGCGGTACGGGTCCGAGGAGAACTTGCGGATCGTCAGCAGCGACCCGTCGAGCGCCAGCGGCGGGATGATCGCGTTGACGCGCGAGCCGTCGGGCAGCCGCGCGTCGACCATCGGCGACGACTCGTCCACGCGTCTGCCGACCCGGCCGACGATCTTCTCGATCGTGCGGCGCAGGTGGTTGTCGTCGGCGAACCCGCCCTCGACGGGGTGCAGGCGGCCCGCCTTCTCGACGTAGATCGAGCCGGGGCCGTTGACCATGACCTCGGTGACGTCGGGGTCGCGCAGGAACGGCTCCAGCGGGCCGTAGCCGAGGATGTCGTCGGCGATGTCCTGCGTGACGCGCGTGCGGTCGGCCGCCGTGAGCGGCGTCTCCTCGATCCGCATGACCTCCTGGAGCGTCTGGCGGACCTTGGTCTCCAGCTCGCTCTGGGTCATCCGCGCGTCATAGAGCGTGGGCCCGAGGCTGTCGAGCAGCGCCTGGTGCACCTGGCGCTTCAGCTCGGCGAACGGGTCGACGTGCTTCGCGCGCCCGCGCGTGGCGTTCGTCGTGCCCGTCCCGCCCGCGGGCGCGTTGTCCGGTGCCTTGGTCTTCTTCGCCTGCGCGAGGCGGTCGGCGAGGCTCATGTTGACTTCTCCGTACGGCGGCGCAGGCCGAACCGCCTGTTGTCGGTACGCAGGGACTGCGGGAGGGCCTTGGTCGGCATCCCCGCGGCGAGGGTCTCGGCGAACTGCCTGATCGCCTGCGACACGGGGTGGTTCGGCTCGTCGAGGACGATCGGCACGCCGCGGTTGACGGACGCGGGCACCGAGCGCGACGACGGGATCTGCACCGCGATCGGGACGCGCAGCGTCTTCTCGACCTCGGCGAGCTGGAGGCCGACCTTGGAGTCGGCGCGGTTGAGCACGACCCGCCAGCGGTCGCGCGGGTAGTTCAGGAGGTCGAGCGTCTCCAGCGTCAGCTTGAGGTTCTTCAGCGCCGGGATGTCGAGCGTCGCGAGCAGCGCGACGTAGTCGCTCTCGTCGAACGCCGCCAGGACGTGGTCGGTGAACGCCGGCGGCGTGTCCACGACGACGAACTGGAAGAGCTGGCGCAGCACCCGCAGCACCCGCCCCACGAGCGGGGCGGGGATCGAGTCCGCCGCGCCCGGCTCGACCGGCGCGACGAGCGTCGTGAGGCCCGGCGAGTGCGGCGTCAGCAGCGCCTGGACCGCCGACGCGTCGAGCGAGTCCATCATCGGCACCGCGTCGGAGAGCGTGTGCGCGGGGAAGAGCTGCAACGCGATCGCGACATCGCCGAACGCCAGGTCGAGGTCGACCAGGCAGACGTTGCGCTTGCCGCCGTCGGCGAGCGCGGCGGCGAGGTTCGTCGACACGGTCGTCTTGCCCGCGCCGCCCTTCGCGGAGAACACCGTGATGAGCCGGCCGAGCTCCTCGCCCTCGCCCTCCGCCACGGCGATGCCCGCCTGCTCGCGGGCGGCACGCGCGAGCTCCAGCGCCCGCTGCACGGCCGTCCCGATGCCGGGGACGTCGCGTTCCTTCACGACGTCGCGCACGCCCGCGCGCAGCGCGTCGGTCAGCGTCGCGGTGTCGATGCGCGCGCGTACGAGCACCACGCCCAGCATCGGCCGCGCGATCCGCATCGCCTCGGCCAGCGCCAGCGCGGGCTCCGCGGCGACGTGCGGGCCGATCAGCACCACGTCGACGTCCGGGCCCTCGTTGATGCGCCGGTACGCGGCGTCGAGGTCCGCCACGACGACCGCGGACGTTCCCGCGGCGCCGAGCAGCGCCTCCTGCGACAGCGCGTCGGGCTCGACGACGACGATCAAGGAAACGGCTCCTTCTAGCTGAACAGAGTGGTGGCGTCGATGCCGGGTCCCGGCGCGACCTTCGAGTCCTTCGTGAGCAGGGTGAAGTAGAGCAGCCCGTTCTGCGAGGCGAAGATGAGCTTCTCCGCCTGCACCTGGTCCACCGACAGCGTCAGGATCGCGGTCGGGACCGTCTCCTTGTTCGCGTCGGTGCCCGTTGCGGGCCGTAACGTCGTCGGGCCGACCGCGAGCACCGAGATGCGCGGCAGCAGCAGCCTCGTGGCCGCCGCCCCGACCGGCTGCCCGGCCCGGGGCGGCACCGCGATCGTCACGAAGATGGCGACGTCGGAGCCCGGCTTCACGAAGCCCGCGACGCGTTGCGGGTCGCCGAGCTGCACGCTCATCGCGACCTTGCCCGAGGGGATCGGCAACGCTCCCGCGGAGCCCGGCACGACGAACTTCGCCTGGATGATCTGCTCGCCGGGGAAGATGTCGGAGACGGCGACGAGGTCGCCGATCGCGCCGGTCGCGGTGAGCGCGCCCTCGATGCGGACCGACTTCGGCACGGTCTCCAGCCGGAACGACCCGGAGCGCTCGGCGGCGAGGCCGGTCGTGCCGGCCTTGATGAGCGTCTTCGCGACGAGCACCTCGACCGGCTGCTGGTCCTCGATCGCCCGCTCGTCGGTGCGGCTGACGTAGAAGTAGACCAGCGTCGTCCCCAGCGCCGCGACGACGATCGCGGCGATGAGCAGAACGGTACGGCGACCCATGGTCAGTCCCTCACAGTCGTTCGGACGGTCATCATCGGATGAGCAGCACTCCTGACACCGGCGAGTCCACCCCGCCGCTCGCGTCGGGCGCCATGCGCAGCAGCCCCTGGCCCGACAGCCTGATCTTGCGTGCCCAGAACTGGGCCTTCGTCTGCACCACGAGGCCCGCGCCGCTGTACTGGAAGAGCGAGTTCGGCGTGAACACGATCCCCGTGACGCTGAGGTTCGTCTGGCCGCCGAGCGACTGGTCCGCCGACGACTCCGACCACACCGCGATCTTGTCGAACCGCGCCTCCGCGCACGTGCCCGAGCACATGCCCGACGGGAGCGGCTGGCGCAGGTACAGCGCCCCCGCGCCGCCGCCGAACGAGAACGCGCCGTTCTTCAGGTACGTGAACGTCCGCTCGACGACGATCGACGACTGCGCGCCCTTCGAGAACCCGCCGGTGCGCAGGTAGAGGATCCCCTCCGCCGCCGCCTGCGGCGTCACGACGCCGGCGACGACGGTGGGGCACGTGGCCGTGAGCTGCGGGACGTTCATCGCGAAGCAGCCGAAGTTCGAGACGCTGATCGAGCCGCGGGTCACGACGTTGCCGCCGGCGAACACCAGCGTCCCCGCGACCGACAGGTCGGGGCAGTCGACGTACCAGTTGCCCGCGGGCACCCGGACCAGGTCGGAGTTCGTGACCTTGCACGGGTCGCGCAGCGCCGCGAACCCCGGGTGGCTCGTCCAGAGCTGGAACGGCGTCGTCGGGAACGCCCCCGCGGCGGCGTACGGCGACGGCATGCCCGTCGCGCTCGCGCCGAAGACGCTCGTGAGGTTCGTGAGGTACTGCGTCCGGGTGCGTGGGCAGCTCCGCGCGGCGCTGCAGTCGTAGATGTTCGTGACCGGCGTCGCGCCCGAGCGCAGGCCGAGCGGCGTCGGCGCGGGCATCAGGATCGTGTTGCGCGGCGGCGCGACCTGCGGGTCGTACGCCTGCGTGGGGTTGCCCGTCGGGGCGGGGTTGAGCGCGTAGACGTCGATCCTGCCCGTGCCCGGGCCCGAGGGCCCGTCGGCGCGGACGTGCGAGCCGCTGGAGTTGAGCGCGGCGTTGACGACCCACGGGGAGGAGCGGGGGCAGTCGATGCCGTTCTCCCTGCCGGACGACTCGATCGCGATGACGCCGGGCTGCGAGCCCACCGCGCCCACCTCGATCGAGCCCTGGCCGCCGGTGTCGATGACGTTGCACCCGGTCGGCTCGAGCACGTTCAGCGCGGCGAGGCGGCCGGTCGTGCCGCTCGTGAGGGTGGCGCGCGCCACGCTCGTGACCTCGGTCGTGCTCTGGTCGATCCCGAACAGGCCCGCGAACGCCGTGCTCTGCCGCTGTGCGATCGAGACCGCGACCCGCTGGCACGGCTCGGTCCCGTCGGTACGCGGGTCGACCGGCTGGGACGTGGTCGACCCCGCGGGCGCGGCGTCGGGGCTCGTCAGCAGCGCCGACGTGTTGACCACGGGCCAGGCGACCGTGACGGTGTAGGCGCCCGAGGCGCCGACCGCGACGGGCCAGAACGCGGGGCAGGGCGAGGGAACGGTCGTCGGGAACCCGGTGCAGCCGGTCGTCGCGGGCACCGTGATCCGTAGGTTCGTGGCGACGTAGCTCCAGGCGTTCTCGCAGGCCTGGCGCGGGTTGGGCGTGGCGGTCTCCAGCGCGGCCGCGGCGCCGAGCGCGGCGGCGTCGGTCGCGAGCCTCGTCTCGCGCCGGTTCTCGCGCAGCGAGGCGAGGTCGACCACGATCGCGCACATGCTGACGAGGGCCACGACGAGCAGGGCGTAGAGGATCGCGTACGCGCCCTCCTCGCCGCGTGGCCGGCCCGCGGTCATACCGGCTTCGCCTCGAACCGCGTCACCGACGAGCTGCCGAGGGTGATCTTGCCGCCGACGAGGAGGAAGTCGAGCACGGAGTCGCTGCGCATCACGACCTGCACGCGGTCGTCGGTGCGCCCGTCCGCGTAGCACGGCGCCGACGACGCGGGCCCGCCGGTGCCCTGCGTGAGGCTCTTGGTCTGGGTGGTGGACACGTAGGCGACGCAGACGTAGACGCCGGTGTGCGACGTCGCGTCGAGGTCGTCGCCGGCGGCCGCCTTCGCGACCGACTGCACCTTCGCGAGCCAGGTGTCGACGGTGCCGTTGAGGACGCCGCCGCTCTGGTTCGACGCGGCCAGCGAGAGCGTCGCGCCGTACCTGCTCGCCTCGCGCGACGCCTGGGTCATGTTGATCTTCTGGTTGAACGCGAACCCCATGTTGATGATCCCGAAGACCAGCGTCAGGAACAGCGGGAACAGCAACGCGAACTCCACCGCCGCGGCGCCGTCGTCGGCGCCACGGCGCCACCGCCGTGCCGTCATGGGTCATGCCTCCGCATCGACCCGATCCTGTCAGGATCATCACCCTGCGTGGGGACGTTGGCGGACGATAGGGACTTTGGTCCTGTCATCCCGCGGCGACCGTGATGACGACCCGCGCCCTCTTCGCCGGGTCTCGCCAGAGTCGTCCCGATACGACCAGCGACCGCAGCCCGAGGAGCACGACGGGCAGCGCGGCCACGACGGGCAGCCACGCGACCCCCGTCGCGGCCGAGCCCGCCACCCACAGCCCGGCGAACGTCGTCTGCGCCGCCATGCGCGCGGAGTACACCGCCATCGTCCCGGGCGGCGCGGGCGTGTCGCGCCTGCCGCGCAGGTCCGCGCGGTGGGGGCGTTCGACGGAGAGCCGCATCGACGTGCCGAGGACCGAGACGGTCGTCGCGACGACGGCGCAGGCGAGGCCGTACGCCTCGGCGCGCGTCGGCGGCCCCTGCACGCGCAGCAGCCCGGCCGCGACCGCGATCAGCACGCAGGCGAGCGAGGTCTCCGCGACGACCCACGTCTTGCTGCGCAGCGCGAGGCGCGGGTCGTGGGGCAGCGACGCGAGCCAGACGGCCCCGCCCGCGTCGAGGCAGAACGCGTTGACCCCGAACAGCAGCGCCGCGCCGCTCGCGACGAGCCCGGGCAGCAGGAGCAGGGTGCTCCAGTCGACGCCGAGCGCGAACGTCACGAGCCCCGGCAGCAGCCCGAGCACGAGCGCGCCGCGCCGCAGCGACGCCGAGCGCCAGACGCTCGCGCGGTCGACCGCGAGCAGCTCGCGGAACGGCGTCCGCGCGCGTGCCGTGCGCGGCCGGACGGGCCTGCCCTCGCGGCTCGCGCCCGCGTCGCCAGGCCGGGTGAGCGCCCACGCGCAGGCGGCGCGGCCGGCGTAGAGCGTCGCGGCGGCGAGCAGGAGCAGCGTCGCGGTCGTGGCGGCCCAGAGGCCGTACGCCCGCTGCTCGCTGACGCCGACCATCGCGACGACGACGCGGACGGTCGGGCTCGCGTCGAGGACGTCGGTCGCGCGTCCGGTGCGGGCGGCGACGGCGACGGCCGCGGCGACCGCGAGGGCCAGTGCCCACATCGCGCGGCGGCCGTTGGCGGTCTGCCGCACGCCGGTCACGAGCCACGAGCCGAGCTGGCCCACGGCGGTGGCGAGGAGGACGTACGCCAGCATCGTCGGGACCGCGAGCGGCGCCGTCGGCGTCGGCGCGAGCGCGAACGACGTCGCAGCCGTGAGGATCACGAGCTGGCTCACCCACGCGAGGTTGATGGGCATGACCGCGAGCCCGGTCAGGAAGTGCGTGGACGGGCGGATCGGGTACGCGACGAGCTGCTCGGCCGGGTACAGCTCGTTGCCGCCGCCGGCGGTCAGCGGCGAGACCGCCGAGAGCACGGCGAAGCCGAGGTAGATCGTCGGCACGACGAGCGACGCCTCGAACCTCGTACCGCCGGGCACGACCTGGGCGACGAGCGCGCCGCCCGCGACCGCGAGCGGGACGCACGCGGCGAGCGCGGCGAGGCCGAGGCGGGCGTGGCGCGAGCGCACCATCGTCCAGCGCAGCGCGACGAGCGCGCGGAGCTGCTCCCAGCCGCTCGTCATCCGAGCAGCGCCCGGTAGCGCCTCGCGCCGTCGTCGCCGGCCAGCTCCGCGGCGGGCGCCGCAGCGACGACCCGTCCCGCTCGCAGCACGACCGCCTCGTCGCACGCCTCGACCGCGAGCGAGAGCAGGTGCGTCGACACGACGACCGCGCCGCCGCCGAGCCGCGCCTCGCGGACGACGTCCAGCGTCGCCTCGACGCCGAGCGGGTCGACGCCGTCGAACGGCTCGTCCAGCAGCAGCAGCGGCGGCTCGTGGAACGCCGCGAGGACGACGCTCAGCCGCCGGCCCATGCCGTGGCTGAACCCCGCCGTGACGCGATGCGTCGCGCCGCCGAGCTCGAAGCGTTCGAGCAGGTCCCGCGCCCGCTGCTCCCAGCCGGCGGGCATCCGCCGCAGGCGCGCCGCGAGCGCGAGGTGCTCCCACGGCGTCGCCCTCGGGACCAGGCCGCCGACGTCGGGGCAGTAGCCGACGCGGGCGCGTACGCCCGCCGGGTCGTGCCGCGCGTCGACGCCGCCGACGACGACCGTTCCGGCGGTGGGCGGGAGGACGCCCGCGAGCGCGCGCAGCGTCGTGGACTTGCCGGCTCCGTTGCGGCCCACGAGCGCGACCGACGCGCCGGGGGAGACGCGCAGGTCGAGGCCGTCGACCGCGCGGACGTCGCCGAACTCGACGACGAGCCCGGCGACGTCGGCGACCGCGCGCGCGTTCAGGACTTCGAGTAGATCGCCTCGACCTCGCGGGCGTAGTCCTTGAGGATCACCGCCCGCTTGAGCTTGAGGCTCGGCGTCATGTGGCCCGTCTCCTCCGTGAAGTCGTCGGGGAGGATGCGGAACTCCTTGATGGCCTCGGCGGCGGACACGGCCTTGTTGGCCTCCGCGACGGCCTCGCCGATCGTCGCCCGCAGCGCCGGGTCGTCGGCGAGGTCGGCGACGGTCGCGGACTCGGGCTTGCCCGCCTGCTGCTTCCAGGCGGGGAACGCCTCGGGGTCGATCGTGACGAGGCAGGCGATGAACGGCTTCGCGTCGCCGACGACGATGCACTGGCTGACCAGCGGGTGCGCGCGCAGCCGGTCCTCGAGGACGGCGGGCGCGACGTTCTTTCCGCCGGCCGTGACGATGAGCTCCTTCTTGCGGCCCGTGATCTTCACGAAGCCCTGCGCGTCGATCTCGCCGATGTCGCCGGTGTGGAACCAGCCCTCGCCGTCGAGCGCCTCCTTCGTGGCCTTCGGGTTGTTGTAGTAGCCGCGGAAGATCTGCGCGCCCTTGAGCAGGATCTCGCCGTCGTCGGCGATGCGGACGCTCGTCCCGGGGATCGCCTTGCCGACCGTGCCGATCTTGATGGCGTTGGGCAGGTTCAGCGTCGACCCCGCGCTCGTCTCGGTGAGGCCGTAGCCCTCGAGGATCGTGATGCCGATGCCACGGAAGAAGTGGCCGAGCCGCGCGCCGAGGGGCGCGCCGCCGGAGACGCAGTACGAGACGTTGCCGCCGAGGGCCGCGCGGAGCTTGGAGTAGACGAGCTTGTCGAAGATCGCGTGCTGGAGCTTGAGCGGGAGCGGGACGCCGCCCCTGTCGAGCGCCTCGGAGTAGCCGATCGCGACCTTCTCGGCGACGTCGAAGATCTTGCCCTTGCCGTCCGCGTGCGCCTTCTGCTTGGAGGCGTTGTAGACCTTTTCGAAGACTCTTGGCACGGACAGCAGGAACGTCGGCTTGAACGTCGCGAGGTCGGGCAGCAGGTTCTTCACGTCGGAGGAGTGGCCGACGCGGACGCGGTTGTAGGTCGAGCCGAGCTGGATGATCCGGCCGAACACGTGCGCGAGCGGCAGGAAGAGCAGCGTCGAGCCCTCCTCGTTGTAGAACTCCGCGAGGCCCTCGGTCGTCGACGCGATGTCGAACAGGAAGTTGCCGTGGGTCAGCTCGCAGCCCTTGGGGCGGCCCGTCGTGCCGGACGTGTAGATGATCGTCGCGAGCGTGTCGGGGGTGAGCGCCCCGTGCCGCGCGTCGAGGTCCGCGCGCTCCACGCCCTTGCCCTGCTCCACGAGCTTGTCGAAGTCGCCACCGTCGATGGTCCAGACGTGGCGGAGGTTCGCGAGCTTGCCGCGTACGGACGCGACGGTCTCGGTGTGCTTGTCGGACTCGACGACGACGGCGGTCGCGCCCGAGTCGGAGAGGATCCACTCGACCTGCTCGGCCGACGACGTCTCGTAGATCGGGACGGTCACGCCGCCCGCGGTCCAGATCGCGAAGTCCGCGAGCGCCCACTCGTAGCGCGTACGGCTCATCAGCCCGACGCGGTCGCCGACCTGCAGGCCGTTCGCGACGAAGCCCGACGCGAGCGCGCGCACCTGGTCGGCGAAGTCGCGCGACGTGACGTCGGACCAGCCCGAGCCCGTCCTACGGCTGAAGACGACCGACGACGGGAAGTCCCGCTCGTTCGTCCAGAGCATGTCGGTGAGGTTGCCGGTGGTGGGCCGCTCGATCCGGACCGGGCTCGTGTACTCCTTCATGGGGAGACCGTAGTTCGGCGCCCCCCGGGGCGCCAGACGTCGCGCTACCGCACGCCGTACTCGTACCAGGCGCCGTACGCCTCGTAGACCGCGCCGGACAGGTCGTGCGCCGTGGTGACGTCGAACCCCATGTACACGCGCCCGGTCGCGTCGGAGACACCCATCCCACGCGAGACGGCGGAGTACTGCGGCGACCCGAAGCTCACGTAGTTGACCGCGTCGGCGTCCGCGTATCCGGGGTGCAGGTCGCAGCCCAGCGGGTGGTTCCGCTCGGCCGGGCCACGCTCGTCCTGCGGCACGCGGTACGCGCAGGTGCGGATGCCGTGGCTCTGCGGCACCCAGGGGTCGGCGGTGCTGAAGTTAGCGACCCAGCCCTCGGCGATCCCGTAGCGGCCGACGTCGCCGTACGCGCCGCCGGTGCGCGCGCGACCGTAGTAGCCGGTGGCGGGGGAGCAGTGCTCGGGGACGCCGCAGAACTCCGGCAGCCGCCGGTAGGTGCCGCGCACCCGCCCGGCCGCCGTGAACGCCTGCTTCCGCGTCTCCAGACCCGTCTGGTCGAACTCCAGCGTCGCGTGGCCGTCCGTGAACAGGTAGAGGTCCCAGACCGCGGCGGGGTAGTGGCCGCTGTCGGTCGTGTAGGCGATGTGGTCGCCGCCGGGGCCGAAGCCGTTGGGGAACGCCTTCGCCGTGGCGCGCGTGTAGTCGATCGACAGGCTGGTGCCTCCGCAGCGGCGCCCCCCGCCGCAGTCCCCGACATGCCCGAGGCGGACGGCGGCGTAGGTGCCGCCGCGCAGGTACAGCCGCGCGCCGTACCCCGGGTGGAGCTGCGCGTCGCGCGGGATCGTCAGCTTCACGCCGGTCACGCCGGTCCACTCGATCCGCGTGCCCGTCGTCAGCACGACGCGCGCCGTCCGGGGCGGTGCCGCGGCGTGGGCGGCGCTCCCGGGCGCGACCGCGAGCGCGGCGAGCAGCACGGCGGCGGCACGCCGCCCCACGCGGAGCCGTGTCACGCCCCCGGCTCCCGGACCGAGATCTCGGACGGCGAGAGGTAGACCGGGCCGTACCCCTCGTAGACCCTGCTGGTGATCGTCGTCCAGAGGTACCCGTGCACGCGCCGGGGAGCGGTCGCGGCGCGGCTGCCGGGATCGATGGTGTACGCGAACGGCTGGACGACCGGCGACGCGGCGCCGTCGCTCGCGGGCACCGAGGACGACGCGCTGCATCCGTCGGTGGTGCGGGCAGTGCTCTTCGTCGTGGTTCCCCCGTTTGCCTGTTCGTGCATTCTCGTCACGACAGACGACGGAATGTCGGCGTGATCACCCCGTTGGCGCTTTCACGCCTGCGCCAGCCCCCTTCGCGAAAGGACGCGCCGCTCGAGCGGCGCGAACACCAGCATCTCGATCCCGATGCCGACGGCGAGGATGACGACGATGGACGCCATCACGAGGCTCATGTCGGAGAGCTCGCGGCCGGTCTCGAGGAGCTGCCCGAGCCCGAGCCCGAGGCGCGGCGAGAACGTGATGAGCTCGGCCGCCATCAGCGACCGCCACGAGAACGCCCACCCCTGCTTGAGCCCCGCGAGGTAGCCGGGCAGCGCGGCGGGCACGACGACGTGCCGCGCCGCGGCGAGCCGCTGCGCGCCGAGTACGCGCCCCACCTTCAGGTAGAGCGGCGGGACCTGGTCGATGCCGGCGACGAGACCGTTCGCGATGGAAGGCACCGCGCCCATCAGCACGACGAAGTAGATGGCCGCGTCGGAGAGGCCGAACCAGATGATGGCCGCCGGCACCCAGGCGACGGAGGGCAACGACTGCAGCCCGCTGATGATCGGGCCGATCCCGAGGCGGACGACGCGCACGCGGGCGATGAGCAGCCCCAACGGCGTCCCGACGAGGATCGACGCGAGGAACCCGAGGACACCGCGGTGCAGGCTGTTCTTGACCGCCTCCTGCACGGTGCCCTTCGACCACTGCTCGCCGAGCGAGCCGAGGACGTCGAGCGGGGAGGGGAGGGCGTACGACTCCTTGACCTCCAGCACGTACGCGAGCTGCCACAGGCCGACGAACAACGCGACCGCGACCAGCGGCGGCACGACGCGCAGCCAGCGCCGGGGTCGCGACGGCGCCGCGGCGTCGGGCGCCGGCGCGTCCAGCGCGTCGAGGCCCGCCTCCAGCGATGCCAGGGCATCAGGCATGGCGGCGGATCTCCTCGCGCAGCCGGTCGGTGACGTCGAGGGAAAGCGCGGCGACCTCGGCCGACTCGATACGCCGCGGGTGCGCGATGTCGACGTCCCACTCGCGGGCGACGCGGCCGGGCTTCGAGGACAGGAGCACGACGCGGTTGCCGAGGCGAACGGCCTCGCGCACGTTGTGCGTCACGAACAGCACCGTGAGCCCGACCTCGGCCCAGACGCGGGTGAGCTCCTCGTGCAGCGCGTCGCGGGTGATGGCGTCGAGCGCGGCGAACGGCTCGTCCATCAGCAGCACCGACGAGTCCTGCGCGAGCGCGCGCGCCAGCGCGACGCGCTGGCGCATGCCGCCGGACAGCTCGTGCACGCGCTTCTTCGCCTGCCCGTCGAGGCGGACGAGCGAGAGCAGCCGTTCGGCCTCCAGGCGGCGCGCGCCGCGCGGGACGCCGCGCAGGCGCAGCGCGAGCTCGACGTTCTGGCCCGCGGTCAGCCACGGGAACAGCGCCGGCTCCTGGAACATCAGCGCGGGCCGCGCGCCCGCGACGTCGACGACGCCGGAGGACGGCTCGTCGAGGCCGGCCACCAGCGAGAGCAGCGTCGACTTGCCGCAGCCTGACGCGCCGACGAGACAGACGAACTCCCCGGGACGGACGTCGAGGTCGATGCGGTCGAGGACCGCGGGACCGTGCGCGAACGACTTGCTCACGCCGCGCAGCGACACGGCGTGCGCGGGCGTGGTGGCGAGGTCGCCGTACGCGATGTCCTGGAGAGCCATGGCTCAGTGCCTCCCTAGCCCGGCGTCGGAGACGGCGGGACGGTTCTGCTCGGCGAGCACCGCGTTGAGCGGGCGCAGGTCGTAGATGCCGGCAAGGTCGGGCTTGGCGAGCAGCCCCACCTCGACGGCGTGGGTGGCCGACGCGACCAGGGAGGTCGCGATCGGGTCGTACGTGACGGTGAGGTTGGCGAACGCGCGGTCGAGCACGGCGGGCGCGAGTCGCTTGGTGGTGAGGCGCTCGAGCGCGGCGTTGACCACCGTCTTGGCCTCGGCGGGGTTCTTGACGATCCAGTCGGTGGTCTCGACGTGCGCCTCCAGCAGGCGCTTCACGGTGATCGGGTCGTCCTCCAGGAACTTCGTCGCGACGACGAGGTGCGTCGTGACGAAGGTGCCGTCGGGCCACAGCGACTTCTCGTCGAGCAGCACCTCGCCGCCACCGTCGAGGACGAGGCGGCTGGCCCACGGCTCGGGCACCCAGGCGCCCGCGATCTGGCCGGACTTGAACAGCTCCAGCGTCTGCGCGTTCTCCTGCGGCGCGATCTCGACGTCGCCGCCCTTCTGCGGGTCGGTCTTGAGGCCGTTCGACGCGAGCCACGCGCGCAGCGCGACGTCCTGCGTGTTGCCGAGCTGCGGGGTGGCGAGCGTCTTGCCGCGCAGGTCGTTCGCGCTCTTGATGCCGGGCTTCACGACGAGCTGCGCGCCGCCGCTCGTGGCGCCCGAGATGATGCGGATCGCGTCGCCCTTGCTCTTCACGTACGCGTTGATGGCGGGGTTGGGGCCGATGTACGTCGCGTCGATGGCGCCCGCGAAGATCGCCTCGACGGCCGCCGGGCCCGCGTTGAACACCTGCGTGTCGAGCTTGCCGACCTTCGCCGCGAACGTCCCGCGCTCGACGCCGACGAGGGCGGTCGCGTGGGTGACGTTGGCGAAGTAGCCGAGGCGCAGACCGCCGCGGCTCGCGGACGACGGCGAGGTCGAGCAGGCCGCGCTCGTCGCGCCGAGGGCGGCGACGGCGAGGACGGTGGCGAGCAACCGCTTCATGCGCGGGCCCCGATCAGGCCGGCGCCGGCGGTGGCGCCGGTGAGCTCGTCGATGAGGATGAACGAGCCGGTCGCGCGGTTCTCGGCGTAGTCGTCGGCGAACAGCGGCTGCGCCGTCCGCAGCGTCACGCGGCCGATGTCGTTGAGGCCGAGCCCGTCGGAGGGGACGCGCCGCAACGTCGTCACGTCGAGCCGCTCGTCGGCCGTGCGGACGACGGCCTTGGCGGTGCGGGTCGTGTGCTTGACGAGGTAGCGGCTGCCCGGCCGCAACGGCTCGTCGGTCATCCAGCAGACCGTCGCCTCGAGGTCCTGCGTGACGGTCGGGCGGCCGCCGATCCCGACGACCATGTCGCCGCGCGAGACGTCGACCTCGTCGGCGAGGCGGATCGTCACCGACATCGGCGCGAACGCCTCGTCGACCGGGCCGTCGTACGTGTCGATCGACGCGATCGTCGTACGCACCCCGCTCGGCAGGATCTCGACCTCGTCGCCGGCGTGCAGCACGCCGCTCGCGACCTGGCCCGCGTAGCCGCGGTAGTCGGTCCTGTGGTCGCGGACGACGTACTGGACGGGGAAGCGCGCGTCGCCGAGGTGGTGCGACGTCGCGACGTCCACCGACTCCAGGTGCTCGAGGAGAGACGGCCCGTCGTACCAGGGCGCGCTGTCCGAGCGCGTGACGACGTTGTCGCCGTTGAGGGCCGAGAGCGGGATCGCGGTGGCCTCGAACGGGAACGCCTCGGCGATCGCGCGGAACACTCCTTCGTCCCAGCCGACGAGGTCCATCTTGTTGACCGCGAGGACGAGGTGCGGGACGCGCAGCAGCGTCGAGAGGTACGCGTGCCTGAACGACTGCTCGACGAGCCCCTTCCTGGCGTCCACGAGGATCACGGCGAGGTCGGCGGTGGAGGCGCCGGTGACCATGTTCCGCGTGTACTGCACGTGGCCGGGCGTGTCCGCGACGATGAACTTCCGCCTCGGCGTCGCGAAGTAGCGGTACGCGACGTCGATCGTGATGCCCTGCTCGCGCTCGGCGCGCAGGCCGTCGGTGAGCAGCGCGAGGTTGGTCGCCTCGCCGCGGCGCGCGGACGCGTCCTCGACGGCGGCGGCCTGGTCCTCGAAGACGCTCTTCGAGTCCCAGAGCAGGCGGCCGATCAGCGTCGACTTCCCGTCGTCGACGGACCCGGCCGTGGCCAGGCGCAGCAGCTCGGTGGTCATGAAGCCGTGCCTCCCTGCCCGCGCCCGTCGCGAGCGGCGTTCGGTGCGGTGGATCGCAAGGCGGAGGAGGAGCCGATAGCAGCGCTAACGGCGACGACGACAACGCGGCGAGGCGCCGTGCCGGGCGTCGCGTAGCAGGGCAGCGGGTGGGGAGTCATGGCTAGAAGTAGCCCTCGCGCTTCCGGTCCTCCATGGCGGCCTCGCTCACCTTGTCGTCGGCGCGGGTGGCGCCGCGCTCGGTGACGCGGGTGACCGCGATCTCGGCGATGACGTCCTCGACGGTGGCCGCGGTCGACTCGACGGCGCCGGTGCACGACGCGTCGCCGACGGTGCGGTAGCGGACGGTGCGGACCTCGGGGGTCTCGCCAGGGCGCAGCGTGACGTACGGCGAGACGGCGAGCAGCATGCCGTCGCGCTCGAACACCTCGCGCCGGTGCGCGTAGTAGATCGACGGGATCTCGAGGCGCTCGCGGGCGATGTACTGCCAGATGTCGAGCTCGGTCCAGTTCGACAGCGGGAAGACGCGGATGTGCTCGCCGGGGTTGTGGCGACCGTTGTAGAGGCTCCACAGCTCGGGACGCTGGTTCTTCGGGTCCCACTGCCCGAACTCGTCGCGGAACGAGAACATCCGCTCCTTCGCCCGCGCCTTCTCCTCGTCGCGCCGGGCGCCGCCGAACACCGCGCAGAACCGGTGCTTGGCGATCGCGTCGAGAAGCGTGACGGTCTGCAGCGGGTTGCGGGACTGGCCCGGGCGCTCGCGTACGCGGCCGGTGTCGATCGACTCCTGGACGCTCGCGACGACGAGCCGCGCGCCGACCTCGGCGACGCGGCGGTCGCGGTAGGCGATGACCTCGTCGAAGTTGTGGCCGGTGTCCACGTGCATGAGCGGGAACGGGATCGGCGCGGGCCAGAACGCCTTCTCGGCGATGCGCAGCATGACGATGGAGTCCTTGCCGCCGCTGAACAGCAGCGCCGGGTGCTCCAGCTCCGCCGCGACCTCGCGCATGACGTGGATGGCCTCGGACTCCAGCACGTCGAGGTGCGAGAGCGCGTACGGCGTGTGGCGCGGCTGCGCGTCGAGGAGCGTCATGCCTGGGCCTCCAGGAGGGCGAGGACGCGACCGGCCGACTGCTCGACGGTCTCGTCCTGCGTGTGGATCACGAGGTCGGGGGAGGTGGGCGACTCGTACGGGTCGTGGACGCCCGTGAAGTTGGCGATCTCGCCGGCGTACGCCTTGGCGTAGAGGCCCTTCACGTCGCGCGCCGAGGTGACCTCGACCGGCGTGGCTACGTGCACCTCGTAGAAGGCGACGCCCGCCTCCTCGTGCAGCGCGCGGACCTTGTCGCGGGTGTCGGCGTACGGCGACACGAGCGACGCGAGGACGGTCACGCCGTGCGAGGCGAGCAGCCTCGCGACCCAGCCGACGCGGAGCACCTGCGTGTCGCGGTCCTCCTTGGTGAAGCCGAGGCCGTTCGACAGATACGCGCGGATCTCGTCGCCGTCGAGGACCTGGACGGGCCTGTCGAGCCGCTCGGCGACGGCGTTCGCGATGGTGGTCTTGCCGGCGCTCGGGAGGCCGGTCAGCCACACGGTGCGGCCGCTCATCCCGCGCACTCCCCGCGACCGAGGATGACCTGGAACGGCACCGTCTCGCCCCAGTCGGTGAAGTCCTCTGGCGCCTCCTCGCGGGTGCGCTTCACGTCGAAGCCCGCCAGCGACGCGCCGATCTCCTCGGCCCCGACGCGGTCGACCCAGTCGCCGAACCGTTCGCCCTCGCGGCGCTCGTCGCGGTAGCGGCCGACGACGGTGACGACCGCCGACGGCGTGAGCTTCGCGGGCGCCTTGGCGACGTACTGGCCGAACCGCGCGCCGCCCTCGGTGACCCGGCCGCCGAGCAGGATGCGGTAGCCGGGCGCCTCCTCGGTGCCGACGCGGCGTACCTGGCCGGACAGGCCGATGTCGGCCATCTGCTGCTGGCCGCAGGAGTTCGGGCAGCCGGAGACGTTGATGGACAGCGGCACGTCGCCGAGGCCCGCGGCCTTGAGCGCGTCGATCGTGGCGGACGCGACGCCGCGCGAGGCGACGAGCGCGAGGTTGCACGTCTCGGCGCCGGGGCACGAGACGACGTTCGACGCCCGCTCGGCGCCCGTCTCGTCGAGGCCCGCGGCGGCGAGGATGTCGTAGAGGCGGGGAACGTCGCCAGGGCGCAGGTCGCGGGCGACGAGGTTCTGGCGGACGGTCGTGCGCCACTCGATGCCGAGCTCGCGCGCGGCCTTGGCGAGCGTGCGGAACTGCTCGGTCGTGACGTCGCCCATGCGGACCGAGACGTAGGCGACGTAGCGGCCGCGCTGGCGCTGCTCGATGACGTTCGTCTCGCGCCAGAGGGCGTAGCCGAACGGGTCCTTCGACTCGTACGACGGGTCCTCGGCCGCGACGACGGGCGAGCGCTCCGCGCGCTTGGGGAGGAACGCCTCAGGGTCCTGCTTGCGGTAGTCCGCGGAGCAGCGCAGCTTGTCGCGCTCGGCGAAGACCTTCTCGCGGAACGTCTCGATGCCCATCTTGGCGATGAGGAACTTCATCCGCGCGCGGGCCCGCTGGTGGCGCGGCATCTCGCGGTCCCAGACCCGCAGGATCGCCTCGGCGGTGACGATGAGCTCGTCGGGCGAGGTGAGCGGCTCGAGGGGCTGCGCGGGGTGCGGGTCGGTGCCGAGGCCGCCGCCGACGACGAGGCGGAAGCCCTTCGTGCCGTCGACCTCGGTCGCGATGATGCCGATGTCGTGGATGCCGGTGAGCGCGCAGTCGACGGCGCAGCCCGACGCCGCGATCTTGAACTTGCGCGGCATGTTCTGGGCGAGCGGGTTGCGGAGGAAGTGCCGTGCCACGGCCTCGGCGGCGGCGTTGACGTCGAGCACCTCGACCGGGCAGACGCCGGCGAGGTGACACGCGGTGACGTTGCGGACGGTGTCGCCGCACGCCTCGCGGCTCGTCACGCCGGCCTCGGCGAGGCGCTTGAGCGTGGCGGGCACGTCGGCGAGCTGCACGAAGTGGAACTGCACGTTCTGCCGCGTCGTGATGTGGCCCCAGCCGCGCGACCACTTCTCGGCCACGTCCGCCATGGCGTCGAGGGCCTGCGGCGTGAGCGCGCCGCCGACGATCTTCGTACGGACCATGTGCACGTCGACGAGGTGCCGCTGGCCGTAGACGCCGTGCCACAGGCGCATGCGCCGGAACTCCTCGGGGTCCATCTCGCCCGCGAGGTAGGACTTCACGGCGACCTCGAAGCGGTCGAGCTCGTCGAGGTCGGCGAACGACGGCGCGTCGCGCAGGCTCGGCGCGAGCTCGTCGTCGGCAAGGAGGCGCGGCGCCGTGTCGGTGTCCACCGACCCGCCGAAGGAGGCAAAAGTTCTGACGTCAGCCATGCAGACCACACTCCGTCTTGCCAGTCCCCGCCCAGCGGCCGCTGCGCGGGTCCTCTCCCGGCGCCACGCGACGGGTGCACGGCGCGCACCCGATCGAGAGGTAGCCGTCGGAGAGGAGGGGGTTGACGAGCACGCCGTGCTCGGCGACGTACGCGTCGACGTCGGCCTGCGTCCAGGCCGCGATCGGGTTGACCTTCACCTTGTCCCGCTTGGCGTCCCAGCCGACGACGGGGGTCGCCGCGCGCGTGGGGCTCTCGTCGCGGCGCACGCCGCTGCCCCAGGCGAGGTACGGCGCCAGCGCCGCGTCGAGCGGGTCGACCTTGCGGGCCTTGCAGCACGCGTCGACGTCGCGCTCGTAGAGGCGGTCGTCGGGGCGCCCCGACGTGATCGTGACGACGGTGACGTCGTAGACCGACGCGATGGCGTCGCGGGTGCCGATGGTCTCGGCGAAGTGGTAGCCGGTGTCGAGGAACAGCACGCGAAGCCCCGGCGCGACGCGCGTCGCGAGGTGGGCGAGCAGGCCCGTCTCCATCGACGACGTGACGGCGAAGCGTTCGCCGAACGTCTCGTGCGCCCAGCCCAGGATCTCCTCGGCCGGCGCGCCCTCGAGCTCGCGGCCCGCGCGCAGCGCGACCTCGCGGAGGTCCTCCGCGGCGGAGATGGTCACTGGGGCGTCCTCTGGGATGGAGGGACGCGCGCGCTACGGCGTCAGCCGCTCAGGGAGAGACGGGGACGCCGGACGCGGCGTCCCGATTCGGATGGTGCGAAGGGGTCTGCCGGTCCTAACGGGGACAGGGCAGACACAGGGCGGTGCTCACGCGCTGCAGGTCGACATGCAGCCGTGCGTAGAGGACCGCGAAGGACATGCGTCGGAGAGTAAGGCCGGGAATACGGCATGTCCATCTTCTTCATTTCGCGTAACTGCGACGGATGTGCAACAGCGCCGGGAGCGCGACATTTTGGGCGGGGCGGCGTCGTCCATGGCATGAAGACCCTCGTCGCAGCCCTCGCCGTCGCCGCCGCCGTCGCGGTGCCCTCCCCGGCCTCCGCCGCCGAGCCCGCGTGGGCTCCCGCGGCGACCGCCGCCGTCCACCCCGGCGTGCAGACGTCGACCGGCGGGCAGCAGTGCACGGCGAACTTCGTGTTCTACGACTCGGCGGGCACCGTCTACCTCGGCCAGTCCGCGCACTGCGCGTCGCGCAGCGGCCCGACGGTGACGAACGGCTGCCAGGCGCAGACGTTCCCGATCGGCCAGCAGGTGACGGTCGGCGGCGCCACGCGCCCGGGCACGATGGTCTACAACTCCTGGGTCGCGATGAAGGACGCCGGCGAGAACGCCGCCACCGACGTCTGCCGCTACAACGACTTCTCGCTCGTCAGGCTCGACCCGGCCGACTGGGCGCGGGTCAACCCGTCGGTGCCGTTCTGGGGCGGGCCCGGCGCGCTCGCGCAGGGGGCGGCGTCGTTCACCGAGGTCTACACGTACGGCAACTCGTCGCTGCGCCTCGGCTTCACGCCCGTCAGCCCCAAGCAGGGCTACACGGTCAACAACAACCCCTCGGGCGGCTGGACGCACACCGTCTACACCGTCTCGCCCGGCATCCCCGGCGACTCCGGCAGCGCGTTCCTCGACGCGTCGGGCAACGCGCTCGGCACGCTGTCGACGGTCTCGGCGACCGGCTCGAACGGCGTCGGCAACCTCGCGAACGAGCTCGCCTACGCCCGCTCCCACGGCTTCGCGTCGCTGGAGCTCGCGCTGGGGACGGTGGCGTTCGCGCCGCTGGTGTGACGGTGTGACACTGCGGTCGTGCCGCTGGTCGACCTCATCGACGAGACGTTCGTCGTCGCGCCGCCCGCCGTCGTGGCGGAGGAGCTGAAGGCGCCGGCGCTGTGGCGGCGGCTGTTCCCCGACCTGGAGTGCGCGGCGTACCTCGACCGCGGGGACGAGGGCGTACGCCTCACGGTGTCGGGGGCGCTCGCCGGGACGAGCGAGTTCTGGGTCGAGCCGTGGGGCGACGGCGCGATCGTGCACTACTACCTGCGCGCCGACCCCGCCGAGCCGCTGTCGCCGCGCCGGCTGATCCGCGTCGGCGAGCGGCACCGCGTCAGGCTCAAGGAGGGGCTCAACGCCCTCAAGGACCGCTTGGAGGCGGGCCGTGTCCTCGGGACGTCGCGCGACGAGGCGACCGGGGACTCAAGCCGTTAGGCCGAATGGCCGATGGGGGAGTCGTGAGCGGCTCCTGCCCTTCGTGCGGCGCCACGGTTCGCCCCGGCGACTCGTGGTGCACGTTGTGCTACGCCGACCTGCGCCCGGCGCCGCCCGTCCCGGCGCCCGCCGCGCAGGCCGCGCAGGCCGCTCACGCCGCTCAGCCCGCTCACGCAGCTCAGCCCGCTCACGCAGCCGCCGCGCCGCCCGCGCGCGCCGCGCTCGACCCGCTGACCGCGCCGATCGACGCGCTCCCGCCGCTGCCGCCCCCGCCGCCGGCTCCCGTCGACCCGTTGACGGCCCCGCTGGCCGCGGTGCTCTCCGGCCCGCTCGCGGCCGACCCCTCGGCGCCCGCGACGCCGACCTGGCCGTGCGTCGAGTGCGGCGCCCGCTCGCCGATCGACGTCGACGCGTGCGCGACGTGCGGGACGCCGTTCGGCGGGCGCATCACGCGGCTCGACGACGCGCGCGCCCTGCGGCAGCGCCGCATGCTGCTCGTGCTCGGCGGCGTCGGGTTCGTGCTGCTGCTGCTGGCGGCGTTCACGCTCGCCACGACCGGCGAGCCGCCCGCGGCGCCGGGCCCGGGCCCGACCGTCGTCGTCCCCTAGTAGGGCTTGGCGAGACGCGGCCGTCGCCGCCCGGCGGGTCCAGGGGGCG
>DASZER010000001.1:0-16374 GCA_035940575.1 Frankiaceae bacterium | reverse complement strand
CATCCCCTCGCCGAGGATCTCCCACATGAAGTCGAAGCGCTCCTGGCCGGGCGTGCCGAACAGGTAGAGCACGAGGTCGCGGTCGATCGTGATGCGGCCGAAGTCCATCGCGACCGTCGTCTCGTTCTTGCGCGAGCGCGTGGAGTCGGTGATGTCCTTCTCGGTCGACAGGACCGTGATCTCGCTGATCGTGCGGATCAGCGTCGTCTTGCCCGCGGCGAACGGGCCCGTGACGACGATCTTCTTGCCGGCGTTGAGCTTCTTCCGCTGTGCCATGTCTACAGCCCCCTCACGCCGGCGATGAGGCGCAGGAGCAGGCTCTTGTTGACGCTGGGGTCGCGCTCGATGAGCGGCGAGACCGTCTCGGCCGGGGCCACGGCGGCGCTGCCCTCCGTCTCGGTGGTCGTGCGGATGGCCGAGGCGGGGCGCCGCTCGGCGAAGTCAGGACGGCGGGCCAGCAGCGGCTCGGGCCGCTGCGGCACGACGTCGGGAACGATCTCGGGACGCTTCGGCGCCTCGGCCGCGGGCTCCGCGGACGCGACGGGCTCCGCGGGCGCGGCGGGCGCGGCGGGCTCGGCCGGGGCCGGCTCGGGGTTGCCCTCGAGGCGGGACAGCTCGGCCTGGCGGCGCAGCAGCGCGGCCACCGAGTCGTCGGCGTCGTCGTCGCCGCGGCGGAACGCCACGAGCCTGCGCTCGACCAGCGCGGCGAGCGTGCGGACGGTCGCGAACTCGCCGCGGCCGGTGAGCCGTACGAGGTCGGAGACCGTACGGCGGCCGTCGGCGAGGGCGAGCATCGCCCACTCCTCGGCGGTCAGCGAGGTCTCGTCGGCGCTCGGCTTGAGGACGACGCACACGACGGAGTCCGGGGAGGGGACGGCCTTGGTGAGCGTCTCCCACTCCTCCATGCGGCGGCGGCCCTCGGCGATGACCTCCTCGACGTTCAGCGAGACGCCGAGGTCGTCGGGGTTGGGCTCCTCCACGAACGCGAAGTCGCCGCGGCTCCAGCGCAGCAGGTCGAACACCGCGTCGGTCGCCTGCTCCACGACCTGCTCGTGCAGGACGCCCTCGTCGACGAGGCCCGCGTCGGCGGCGGCCTTGCCGATGCCCACGCTCGGATCCTCGTCCACCTTGGCGACGGCGGCCGCGAGGGCGGCGTCGTCGAGCAGGTTCGCGCCGACGAGGCGGCGGGCCAGCGACTGCCGGCTCACGTCGGACGTCGCGCCGGTCACCGAGCCGGTCGCGAAGTGGACGACGCCCTTCGCGGCCGGGCCCGTGATGCGCAGCGCGCCCGTCTTCTTCGTGAACGAGAGGAGCTGGAAGATGTCCGGGAGGCTGAACGCCTCCAGGGAGCCTTCAAGAGTCATGACGCGTCTCCGTCAGTGGGGCTCGCGTCAGGCCCAGGCCGAGCCGTTGCTCTCGGGTCGGGTTCCGAGCGGCGCGTACGCGGGCGTGGTGGGGGTCATGGCGGCGAGGGCCTCGAACGCATCCTGCTCCGGCTCCGACGCGGGCTCCGGCTCGTCGCCGCGAAGGACGTCCGCGACGGTGGCGGCGGTGCGCTTCACCTCGTAGAGCATCATTCCGGCCTTGGCGCCCTTGGCGGCGACGGCGACGAGCACGGCCTCGTTGTCGGCGGAGACGAGGAAGACGGTCCCCTCCTCGCCCTCGATGAAGACCTGGCTGAGCTCGCCGCGGCCGAGGCCGACGGTCGCGCGCTCGCCCAGGGAGAGCAGCGCGGCGCTCATGGCGGCCACGCGGTCCTCGTCCATCTCTGCGGGCAGCGCCGAGGCCATCGGGAGGCCGTCGAACGACACCACGGCCGCGGCCTCGATCTCGGCGGTCTGCGTCAGCAGATCGCGGATGGCACGGTCCAGTCGAACCGCGCGGGAAGCCTCGCTCCGCACCTCGCCCATGGCACACCCTTCACCGGCGCTCGTTCCTGCGTGTGCATGGAGCATCGGCCGGGGGTCGCGTGCCCTTGAATGACCCGTTTGGGCTAGGCGGGACGAGAGACGTCCGTCGGCGACCGCACCGGCCCCTGCCGCCCGCCGGCGGTCGGCGTGGGGTCAGCGGGCGCGCAGCGCCCGCTCCCCCGCCTCCAGCAACGGCTCGGGGTCCGGCCGCTGCCCCGTCACGAGCTCGATCTGGCGCAGCGCCTGGTGGACGAGCACGTACAGGCCGCCCGCGACCGGGTGCCCGCCGGCCTCGGCGGCGCGGGCCAGCGCCGTCGGCCACGGGTCGTAGATGACGTCCACCAACGGAGCGCCGGCCCAGCCCGCGGCGAGCTCGTCGGCGGCGCCCTGCGGCGTGGTGTTGACGACCGCGTCGGCGCCGGCCACGACCTCGCGCGCCCGCGGCCACGCCTCGAACGCCGCCATCCCGCCGGTCCGCTCCTTGAGCTCCAGCGCGGCGGCGCCGTTGCGCGCGACGAGCGTCGCGTGGCCGCCGGCCGCCTGCACGGCGAGCACCGCGGCGGCGGCCGTGCCGCCCGCGCCGAGGACGACGACGTTCCTCGCGCCGGGGGCCACGGAGGCGAGCGCGGCGGCGACGCCGTCGACGTCGGTGTTGTAGCCGACGGTCTCGTCCTCGCCGAAGACGATGGTGTTGACCGCGCCGGCCGTGCGGCCTGCCTTGCGGTCGACGAGCCGCGCGGCGAGGTGCTTGTGCGGCATGGTCACCGACAGGCCCGCGTAGCCGCCGCGGCGCACGAGGCGTTCGAGCTCCTGGGCGTCGCAGTCGACGGCGTCGTACTCCCAGCCGTCCAGCCCGAGCGACTCGAACGCCGCGCGCCAGATCGCGGGCGAGAGCGAGTGCGCGACGGGGCGACCCACGACGGCGGCCTTCACGGCGACAGCACCTCCTGGCGGTACCGCTCCTTGAGCCGCGCGAACTCCTCGGCCGTCACGGCGAACGCGCTGTTGCCGTCCTTGTCGACGACGACGAAGTACAGCCACGGCCCCGGCGTCGGCTCCAGCGCCGCCTCCAGCGCCGCCTCGCCTGGCGAGTTGATCGGCGCGGGCGGGAGGCCGTCGTTGCGGTAGGTGTTGTAGGGCGAGGAGATGTCGAGGTCGCGGTAGAGCAGGCGCGTCTTGGTCTCGCCCTCGAGGGCGTACGCGTACTTCACGGTCGAGTCGAACTGCAGCCGCATCGGCTTGGAGAGCCTGTTGTAGACGACGCGGGCGACCTTGCCGCGGTCGCTCGCCTTGCCGGTCTCGCCCTCGACCAGCGACGCGATGACGAGCGCCTGGTACGGCGTGATCCTCAACGCCGCCGCGCGCCCCTCGATGTCCAGGCGCTCGACGCGTTCGAGCGTCTCCTCCACGAGCAGGCGCAGCACCTCGACGGCGGACGTGCCGGGCTCGATGTCGTACGTCGCGGGGAACAGGAAGCCCTCGAGGCGCCCGCCCGCCCACGGCGGGAGGCCGAGCGCGTTCGGGTTCTTCGCCGCCTCGCGCAGCGCGGCGATGGGCACGTCGCTGACGTTCTTCGAGATCGTCTGCAACGTCTGCTCGACCGTGAGCCCCTCGGGGATCGTCACGCGCGAGCGCAGCCGCGCCTTCGGGTCGAGCAGCAGCTCCAGGGCGAGCTTCGCCTTCATCCGGCGGCGGAGCCGGTAGTAGCCGGGCTGGATCTTCAGCGAGCGCTCGTCCTCGCGCGCGGCCTCGCGGAACGCCTTCGCGCTCTTGACCACGCCCGCCGTCTCCAGCACGCCGCCGATGTCCGAGGCGGACGCCCCGCGCGGCACCTGCACGGTGACCTCGCCGGTGCCCGCGCCCTCGTAGTCCGGCGGCGGGCCCCCGAAGCGCGACAGCACCATCCGCCCGCCGACGAGCGCGAGCGCGGCGATGACGGCCAGCGCGGCGAGGGCGACGACGGTGCCCCTGTGGCCGCGGCGGCGCGGCGGCGGGACGTCGTCGGTGAGCAGATCGGTCATCGGTCGCTCGCATCCAGGGCGGACTGGAGGATCGCGACGGCGGCCGCCTGGTCGACCACCGCGCGCTGGGCCCTGCCGCGCACGCCGCGCTCGGCGAGCGTGCGCGTCGCCGTGACGGTCGTGAGGCGTTCGTCCACGAGCGTCACGGGGACGTCGAGGCGTTCGCGCAGCGACTCGGCGAACGCCTCCGCGTCGCGCGCCGACGCCCCGGCCGCGCCGGAGAGGTGGCGCGGGTGGCCGACGACGACCTCGACGGCCTCGCGCTCGGCGACGAGCGCGACGAGCCCGTCGAGCGCCTCGGCGCGCGGCAGCGTCGCGACGGGCGTCGCGAGGATGCCGTCGGGGTCGCTCGCGGCCACTCCGACGCGCACGCTGCCCACGTCCACTCCGATCCGTACGCCCCGGGTCACAGACTCCGCGCCACCAACGCGGGGACGAGCGCGATGGCCTCGGGAACGCCGTCGGCGCGCGAGCCGCCGGCGATCGCCAGCTCGTCCTTGCCGCCGCCACCGCCGCCGAGCACGGGCGCGAGCTCCCGGACGAGCGCGCCGGCCTTGAGCCCGCGCGCCTGCGCCTCCTTGCCGGCCGTGACGACGATGTTCGCCTTGCCCTCCGAACGCACCGCCACGACGACGACGGCGGGGCGCTTCGGCTCCAGGCGCGAGCGGACGTCGACGGCGAGCTTGCGCGCGTCGTCGACCGACGTGCCCTGCGGCGCCTCGTGCGCGACGACGGCGACGCCGTCGACGTCGGTCGCCGCGTCCGCGAGGCCGCCGGCGGCCGCGAGCACCGCGCCGGCCTTGAGGCGTTCGAGCTCCTTCTCGGCGTCGCGCAGCCGCGCGGCCAGCGCGGAGACGCGCTCGGGCAGCTCCTCGGCCGGGGCCTTGAGCTGCTCGGCGAGCTGCGAGACGAGCACGTGCTCCTTGGCGAGGAACCGGAACGCGTCGATCCCGACCAGCGCCTCGACGCGGCGCACGCCCGCGCCGATCGACGCCTCGCCCAGGAGCTTCACGAGCCCGAGCTGGCCCGACCGCGCGGCGTGCGTGCCGCCGCAGAGCTCGCGGGCGTAGTCGCCGACCTCGACGACGCGCACGGCGTCGCCGTACTTCTCGCCGAACAGCGCCAGCGCCCCGATCCGCCGCGCCTCCTCCTGCGTCGTGACGAACGCGCGCACCTCGAGGTCGTCGATGAGGACGGCGTTGACGGTGTCCTCGACGTCGGCGAGCACCGACGGCGGCACGGCCGTGGGCGACGCGAAGTCGAAGCGGAGCCGGCCGGGCGCGTTGAGCGAGCCCGCCTGCGTCGCGTGGTCGCCGAGCGCGGCGCGGAACGCGCGGTGCACGAGGTGGGTCGCGGTGTGCGCGCGCGAGATGGCGCGGCGGCGCTCGACGTCGACGTGCGCGCCGACCTGCGCACCCACGCGCAGCTCGCCGGCCTTGACGCGGACGCGGTGCACGACGAGGTCGGGCAGCGGCTTCTGCGTGTCGAGGACCTCGACCTCGGCGTACGGCACCTCGAGCCAGCCGGTGTCGCCGAGCTGGCCGCCGGCCTCGGCGTAGAACGGCGTACGGTCCAGCACGACCTCGACCTCGTCGCCCTGCTGCGCGACGTCGAGCGTCCCGGAGTCGGAGACGAGGCCGCGGACGACCGCCTCCGACGAGACCTCGGAGTAGCCGGTGAACGTCACGCCGCCGGTGGCCTCGAGCAGCGACCGGAACAGGCCCATGTCGGCGTGGCCGACCTTGCGCGCCTTGTGCGCCTCCTTGGCGCGGGTGCGCTGCTCCTGCATGAGGCGGCGGAAGCCGTCCTCGTCGACTGTCAGCCCTTGCTCGGACGCCATCTCCAGCGTCAGGTCGATCGGGAAGCCGTAGGTGTCGTGCAGCGCGAACGCCCGCTCGCCCGACAGCACGCCGCGCTCCCTGGCGGCCGGGAGCGCCTGCTCGAAGAGCGTCTGGCCCTTCGTCAGCGTCTCCAGGAACGACCCCTCCTCCGCGACCGCGACGGTACGGATGCGGTCGGCGTCGGCGACGAGCTCGGGGTACTGCGGGCCCATCGCCTCGATCGAGGCGTCGACCAGCTCCCGCATCGACGGGTCGTGCGCGCCGAGCAGGCGCATGGCGCGGGTCGTACGCCGCATGATCCGGCGCAGGACGTAGCCGCGGCCCTCGTTGCCCGGCGTCACGCCGTCGCCGATGAGCATGACGGCGGTGCGCGCGTGGTCCGCGACGACGCGCAGGCGTACGTCGCTGCCGTGGTCGGCGCCGTAGGAGACGCCGGACAGCGCGGCGGCGCGGTCGAGGACGTGGCGGGTGGTGTCGATCTCGTAGAGGTTCTCGACGCCCTGGAGCAGCGTCGCCATGCGCTCGAGGCCCATGCCGGTGTCGATGTTCTTGGCCGGCAGGTCGCCGAGGATGTCGTAGTCGCTCTTGCCCGGGCCGGTCTGCGGCCCGCGCTCGGACTGCATGAAGACGTTGTTCCAGACCTCGAGGAAACGCTCCTCGTCCACGATCGGGCCGCCGTCGGGGCCGTGCTCGGGGCCGCGGTCGACGTAGATCTCCGAGCAGGGCCCGCACGGGCCGGGCACGCCCATGGACCAGAAGTTGTCGTCCATGCCGCGCCGCTGGATGCGCTCGTCGGGCACGCCGACGGCGCGGTGCCAGATGTCGTACGACTCGTCGTCGTCGAGGTAGATCGTCACCCACAGGCGCGCCTCGTCGAAGCCGAAGCCGCCCTCGGCCTGCGGCTTGGTGAGCAGCTCCCACGCGAGCGGGATCGCGCGCTCCTTGAAGTAGTCGCCGAACGAGAAGTTGCCGGCCATCTGGAAGAACGAGTTGTGCCGCGTGGTCTTGCCGACCTCGTCGATGTCGAGGGTGCGGACGCACTTCTGCACGCTCGCGGCGCGCGGCCACGGCGGCGACAGCTCGGCGAGGAAGTACGGCTTGAACGGCACCATGCCGGCGTTGACGAGCAGCAGCGTCGGGTCGTCGGCGAGCAGGCTCGCGCTCGGCACGACGGTGTGGTCGCGGTTGCCGAAGAAGTCGAGGAACCGCCGTCGGATCTCCGCGCTGTTCATGACGGGGCCCCCGCGGCAGCGCGAGCGCAGCGAGTGGTGTCGTGGGGTGTCTTCACGGACGGACCTCGTCGGGGTACGGGTCGCCGAAGCCCAGGGCGTCGTTGAGCTCGGCCTCGCGCTCGGCCATGCCGGCGCGCACCTCCGTGCCGAAGTCCCTGATCGCGTCCGTCAGGCCCGAGAACGCGCCCGCCACCGCGCCCGCGATGCCGCTCGGCGTCAGGGCCTCGCGAGTACGGCGCAGCCGGCGCGCGACGAGCACGCCGCCGGTCGCGCCGAGGCCGACGCCCAGGGCGGTCCAGAACGCGCGTCGCATCATCGGTTGCGGCCCTTCCTCTCGGCGCGCTCGGACTTCATCTGCTCCTTCACGCGCTTCTCCAGGTCGTCCCTGGCCTTGCCCTTCGCGGCGCGGCGCACACCGTAGGAGAACGCCGCGACCTTCACGACCGGCGACCCGAGCGTCGCAGCGAACAGCGTCGTGAGGCCCGCGACGTTGTTGCTCATGGTCTGGACGTTCTCGGTGATCGCGTCCACGCGCTCGAGCTCCTGGTTGACGTGCACGACGGTCGTCGTGACCTCGCCGAGGAGCGGCACGGTGCGTTCGGTGACACCGTCGATCAGGTCCTCGGTGGAGCCGAGCACGGCGCCGAGCTTGACGAGGACGTAGCAGATGAACGCCGTCAGCAGCACCCCCGCGAACGACAGGATGAGGACGGCCCAGCCGCCGGGTCCGATCATCGGTTCTGCTGCTCCTCGGAAGGGTCGTTCCGCAGCGCCGCGCGGATGCGGCGGAGGCGCTCGGCGGCGTCGCGTTCGGCGCCGTGGTCGCTGGGCTCGTAGTACTCCCTGCCGTGCACGACGTCCGGCGCGTACTGCTGGGCGACGATCCCGGCGGGGAAGTCGTGAGGATATCGGTACCCCTTGCCGTGCGCGATCTTCTTGGCCCCGGCGTAGTGGGAGTCGCGCAGGTGCGGGGGGACGCGGCCGACGTCGCCCCTGCGGACGTCGTCGGACGCCTTCGTGATCGCGGTGATGACGGCGTTGGACTTCGGGGCGAGGGAGAGGTGGATCGTGGCCTGGGCGAGGTTCAGCTTGGCCTCGGGCAGCCCGACCATCTCCAACGCCTGCGCGGCCGCGACGGCGACCTGCAGCGACGTCGGGTCCGCCATCCCGACGTCCTCGCTGGCGAAGATCACCAGCCGCCTGGCGACGAAGCGCGGGTCCTCCCCCGCCTCCACCATCCGCGCGAGGTAGTGCAGCGCCGCGTCGACGTCCGAGCCGCGCAGGCTCTTGATGAACGCGGACGCGACGTCGTAGTGCTCGTCGCCGTCGCGGTCGTAGCGAACGGCGGCCCTGTCGACCGCCTCCTCGAGGCGTTCGAGCGTGATCGTGCCCTCGCCGAGCGCCTCGGCCGCGCCCGCGGCCGCTTCGAGGGCGGTGAGGGCGCGGCGCGCGTCGCCACCGGCGATGCGTACGAGGTGGGCCGTCGCGTCGTCGGCCAGCGCGAGGCGGCCGCCGTAGCCTCGCTCGTCCGCGATCGCGCGGTCGACCACCGTGCGGACGTGCTCGTCGGTGAGCGGCTCGAGGCGCAGGAGCAGGCTGCGCGACATCAGCGGCGAGATGACGGAGAAGAACGGGTTCTCGGTCGTCGCGGCGACGAGGGTCACCCAGCGGTTCTCGACGGCGGGCAGCAGCGCGTCCTGCTGCGTCTTGGAGAACCGGTGCACCTCGTCGATGAACAGCACCGTCTGCGCGCCGCTGTCGCCGAGGGCGTTGCGCGCCTCCTCGATGACGGCGCGCACGTCCTTGACGCCCGCCGTCACCGCCGAGAGCTCGCGGAAGCGCCGCTTGGTGGTGGCCGCGACGACGTACGCGAGCGTCGTCTTGCCGGTGCCGGGCGGGCCCCAGAGCAGCAACGAGATCGGCGCGTCGCCGTCGACGAGCCGCCGGAGCGGCGTACCGGGGCCGAGCAGGTGCTCCTGGCCGACGACCTCGTCGAGGGAGCGGGGGCGCAGGCGTACCGCGAGCGGCGCGACGCGGGCCTCCGCCTCCTCGCGCGGCCCGTCGAACAGCGTCCGCTCCACGTCCCAGACCCTACGCGGCACGCCCGCCGCCCTGTCATCCTGGGCGCGTGCACCTGGAGACCACCGAGGCGTTGCTGCGGCTGCTGGACCGCGCGTCCGCCCTCGCGGAGGCCAGGGACGCGAGCCGGGTCGCGCTCGACGACCTCCGCCGGGCGGCCGAGGCGCTGGCCGAGGGGTACGAGCCGGTGCCGTGGGCGCGGCTCCGGCTGGCCGACGGCCTCGTGCTGCACGAGGCGGCCACCGTGGCGTACGCCAGGGGCGACACCACGCTCGACGTCGCCGACGTCCTCGCTGTGGCCGGCGTCGACCCCACGACAGCGACGGCGGCGGCCGGAACTCTCGCGCGGTCGCTCGTCGAGGACCCGCCGTCCACCGTGCACCGCCGCGCGTCGCTGATCGACGTCCTCAGCCCCGCCCAACACTGAAGATCGCCACGCGGGAGGGCGCCGTACGGGCTGCAAGGAACGCGCGGGGGCGTCGCCGGAGGCCGGCGGGACGGCCCCGGCGGGGGCTAGCTGGTCGGAACGACGGGAACGGTCGTGGCGACGGCGGTCGGGAGGTCCGCTGCGGAGTAGCCGACGCGGCCGACGGCGAAGTACGGCGTGTTCTGCATCCCGACGACCGTGATCGTGGAGTCGCACCAGTTCGGGCCGGCGGTGCGCTCCGTCGCGAGGACGCCGGGTGCGCCGACGATCGAGATGTCGCACGTCGTCCAGCCGGGGATCGAGCAGACGCCGACGACGTACGCCGTCACGGTCGCCGAGAACTGCCCGGACGTCGACCAGTCCATCTTGACGCTGGCCGTGCACGTGAACGGCGAGCCGACCTGCGCCGCCGACGCGGGCGCGCTCGCCACGGCGACGACGGCGGCGGTCGCGGTGGCGACGACGCCGAGACGGCGGGCGGTACGGCGCATGGCTGGGCACTCCGGACGTACGGCGGCAGGACGGTCGAGGTCACCGAACGGTAAGGCGTGGCGCGGGCGGGGGCAACGTGGCACGCGCTCGGGGCCGGACGGCGTTACCGTGTGCGGGTCGATTCAACGAGGAGCCCGCCGTGCGTCGTCCCCAGCTGACCCGTCTCGCACTCGGCGCGGCGTTCGCCACGGCGCTCGCCGCCGTCGCGACCACCGCCACCACCGCGCCCGCCGCGGGCGAGCCCCCGATCACGTTCGGCGTGCCGCGCGTCGTGGACCCGATCCACGCCTACGGCGAGCCCAACATGATCGTCAACCCGAACGGCACCGTCCACGCCTCCGGCCCCCAGGGCACCGGCGTGCAGCGGTCCATCTGGAACATCTCCGTCGACGGCGGCGACTCCTACCGCATCGCCCAGGCCACCCAGTGCCCGGACGTGTGCCCGGACGTGCCCGCGTACGACCAGACGGGCCTCGCGCCGAGCAAGAGCGACCTCGGCCCCGGCGGCGGCGACACCGAGCTCGCCGCCGACCAGTTCGGCCACGTCTACTACAACGACCTCTACGCGCTCACGTGCTTCAGCGCGTCGTACACCGAGGACGACGGCAAGACGATCGAGTCGAGCCCGGCCGGCTGCTCGCACCCCGGCGGCGACCGCGAGTGGATGGCCCTGTTCGACCCGAAGCCGAGCGACAAGACGATCTCGCCGTACACCGGCGACCTGCCGCTGCTCTACATGGAGTACGCCGACCAGACGGCCGGCGACCGCGTCGACTACTCGACCGACGGCACCGACTACAACCTGACCGACAAGGCCGGCGAGTACTGCGACGACGGCGTGCACTTCCCCAACCACGGCGTGCCCGTCGTCGACCAGTACACCGGCGACTTCCTCGGGCTGTGCAGCGACGAGGGCGGCGGCCTGGCCCTCGCGATCGGCGTGCCCGACGAGACCGGCCACCTGACGTTCCACTACCAGACGGCGGTGCCCGCCGAGGACACGGCCGACCCGGAGACGCTGTTCCCGATCCTCACGATCGACAAGGCGCGCAACCTCTACGCCGTCTGGATCGACCACGACGCGTACCGCGTGCACTACGCGTGGGCCCCGCCCGGCGCGGACAACGAGTGGACCCAGTGGTCCGACGTCCGCACGATCGACAAGCCCCCGGCGAACGTCAACCTGTTCCCGTGGGCGCAGGCCGGCGGCGACGGCATCCTCGACGTCGCCTGGTACGGCACGAACATGACCCTCGACGAGCTCGGCCCCGACGGCCCGAGCGCGCGCAAGGACCAGGTCTGGCACGTCTACTTCTCGCAGATCGACAGGGCGAACACCCCGACGCCGAACGTCGTCCAGGTCCAGGCGACGCCGCACCCGATGCACTACAACGACATCTGCATGCTCGGCACGCTGTGCATCTCGGCGCAGGGCAACCGCAACCAGGCCGACTTCTTCAAGCTGTTCATCGACCCGGCCGGGCGCGCCGAGATCATCTACACGGACTCCTCGAACCGGCTCTCCCAGGCGAACGGCACCGACTCCGGCGCCGACCACCAGGGCGCCCCGCTCGACGTGATCATCCGCCAGCGCACCGGCCTGAACGCCTGGACCGGCAAGCCGCTCACGCCCGACGACTACATCGCCCCGGCCGCCGGCGTGACCGACCCGGCCGACGACGCCCTGCTCAAGCCGCTCGGCGGCTCGAACATCCCCGGCGCCGACATCACCAAGCTCGTCGTCGACTACACCGGCGAGACGTTCGAGATCGACGTGGACGTGGCGGGCGGCTCGCTCGCGAGCGTCGCCTCGGCGGGCAAGACGCCGTTCGCGCAGCTCATCGTGCGCTGGCAGGTCGGCGACGTGCTGTACCACGCGGGCGTGCAGGACGCGGCGACCGGCAACGCGCTGCGGGCGTTCGCGGGCCCGACGAAGTCCGTCGACCTCTGCTCGGTCTCCGGCTGCAAGCCGAACTACCTCGACTACCGCGCCGACCCGCTCGCCACGGGAGTCGAGCTCGTCGCGGACGGCACCGGGCCCACGCACTACTCGATCAGCGTCCCCGCGACCGCGATCGGGACGCCGGACAACGACGCGCTGTTCGAGAGCGTGATGGCGTTCGTGGCGCTCGCGCCTCGCCCGGCGGAGACGCCGCTGGACAACGCCGCCGCCGAGGCCGACGAGGTGAACCTCCAGATCGAGGGCACGCGCACGTTCAACTACGCGCGCGGCGCCAAGGCGATCCTCCCGCCGGGCGACAAGGCGGTCGCGGGCCAGGGCTCCAAGCCGTGGAACGAGCCGAGCACCAACAAGCCGCCGACGACCAACAAGCCGCCCACGAACAACAAGCCCCCGACGGGCCACAAGCCGCCGACCGGCCCCGGCACGACGCCGGCGACCGGCCTGCCCGCGATGCTGCCGATCGCGGCGCTGGCCGTGCTCGGCACCGCCCTCGCGGTACGGCGGCGCCGCCGCGCCGCGTAGCCGGGTGGCCGCACGCGACGAGCTGTACGCCGCGCTGCCGGGCGACCTGCTGCTCGTGCAGCTCGCGGCGGTGTGGCGGGACGACCTGTCGTGGCGGGTGCGCGACGGCGCGGTGGCGTTGCAGCACCTCTACGGCGGCGAGCCCGAGTGGGCGGTGCTCGGCGACCCCGAGGCGGCGTACGCGCTCACCCGCGACCTCGGGCTCGACCGCGAGGTCTCGGTCCCGCGCGAGACCGGCGAGCGCCTCGTGGCCGAGGGCTGGGCGCCGCGCGAGGGGTGGGCGTTCCGGGCGACGCACGTCGCGCCCGGGCTGCCGGTCGAGGGCGTGGCGTGGCTGCCGCCCGAGGACGACGACGAGGTACGCGCGCTGCTGGCGGCGGGCTTCCCCGACGCGAGCCTGCCCGTCGGCGACGCGAGGGTCCGCCGGTGGGCGGGCGTGCGCCGCGACGGCCGGCTCGTCGCCGTGGCCGCCGACGCGACGGCGGACGACCGGCTCGGGTTCCTCGCGTCGATCGCGAGCCACCCCGACGCGCGCGGCACCGGCGCGGGGGCGGCCGTGACCGCGTGGGCCACGGCGGCGCTGGTCGAGGAGCGCGGCGCGTGCGGTCTTTGGCACATGCAGGACAACTCCGTCGCCTCCGGCCTCTACGCCCGCCTCGGCTACTCCGACGAGCACCGCATGGCGGTCGTCGCGCCGTAGGAGGACCCGGGGTCGGCGCGCCGAACTCCCCCTCATGCGTAGGACGCTCGTCGCCACCGTCGCCTGCCTCGCCGCCGCGATGCTCGCCGCCCCCACCTCGGCGCCCGCCCGACCGACCGCCAAGCCCGCCGGCGTGCCGTTGCCGGTCGTCCGCGTGCCGGTCAAGGACATGCGTACGGCGCGGCTCGTCGCGAGCACGTTCGACGAGACCCACGAGCACCACCCCGGGTTCGTCGAGATCGTGCTGTGGCCCGGCGACGCCGCACGCCTCGCGCGCCTCGGGCTGACGTACGAGGTCGTCACGCCCGACCTGCGCACCGCCGAGGACGAGTCGACGGGCCCCGACCGCCTGGTCGAGCTGCCCGGCCCCGACCGCGACGACTACCGCCGCCTCCCCGACTACAACGCCGAGCTGGCCGCGCTCGCGAAGAAGTACCCCAGGACCATCAGGCTCTTCACGCTGCCCAACAAGACGCTCGAGGGCCGCACCGTCTACGGCATCGAGATCGCGCACGACGTCGCCGCGAAGGACGGGCGCCCCGGCTTCCTCGTCGACGGCGTGCACCACGCGCGCGAGTGGCCGGCCGGCGAGTACCCGATGATCTACGCGCACCGCCTCGCCGAGGGCTACGGCCGCGACGCCCGGATCACGTCGCTGCTCAAGCGGTTGCGCGTGTTCGTCGTGCCGATCGTCAACGTCGACGGCTTCAACTACTCCCGCGAGGCACCGGTCGACGGCAACAGCGCGGCCGGCCAGGCGGCGTACTGGCGCAAGAACCGCCGCTCGTTCACCGGCATCACCGCGCCGTCGCCGATCCAGCTCAACCCCGACGCGTACGGCGTCGACCCCAACCGCAACTACGGCTACATGTGGGGCGACGACATCGGCGGCTCGTCGGAGGTCCAGGCCGACGAGACCCACCGCGGCGCGGCGGCGTTCTCCGAGCCGGAGAGCCGCAACATCGAGTCGCTGCTGCTCGGCCACCCCGTCACCGCGCTCGTCACCAACCACACGTCGGGCCGCCTCGTCATGCACCCGTGGGGCTTCACCGACGACGAGACGCCGACGTCGGACGAGCGCATCTTCGACGCGCTCGGCCAGCGCATGGCCGACGTCATGGGCGGCTACGAGAACTGGTCGGCGATCGAGCTGTACGCCACCTCCGGCGGCAGCCGTGACTGGGCCTACGGCGCGCTCGGCACGCTGACGTACACGTTCGAGCACGGCGAGTCGTTCCACCCGCCGTACGCGACCGGCATCGCCATCTGGGACGACGTCATGAAGGCGTTCGACATGGCCGCCAACGCCGCCGCCGACCCGCGCTACCACTCGGTGCTCTCCGGCAAGGTGACCCTCAACGGCCGCCCGGTCCCCGCGACGCTGACGCTCACGAAGAAGATCACCAACCCGCTCTGGCCGGGCAACCCGTCGGGCCAGGAGGAGATCACCGAGAGCCTCAAGCAGACGACGGCCGCGGCCGGCAACGGCGCGTTCGCCTGGCACGTCAACCCGTCGGCCCGCCCGTGGCTCGACGGCGCGGCCAACGAGGCGTACACGCTGACGGTCTCCTACGGCGGCCGCACCCGGACGTACCGCGTCGTCGCCCGCCGCGGCCAGACCGTCCGCCTCGGGACGATCCGGCTCTAGCAGGGCTAGGTCACCGTGAAGTTCGCCTCGGTCGGCGGCAGGTCCACGTCGGGCGAGCGCGCGCGGAACCGCACGGTGTAGGAGCCCGGCGGGATCGGCGTCCCCGCGTCGGTGCGCCGCAGCCACCACGTCTTCCACTCGACGCACGCCGACGCGGGGACGGTCACGTCGTGCGGTGCCGGCTTCGCAGGGCGGTCCGCGAGCGAGCGCCACAGCACCGTGCCCGCGTCGTCGTAGGGCGTGACCCAGACCTCGACCTCGGCGTCGTCGGGGAACGACAGCACGCGTTCCTCCCGCGTCTTCGTGCAGAACTGCGCGAGCAGCCCGACGCGCTGCGCCGTGACCACCGCCGCCCCGCCCTCGAAGCAGCCCATCCGGTCGGGCGCGAGGCACGGCACGAGGTGCGACGCCTCGCGCCGCGAGATCGGCGTCGACCAGGGGCCGCGCGGGCGCGCCGCCGCCGGCCCCGCCGTGGGCGAGGGGGTGGGGCGCGCGACGTCCTGGCGCGGGCCGGAGCTGCCCGTCCCGCCCGCCGGGCCGGTCGCCGGGCCGGCGCCGGGCGCCGCCACGCTCGGGCTCGGGCTCCCCGGCGTCCGCGTCGCCGCGGGCGCGGGGCGGCTCGCCGTGCTCGCCGGCGACGGGGCGGCGGGCACGAGCCGCCCGCTCGCGTCGGTGCGCCCGAGGACGCTCGTCGTGCCGCCGAGCGCGACGACGACCGCGAGGGCGAGCGCGGTGGCGCGGGCCTTGGCGGCGCGGCGGCGGTGCGCCTCCTCCGCGGCCGCCGCGAACCCGGCGACGGTGCCGTAGCGCAGGTCAGGCATCGCGAGCCTCCCGCAACGTGTCGTGCAGCAGTGCGCGCGCCTCGTGGAGCTGGCGCTTGACCGTCCCCAGCGGCCGCCCGAGCGCGCGCGCGACGTCCTCGACCGGGAGGTCGGCGACGTAGTGCAGCAGCACCGGCTCGCGCACCTTGCGCGGCAGCCGGTCGATCGCGTCGCGCACCTCGCTCCAGCGCGACCCCTCGTCCGCCTCGCGCGTCGTGACGAGCAGCGAGGAGACGGCGGAGCGTTCGCGGTCGACGGTGCGCCAGTGGTTGCGGATCAGGTTCGTGAGGATCACGTAGACGTACGCCGCCGGGTCGTCGGCGTCGCGCCAGCGGGTCAGCAGGCGGGTGTACGCCTCCTGCGCCAGCTCGGCGGCGAGGTCGGGGTCGCGCAGCGCGCGGGTGGCGTAGCGGACGAGCGTGGGGAACTGCTGCACGTAGAGCTCCTGGAACGCCGCCACCGTCGACGGCGACCTGCCGAGCACCCTCGGCACGGACGACGCCATCCGCGCCGTCCGTGCCGAGAGCTCCGCGACCAACGCCCCACCCCTTCGCGCCGCCTCGCGGCTCGTCTGGAGGACACCGCAGCGGGGCGAAAGGTTCGCTCGCCGCGGGCGAACTCTCGCGGCGCGACCGGTGTCGGTACGGGCGCCGTCACCAGCGACGGCCCTGCCCAGGGGAGAACGCCCATGACCTACCGCACCCTCGCCGCCGCGACC